>NZ_JAJONB010000002.1:0-746687 GCF_024700005.1 Sphingomonas sp. J344 | reverse complement strand
CCTGTGGGTGCCGAGATGCTCGGCGATTACCCCGACCAGCGGCACCAGGACGAGATTGCCCCCCTGCAGAGCCAATGCGATCCACCCCATGCGGCCCAGCCGTTCGGCGTTTTCGGGAACGAACGGATCGCCGTCGCCGACCGTGTCGATGATCCGGATCAGCGTGCGAATGAACGCAATGCCGAGCCCAAGGATGAGGACCAGCATCGCCGCCCCCGCGGTCACCCACCAGACCGTTCCGCGCGTCGCATCGGTCAGCTGCGGTGCGAATTGCTGGTCGGGAAAGGCGAGCAGCGCAGCCACCGCGACGATCCCCGCGATGATCAGCATGCCCATGATGACCATCAGCAGACGAAGGAGGAGCAATGTGAATCCCAGCAGTGGGTCGCCCGATTTTAACGTTGCCATGTATCGATCTCCAATATGAGAGATATTGATATTCGATAATCTTGTCGGCCATGCCTGTCAACAAAATTTATCGAAAAACAATATGGTTTCCGATGCGGGACAAAAGTGCGATTTCCCGCTTCGCCCGGCGACGCGGCGGGGCTATTGAGCGGGCTGCTGCGGGAAGGGCTTGGCAATGGGACTGACGGCGATCGACATCTTGGTGCTGCTGGGCGTCGGGGCCGCAGCGATCACCGGGTTCATGCGCGGCTTCGTCACCGAAGTGCTGTCGCTGATGGCGTGGCTGCTCGTCGTCGCCGCGATTCGATTTCTCCACACCCCCCGTCGCCGCAGCGCTGGCCGAACCGGTCGGGACGGTGCAGGGGGCGGCGGTGCTCGCCTTCGCGCTGCTCGGCGGCATCGCCTATTTCGGTGGGCGCGTGGTTGCCAATTCGATCGGGTCGCGTACCCGCTCCGGGTTCCTCGGGCCGGTCGACCGCGCGCTCGGCGTGGCGTTCGGTGCGATCAAGGGGCTGATCCTCGCCAGCCTCGCCTTCCTGCTCGTCGCGCTGGTCGTCGACACGGTCAGCGGCGGCCCGGCGCAGCGCCCCGAATGGATGACCCAGGCACGGACCTATCCGTTGCTCAACGCTACCAGCGCCAGCATCGCCGAATTCGTCGACCGCCGCCGCCGCGGCGAACCGGTATTCGGCAACGACACCGACGCCGACGACGACGCGCTTGCGAACGGGTCGGACGTGGTTACATCGGAGCGATGACCCAGCCGCTCTACAATACACAGATTTTGCGGCTCGCTGCCAGCATCCCCCATCACCAGCGCCTCGCCAGTCCGATGGCGAGCATCGAGAAACGCTCCCCGGTCTGCGGCAGCCGGGTGGCCGTCGATGTTGATCTCGACGCCGAGGGCCGCGTCGTTGCGCTCGGCATGCAGGTCCGCGCCTGCGCGCTCGGTCAGGCATCGGCGTCGCTGATGGGCGCGCACGCCATCGGTCGCACGGCGGCAGAACTCGATATGACCCGCGCGGCGCTGACAAACTGGCTGGCCGGGGAGTGCGACACGCCGCCCGATTGGCCCGGTCTCGATCTCTTCACCCCCCGCACTCCCGCACAGCGCGCGCCACCCCTCGATCCGCCTCGCCTTCGAAGCGGTGGCCGAGGCTGCAGCACTCGCCCTCCGCGAAAAGGCCGCCTGATGGACCACAGCGCCGCACACAGCTTCGTCGCAGAGGGCGCGCCGCTGCTCGGCTTCGCGCTGCTCTTCGTCCTGATCTTCCGCCGCATGGGGCTGGGCGCGACGCTCGGCTACCTCGTCGCCGGTGCTCTGGTCGGGCCGCAACTGCTCAACCTGGTGGGTGAGGCGGAGACCAAGATGGGCATCGCCGAATTCGGCATCGCCCTGCTGCTGTTTCTCGTCGGCCTCGAACTCAGCCCGTCGCGGCTGTGGCGCATGAAGCGCGACATTTTCGGCTTCGGCCTGCTGCAGGTCGTGCTGTGCGGACTGGCGCTCAGCGTGGTGATCGGATTCGGCGCGAATTTCTCGCTCCCCCGCCGCGCTCGCGCTCGGCCTGCCGCTCGCTCTGTCCTCGACCGCACAGGTCCTGCCGATGCTGCAAAGCGCCGGGAGACTGCGCACCCCGTTCGGCGAACGCGCCTTCTCGACCTTGCTCTTTCAGGACATCTCGATCGTCCCGCTGATCACGATCATCGCGATCCTCAGCCGCAATCCGGCGGATGCGCAGGGCCCTTCCGGCTGGCTGCTCGCCATCTACACCGTCGCCGCAATCACCGGACTGGTACTCGCGGGCCGCTACCTGCTGCGCCCGTTGTTCAAGCTGATCGGTAATTGGGGCGAGCGCGAATTGTTCGTATTTGCCGGCCTGTTCACCGTCGTCGGCAGCGCCGCGCTGATGCAGTCGATCGGCCTCTCGACGGCGCTCGGCGCATTCATCGCGGGCGTGATGCTCGCCGACAGTCCCTACCGGCACGAGCTGGAGGCGGACATCGAGCCGTTCCGCTCGATTCTGCTCGGCCTGTTCTTCCTTTCGGTCGGCATGATGCTCGACCTGTCGGCCATCGCCGAGCGCCCGGTGTTCGTGCTCGGCATGGCCGCCGCGCTGATTGCGACCAAGACAGTGGTTATCACCGGCCTCGCCATGGCATTCCGCATGCCGTGGCGTCAGGCGCTCGCATTGGGCCTGTTGCTCAGCCAGGGCGGCGAATTCGGCTTCGTCCTGTTCGCCCAGGCGCAGAACGCGCTGCTGATCGCGCCCGAAGCGGTCAGCGTGTTCAGTGCGGTCGTCACCCTGTCGATGGCGACCACGCCGTTCCTGATGATGTTCACCGCCCGCTTCCGCGTCGAGGAGAGCGAAGCGACCGGCGAGCGCGAAGGCCCGGTGTCCGACGGGTCGAACGCGCTGATCGTCGGCTATGGCCGCTTCGGCCAGACGGTGGGTCAGATGCTCAATGCCCAGGGCATCGGGGTCACGCTGATCGACACCGATATCGAGATGATCGACATCGCCGGCCAGTTCGGGGCCAAGGTCTATTATGGCGACGGCACCCGCATCGACATGCTGCGACAGGCGGGCGCGGCGGATGCGCAGCTGATCCTGTTCTGCATCGACGGCGACAAGATCGGCCCGGAACTGGTCGAGGCGGTGCACGAATCCTTCCCCAACGCATCGATCTTCGTGCGCACCTTCGATCGGCGCGCGCTGCTCAAGCTGAAGGGTACGCCGGTCAAGGGCGTAGTGCGCGAAGTGATGGAATCGGCGATCCTGATGGCGCGCAAGGCGATGGAGGCGGTCGATATCGACCTCGAACAGATCGACCGCACCGAAGATCTCTACCGCCGTCGCGACCGCGAACGGCTGCGCATCCAGCATGAAGCGGGCAGCCTGCTCGCCGCGCGGGAAGCGATCATGGGCGATCCCGACCTCGACTGGCGCCCCGGCCGTCGCGACGCGCCCGATCCGCTGCCGTCCGACACGGTCGAGGACGACGATCGCCTGTGAAGAACCCCAAGCTTCGTGAGCGTGTCGGCTTTGCTCTGGCAGGATGGCACGCCGCCTGGCTACGCGAGGCAAGCTTTCGTACCCAGGCAGCCGTCGCCATAGCAGCGCTCATCGGCCTCATCGTTCTGCGGCCGGCACCAATCTGGTGGGCCATTGTCGCGGTTACGGTTGCGCTGGTGCTTGCGCTGGAGCTGATCAACTCGGCGCTGGAGGCGGTCATCGACCCGTTGCACCCCGGCATCCATCCCGAGATCAAGGCTGCAAAGGACATGCTGGCCGGAGCTGTGCTGATGATCAGCGTCGCGGCGGTCGCGGTAGGCGCGGCGCTGTTGATCGCTCAATCGGACAGCTGGATCGAGTGGCTGCAATGAACTGGCTCGTCGCATTGGCCGCCCTCTCGGGCGCTATCGCCGTCGGCGCAGGCGCGTTCGGGGCGCATGGGGCGGAGGGCAAGGCCGCCGAATGGCTGCGCACCGGTGGCACCTATCAGCTGATCCACGCGGTCGCGGCGCTGGTCGCGGTGCAGATGGGCGCGAAGGGACCGGGCTGGCTGTTCGTCGCGGGCGGCGCGCTCTTTGCCGGGACGCTCTACGCCATGGCGCTCGGCGCACCGCGCTGGCTCGGCGCAATCACCCCGATCGGCGGTGCCGCGCTGATCGCTGCCTGGCTGTGGCTGGCGTGGCACGCACGACAAGGCTGAGCGTCTGCTACCGCAAGCGGCGCTTCGCGGACGGCGACGCGGCGCTGGAGGCCGCGCTTGCCGCCGACATCCCCCTGCGTCCCTATCGCTGCGACCGCTGCTTCGGCTTCCATTTGACCAGCCAGACCAAGGGGAAGCGTAGCCTGTAGCGATCAGCTCGCCGCGCGCAGCCCGACCGCATTTTCCGCAACGATCGCCGCCAGCGGCTGCGGCCGTCCCAGCAAATAGCCCTGGATCAGATCGATGCCGAGCGCGCGCAGCACCGCCAGTTCGTCCTCGCGTTCGACACCCTCGGCAATCAACCGGCTGCCCGTATCGCGCGCAAACATCATCAGTCCGGCGGCGAGTGCGCGGCGGCCCGGATCATGCTGGATGTCCTCGATCAGGAACCGGTCGAGCTTCACCAGATCTGGGCGCATCTGGATGATCTGCTGCAGCCCGCTATAGCCCGATCCGGCATCGTCCACCGCGATCTTCAGCCCCTCGGCGCGCAGCGGTGCGAGACGCTCCAGCAGCGTGCAGATGTCCGAAACCCGGTCATGCTCGGTGACTTCCAGCACGACGCGGTTGAGCGGCGCGCGGCGCAGGATATCGGTCAGATCGGGCGACATAGCCGTGGCCGGGCTGGCGTTGACCGACAGATAGCTATGGTCGGGAAGCTGCGACAGGCCGCGCAACGCACGGTCGATCGCGAACAGCTCGAACGCCACGCCCATGCCAATGCGACTGGCCTGATCGAACCATTTGTCGGGCGAGCGATAGGGTTCGACGCTGATCCGCGCGAGTGCCTCGTAACCGGCAGGCCGTCCCTGTGAGAGGCTGAAGATCGGCTGATAGTGGATCTCCATCAACTCACCGGCAATGATCTGTTCGATCGCCGCGCGCGACGCGGCGGTTTCTTCGCGATTGCCCAGGTCACGCTCGATCTCGAACGCAGCCAGATCGGCAAAGGCGCGCATCATGCCCAGATCGCGCGGGTTCAGGGATGGATTGGCGAAGGGTCCGAGGCAGCAGAACATGCCATAGGTGCGCCCGTCCGACAGCCGGATCGGCACGCTGACATGCGCGCCGATCGGCACCGCGCCGGTAATCGGCATCGCTGCCGCGATCGGTTCGGCGGCGGTGTCGGGGATCAGTTCGGGTAGCCGCCCCTCCAGGATATGCCGACAATAGACATCGTCGAGCGAATGGACGTCGCCGGCCTTGGCGAGGTGCTCCAGCCCCGGCGCATCGACGACGCGGAACACCGAATCATTGCCGACGAATTCGGAGACATAGGCGACCTGCAGGCCGAGATGCGCGCGTACCGCCTGTAACGCGCGGCTGATGACCGCGTCGGGACTCGAACGGTCGCTGGCGTGCGCGATGATCTCGCGCAACGCCGATGACTGGACGGCTTGTTCACTCTCCGACATCGCGCGTGCCCCGCTTGGGATCTCATCCATAATGGATCCTTCCGGTGCAAGCTGCCCCAGATGCGTGAAGATTTCGTCACGCCGTGCGTCAGGTCACTTCGGGTCGAGGATTCGCGTCACCGCCCCCACCGTCACCGGATGGTAGCCCGGCTTCGCCTTCGCAAAGATCTGCCGCGCGATCGGTTCGCCCCATTCGCCCTGTGCCTTCAGCCCGCGATAGAGCGGCGTCACCAGCAAATTGCGGCCGACGCGGGTCAGATACTCCTCCAGCGCCGGCACGACGGGTTCGTAGCGGTTGGCGATCGCCAGATCGAACCATGCCGACTGGACATAGGCGTTCTGCGACCGCGTCAGCCCCAGCGCCGCGTCCAGCTCGGCCAGCCGCGCCGCGCTCTGCTGGCGGGGAGGTTGCCGAGCAGCCGCTGCCATTGCTGCGTCTGCCATCCTTTGGCGTCGATCGCCGACGCCGGTCCGCCCGCGTTGAACGCGGCGAGCTGCGCATCGACCTTGGCCAAGGTCGCCGATTTCACCTGTACCGCGTTCGACGGCACGCCCGGCTGATAGACCCAGCGGTCGAGCTGCAGCCTGGCCTCCAGCGCCTTGTCGCCCTTGATCAGATGCGTGCGGATATCGGCGAGGAACCCCGCGCTGGTCTGCGGCTGGAAGGCGTACCGGTCGAAATAACCGCGCAGATAGGCGTCCCAGCGGGTCCGTCCCACCGCGACCTCGATCGTGCGCAGGAAGATGCTGCCCTTCAGATACGCGAGCTGCCCCGCATCGCCCCCCGGCTCGCCACGCAGCCGCGTCGACGGTGCCGCCTCGCCGCCTGCATTCTTCACGTCGCGCAGCATCCCCGCATAATCCAGGTCGGAATAGATCGCCGCACGCTCCTTGCCGTACAGCGCCTCCATGATCCGGTTCTCGAAATAGGTGGTGAAGCCCTCGTTCAGCCACCCGTCCGCCCAGGTCGCGTTGGTGACGAGGTTCCCCGACCAGCTATGCGCAAGCTCATGCGCGAGGACGTCGGTGTTCGACTTGTCGCCCGTAATGATCGTCGGGGTAAAGAAGGTGAGATTGGGGTTCTCCATCCCGCCATAGGGGAAGGACGGCGGCAGCACGAGCATGTCGTAGCGGCCCCAGCGATAGGGGCCGTACAGCGCCTGGGCCGCATCGATCATCTTCTCGATATCGGCGAATTCGGAGACGGCGGCGTCGATCATCCCCGCCTCGGCCCAAACCCCGGTGCGCGGTCCGACTTCCTTGAACTTGAGGTCGCCCACCGCGATCGCGATCAGATAGGGCGGGACCGGATTGTCCATCCGGAAGCGGAACTTGCGGCGATAGTGCGGGACCAGCTCGCCCTTGTCGCCATCCAGCATCTGGCCACTCATGACTGGAACAAAGCCGTCGGGAACGGTAATTGTCGCCGACCAGGTCTGGCGGATACCCGGACTGTCCTGCGTTGGAATCCAGCTGCGATTGTTGATCGACTGCCCCTGGCTGAACAGGAAGGGCAGGGTCTTGCTCTGAGTCTGCTCGGGGGTGAGCCATTGCAGCGCGCGGGCACCGGGGCTGGCGACATAGGCGATGCGGATCTTCTTCGCCCCGTCGAGCTGGACGGTCAGCGGGCTGCCGAGCTGCGGGTCTTTCGGGCCGACCTTGTGCGACAGCTTGACGTGATTCTCGTTGGTCACCGCCGCGATATTGAGGTCGAGCGTGTCGAGCACGATCTCCTTCGCACCCTTCGCCACCTCGATATCCAGCACCGCGACCCCGCTGATCGTCTTCGCCGCGAAATCAAGGTGCAGGTCGAGATCGACATGAGTCACCCGCGCTTCGGCGGGACGGGCATAGGTCCACACATCCTTCGCCTCGGGCGTGGTCAGGACCGGCGCGACCTTGGCGGTCTGGGCGAGGGCGGGGGCAGTGGAGGCGAGCAGCAAGGCTGCGAGGGTCAGGATACGCATGGTCGCATCTGCTACGATCCCGGGTCGCTCGGCACAAGCGCGCCGCTCATGCGTTGATCGTCCAGTCCCTAAAATCGAGGAGAGATGCGATGAATCCCACCGTCGACAGCCCAAATCCCCTGATCGCCTCTGACCGCGTCGAAGGCACGACCGTCTATGACACCTCCGGCGAAAAGCTCGGCCATGTCGAACGCTTCATGGTCGACAAGGTGTCGGGCAAGGCCGAATATGCCGTGATGGCGTTTGGTGGCCTGTTCGGCATCGGCCACCGCCATTATCCGGTGCCGTGGCAGGCGCTGACCTACGATACCGACAAGGACGGCTATGTCGTGTCGCTCAGCAAGGAAAAGCTGGAAAACGCGCCCTATTATGACCGCGAAGGCGACGAACCGAGCTACGACCGCGCCTATGGGCAGGAAGTGTACGCCTATTACGGCGTGCCGTACCTCTAGGGTTTGGGCAGCCCCCAGCGGCCGGTTTCCATCCAGCGCAGCAGTGGTTTGAGCGGCAGGATCCACACGATCCCGGTAAAGACGTAGAAGACCAGCTGGATGAGGACCGGCCACTGGCCGACGATCCGCGACAGGCTCGCCACCGCGACGCACCAGATGATGATCAGCACGACGATTGCGAACGCGCCGACAGGCTTGCGCCAAGACGGGGTCATTCCGCCGCCTCGCCATGCGCGGCGGCTTCGGTGACGACGCCATGCAGCGGCATGTCCCAGACATCGATCGCCAAGGCCTCGACCTGCTGGACCGACCAGGCGATGCCGATTCGCCACGCATCGGGCAGCCGCTCGAATACCCGGTCATAATGGCCCGCGCCCTGACCCAGCCGGTTCATCGCCGCATCGAACGCCAGCAAGGGAGCCAGCACGATATCGGGATCGCATTCCGGCCCGTTGTCGTCCGGCTGGCGGAGGCCAAGCGGCCCGTCGATCAGCACATGCTCCGGTTCCCACGCAAAGAAGCGCACCGGCGATTCGCGGCTTGTGACATGCGGCAGCACGATGGTGCACCCCGCCTCGCGCGCCGCCCATGCGATCGCGGTCGGATCGGCCTCGCTGCCGACCGGGACATAGGAGGAAACGACGACCCCCGGCGCGAACCGTGCGAGCAAAGCGGGCGGCGGCTCGATCACGCCCCCGATCGTCATCGCAAACTCGTCGCGCAGCGCGCGCATCCGGGCGCGCAGGGTCCGTTTATCGTCAGCCATCCTTCTGCGTCTCGCCTCCGGCGAGGCGGCGGTGCCAGCCCGCATTCCGAGCTGGAACCGCGCAGCTTCGCTGCCAAATCAACAGTTGGCGGGACCACCATGGGCCGTGTGCTTGAATATCCTCTGACGCCGTTTACGTCAGGTGGGGACCATGTGCCACAGGCCAGGACCTGAGCAGGGACAGCCCCCATGGATGATGAATCGCCTCAGGGATAATCGCTAAAGCTCGCACCGGGCAGTACCCGCCACCGTCAATTTAGGGCTTCGCGACCGAATCCTCAAGAGCGGTTGCGACCGCTTCCAGCCGGTCCGCCAGATTGTCGAGCAGCACCGGCGACACGCCCCCGGCGGGTTGCGCTCTGCCTCATCGACCTGATCGGCCAGGATCAGCGCCAGGAACAGCAGGGTCCGCTCGCTGCTCATCCCGCCCGATGCGCGTATTGCGGTGTCGGTATGCCGCTCGAGCAGCGCACCGAGCCGTTCGAGATGCAGTTCCTCGCCATCGCGGCAGGCAATGACATGGTTGCGCCCTGCGATGGTCAGCGTCACCTGACCCATCAGTCCTCGCCCTCCTGCGCGATCACCGCATCGAGCGCCGCGATCGCCTCCTCGACCCGCCCGCGCAGCGCCGCGTGGCGTTGTTCCAGCCGTTCGGCGTCGAAGGCACACGGCGCGCCGCCGCAGCCTCGATCCGCGCAAAGGGCGCGCTCGATCCGGTCGAGCGCGGAAGGTGCCGCATCCGCCATGCGGGGGTGGATAGGGGGGCTTTACCCGCGCCGCAACCCCGCGCGGTTGACGACTGCGCCCGCGCGCCCCATTGGCACGCCAACTTCGATTCGCCGGGCCGTGGCGAGACTCAACGCGACGCGCGCAGGCCCGAAAGGGGATATGCCGTGACCATTTCATTCGCCGACCGCGCCAACGCCATCCGCGCCTTGTCGATGGACGCGGTGGAGGCCGCCAATTCGGGCCATCCCGGCATGCCGATGGGCATGGCCGATGTCGCGACCGTGCTGTTCAGCGACTATCTGAAGTACGACCCGACCGACCCCAAATGGGCCGACCGCGACCGCTTCGTGCTGTCGGCAGGCCACGGCTCGATGCTGATCTATTCGCTGCTGCACCTGACCGGCTATGCCCGTCCGACGCTCGACGACATCCGCAACTTCCGCAAGGTCGGGTCGCCCTGCGCCGGGCACCCCGAGAATTTCGAGCTGCCCGGGATCGAATGCACCACCGGCCCGCTCGGTCAGGGCCTCGCCATGGCGGTCGGCATGGCGCTCGCCGAGCGTCACCTCAACGCCGTATTCGATGACTCGATCGTTGATCACCGCACCTGGGTGATCGCGGGTGACGGCTGCCTGATGGAGGGCATCAACCACGAGGCGATCGGCCTTGCCGGGCATCTCAAGCTCGGTCGCCTGATCGTGCTGTGGGACGACAACGACATCACCATCGACGGCAAGGTGTCGCTGTCGTCGAGCGAGAATATCCCCGCCCGCTACGAAGCGACCGGCTGGCATGTCGTCGCCTGCGACGGGCACGATCCGGCCAGCATCGCTGCGGCGTTCGACGCCGCGCTCGCCGACCCGCGCCCCTCGCTGGTCCGCTGCAAGACGGTGATCGGCAAGGGCGCCCCGAACAAGGGCGGGACCAGCAAGGTTCACGGCTCGCCGCTGGGTGCCGAGGAAGTTGCCGCCGCCCGCGAAGCGCTCGGCTGGAACCACGCTCCGTTTGAAATTCCCGCCGACATTGCAGCCGCGTGGCTCGACGCGGGCAAGCGCGCCGCTGCGCCCAAGGCCGAGTGGACCGCACGCCTCGCCGCCCATGCCGACCGCGCCGAGTTCGAGCGCCGCATGGCGGGCGACCTCCCGGCCTTCAACCTAGACAGCTACATTGCCGATCTGCTCGCCAACCCGCCCAAGGTCGCGACGCGCAAGTCGAGCGAAATGGCGCTCGAACCGCTGACCGAAAACCTGCCCGAAACTGATCGGGGGCTCGGCCGACCTCACCGGCTCCAACAACACCAAGACCAAGGCGACCGGCCCGCTCACCGCCGAAAACTATGCTGGCCGCTATGTCTATTACGGCATCCGCGAATTCGGCATGGCCGCCGCGATGAACGGCATGGCGCTGCATGGCGGTATCATCCCCTATGGCGGCACCTTCCTCGTCTTCTCCGACTATGCGCGCGGCGCGATCCGCCTGTCGGCACTCCAGCGCGCGCGCGTCGTCTATGTCATGACGCATGACAGCATCGGCCTCGGCGAAGACGGCCCGACGCACCAGCCGATCGAGCATCTGCAGAGCCTGCGCGCGATGCCCAATCTCAACGTCTGGCGTCCGTGCGACGCGGTCGAAACTGCCGCCGCCTGGCACCTGTCGCTGCGCACCACCGATGGCCCGTCGATGCTGGTCCTCACTCGCCAGAATCTCCGTCCGCTTGTCGCTGAGGGGCAGGTCGCCCAGATCGCCAACGGTGCCTATCGCCTCGAGGCAGCGCAGGCCGAGCGCAAGGTCATCCTGCTCGCCACCGGTTCGGAAGTCGAGATTGCGGTCGATATCCGCGCCGCGCTTGAAGCGCAGGGGATCGGTGCCGATGTCGTCTCGATGCCCTGCACCGAGGCGTTTGACGCGATGCCCGCCGCCTATCGCGACGACATCCTGCCCCGCAACGTGCTCCGCGTCTCGATCGAGGCGGGCAGCACTTTTGGCTGGCAGCGTTACACCGGCATCCACGGTCTCAATTTCGGCATCGACGGCTTTGGCGCGTCGGGTCCGGCCGAGGATCTTTACCGCCATTTCGGGCTGACCGCCGACGCGATCGTGCCCCAGATTATCGAACGGCTTGCCGTCTAACTTGCCGTCTAAGGAGAGACGAATGACGAAGGTTGCGATCAACGGATTCGGACGCATTGGCCGTCTGGTGGCGCGCGCCATTCTGGAGCGCCCCGACAGCGGTCTGGAACTGGTGACGATCAACGACCTGGCGGACGCCAAGTCGAACGCCTGGCTGTTCAGCCGTGATAGCGTGCACGGCAAATATCCCGGCACCGTGAGCGCGGACGGCGATGACCTGATCATCGACGGCAAGCGCGTGAAGGTGACCAAGGAGCGCGATCCCGCGAACCTGCCGCACGCCGCCAATGGCGTCGACCTCGTCCTCGAATGCACCGGCTTCTTCACCGACCGCGCGTCGGCCCAGAAGCATATCGATGCCGGCGCGAAGAAGGTGCTGATCTCGGCCCCGGGCAAGAATGTCGACCTGACCGTCGTCTATGGCGTCAACCACGACAAGCTCGAGGCCGGCCACACGATCGTGTCGAACGCATCGTGCACCACCAACTGCCTCGCGCCGGTGGCCAAGGTGCTGAACGACAGCATCGGCATCGAACGTGGCCTGATGACCACGATCCACGCCTACACCAACGATCAGAAGATCCTCGACCAGATCCATGACGACATGCGCCGCGCCCGCGCTGCGGCGATGAGCATGATTCCGACCACCACCGGCGCCGCGCGCGCGCCGTGGGTGAGGTGCTTCCGGAGCTGAAGGGCAAGCTCGACGGCTCGTCGGTGCGCGTCCCCGTGCCGGACGGCTCGCTGATCGACCTGACCTTCACGCCGAAGCGCGACACGACCAAGGAAGAGGTCAACGCGATCCTCAAGGCCGCGTCGGAAAGCGGCCCGCTGGTCGGCGTGCTCGCATTCAGCGACGAGCCGCTGGTGTCGATCGACATCGTCCACAACCCGGCATCGTCGACCATCGACAGCCTCGAAACCGCAGTCATCGACGGCAAGCTGGTCCGCGTGGTCAGTTGGTACGACAATGAATGGGGCTTCTCGAACCGCATGGTCGATACCGCCAGCACCATGGCGAAGCTGGGCTGAACCCGACAACCACACTGCCGCAAGCGGTAGGGCGCAACATGCTCCCCTCCCGCTTGCGGGAGGGGCTGGGGGAGGGCCTGTCACCCCGCTGAACCATCGGATTGGCAGGCGGCCGCTTTCCTACAGCCGCCCCTTTCGGTTAGGGTCGAACCATGACGCACAGTCACTCCCTCCCGACCCCGACCGGCAGCGCCACGTGTCAGCCTGACACGCGCATACACATGGCGAAAAACGTCAGACTTGTCAGGAACGGGTATGAAATTACCCGCTCAACCGGAGCGATCGCATGACCGGCCGGATTGCAGGCATTGCCCGCCACGCCATCCCAAAGGGGCCGATGGAGACCATCGACCACGCCACCGTCACGCTCGAAGGCGGTATCGGCGGCGATTTTCGCGGCGCGATGAAGGGCCAGCCCTACAAGCGCCAGGTCAGCCTGATCGAGGCGAACGACTGGGACGCCGCGATGGCTCAGGTCGGCCACTCGATCCCGTGGGAACAGCGTCGCGCCAACCTGCTGGTCGAGAATTTCGACCTGCCCCAGACCCCCGGTACCCGCATCCGCATCGGCGCGGACGTCGTCCTCGAAATCACCTGCGAGACCGAACCCTGTGAGCGGATGGAGGCGCTGGCCGATGGGCTGCGTGCCGCGCTCACCCCCGATTGGCGCGGCGGCGCGCTCACCAAAGTCATCACGCCCGGCAGCATTGCCGTCGGCGACAGCATCAGGATCGAAGAATGACCCGAGCCTTCAAGACCCTCGACGATATGGGCGACGTTACCGGCAAGCGTGTGCTGGTGCGCGAAGACCTGAACGTCCCGATGGCCGATGGTGCGGTCACCGACGACAACCGCTTCCGCGCGGCTGTCCAGACCGTCGCCGAACTCGCCGATCGCGGCGCAATCGTGCTGATTCTCGCCCATTTCGGCCGCCCCAAGGTGCCGAGCCCCGAACTCTCGACGGCTCAGCTTGCCCGTCCGTTCAGCCAGGTGCTGGGTCGCCCGGTGCGGTACATCGACTGGGAGGGCGACGCCGAGTCGGTCGCCACGCTTCAGCCCGGCGATATCGGCCTGCTCGAAAACACCCGCTTCTTCGGCGGCGAGGAGAAGAACGACCCGGCGACGGTCGACCGCTTCGCCGCGCTCGGCGATCTCTACGTCAACGACGCCTTCTCCGCCGCGCACCGCGCCCATGCCTCGACCGAGGGGCTGGCGCACCGCCTGCCCGCATTCGCCGGCCGCCAGATGGAGGCCGAACTCGACGCACTCGACAAGGCGCTCGGCAACCCCGACCACCCCGTCGCGGCAGTGGTCGGCGGGGCCAAGGTCTCGACCAAGCTCGACGTGCTCAAGGCCATGGTGGGGAAGGTCGATCACCTCATCATCGGCGGCGGCATGGCCAACACCTTCCTCGCCGCGCGCGGCGTCGATGTCGGCAAGTCGCTGTGCGAGCATGAGCTGGCCGGCACTGCGGATGAGATCTTCGACGCCGCCGACAAGGCCAATTGCACGATCCATCTGCCCTATGACGTGATGGTGTCGAAGGAATTCGCCGCCAACCCGCCGTCGCTGCGCACCTGCAACGTCCATGAAGTCGCCGCCGACGAGATGATCCTGGACATCGGCCCGGCGGCGAGCGAGGCGCTGGCGGACGTGCTCAAGAATTGCCGCACGCTGGTCTGGAACGGCCCGCTCGGCGCGTTCGAGACCAAGCCGTTCGACACCGCCACCATGGCGCTCGCCCACACCGTCGCCGCGCTGACCAAGGAAGGGTCCTTGGTCTCGGTCGCCGGGGGCGGGGACACCGTCGCCGCGCTCAACCAGGCCGGCGTCGCGGGCGACATGAGCTTCGTCTCCACCGCCGGCGGCGCGTTCCTCGAGTGGATGGAGGGCAAGGAACTGCCCGGGGTCGCGGCGCTGACGCGCTGACGGCATTTTTTCGGTCGCTTGGCTATCGTTGTCAGGCTTTTCAGCCGCTTGTCGCGCTGCAATAGGCCGCGCAACAAAGTGTCGGAACAGGGATGCCAGCGATGAACACCGCCGAAATGACCGCCAAGATCGCCGAAGGTAGTGGCTTCATCGCCGCGCTCGATCAGTCGGGCGGTTCGACGCCCAAGGCGCTGGCCGGTTACGGCGTTTCGGACGACGCCTGGTCGACCGAAGAGGAGATGTTCGGCCTGATCCACGCGATGCGCAGCCGCATCATCACCTCGCCCGCCTTTTCGGGTGACAAGGTGATCGGCGCGATCCTGTTCGAACGCACGATGGACGGCCAGGTTGATGGCAAGCCGACCCCGGCAGCGTTGATCGAGCGCGGCGTTGTCCCGTTCATCAAGATCGACAAGGGGCTGGAGGGCGAGGCGAACGGCGTTCAGCTGATGAAGCCGATGCCCGATCTCGACGCGCTGCTGACCAAGGCCAAGGGGCTCGGCGTGTTCGGCACCAAGGAGCGCTCGGTGGTCAACCTCGCCAACCGCGAGGGGATCGCTGCGGTGGTGAAGCAGCAGTTCGAGATCGGCGCACAGGTGCTCGGACACGGCATGATGCCGATCATCGAGCCAGAAGTGAACATCAAGTCGCCCGAGCGCGCTGAAGCCGACGCAATCCTCCGCGACGAAATCCTCAAGGCGCTCGACGCACTCCCCGAGGGGCAGCAGGTGATGCCTAAGCTGTCGATCCCCGCGACCCCCGGCCTGTTCGACCCGCTGGTCGACCATCCCAAGGTGCTGCGCGTCGTCGCCTTGTCCGGTGGCTACAAGCGCCCCGAAGCCTGTGCCGAGCTTGCCAAGAACCGGGGCATGATCGCCAGCTTCAGCCGCGCGCTGCTCGAGGATCTGCGCCATGGCATGAACGACACCCAGTTCGATGCGTCGCTCGCCCGCGCGATTTTCGATATCCACCGCGCCTCGACCAGCAAGGCGGTCGCCGCCTGAGCGCAGGGGGCGTGAAACGGACGCTTCCCGTCGCCCGTTTCGCGCCCTATCAGCGGCGGCATGATGATCGACGATGACGACCTGCCCCCGCTCGGCCCCGAATTCGCCGCCCAGTTCAAGCGCGACGACAAACGGCCGCCCTGCCAGCTCTATCTGATTTCTCCTCTCGACGTCGGCGGTACCTTCCCCGACAGGCTGGCGCGGGCACTCGACGCCGGGCCGGTCGCGGCCTTCCAGTTCCGCGTCAAGGACGTCGATCAGCACGAAGCGGCGCGCCTCGCGGATCCTTTGCTGCGGATCTGCGCAGACCGTGAGGTCGCGTTCATCGTCAACGACAGCATCAGCCTGGCCAAGCGCCTTGGCGCCGATGGCGTGCATCTGGGCCAGGGCGATGGCGATCCCCGCGAAGCCCGCGCCGTGCTCGGTCCGGCCGCGCAGATCGGCGTCACCTGTCACGACAGCCGCCATCTGGCGATGGAGGCCGGGGAGGCCGGGGCCGACTATGTCGCCTTCGGTGCCTTCTATCCCACCACGACCAAGCCGACGACGCACCGCCCTGACCCGGCGATCCTGTCGTGGTGGACGACGGTGTTCGAAATCCCGTGCGTGGCGATCGGCGGAATCACCCCCGCCAATGCCCTGCCCTTGATAAGCGCAGGCGCGGACTTCATTGCGGTGTCGAGCGCGGTGTGGGCGGGGGACGAGGCTGCGGCGGTGCGGGACTTCGCTCCGCTTCTTGGCGGCTGACCGGCAGGCGCGGAAACCGCTGCGCCGTTGCGCCGTTCTACCCCCGAACCGGTAGGAGAATTTGCGTGGGCAAGGGTGTTGCAGGATTGGTCGGAGCAGTCGCCCTCGCGATTGGCGGTGCGGTGGCGGTGCATGCGCAGAACAGTCCCGCGGAGAAAGCTGCACCCGCAATGCCTGGGCTGAGCCGCGATATCCTCCATGTCCAGGTGATCCTCGACCATCTCGGCTTTCCACCCGGCCCGCTCGACGGGCGTGAGGGACAGGGGCTGACTGCGGCGCTCAAGGCGTTCCAGATCACGCGCCAGATCCCGGTCACCGGCAAGACCGATGCGCGCACCTTGCAGGCGCTGCACGCGCACCGCGCGATCCGGCCGACCCGGATCGTCCGGCTCACCGCCGACATGCTTGCGGGTCCGTTCGTCCGCCCCTGGCCGCGCGACCCGCAGGCGCAGGCGAAGCTCAAGACGATGGGCTATCGCTCGGCGCTGGAAAAGCTGGCCGAGATGTTCCACACCACGCCGCAGGTGCTGATCGAACTGAACAGCGCGGACACCAGGCTCGCCGTCGGGGTGCCGGTCGAGGTGCCGAACGCGATTCCGCAATCGCGCGACTATCCCGCCGACCTCAAGCCCGAATGGCGCAAGACGCTGACCGACCTCAATGTTAACGCGGTCCAGCCCAGGGCGAACCGCGTCGTGGTCGACAAGTCCGACAAGGTGCTGCGTGTATTCGATGCCAAGGGGATGCTCGCGGCGCAATTCAACGTCACGGTCGGGAGCAAGCGCGACCCGTTGCCGATCGGCAGCTGGAAGATCAACGGCGTCGCGACCAATCCGGAGTTCCACTACAATCCCAAGCTGTTCTGGGACGTTAGCGACAAGAAGCCCGACGCCTTGCTCCCGCCCGGCCCCAACAGCCCGGTGGGCGTGGTATGGATCGACCTCAGCAAGCCGCATTACGGCATCCATGGCACGCCCGAACCGCATCTGATCGGGCGGAGCGAGAGCCATGGCTGCATCCGCCTGACCAATTGGGACGCGGCGCGGCTGGCGCTGATGGTGACACCGGGGACGCCGGTGGTGTTTCAGGAATGAGCCGGCTGCGGATCGTTTTGTGGCTGCTGGGAGGTTGCGCGGTCGCCCTGATCGCTTTCCTCGCCGCGACGATCCGGGTGGTCGAGCCGAGTGCCGCCGACGCCCGCCCATCGCAGATTGCGAAGCCGACACCAGCCCCCGCCCCGGTCGTCGCTCACGGCCCCGGTCTGATCGTTCCTGTCTATGGCGTCCCGCGCAGCGTTGCGCGGCAATTGGGGTGAGGCGCGCGGCGGGGGGACGCGGGCGCACCAGGGGATCGACATCATGGCATCGGCGAACACCCCGGTGATCGCTGCGGCCGACGGGCGGGTGGAGAAGCTGTTCTACTCGAACGGCGGCGGGGGCATCACCCTCTACCAGCGCTCAACCGATGGCGGGTGGATGTATTATTATGCCCACCTTGCCGGCTATGCGGAGGGAATCGCCGAGGGGCGGGTGCTGCGCGCGGGCGAGACGTTGGGCTATGTCGGCGACACCGGCAATGCCGGGGCGGGCAATTACCACCTACATTTCGGCATCGCGCGCATGGCACCGGGCGAGCGCTGGCATCAGGGGACGCCGGTGGACCCGTATCCGCTGCTTGCCGGATCGCGCGTAGATCGCTAAGGGCCGCGCCTGTTCTTTCTCAGCACTGTAGGCGATCCCCATGAAGATCAGCGGCGTGGACATCCGTCCCGGCAACATCATCGAATATGAAAACGGCATCTGGCGCGCGGTGAAAATCCAGCACACCCAGCCGGGCAAGGGCGGCGCCTATATGCAGGTCGAGCTCAAGAACCTGCGCGACGGGCGCAAGAACAACGTCCGCTTCCGCTCCGCCGAGACGGTCGAGCGCGTGCGCCTCGACACCAAGGATTTCCAGTTCCTCTACCCCGAGGGCGACGGCCTCGTCTTCATGGACAAGGAAACCTATGATCAGGTGACGCTGCCCCGCGACCTGCTCGGCGACGCTGCGGCGTTTCTGCAGGACGGAATGGACGTCGTCATGGAGCTGTATGACGAGGAAGCGATCAGCGTCCAGCTGCCCGACACCATCGAAGCGACGATCGTCGAGGCCGACGCGGTGGTGAAGGGGCAGACGGCATCGTCGTCCTACAAGCCCGCGATCCTCGACAATGGCGTGCGCATCATGGTCCCGCCGCACATCGCGAGCGGCACGCGCATCGTCGTCGATGTGTACGAGCAGACCTACGTCCGCCGGGCGGACTAAAGGCCCTCTCCCTTTGGGAGAGGGTTGGGTGAGGGTGGCTTGAGACCAACCTCACCCTCACCCTCCCATCGCTGACGCGATGGGCCCCTCCCTCTCCCAAAGGGAGAGGGGTATTGGAGCGTTTATGGTTTCCCATTCCGGCCTCATCACCGTCATCGAGCGTGCCGCGCGCAAGGCGGGGCCGCGGCTGCGGCGTGACTTCAACGAAGTCCAGCAGCTGCAGGTCAGCCGCAAGGGGCCGGCGGACTTCGTGTCGATGGCCGACAAGCGCGCCGAGGACTCGCTGATCGAGGAACTGCGCAAGGCGCGGCCCGACTGGGGGTTCCTGGTCGAGGAGCGCGGCGTGATTGCTGGCGATCCGGACAAGCCGCGCTGGATCATCGATCCGCTCGACGGCACCACCAACTTCCTGCACGGCATCCCCCATTTCTGCATGTCGATCGCGGTCGAGGATCCGCATGGGCCGCAGGGCAAGCCCGAAATCACGCATGGCTATGTCTATCAGCCGATCACCGATGAAAGCTTCTGGGCCGAAAAGGGCCGAGGCGCGTGGTTGCAGGGCCAGCGGCTGCGCGTTTCGTCACGCCGCGACCTCGCCGATGCGCTGATCGCCACCGGAATCCCGTTCCTGGGCCATGGCAATTTCGCGGAGTGGAGCCGCATCTTTGGCGCGGTCGCCCCCGAAGTCGCCGGCATCCGCCGCTTCGGCTCGGCCGCGCTCGACCTCGCCTGGGTTGCCGCCGGTCGCTATGACGGCTTCTGGGAAAGCGGCCTCAAGCCCTGGGATACCGCAGCGGGCATCCTGCTGGTCAAGGAGGCTGGCGGCTTCGTCACCGATTTCCGTGGCACCGACAATGCCCATGCGAAGGGCGAGATTCTCGCCGCGACCGACGCGATCCATTCGAAGCTGCACAAGCTGCTCGCCGGATCGCTGCGGTGATCCGCGCGGGGGCGTGGCTGCTGGCGCTGGGCGCTGCGGCGGATGCCCCCATGACGGTCTATTCCGCACCACCCCAGCACCGGTTGGTCGAGGGGGTTGCGACCGATGGCGAGACCATCTGGCTGTCGAGCGTACTGGATCGCAAAATCCTGATCCGCCGCGCGGGTGCCGATGCCAGGATGGCGATGCCTGCGGGCACGCTGCACCCGATGGGGCTGGCCTGGGATGCGCGCCGCAAATGGCTGTGGATCGCGACCGACTGCCCCGATCTTCCCGATGTCGCGAAATGCGAGTCCGGCGCTCTGGTCGCGGTGGATCGCAAGGGACGGCTCAAGGCGAAAGTCTCGCGCGGACCGGGCTTCCATCCCGGCGACGTCTCGGCCGCGAATGGCGAGGTGTTCGTGTCGGACGGCCTGAACGGCGCGGTCTATCGGCTGCGCGGCGGCGAGCTCGACCCGCTGATCGCCCCCGGCGTGGCCCGTTCGGCCCAGGGAACCGCGCTCACCGCCGATGGCACGCAGCTGGTAATCGCCGACTATGGCCGGGGCATTGCCACCGTCGACCTCAGCACCAAAGCGCGGACCTTGCTTCCGATGGCGGGGGACAAGCCACTGCGCGGGCTCGACGGTCTGGTCCGCGTCGGCGAGGATTATTACGCGATCCATAATGGCAGCACTCCCGGTTCGCTGATCCGCTTTCGGATCAACGGGGCGCAGATCGAGGTGACCGTCGCGCATCGCGGCGCGCCGCTTGTCGACCCGACTCAGCTCGCCCGCGACGGCAACCGATTGCTCATCGTCGCTGATGCCGGGTGGCCGGGTGCGAGCAAACCGGACCAGCCGCCGCGCGGGTCGGACACATTGGTCGCATTTTCCCTCCGCTAGTCGGTTAGTTGCGAATGATTCTCAAGGGTTTCCGCCCTTGATGCCCCCCAGTCATCGGCCTAAAGCGACCCCAAGATTCCGCAACCGCGAGGGCCGTCTTGGTCGACCTGTCCGAATATCTGCCGATCCTGCTGTTCCTGGGTGTGGCGCTGGTGCTGTCGAGCGCCTTCGTCTTTCTGCCCATGATCGCGGCCCGCTTCACCGGCGCGCATCAGCCGACGCCCGAAAAGCTCACCGAATATGAATGCGGCTTCCCCGCGTTCGAGGATTCGCGCAGCCAGTTCGACGTGCGCTTTTACCTCGTCGCGATCCTGTTCATCATCTTCGATCTTGAAGCGGCGTTCCTGTTCCCCTGGGCGGTGACGGTGTTCGATCTTGGGTGGGCTGCGTGGATTTCCATGATGATCTTCATCGCCGAACTCGGCCTGGGCCTCGCTTATGCGTGGAAGGTCGGGGCGCTGGATTGGGAATGAGTAACGTGAACCAGACTTCTCCGATCCTGAACGCGCAGGGGCAGCCGATGGCGGGCGGCGCGATCGTTCAACCCGATCAGTCGTTCTTCAACGACCTGAATGGCGAGCTCAACGACAAGGGCTTCCTCGTCACCTCGACCGAAGATCTGTTCCAGTGGGCGCGCACCGGCAGCCTGTGGTGGATGACCTTCGGCCTTGCCTGCTGCGCGGTCGAGATGATCCATGTCAATATGCCGCGCTATGACATGGAGCGGTTCGGCGCCGCCCCGCGCGCATCCCCGCGCCAGTCGGACGTGATGATCGTCGCGGGTACGTTGTGCAACAAGATGGCCCCGGCGCTGCGCCGCGTCTACGACCAGATGTCGGAGCCGAAATACGTTATCTCGATGGGCAGCTGCGCCAATGGCGGCGGCTATTATCATTATAGCTACAGCGTCGTGCGCGGGTGTGACCGGATCGTGCCGGTCGACATCTATGTCCCCGGTTGCCCGCCGACTGCCGAGGCTCTGCTGTACGGCGTGATGCAGCTTCAGCGGAAGATCCGCCGCATCGGCACGGTGACGCGGTGAAGGCCCCGGCTCCGAAATACGCCGCCAATGACGGCGTGATCGCGGCTGCGCAGGCGGCGCTGGGCGACATGCTGGTCGAGGCGACCGATCTGGTCGGTGAGGTCAATCTGACCGTCGATCGCGCGCGGTTGCCGGAGGCGATGATCGCGCTGCGCGACGGCGCGGGGCTGCACTATCAGGCGCTGATGGAGGTTGCCGGGGTCGATTATCCCGAGCGCGCCGAGCGGTTCGACGTCTGCTACATGCTGCTCAGCTACACCCGCAACCACCGCATCCGCGTCCGCGTGACGACGGACGAGGTTCAGCCGGTGCCGTCGGTCACCTCGATCTGGCCGGTCGCCGGCTGGCTCGAGCGCGAAGTGTACGACATGTACGGCGTGCTGTTCGAAGGGAATTCGGACCTGCGCCGCATCCTTACCGATTACGGGTTCCGCGGCCATCCGCAGCGCAAGGACTTCCCGCTCTCCGGGTTTGTCGAGCTGCGTTACTCCGAAGCCGACAAGCGCGTGGTCTATGAGCCGGTTCAGCTGGCGCAGGACTTCCGCAATTTCGACTTCATGAGTCCGTGGGAAGGGGCGGAATATATCCTGCCCGGCGACGAGAAGTACGTCGCGCCGCCACCGCCGCCCGCTCCCCCCGCGCCGCCGCCCGCCGTCAAGGTCGAGGAAAAGCCTGCCGCCGCGCCCGCAGCCAAGGGTGCGCCGACTCCTGCAACCGCCGATGCGGTCGCCAAGTCGGATGCTGCCGACAAGCCGGTCAAGGCGCGCGTGCGCAAGCCCAAGACCAGCGACGGTCCGCAGGACACCGGCATCGGCAAGGCGTCGCCCGGTGCCGGCCCGGCGCCCGCAAATCCCGATGTTGTGAAGAAGCCCCGCAAGCCCGCCAAGCCGCGCGCGAAGAAGGGGGATGAGGCATAATGGCCGAATATCTCGACGAAATCGCGGGTCGCACCGATGCGGGCGATCCCAGCACGGGCGACACGGCGATCGCCAACTACACGATCAACTTCGGGCCGCAGCACCCGGCGGCGCACGGCGTGTTGCGCCTCGTCACCGAACTGGATGGCGAGATTATCGAGCGGATCGATCCGCATGTCGGCCTGCTCCATCGCGGCACCGAAAAGCTGATCGAGTACAAGACCTATACCCAGGCGCTCCCGTACATGGATCGCCTCGACTATTGCTCGCCGCTGGCGATGGAGCACAGCTTCGTGCTCGCGGTCGAAAAGCTGCTCGACCTGGAAGTACCGGTGCGTGCGCAATATCTGCGCGTGTTCTTTGCCGAGCTGACCCGCATCTGCAACCACATGCTCAACCTCGGCGCGCACGTGATGGACGTCGGCGCGATGACGCCGAACCTGTGGATGTTCGAGCTGCGCGAGGACTGCCTCAATTTCTTCGAGCGCATGTCCGGCGCGCGCATGCACCATAATTACCTGCGTCCCGGCGGCGTGCATCAGGACGTGCCGCTCAAGCTGCTGACCGATATCGGCGACTGGCTCGACACGCGCCTGCCGCAGCTGTTCGGCGACGCGATCAGCCTGGTGGCGGAGAACCGCATCTTCAAGCAGCGCAATGTCGACATCGCGATCGTCAATCGCGACGACGCGGTCAAATGGGGCTTTTCCGGCCCGATGATCCGCGCCGCCGGTATTCCGTGGGATCTGCGCAAGTCGCAGCCCTATGACGTGTATGACCGCATGGATTTCGAAATCCCGGTCGGCACGCGCGGCGATTGCTATGACCGCTTCATGGTCCGCGTCGAGGAAGTGTACCAGTCCGCGCGCATCATGAAGCAGTGCCTGAACGATATGCCGTCGGGCCCGATCGCATCGCTCGACCGCAAGGTGGTGCCGCCCAAGCGCGCCGAGATGAAGCAGTCGATGGAAGCGCTGATCCATCACTTCAAACTCTATACCGAGGGTTTCCACGTCCCCGCAGGCGAAGTGTACGTCGCGACCGAAAGCCCCAAGGGCGAGTTCGGCATCTACATGGTCAGCGACGGGTCGAACAAACCCTATCGCTGCAAAAATCCGCCCGACCGCATTCAGCCACTTGCAGGCAATGGACTTCATGTCGCGCGGGCACATGTTGGCGGACATCACCGCGATTCTGGGCGCGATGGATATCGTGTTCGGGGAGTGTGACCGGTGATTGCGCGGCTAGCAGAGTGGTTGGATGAGCGGGGGGACCTCCTGAGCGCCGCCAATCTCATTTTTCTGATCGGACCTGCAGCGGCGGTTGCGCTCTTTGCTGTGGTGATTTGGCGCGAAGTCTCTCAGGGCGCCGCGTTTTGGTCCGTACTTGTGACCGGGTTGGTTGTTGGCGCAGGATACTATGCCGCGTTGATGCGCGCTGTCGCTCGCCAAGGCGAGCGTCGGTATCAGAAGGACGTGCGGGAAAGTCTTTCTTCGGAATACAAAAATGGCTGACACCCTCACCCTCCACGACGCGGCCGTGAGCACCCGCATCGCGACCGCGCACGAAATGATCGCGCATTACAACGCGCAGGATGCCGACGCCTATGTCGCGCTGATGACCGACGATGCCTGTGAAGCGGGCTATCGCGGTGCGGTGCTGCGTGAAGGCAAGGAAGGCGTCCGCGCGGGGCTGAAGGCGATGTTCGCCCAGTTCCCGCACAACCGCGCCGACATCCTCGCCAGCTATGAGCTGGGCGAGACGGTGCTGCTCCACGAAACGGTCTCGCGCGCGCCCGATGGCGAGCAGTTCGAGGTCATGTCCATCTACACCTTCAGCGGCGACAAGGTGAGCCGCGTGGAGTTCATCCGGTGAGCGTTCTCGCAATTCTTTTGCTATGGCGGCGAATGGCCCATCTGAATCGGTGCGGATCCGTATCAGCCATCAGTTTATCGCTGCCGTAGCGAAAGATCGCGATCCGGTCGCCACCGGCGTGGTCCAGGCGCTGACGGCCGAGCAGGCGGCACAGTTGAAGGCGTTCAAGTCGTGCAAGCCTGCTGTGCTGTCTCAGCCCCGCGCACCGAACCTCTCGTCAATCCTTTGGAGGTGTCGGGAGGATCGCAAGGAGGTGATGTGGGTGACCGAACTTCTGTTCGACGGGTCAAAAGTTGTCTCGATCGAGATTTTCCCTGCCTCCTCGCGGCCGGGCATAGGTTGAACTGGTATGGCTGACGCAAACGCAATCGAAGACACGCCGGAACTCCGCGCACGCTGGGGCGGGTTCGCCTGGACGGCGGAGAACGCCAAAAAGGCGGCGACCATCCGCGCGCGCTATCCCGAGGGGCGGCAGATGAGCTGCACCATCCCCTATCTCGACCTCGCCCAGCGTCAGGTCGGGGCGGAGACGGATACGCAGGGCTGGCTGCCGATCCCGGTGATCGAATTCGTCGCGCGTGAGCTCGACATGGCGGTGATCCGCGTGCTCGAGGTCGCGACTTTCTACACCATGTTCAATCTGCAACCGGTCGGCAAATATCATGTGCAGGTGTGCGGCACGACGCCGTGCTGGCTGCGCGGATCGGACGAGGTGTTCGCCGCGTGCAAGAACCGCGGCATGGCCAAGGGCAAGACCACGCCCGACGGCTTGTTCACGCTGACCG
This sequence comes from Sphingomonas sp. J344, assembly GCF_024700005.1. Classification (NCBI taxonomy): domain Bacteria; kingdom Pseudomonadati; phylum Pseudomonadota; class Alphaproteobacteria; order Sphingomonadales; family Sphingomonadaceae; genus Sphingomonas; species Sphingomonas sp. J344. The sequence goes on along the minus strand of NZ_JAJONB010000002.1, from coordinate 721,647 downwards.
AGGTCGAGTGCATGGGCAATTGCGCCTCCGCGCCGATGGTCCAGATCAACGACGATAATTTCGAGGATCTGAACTACGACCGCACCGTCGCGATCCTCGACGCGCTGGCGCAGGGCAAGAGCCCCAAGGCGGGCACGCAGGAGCCCGGCCGCCACACCGTCGAGCCGCTTGGCGGCCCGACCACGCTGACCGCAATGGTGTCCGAAAACCACGATTACAGGAGCGAATGGTGAGCAAGAACACGATCTTCACGATCCTCGCCATCATCGGTGGCATCGTCGTCGCAATCTGGGCGCTGAAGCTCGCCGCGAAGCTGTTCGTGCCGCTGCTCGTCATCGGCGCGGGCGTCGCGATCTATCTCGCGGTCAAGGACAACAAGCGTATCGGGGGGGCCGCGCTAAGATGCTCGCGGACAAGGACCGGATTTTCACCAACCTCTACGGCTATCAGCCGTGGACCCTGGACGCTGCGATCAAACGCGGCGCGTGGGACAATACCAAGAAGCTGCTCGAACTCGGCCCCGACACGATCATCGAGAAGATCAAGGCGTCGGGCCTGCGCGGGCGCGGCGGGGCGGGGTTCCCGACCGGCATGAAGTGGAGCTTCATGCCCAAGAACCCGACGCCCGAGCGGCCGAGCTTCCTGGTCATCAATGCCGACGAATCCGAACCGGGTTCGTGCAAGGACCGCGAGATCATCCGCCACGACCCGCATTTGCTGCTCGAAGGCGCGCTGGTCGCGGGCTTCGCGATGCGCGCGCGTGCGGCCTATATCTATATTCGCGGCGAATATATCCGCGAGGCCGAGACGCTGTTCAAGGCGATCGAGGAAGCCTACGCCAAGGGCCTGCTGGGCAAGAATGCCTGCGGTTCGGGCTATGATTTCGACGTCTTCTGCCATCGCGGCGCGGGCGCCTATATCTGCGGCGAAGAGACCGCGATGATCGAGAGCCTGGAGGGCAAGAAGGGCCAGCCGCGCCTCAAGCCGCCCTTCCCGGCGGGCGCGGGCCTTTATGGCTGCCCGACCACGGTCAACAATGTGGAATCGATCGCGGTTGCGCCCACGATCCTGCGCCGCAGCCCCGAATGGTTCGCGAGCTTTGGCCGTGAGAACAACAAGGGCACCAAGCTGTTCCAGATCAGCGGGCACGTCGAAAAGCCGTGCGTGGTCGAGGAAAGCATGTCGATCCCGTTCCGCGAGCTGATCGAAAAGCATTGCGGCGGCATTCGTGGCGGCTGGGACAACCTGCTCGCCGTGATCCCTGGCGGATCGTCGGTGCCGCTGGTTCCGGCGGCGGAGATCATGGACGCGCCGATGGATTTCGACGGCCTGCGCTCGCTCGGATCGGGCCTGGGCACCGCCGCCGTGATCGTGATGGACAAGTCCACCGACATCGTCGCCGCGATCAGCCGCATCAGCTATTTCTACAAGCATGAGAGCTGCGGCCAGTGCACCCCGTGCCGTGAGGGCACCGGCTGGATGTGGCGCGTGATGGAGCGGATGCGCACCGGCGACGCCGACATCAGCGAGATCGACACGCTGTTCAACGTCACCAAGCAGGTCGAAGGCCACACCATCTGCGCGCTCGGCGACGCGGCGGCATGGCCGATCCAGGGGCTGATCAAGCATTTCCGGCCCGAAATGGAGCGCCGGATCATCGAAAAGCAGGGCGGGGGACTTTCGCCAATGCAAGAGGCAGCGGAATAATGCCCAAGCTGACCGTAGACGGGATCGAAGTCGAAGTCCCCGCAGGTGCCACCGTGCTCCAGGCGTGCGAGGCTGCGGGCAAGGAAATCCCGCGTTTCTGCTATCACGAGCGCCTCAGCATCGCGGGCAATTGCCGCATGTGCCTGGTCGAGGTGAAGCCCGGGCCGCCCAAGCCGCAGGCGTCGTGCGCGCTGCCCGCCGCCGACAATCAGGACGTCCGCACCGACAGCGCGATGGTGAAGGCCGCGCGCGAAGGCGTGATGGAGTTCCTGCTGATCAACCACCCGCTCGATTGCCCGATCTGCGATCAGGGCGGCGAGTGCGATCTGCAGGACCAGTCGATCGCGTACGGGCGCGGGCACAGCCGCTACACCGAGAACAAGCGCGCGGTGACCGAGAAGTACATGGGCCCCATCGTCAAGACGGTGATGACCCGCTGCATCCAGTGCACCCGCTGCGTCCGCTTTGCCGAAGAGGTCGCGGGCGTGGAGGAGATCGGCGCGATCTATCGCGGCGAGAATATGCAGATCACGTCGTATCTGGAGAAGGCGGTCACGTCCGAACTGTCGGGCAATGTCGTCGACCTGTGCCCGGTCGGCGCGCTGACGTCGAAGCCCTATGCGTTCGAAGCGCGGCCGTGGGAGCTGAAGAAGACGCTGGCGATCGACGTGATGGACGCGGTCGGCACCAATATCCGCATCGACAGCCGCGGTCGCGGCGTGCTGCGCGTCCTCCCGCGCATCAACGAAGACGTGAACGAGGAATGGGCGCACGACAAGACGCGCCACCATGTCGACGGCCTCAGCTTCCGCCGGCTCGACAAGCCCTATGTCCGCAAGGACGGCAGACTGGTCGAAGCGACATGGGACGAGGCGTTCGCGGCGATCGCCGTCGCGGCCAAGGGTGCGGGCGACAAGGTTGCCGCGATCCATGGCGACCTGCTCGATTGCGAGACGATCTTCGCCGCCAAGAAGCTGGTCCAGTCGTTCGGCTCGACCCTGCTCGAAGGGCGTCAGACCGGCATGGCGTATGACACGTCGTCGTTGTCGGCGGTAAATTTCAACACCACGATCGCGGGTGTCGAAACGGCGGACGTGATCCTGCTGGTCGGAACGAACCTGCGCTGGGAAGCGCCGCTGGTGAACACCCGCGTGCGCAAGGCGATCAAGCGCGGCGCCAAGGTCTTCGCAATCGGGCCGGAAACCGACCTGACCTACAAAACGACGTGGCTCGGCAACGATCTCGGCCTGCTCGGCAAGCTGCCCAAGGCGGCGGCGGATGCGTTCAAGGATGCGGCACGCCCGATGGTGATCGTCGGCGGCGCGGCGCTCAAGAACGGGCATGGCGCGGCATTGGCGCTGGCGAAGAAGCTGAACCTTGTGCGCGAAGGCTGGAACGGCTTCAACGTGCTGCACATGGCGGCGAGCCGCATGGGCGGCTTGATGCTCGGTTTCGCGTCGAAGGGCGGCATTGCCGACATCGTCGCGGCAAGCCCCAAGCTGACCTTCTTCCTCGGCGCGGACGAAGTGGATTTCTCCAACTTCGCCAACAGCTTCAACGTCTATATCGGCCATCATGGCGACAAGGGTGCACATGCGGCGGACGTGATCCTGCCGGGCGCGAGCTATGCCGAGAAGCATGGCACCTATGTCAACCTGGAAGGCCGGGTCCAGCGCAGCGAGAAGGCGGTTTCGGCCCCCGGCGACGCGCGTGAGGATTGGACGATCCTGCGCGCCCTGTCCGAAGTGATGGGCAAGACGCTGCCGTTCGACAGCTTTGGCGAACTGCGCGCGGCAATGGCCGCCGAAGTGCCGGCGCTGGGCAGCGAAGGGCTCGCCAGCTTTGGCTGGAACCCGCCCGCGCTGGATGCGAAGGGGGAATGGGCCAAGGGAGAAGAGGAAATCGCTTACCCGATCGCCGACTTCTACCTGACCAATGCCATCTGCCGCGCATCGCCGACGATGCAGCGCTGCTCGGCCGAACTGATCCACGGCGAGGATTTCGCGGAGGCGGCGGAGTGATGCGCTCCTCATTCGTCACCCCAGCGAAAGCTGGGGTCTTGTGCCGCAAGCGCGCGCTCTATTCTCTTGAGACCCCAGCTTTCGCTGGGGTGACGGGTATGTTCGCATGACCGACTTTTTCCAGAACACCCTCGGCATGTCCTTCGAATGGGCGTGGTTCGTCGCGACGATCGCGGGCATCCTGCTGATCGCGCTGCCGCTGATGCTGGCGGTGGCGATGATCATCTATGCCGATCGCAAGATCTGGGCGGCGATCGCGCTGCGGCGCGGTCCGAACGTCGTCGGCCCGCTCGGCCTGCTCCAGTCGTTCGCGGACGGGCTCAAGGTCTTTCTTCAGGAAACCATCATCCCGTCGAGCGCGAACAAGGGGCTGTTCCTGCTCGCGCCGATCATCACCTTCACCGTCGCGCTGATCGTGTGGGCGGTGATCCCGTTCCAGGCGGGCGTGGTGCTGTCGAACATCAATGTCGGCCTGCTCTACATCCTCGCGGCGTCGTCGCTCGGCGTGTACGGCGTGATCCTGGCGGGCTGGTCGTCCAACTCGAAATATCCCTTCTATTCCGCGGTGCGCGCCGCGGCGCAGATGGTCAGCTATGAAGTCTCGATCGGTTTCGTGCTGATCGCGGTGGTGCTGTGGGCGGGGACGTTCAACCTGACCGGGATTGTCGAGGGGCAGCGCGGCCATGTCCTTGGCCTGTTCAACGGCTATGGCTTCAACCCGCTGCTGTTCCCGATGGCGGTGGTGTTCCTGATCTCCGCCCTCGCCGAAACTGCGCGCGCGCCGTTCGACCTGACCGAGGCGGAGGCGGAGCTGGTCGCCGGCTACCAGACCGAATATTCGTCGATGAGCTTCGCGCTGTTCTGGCTGGGCGAATATGCCAACGTCATCCTGATGTGCACGCTCAACGCGGTGCTGTTCTGGGGTGGCTATTTGCCGCCGATCGACTGGGCGCCGCTCTATGCGGTGCCGGGCATCATCTGGCTGTTCGCCAAGATCCTGTTCTTCTTCTTCGTCTTCTCGTGGATCAAGGCGACCGTTCCGCGCTACCGCTATGACCAACTGATGCGCCTGGGCTGGAAAATCTTCCTCCCGCTGTCGCTGTTCTTCGTATTCCTGGTTTCCGGCTATCTGATGCTGGACCGCGTTGGAGTTCCCGCATGAGCGTCGCCCAACTCGTCCGTTCGTTCACCCTGTGGGAGTTCGTGAAGGCGCATGCCCTCACGCTGAGGTATCTCTTCAAGCCCAAGGCGACGATCAACTACCCGTATGAGAAGAACCCGCTCTCGCCCCGCTTTCGCGGCGAGCATGCGCTGCGCCGTTATCCGAACGGCGAAGAGCGCTGCATCGCGTGCAAGCTGTGCGAGGCGATCTGCCCTGCGCTGGCGATCACGATCGAGGCCGAGCCGCGCGAGGACGGCAGCCGCCGCACCACGCGCTACGACATCGACATGACCAAGTGCATCTATTGCGGGCTGTGCGCCGAGGCATGCCCGGTCGATGCGATCGTCGAGGGCCCCAATTTCGAATTCGCGACCGAAACGCGCGAGGAGTTGATCTATCACAAGGAAAAGCTGCTCGCGAACGGCGACCGCTGGGAACGCGCAATCGCCGCGAACCTTGCCGCCGATGCACCCTATCGTTAAGCGCGCGGCACCAAAGGGGCACATGATTCCGTGATTCAAGCAATCGCCTTCTATCTCTTCGCCGGGGTGGTAATCCTCTCCGCCGCGATGACGATTACCGCCCGCAATCCCGTTCATTCGGTGCTGTGGCTGATCCTGGCGTTCTTCAACGCCGCCGGGCTGATGGTACTCGCAGGCGCCGAGTTTATCGCGATGCTGCTGGTCATCGTCTATGTCGGCGCGGTCGCGGTGCTGTTCCTGTTCGTCGTGATGATGCTCGACATCGACTTTGCCGAGCTGCGCGCCGGGTTCGTGCGCTACGCCATGTTCGGCCTCGCCATCGCGGTTGCGCTGGCGGCGGAGATCGTCATCGGCACCTTTGCGTGGAGCGCGGGCAAGATCGATCTGGCCAAGCGCGTCGCCCCGATCGACCCCGACACTGCACTCGGCCAGGTGTCGAATATCGAAGCGGTCGGCATGCTGCTCTACACCCGCTATCTGTATCTGTTCGAGGCTGCCGGCTTCATCCTGCTCGTCGCCATGGTCGGCGCGATCGTGCTGACCCACCGCCAGCGCGGCGGGGTGATGAAGCAGAATGTCTGGCGCCAGATCAACCGGCGTCAGAAGGACGCGACCCGCAACGTCAACCAGCCCGTCGGGCAGGGGGTGGAGCTGTGATCGGAATCACCCATTATCTCGTCGTCAGCGCGATCCTGTTCACCATGGGCGTGCTGGGCATCTTCATGAACCGCAAGAACCTCATCGTCATCCTGATGGCGATCGAGCTGATCCTGCTCAGCGTGAACCTCAACCTCGTCGCCTTCTCGTCGTACCTTGGCGACATGGTGGGTCAGGTGTTCGCCATGTTCGTGCTGACCGTTGCGGCGGGTGAGGCCGCGATCGGTCTCGCCATCCTCGTCATCTATTTCCGCGGCCGCGGCACGATCTCGGTCGACGACGTCAATCGGATGAAGGGCTGATGCGCGTGAAGAAGCTCGTCATGCCAGCGAAAGCTGGCATCTCCCTCCTCCAGCGTGCGCCCTCGTGGCACGAGACCCCAGCTTTCGCTGGGGTGACGGGGTTGTTTTGATGTCTTCGATCCATTTCATCGTTTTCCTGCCGCTGCTGGCAGCGATCGTCGCGGGGTTCAGCAATCGCGCGTTCGGGACAGTGTTCCCGAAGATCGTCACCACCGGCGCGCTGCTGATCGCGGCGGGGCTGAGCTGGCCCGTGTTCATCGGGTTCATGACCGGCGCGAACGAGCCGCAGGTGGTTCAGGTGCTGACCTGGATGCGCTCTGGCGATCTCGACGTCAGTTGGGCACTCCGCGTCGACAGCTTGACCGCCGTCATGCTGGTCGTGGTCACCAGCGTCTCGGCGCTCGTCCACCTGTATAGCTGGGGCTATATGGAAGAGGACCCGGATCAGCCGCGCTTCTTCGCGTATCTCTCGCTGTTCACCTTCGCCATGCTGATGCTGGTGACCGCCGATAACCTGCTGCAGATGTTCTTCGGCTGGGAAGGCGTCGGTCTCGCCAGCTATCTGCTGATCGGCTTCTGGTTCAAGAAGCCGTCGGCCAACGCCGCCGCGATCAAGGCGTTCGTGGTCAACCGTGTCGGCGATCTCGGCTTCATGCTCGGCATCTTTGGCGTGTTCCTGGTGTTCGGCACCATCTCGATCCCCGAAATCCTCGAAGCTGCGCCCGGCATGGCGGGCAGCACGATCGGCTTCCTGGGCTATCGCGTCGACACGCTGACCGTGCTCTGCCTGCTGCTGTTCGTCGGCGCGATGGGCAAGTCGGCGCAGCTTGGCCTGCACACTTGGTTGCCCGACGCGATGGAAGGCCCGACCCCGGTTTCGGCGCTGATCCACGCGGCGACGATGGTCACCGCGGGCGTGTTCATGGTCTGCCGCCTGTCGCCGCTGTTCGAACAGGCGCCGATCGCACTCGGCTTCGTCACCTTTATCGGTGCGGCGACCTGCCTGTTCGCCGCGACGGTCGGCACGACGCAGACCGACATCAAGCGCGTCATCGCCTATTCGACCTGTTCGCAGCTCGGATACATGTTCTTCGCTGCGGGCGTCGGCATGTATGGCGCGGCGATGTTCCACCTGTTCACCCACGCCTTCTTCAAGGCGCTGCTGTTCCTGGGTGCCGGCTCGGTGATCCACGCGATGCACCATGAGCAGGACATGCGTTACTATGGCGGCCTGCGGAAGCACATCCCGGTCACCTTCTGGACGATGATGGCGGGCACGCTCGCGATCACCGGCGTCGGCATCTACTGGCTCCATGCCGGGTTCGCGGGCTTCCACTCCAAGGACGCGATCCTCGAGGCGGCATACGCATCGGGCTGGGGCCAGGGCGCGTTCTGGGTCGGCGTGTTCGCCGCACTGCTGACGAGTTTCTACTCGTGGCGCCTGATGTTCCTCACCTTCTTCGGCAAGCCGCGCTGGACCCAGTCGGAGCATATCCAGCACGCGCTGCATGACTCGCACGGCCATGACCACGCGCATGACGAGGCGCATGGCCACGCGGTCGCGCATGCGGAGAACCCGCCGGCGCAGGAAGATGCGGGTCACGAGCCGCATGCCCATGCGCATGGCGCACATGAGACGGCGGACGGGACCGGCGGCTATCATCCGCACGAAAGCCCGCTGCCGATGATGATCCCGCTGCTGGTGCTCAGCCTCGGCGCGGTGTTCGCGGGCTTCGCGTTCAACAAGTTCTTCATCCAGCCCGAGGCTGGCGAGATCTTCTGGAAGGGCGCGGTCGCGTTCGACGAGCATCTGGCGAACGCGATGCACGAAGTGCCGTTGTGGGTGAAGCTGTCGGCCAGCATCGTCATGCTGCTCGGCCTGTTCGGGGCATGGGTCGCGTACATCAAGTCGCCGACCATCCCGGCGCGCTTCACCGCGACCTTCTCGCTCCTCTACAAGTTCCTGCTGAACAAGTGGTATTTCGACGAGCTGTACAATGTGCTGTTCGTGAAGCCCGCCTTCTGGTTCGGTCGCCTGTTCTGGAAGCGGGGCGACGAGGGGCTGATCGACCGGTTCGGCCCCAACGGCTCCGCTGCGGCGGTCAGGTTCGCGGGTGTGTGGAGCGGCCGCCTCCAGTCCGGATATGTCTATAGCTATGCGTTCGTCATGCTGATCGGCCTGACCGCAGCCGTTACCTGGGTGATCACGCGATGAGCGGCATTCTCTCCATCATGCTGATCGTGCCGCTGGTTGCGGCGGTCGCATGCCTGTTCACCACCGCGAACAATGCGCGCTGGATCGCGCTGACTGCGACGCTGATCGACCTGGTGCTCGGCGGCGTGCTGTGGGCGAATTTCGAGATTGGCGGGCCGCAGTGGCAGTTCGTCGAATATACGCCGATCTTCGGGCGCTTCGCCTGGGCGCTGGGCATCGACGGCTTCGCGCTGCTGCTGATCATGCTCAGCGTGTTCCTGATGCCGATCTGCATCGGCGCCAGCTGGACCGCGATCGAAAAGCGCGTGCCGGAATATATGGCGGCTTTCCTGATCACCGAAGTGCTGATGATCGGTACCTTCGCGGCGCAGGACATTTTCCTGTTCTACATGTTCTTCGAAGCCGGCCTGATCCCGATGTTCCTGATCATCGGCATCTGGGGCGGCGCGAACCGCATCTACGCGTCGTACAAGTTTTTCCTCTACACGCTGCTCGGCTCGCTGCTGATGCTGATCGCGATGATGTACATGAGCATCACCGCGGACACGACGTCGATCCCCGAACTGATGGCGTATGACTTCCCGGTCGATGTCCAGACCTGGCTGTGGCTGGCCTTCTTCGCGTCGTTCGCGGTGAAGATGCCGATGTGGCCGGTCCATACCTGGCTTCCCGACGCGCACGTGCAGGCGCCGACCGCCGGTTCGGTGATCCTGGCGGGCGTGCTGCTGAAGCTTGGCGGATACGGCTTCCTGCGGTTCAGCCTGCCGATGTTCCCGGAGGCTTCGGCGCAGCTGATCTGGCTGGTGTTCGGCCTGTCGTGCATCGCGGTCGTCGTGACCTCGCTGATCGCTCTGGTGCAGAACGACATGAAGAAGCTGATCGCCTATTCGTCGGTCGCGCACATGGCGATCGTGACCTTGGGCCTGTTCACCTTCAACCGTCAGGGGATCGAGGGCGCGATGATGGTCATGCTGGGCCACGGCCTGGTATCGGGCGCCCTGTTCCTGTGCGTCGGCGTGATCTACGACCGCCTGCATACGCGCGAGATCGACCGGTATGGCGGCCTTGCGATCAACATGCCGAAATATGCGATCCTGTTCATGCTGTTCACGATGGCGTCGGTCGGCCTGCCGGGCACGAGCAACTTCGTCGGCGAACTGCTGGCGCTGATGGGTACCTACCAGGTGTCGACGCTCGCGACGCTGATCGCGACGACCGGCATTATCCTCGGTGCTGCGTACATGCTGTACGTCTATCGCCGCGTCGTGTTCGGTGACCTCACCAAGGACGACGTCAAGGCAATGCCGGACCTCAACAAGCGCGAGATGGCGCTGCTCGCCCCGATCGCGGCGGCGGTGCTGTGGATGGGCGTGTACCCGGAAAGCTTCCTCGCGCCGATGCGCGCCGATGTCGCGACGCTGCTTGCCCGGATCGAGCGCGCACGTCCGGCGGGTGACAGCCTTCCGACCCCCGGCAATCCCGCAGCGGCCAGGGCCGCGCATGCCGAAGACCATAAATCGGCCGAGCACGGAGCGGCACACTGATGGACTACGCCGCACAAGTTTCGATGGTCCTGCCCGAGATCGTCCTGTCGGTCGGGGCGCTCGCGCTGCTGATGGTCGCCGCATGGGGCGGTCAGGCGGTGACGCGCGCGGTGAGCTGGGTGTCCGTCGCCGTGCTGATCGGTGCGGGCATCGCGCTGACCGGCCCCGCGTCGTCGGGCGGCACCGCGTTTGATGGCCTGTACCGCGCCGACCTGTTCTCCGCCTATGCCAAGGCGCTGATCTTCTTCGCTGCGGCGGTCTCGATCGTCATTGCCCCGCGCTTTTTCGCGCGCACCAGTGGCGAGGATCTGCGCCCCGAATATCCGATCCTGATCCTGTTCGCGACCGCGGGCATGGGCATGATGGTGTCGGCGAACGACCTGCTGACGCTGTATATCGGGCTCGAGCTCAACAGCCTTGCCTCCTACGTGCTCGCCAGCTTCATGCGCCGCGACGAGCGTTCGGCCGAAGCTGGCCTGAAATATTTCATCCTCGGTTCGCTCGCGTCGGGCATCCTGCTCTACGGAATCAGCCTGGTGTACGGGTTCAGCGGGACCACGGTGTTCGGCGACATCGCGTCGGCTTACGCTGCGGGTGAGAGTATGGGGCTGCTGTTCGGCCTGGTGTTCGTCTTCGCTGGCCTAGCGTTCAAGATGTCGGCGGTACCGTTCCACATGTGGACGCCGGACGTGTATGAGGGTGCACCGACGCCGGTGACCACCTTCTTCGCCAGCGCGCCCAAGGTTGCGGCCATGGCGCTGTCGGTCCGCGTCGCGATCGAAGCGATGGGTCCGGTCACCAGCGACTGGCGCCAGATTGTGATCTTTGCGGCGCTTGCCTCGATCGTGCTCGGCGCGGTCGCGGCGATCGGCCAGCAGAATATCAAGCGCTTGCTTGCCTACTCCTCGATCAACAATGTCGGCTTCGCGCTGATCGGTCTGGCCGCCGGTACTGCCGAGGGCGTGGCGGGCGTGCTGACCTATCTCACCATCTATGTGGTGATGACGCTGGGCAGCTTCCTCGTCGTGCTCCAGATGCGCGACGCGGATGGCCAGCCGGTCGAGACGATTGCCAGCCTGTCGGGCCTGTCGCGCACGCGCCCGGCATTGGCGGCGGCGCTCGCGATCTTCATGTTCAGCCTGGCGGGCATCCCGCCGCTGTTCGGCTTCTGGGCGAAGTTCGCAGTGTTCGAGGCGGCGGTGCGCGCCGACCTGTTCTGGCTTGCGGCGATCGGTATCGCTGCGTCGGTGATCGGCGCCTTCTATTACCTCAAGATCGTCAAGACGATGTACTTCGACGAGCCTGCCCCGGCCTATGCCAAGGGTGACAGTGCGCTCGAAGGCGGGCTGATCGCCGCTGCGGCGATCTTCGTCTCGCCGCTCGGTTATCTGCTGATCCCGGTGCTCGGCGCATGGTCGATTGCGGCGGCGCGGACGCTCTTCTGATCCGCGTCGTAGCCGAAACCGGTTCGACCAACGCCGACATGCTGGCGCTCGCTGCGGCGGGCGCGAGCGAGGGATCGTGGTTGCGCGCCGAACGCCAGACTGCGGGCAAGGGGCGTCAGGGCCGGGCTTGGGAATCGCCGGTCGGCAATTTCTACGGCAGCACCCTCGTGCGCGTGCGTCTGACCGACCCGCCGGCGTCGGCGCTCGCGCTGGTCACGGTCGTTGCACTCGAAGAAGCAGTGCGCGTCTTCCTGCCCACCGGCGCGACGATCAAATGGCCCAACGACCTGCTGATCGACGGCGCAAAGTTGTCGGGCGTGCTGTTGGAGCGCGCGAGTGACGCCGTAGTCGTCGGCATCGGCGTCAACCTGGCGCATTACCCTGAACTATCCGATCGCCCTGCCACCAGCCTCGCCGCGCAGGGTGTGGCGGTCGACGCCGCGAGCTTTGCCGATATGCTCGCCGACAGCTTCGCCCGCTGGCTGTCGCGGTGGCGCGGCGAGGGGCTGGAGCCGGTTCGCCAACGCTGGCTCGACCGCGCGCATCGCAAAGGGACAGCACTCACCGCGCGGCTCCCTGATGGCACCAGCCATGACGGCCTGTTCGACGGTCTCACAACCGATGGCGCTCTGATCCTGCGCTTGGCCGATGGGTCGCGGCATGTCATTCATGCCGGTGACGTCTTCCTGATCTGAAGGACAAATCCATGCTGCTCGCGATCGACGCCGGCAACACCAATGTCGTCTTCGCCCTGGTCGAGGGACGGGAGGTCAAAGCGCGCTGGCGCATCGCCACCGATCCGCGTCGCACGGCCGACGAATATGCCGTGTGGCTGAGCCAGTTGCTTGCGCTGGAGGACTATGAGCGCGGCGTCGTCAGCGGCGTCATCATCGGCACGGTGGTCCCGCGCGCCCTCCACAATCTGGAGGTGCTGGCGCAGAAATATTTCGGCTGCACGCCACTGGTGGCGGGCCGCGACGGGTGGCCGATCGCGCTGGATGTCGAGGAGCCGCAGAGCGTCGGTGCGGACCGCGCGCTCAACATCATTGCCGCGCATGAAAATCACCCCGGGGACCTGATCGTCGTCGACTTCGGTACCGCCGCAACCTTCGACGTCGCCGACTATACCGGGGCGTACAAGGGCGGAATCATCGCGCCGGGCATCAACCTGTCGCTCGACGCACTGGTTACCGCCGCCGCCAAGCTGCCCCGCATCGCGATCGAGGCCCCCGCAAACACAAGCGTCATCGGCCGCAACACGGTCGATCAGATGCATATCGGCATCTATTGGGGCTATATCGCGATGATCGAGGGGCTGGTCGCGCGGATGAAGGCCGAAATCGGCCGCCCGGTGAAGGTGATCGCCACCGGCGGGCTTGCGGTGCTTTTCGAGAAGCAGACCGATGTGTTCGACGTGATCGAACCCGACCTGACGATTCAGGGCTTGGCGATGCTGTGGGAGCGGAAAGGCACCTAGCCACGAAGTCGCTCGGCCCGGCCCCTTCGACTACCTGCAAGGCAGACGCTCAGGACATGCTTGTGCCGGGGTCCACTTGTCCCTACGCCCGGCCCTTGAGCCTCTAGCTTCGCGCTTGCCTCCCCCGTCGTGGACCCCGGCACAAGGCCGGGGTGACGACGGTAGTGGATAACGAAAGATCAGATGACCCCCGGTAAAGAACTCCTCTTCCTCGCGCTCGGTGGCTCGGGCGAGATCGGCATGAACGTCAATCTCTATGGCTGCCACGGCAAATGGATCATGGTCGATTGCGGCGTGATCTTTGGCACGCCGGACTATCCCGGCATCGACCTGATCCTGCCCGACCTGCAGTTTATCGAGGAGCGGCTGGACGATCTGCTCGGCATCGTGCTGACCCATGGGCATGAGGATCATATCGGTGCGCTGCCGTACCTTGCGGGCGAGCTGGACGTGCCGCTCTATGCGACACCGTTCACCGCGGGCCTGATCCACGGCAAGTTGGACGAAGAGGGGATCGCCGACCGCGTCGAGCTGAACGTGGTGCGCGAGGAAGAGCCGTTCCAGATCGGCCCGTTCGGCATCCGCTATGTCCCGCTGGCGCATTCGATCCCCGAGGGGAATGCGGTGCTGATCGATACGCCCTATGGCCGCGTGTTCCACACGGGTGACTGGAAGATCGACGAGACCCCGGTGATGGGTTCCCCCTCGACCGCCGAGGAACTGACCGCAGTCGGCGACGAGGGCGTGCTGGCGCTGGTCTGCGATTCGACCAACGTCTTCAACCCGGAAGCATCAGGCTCCGAGTCCGCGGTTCGGGAGGGGCTCGACGAAGTCATCGCGGGCATCAAGGGTCGGGTGCTCGTCACCACCTTCGCCTCCAACGCCGCGCGGCTTCAGACGCTGGGCGAGGTCGCCAAGGACACCGGTCGCGCGATGTGCGTCGCGGGGCGGTCGCTCGACCGCATCCTGCGCGTCGCCAAGGCGACCGGCTATCTCCGCGATTTCCCCGAGACGGTCGATTTCGAGACGGCGATGAAGCTGCCGCGCGACAAGGTGATGATCATCGCCACCGGCGGACAGGGCGAACCGCGCGCCGCCCTGGCGCGCATCGCCGACGAGACACATCAGCTGAAGCTCGAATCCGGCGATACCGTCGTCTTCTCGTCCAAGCAGATCCCCGGCAATGAAATGGCGATCGGGCGGATCATGAACGTGCTGGCGGGCAAGGGGGTCGAGATGATCACCGACCGTCAGGCGTTCGTGCACGTTTCCGGCCACCCCGGTCGCCCCGAGCTGGCGGCGATGTATGACTGGATCCGCCCCGAAATCCTCGTGCCCGTCCATGGCGAGATGCGCCATATCGCCGAACAGGCGCGGTTCGGGCGCGCGCATGGAATCCCCCATGCGGTCGTGCAGAATAATGGCGAGATCGTTCGCCTGGCGCCCGGCAAGCCCAAAAGGTCGGCAATGCGATTGCGGGCCGGCTCGTCCTCGATGGCGACGTCATCCTGCCCGCCGACGGCACCACCATCAACGAACGGCGCAAGCTGGGTCTTTACGGCCAGATGTCCGTCGCGGTCGCGATCAAGGCTAATGGCAAGCTCGCCGGCCGGCCCGAGGTCCGCATCCAGGGCGTTCCCGCGGAAGAGGATCGCGACGCGCTGATCGCCGATGCCAGCGACGCTGCGGCCAAGGCCGTCACCGAAGCGCGCGGCGGCGACCGTGAGAAATTGCGCGAGGCGATCCGGCTGGCGGCCCGGCGGGTCGCAGTGCGCTACACCGGCAAGAAACCGGTGATGGACGTGATGCTGATCGAGGTGTGATGCAATGAACTGGTTCAGCGCGCTCGCTATCTATTTCCTGTTCTGGTTTCTGGCGCTTTTCCTGGTGCTGCCGTTCTTCGCGCGCACCGGGGTCGAGGCGGGCGAGCCGCTGGTCAAGGGCCAGGCGGAAAGCGCGCCCCAGCGCTTTCAGGCGGGGGCAATCGCCAAATGGACGACGATCGTCGGTACCGCGCTCTTCGCCGCCTTTTACCTCAATTATGTCAACGGCTGGATCACGGCCGACATGCTCGATTACTGGAACTGAGCGAAAAACTCAGTTCTTCGTCTGCGTCATCCGGTCGACCCAGGCGATGCCGATCGCCGATGCAATGAAGGCCATGTGGATCACCGTCTGCCAGATAACCGCCTGCTCGGTGATCCGCCCGTTCGGCTGACCCAGCGCCCCCGCCTCGATGAAGGTGCGCAGCAGATGGATCGACGAGATGCCGATGATCGCCATCGCCAGCTTGACCTTCAGCACGCCAGCATTGACGTGGCTCAGCCATTCGGGCTGGTCGGGATGCCCCTTCAGGCCGAGACGCGACACGAAGGTTTCATAGCCGCCGACGATCACCATCACGAGCAGGTTGGAGATCATCACCACGTCGATCAGGCCAAGCACGACCAGCATGATCTGCTGCTCGCTGAACTCCCATGCGTGCTGGACGAGGTGGATCAGTTCCTTGATGAACAGGAACACATAGACGCACTGCGCGACGATCAGCCCGACATAGAGCGGCAGCTGGAGCCAGCGCGAGCTGAAGATCAGCAGCGGCAGCGGCTTGAGGCGGACAGGAACGTCGCTGGGCGAGGGGAATTCGGTGCTCATGGTGCGCTGCAATAGGGCAGGCTGCCGGGTACGATCAAGCGGTGGTTAGGTCGAGTGCGTAGAAGCGGTTGAAGTCGGTTTCGACATAGTCGGCAAAGGGCGGGCAGGGGGTAAAGCCATAGCGGCGATACAGCGCATGTGCCGCGTCGAACAAAGGACCGGTACCGGTTTCCAGCTTCAGCGCGGTATAGCCCCGATCACGAGCGAGACCGACGATATGGTCGAGCAGCGCAAACCCCACGCCGCGCCCGCGCGCTGCTTCGCTCGCCCGCATCGATTTGACCTCACCGGTGGTCGTATCGATCTGCTTGAGCGCGCCCACACCGAGCAGCATGTCGCCATCCCATGCGCTCAGGAAGGTGATGTCCGGGGTCTTGAGCCCGGACAGGTCGAGGAAATGACAGGTCCCCGGCGGCGAATGATCCGACATCTCGCGCGCATGCAGGTCGAGCAGGGCGATTACCTGCCGATCGTCAAGGTCGCCCTCGTGGATGATCATCGCCCTAGATCTCGTCGATCATGCCCGCGAGCGTGTCGAGGCATGCATGCGCCAGCGCCTTGCATCGCTCTGGCGACCAGCCGAACTCGGCGTCGGGGCTGGGGTCATGGTCCTTGAACGGCATTTCCAGCGTCATCGACACCGCGCCGAACCGCTCGGCGAGCTGGTTGGTCGACATCGACAGGTTCGCCTGACCCGGGGCAGACTTGTCATAGCCTTGTTCGAGCTGGAACAGCGGCGTCGCGGCGGCGAGGCGGCGGCCGAACTCGTAGAATTTCTCACCGAGGTTGTCGGTCCACGACGGAATTCCCTCAAACCCCGCCAGGAAGTTCGCCGGGATCGCCTCGTCGCCATGCACGTCCATGGCGAAATCGACGCCCGTTTCGTCCATCGCCCCACGCACGAGGAAGACCTCGGGGCTCTGCGCCATCGTCGGGGAATGCCATTCGCGATTGAGGTTCACCCCCGCCGCATTGGTGCGCAGATGGCCGCGGAAGCTTCCGTCCGGGTTCATGTTGGGGACGATGTGGAACGTCGCCTTGGCCCGCAATGCCTGCGCGATCGCATCGTCCGGGTCGGTCAGCTTCTCCAGCGCCCCCTCGGCCCACCATTCCGCCATCGATTCGCCGGGGTGCTGGCGGGCATAGAGCCACACCTGTTTCGGTCCCGTGCCGAGCGTCAGCAGGTCCATCGCCCGCCCGTCGAGCGTCTGCCCCAGCTCGCGATGTGTCACGCCGGGCTTGGCCGCCATCCGCGCGATCAGGTCGGCGTGGCGCTCCATGCTGTACGGCGCGAAATAGGCGAACCACGCGACATCGCTGTCGAAGCTGTGGGTGAAACTGAACACGCCATCGGCATAGCTGCCATCGGTCAGGCGCCAGGTTGTGCGGTCCGTGCTGACGCGAGCGCGGTAGCCGGGCCAGCCGAACGCATAGGCGGCCTTGCCCGCATTGGTGATGCGGAACGTCAGCGTCCGCCCCTTCGCGCCCGCGACGCGGAAGTGGAACCACTGGAAGAAGTCGGACTTGTGGTCGGCGACGATCTCGACATCGACGGTGTCTCCATCGATGTCGATCAGTCGGATGTTGCCGCTGTCGAACGCGGCGTTCAGTTGGATGCTCATTTCACCGTGATAGTGATACCCGACTGCCCCGGAAAGCCCTTGAACAGCGCATTGGACAGCTTGGTCGCGGTGTCGGTCGGCTGGGTGCCGTCGGCGGCGCCGAGCGTCTCGGTCATCGCCTTGCCCTCCCAGATCACGGTGTTGTCGCCGCGGCGACGCAGCTGGACCGAGAGCTCGGAGGCATAGACCGTCCTGGTCTTGCTGCCGATTCCGACGCTGCCGCCTGCGCCGACGCCAACGTTGCCGCCATAGCTGCCCCCGCCGATGCCGATCGTCACCGGCGGACGGGTGCGCACCTGCCCGCGATCGGTGCGGCGGAAATCGACCGTGGCGAGATAATCCGATTTCGCCGAATCGGGGGCCGCCGCGAACCCCATACTGCCCATCGTCGCGGCGACCGCGTCGAGATACAGCTGTGCCTCCGGCCCCGTCGCGTTGCCGCTCACCGGCTGCACCGACACGGTGCCTGCCGGAATCGGTTGGGAAAGATGGTATCGGGTTACATCGACCGGTGCGGAGCCGCCCATCCTGGTGGAGCACCCGGCCAGAGTGGCGGCGGAAAGGGCGAGGGCAAGCACAGCACGGGTGTTCATCGGACACATCCTCCTGCCGTGCACGCGCCACGGCTCTACGGTTCAACATCGTTACGGGGATGTCGGTTCCGTTGCCAAGCTTTCCTTGACTTGACGGCCCGTCCCGACTAGGCGAGCGCCTCTTTTCCGGCACCCGCCATAATTCGAGATAGTAGAGAATCGGTCAT
Organism: Sphingomonas sp. J344; assembly: GCF_024700005.1. Classification (NCBI taxonomy): domain Bacteria; kingdom Pseudomonadati; phylum Pseudomonadota; class Alphaproteobacteria; order Sphingomonadales; family Sphingomonadaceae; genus Sphingomonas; species Sphingomonas sp. J344. Next base: position 703,601 of record NZ_JAJONB010000002.1, on the reverse strand, counting down.
GAAGATCGTGAACAGCCTGAAGTCGCTCAAGGATCGTCATCGCGACAACCGCGTGATCCGTCGTCGTGGCCGCGTGTACGTCATCAACAAGACGCAGCGTCGCTTCAAGGCCCGCCAGGGCTGATCCCGGCGCAGGCAAGAGGGCCATGCGCGCCGTTATCTTCGATATCGGCAACGTCCTCTTCACCTGGCATCCGCGCTATCTTTACGAGCGCCTGATCGGAGACGATCGGGCGCTCGAAGCGTTTGTGCGCGACGTCGTCACGCTCGACTGGCATTTCCAGCATGATGCGGGGCGCAATTTCGCAGACACCGCGGCCGAACTGACCGCGCTGTTTCCGCAGCACGCCGAACTGATCGCCGCCTGGGGCCCGCGCTTCAACGAAAGCGTCGGCGGGCCGGTACCGGGAATGCACGAACTGGCTGCAGAGCTTGACGTGGCGGGCGTGCCGCTGTTCGCGATCACCAATTTCAGCCACGAATTCTGGCCGCCCTTCCGTGCGGAATGGCCGCAGCTGTTCGATCGCTTCCGCGATGTGGTTGTCTCGGGCGAAGAGAAGCTGGTAAAGCCCGATCCCGCAATCTACCACCTCGCGCTCGCCCGCTTCGGGCTCGAGCCGGGCGAGGCTGTGTTCATCGACGACAATGCCGCCAATGTGGCGGGGGCAGAGGCGCTCGGAATCCGGTCGGTGTTGTTCACCGACGTGACGGACGCCCGGCGCGAACTGATCGGCGCCGGGCTGCTGAGCGCTTAGCTCCGCCCCTTAAGCTCGTCCCCGACCAAAGTCACCACGTGCAGCACGTTGGTCGAACCCGGCGTGCCGAACGGGACGCCGGCGCACACCACGACGCGGTCGCCCCCCTTGGCGATACCGTGGCGCATCGCCATGCGCTTCGCCTTGGCGACCATGTCCTCGAACGAATCGACATCGCGGGTGTGGACTGCGTGGGTACCCCACAGGAGGCCCATGCGGCGTGCAGTCTCGGCCTTCGGCGTCAGCACCAGGATCGGCACCGACGGGCGCTCGCGGGCGATGCGGCGGGCGGTGGATCCTGACATGGTGAAGCAGATGATCGCGCTGGCCGACACGTTCGCCGCGATCGACTTGGCGGCCTCCGCCAGCGCGTCGGCGGTGGTGGGATCGGGCTTCATCACGGTGAAGTGGACGCGGTCGCCATGCGCCGGGTCACGCTCCACCGAATCGGCGATGGCGTCCATCATCGTGACCGACTCGATCGGCCACTGACCGGCCGCGCTCTCCGCCGACAGCATGATCGCATCGGCGCCGTCATAGACTGCGGTCGCAACGTCCGAGACCTCTGCGCGCGTGGGGGATGGCGAGGTGATCATCGATTCGAGCATCTGCGTCGCCACGATCACCGGGCGGCCCATGCGGCGCGAGGTTTCGACGATCCGCTTCTGCATCGGCGGCAGGTTCTGCGGCGGCAGTTCGACGCCCAGGTCGCCGCGCGCGACCATCACGCCGTCGCACGCCTCGACGATTTCGTCGAGCCGCGCGACCGCGCTCGGTTTCTCGATCTTGGCGAGCAGGGCAGGGCCGTCGCGCCCGATCAGGCGGCGCGCCTCGGCCAGATCCTCGGGCCGCTGGACGAATGACAGCGCGATCCAGTCAACCTTCTGCTCGACCGCAAAGGCAAGGTCGCTGCGGTCCTTTTCGGTGAGGGCGGCGAGCGGCAGGACCATGTCGGGGACGTTCAGCCCTTTTGAGTTCGACAGCGTGCCGCCAACTTCGACCCGCGTGTCGATCCAGCCGTCGCCATAGCCGATCACGCGCAGCACCATTTTCCCGTCGTCGAGCAGCAGGCGCGCACCTTCGGTCACCGCCTCGAAAATCTCGCGATGAGGCAGTTCCACGCGGGTTGCGTCACCCGGTGTCTTGTCACGGTCGAGGCGGAAGGTTGCACCCGTCTCCAGCATCACCTTGCCTTCGGCGAACTTGCCGACGCGCAGCTTCGGCCCCTGAAGATCGGCGAGGATCGTGGTCGGGCGGCCGGTTGATTTTTCCAGCGCGCGGATCGCCTGGATTACCGGCACCTTCGATTCCTGATCACCATGGCTCATGTTGATGCGAAAGGCATCGGCACCGGCGGCGTGAAGCGCGGCGATCATTTCCGGCGTGTTGCTGGCGGGGCCGAGCGTCGCCAGGACGCGCACCTTGCGTGACCGCGGTGCCATTGCCTTCGTCATCGCCGAATTCTCCATCCCTTGTCTGTGCCGGTCCCTAACGCCAAATGCGCACTATTCAACTGCGGAGGCGCAATCGTGACAACGTTAGACAATATCGACGACCGCATTGCCGCACAGGCCTTTCGCAAGCTGGTCCGCCATCTGCGCCACCGCACCGACGCCGAGAATATCGAACTGATGGGCCTTGCGGGCTTTTGCCGCAACTGCCTTGCCGACTGGGTGAGCGAGGCGAGCGGCGGCGAGCTCGACCGCGAAGCTGCGCGTGAGGCGGTGTACGGCATGCCCTATGCGACGTGGAAAGCGCAGCATCAGAGCGAGGCAACCCCTGAGCAGATCGCCCGGATGGAGGCGAGCGTCGCGCGCAACAAGCAGGAAGCCGAACTGGACGCGGAACTCAACGACAGCTTCCCGGCCAGCGATCCGCCCTCGATCACGATGCGCGGAGGCTAGTCAGTATCCCATGTTACCGCCTAGGCTGCGGTAAACAGGGAGAGACTGATGCACCGAATCGCCGCCGCCACGCTTGCGCTGCTCGTCGCCACGCCGCTTGCAGCCCAGACCGCAGCTCCAGCGAAGGTCCAGTATATCCACGCCGGCACACTGCTCGCCAAACCCGGCGAAGCCCCGCGCGGGGCGAGCACGATCGTGGTGCGCGACGGCAAGGTGGTCGAGATCCGCGACGGCTTCGTCGCGCCGGAGGGCGGGGCCGAGCTTATCGACCTCAAGGACCGCTATGTCCTGCCCGGTCTGATCGACATGCATGTCCATTTCTATTCCTCGGGCTATCCGCTCCAGTCGCGGATGGAGGGCAATACCAAGGATCTGGAGGACCAGTTCGTCGGTGCGGCTGGGCGTGCGCGCGCAACGCTGGAGGCCGGGTTTACCACCGTCCGGGACCTGGGCGGCGAGGCGCGCGGGGTGCGTGCGCTGCGCGACGCGATCAACCGCGGTGAGCTGGCCGGGCCGACGATCATCAATGCCGGGCGGATGATCTCGGTCCATGCCGGGCATGGTGACGCCAATGGCCTGAATCGCGAAGTTGCGCATCTCGAGCGCGAGGAAGCGAACCATCTGTGCAACGGCGCCGACGATTGCCGCCGCGCGACCCGCGACCAGATCTTCACCGGGGCGGAGGTGATCAAGTTCGCCGCCTCGGGCGGGGTCGGATCGAACATCGCGGGCGGGCTGGAGGCGCAGATGACCTTCGACGAGATGAAGGCGATCGTCGACACCGCGCACGCATTCGGCCGCAAGGTCACTGCCCACGCGCACGGCAAGTCGGGGATCGACATGGCGATCCGCGCGGGCGTCGATTCGATCGAGCATGGCAGCTTCATCGACGATGAGACGGTGAAGCTGTTCAAGGACAAGGGCGTCTATCTGGTGCCCACCATCCACGCCTTTGAAAGCGTGATCCGTCAGGCGCGCGCGGGCGAACGCCCTCCGGCCAGCGCGGCGAAGGCGGAGGAAGTGTCGAAGGTGGTCAAGCAGAGCCACCGACGAGCGATCGCGGGCGGGGTCAAGATCGCGTTCGGCACCGATTCCGGCGTCGGCCCGCACGGCACCAACGCTCTCGAATTCACGTACATGAACCAGGTCGGGCTGGCCCCGGTCGCGGCGATCCGCGCGGCGACTGTCGATGCCGCTGCGGCGTTGGGGCAGAGCAACCGCATCGGTGCGCTCGCCCCGGGCATGGACGCTGACATCATCGCGGTCGCCAGCGACCCTGTCGCCGATCTGCGCCAGATGGAAAAGGTCCAGTTCGTGATGCGGCGCGGCGTGGTGTTCAAGGCAAACGGGAAGCGGACGGCGTTCCCGGGAGAGTAAGGCTCAGCCCGAACAGGCGGGGCAGCCGGGGTCCTTGGGCAAGGTCAGCGTACGGAAGCGGAGTGCCAGCGTGTCGGCGAGCAGAAGCTTGCCCGCGCTGTCCTCCCCAAACGGATGGATCGCGCGGATCACCTCCAGTGCCGCGAGGCTGCCCATGATCCCGGTCAGCGCGCCGAGCACGCCCTGTTCGGCGCAGTTGATCCCTGCCGTTTCCGGATCGGCGCCGACGAAGCAGCGATAGCAGGGCTTGTCCGCCTCCCAGCCGCGGAACACGCCGAGTTGTCCCTCGAACCGCCCGACGGCGGCGCTGACCAGCGGCACGCGGTGGCGGAGCGCCGCGTCGGTGACGAGCAGGCGCGTCTCGAAATTGTCGGTGCCGTCGAGGACAACGTCGCTGCCAAAGATATGCTTGTCGACATTCCCGCCTTCGAGGCGGAGTTGCCAGGCACGTATCTCGACATGCGGGTTGATCGCCTTGGCACGTGCCACCGCCGCGACCGCCTTGGGTTGGCCAGCATCTTCCGTCCCAAAAATCGTCTGTCGCTGCAGGTTGGACAGGTCCACGCGATCGTCATCGATCACTGCAATCTGCCCGATCCCCGCTGCCGCCAGATACTGGATCGCCGGCGATCCGATCCCGCCGGCCCCCACTACCAGCACCCGCGCCGCCTTCAGCTCCGCTTGGCCCGCGCCGCCGATTTCGGGCAGCACGATATGGCGGGCATAGCGTTCGAGTTCGGCGTCGGAAAAACTCATTGCCGCCAGGCGAAGGTCACCGTCGCGCGGTACCATGCGGTGCCGGGCGCGGCGGTGCGCTGGGTCAGGTTGTTGCGGGAGAAGCCCGCGACCAGTCCCGCGGCATATTGCTCGATCGTCGGACAGCCGATCGCGCGCGGCACGGTGGTGCGCACGCCTTCCTCATCGACCAGTACCGCTACCTCGACCCGTACCGCAGGGCGGCCATCGACCAGTCGGCGCGCGCGACATTTGCGTGCGCGCACCTGTCCGCGCGCCCAGTCATGCATCGCCGGGGTCATGTTTGGCGGTTCGCGATAGGGCACGGCCGGCAGGCTCTCCCAGTCGATCGTCGCCGGCGCGGGTGCGGCCTGCGTCGCCGTGGGATCGCCCTGCGCGCCGGCGAGCGCGAGAAGTGCGGGGAGGATCACCGACCCGTCGATCCAAATCCGCCGCCGCCCCGTGCGGTCTCGTCGAGGCTCGCGACCTCATCGAACGTCGCGCGCTGGACCGGGGCGGGGACAAGCTGTGCGATGCGCTCGCCGCGCACCACGGCAAAGGGCTGATCGCCGAGATTGGCGAGGATCACCTTCACCTCGCCGCGATAATCCTCGTCGATCGTGCCGGGCGTGTTGAGGCAGGTGATGCCGTGCTTGAGCGCGAGGCCGGAGCGCGGACGAACCTGCACCTCGAACCCCGGCGGGATCGCGATGGCGAACCCGGTGGCGACCGCGTGGCGCGCACCTGGGGCGAGGACCAGATCCTCCGCCGCGACGACGTCCATACCTGCGGCACCGGTGGTGGCATAAGCGGGCAGGGGCAGACCCTCGCCATGGGTCAGGCGCATCAGGCGAATCGTGATCGGTGCGGACATCAGTTGCGCCTCGGCAATGCGGCGGCGAGGCGGCGGGCAGCCTCGATCACCTGCGGGTCGTCAAGCACCGGGGCGGTGCGGTCCGGAATGATGCGGAAATCGGTGGCGATGCCGCGCAGGCTCAGCGCCTCGGCATAGCTGCGCGAGAAGCGCGCTGGGACGCGCGTGTCGGCACCACCGATCAGGATTGCGGCGCGCAGTCCCGGCTGGATTCCGCCCGCGGTCTGCAACGGGTCAAGGCTGACCAACTTTTCCTTCCAGCGCGCTTCGCTCGGCTCAAGCCCCGCGCGGTATTTTCGCCACTCGGGCAAGGCGCAGGGGCAGGAGACCAGGACGATTCCGTCGACCAGCCCTGGCCGCAGTCCCGCAAGGTTCGCGACCACGATCGCACCGCCTGCTTCGCCGATCGCGACCACACGCGCACGGCGATAGCGGTTGCGCAGTGCGGCGATCGTGTCGCCGACAGCGGCGATCCGCTCCGCACTATAGTCGTCGGTGCTGCTCGCGCCGCGCGTGCCGGGTGACTGGCCGCCTGCGCCGTCGGAATAGCCGGGGCGCAGGAGCCGGACGACAGCGCTGCCCGGCTCGGTCGCCGCCAGCGTCCGGGCAAAGCCGTCGGTGTTGATCGCCGTTCGCACGCCATCGCCATGGACAACGACATACAGCGTCGGTGCCATGCCCGGCTTCGCGCCATAGCCTTGAGTGAACAGCTTCGGCGCAGCGGGCGTGCTCGCGCGGTCAGCGGCGCAGCCCGCGATCAGCAGCGGCAGCAGGGCAAGCGACAGGTTAAAGCGCATCGGCGATCCGCTCCGCCAGCCGTCGCGCCACATCGGCCTTTGCAAGTCGTTCCCAGCTTTCGACGCCCGACGCCGTGACAAGATGTACAAGATTGGCATCGCCCCCCATCACATCGCCCGAAACATCATTGGCGACAATCCAGTCTGCGCCCTTCCGCGCGCGTTTAGCGACCGCATGTTCGACCACCCGTTCGGTTTCGGCGGCGAAACCGATCAGCAGGCTCGGGCGGCGGTCGCTCTTGGCCAGCCCTGCAAGAATGTCGGGGTTCTCGACCAGCGCCAGCGCCGGGGCGGCTTCGCCCTTCTTGATCTTCTGCTCGGCCGCATCGCCCGCGCGCCAGTCGGCCACGGCGGCGACCATCACTGCGGCATCAACGGGCAGCACAGCGTCGACTGCCGCCGCCATTTGCTGTGCGGTCTCGACATCGACGCGGTCCACGTCCGCCGGGGTGGGGAGCATCACCGGGCCGGACACCAAGGTCACCCGAGCGCCCAGCGCCGCGAGCGCTCCGGCAATCGCGAAGCCCTGTTTCCCCGACGACCGGTTGGCGATGTAGCGAACCGGATCGATCGGCTCATGCGTCGGCCCTGCGGTGACCAAGATATGCTTGCCCTTGAGACGCCCGGAGGACGGTGCGAGCGCGTTCTCGATCGCGCGCAGTATCGCTTCGGGCTCGGGCAGGCGGCCGGGGCCGAACTCGCCACACGCCATCGGGCCCTCATCGGGCCCCAGCACGGTCACGCCGTCGTCCCGCAATGTCGCGACATTGCGGCGGGTCGCGGCGTGCTGCCACATCCGCACATTCATCGCGGGCGCGGCGAGCACCGGCTTGTCGGTGGCGAGCAGCAAAGTGGTGGCGAGATCGTCGGCGATGCCCGCCGCCATCTTCGCCATCAGGTCGGCGGTGGCAGGGGCCACCACCACGAGATCGGCGGCGCGGCTGAGCTGGATATGCCCCATCTCCGCCTCGTCCTTGAGGTCCCACAGCGTGGTATAGACCTGGTTCTCGGACAGGGCGGCGAGCGTCATCGGCGTCACGAAATGCTGACCACCCGCAGTGACGACGCAGGTAACCGAATGTCCCGCCTTACGGATCAGCCGGACCAGCTCGCACGCCTTGTACGCCGCAATGCCGCCGCCGACGATGAGGAGAATGCGCTTCATCACGAAACCTTTGTCACGATGACCCGCCGCCTGTCGAGGGCACGGACCCACAGGTCGCGCAGCCCGTCGGGGGCGAATGCCAGGCCGATCAGGAAAGCGGGAGCGATGATCAGCCCCCAGTAGAAGGTGTCGAGCCGCGCGAACAGGCTGATGACCAGCGCATAGGCGCTAAAGGTGGCGAGCGCGCGCAACGCCAGCGGATCGCGCCAGCTCGCCCAGCCGACCAATGCCAGTGCGACGAGGATCGCGGCGAGCGCGGGGGGAGCAGTTGCACCCCCGTCGCCAACGTCATCGCCCGAACGAACAGGCCAAAGCCGTTGAGCCCTGCCCAGCCCGGCGAGGCAGCATCGAGCGGCCCGGTGACGCCGTGGACCGCCACCGCATGCGCGATCAATGCCACCGTGAACAACCCGAGCGCTGCGGCCCACCCCGCTGCCTCGCGCTTGTGTCCCTCGGCAAAGGCGAGCGCGGCCATCACCACAACATAAAGCGCCGCCGTCTCGCGGATCAGCATCGCCAGCGCGCCGATCGCCGCCGCCTCGACCCAGCGGCCGGGGCGGCGCAGCGCGAGGCTGAGCGCGACGAGAAGCCCCGCCCAAATCTCGTGAAACGCGACCAGTGCGGACTGGACAAAGGCCAACATCCCCGCGGCAAGCAGCCCCAAAGCCACCGCGCGCGCGGGCCAGCGCGGCAGGGCTTCGGCGATGCGGCGATACCAGCTCCACGCGGTCGCGGCGGCGAGCGCATAGAGCAAAGCGATGATCGCGAGCGCGGGCAATGCGCCCTGCACCACCGCCAGTCCCGGCATGCGAAAGGTCAGGAACGGCCGCAGCGGATAGCTGCCCGCGCGCAACGCATCGGCGGCGGAGCGGTAATAATCCTCGCCATGCGCCACCGCCGCGACGATCGATTCATACAGCGCGACATCGCCCTGCCGGTCGGCTCCCGCCCCGGTCGCGCCGGGGGCGGGTACCGGCACGAACAGCACGGTGAGCGCGCCAAGGATCAGCAACGCGACGCCCGCCGCAACCAGCCGCGCCCGCGCTACCGGCAAAGCGGCGAAGCGGCTGGGGGTGGAGAGCCAGAGCGGGGCGCGGGTCATGCGGTCTCCCTAGCGGGCCGGGTGACTTTTGTCAGGCAAACAGCAATGTCGCCGCGACGCCTGCCCCCGCCGCGAGCAGCGCGACCACGCCGTACCGCCAGCCGCCGCCGACCCGCACCACCTCGATCTCGCGCAGCGGTGGGGCAGGGGGCGCGCCGCCCGGGTCGGGGAAGTGGCGTTCGATATTGCGGATCAGCTTGGGCAGCCGCGCGAGCGTCTTCAAATCCTCCGAAATCCGGTCGGCAAGGAATGCTTCCGGCCCCAATTCGGTGCGGATCCATTCGCGCACGAACGGTGCGGCGCTGTCCCATAGATTGATGTCGGGGTGGATGCGGGTTGCGACGCCCTCGACCATCACCATCGTCTTTTGCAGCAACAGCAAATGCGGCTGGGTCTGCATGTCGAAATCGCGGGTGATGTTGAACAGGCTGTCGAGCATCATGCCGACGCTCATGTCCTTGACCGGCAGCCCGCGCATCGGCTCGCCCACCGCGCGCAGCGCGGTCGCGAACTCGGCGACATTGTGGTGCGCGGGGACATAGCCCGCCTCGAAATGAATCTCCGCGACCCGGCGGTAATTGCCGGTGATCAGGCCGTAGAGGATCTCCGCCAGCCACACCCGCGCGCGCCGGTCGATCCGCCCCATGATGCCGAAATCGATCGCCGCGATCCGGTCGCCGGGCAGGGCGAACAGATTGCCCTGATGCATGTCGGCGTGGAAGAACCCCTCCGAAATCGCCTGGCGCAGGAATGCGCGGACCAATGTGTTCGCCAGCCGCTCGGTATCGTGTCCCGCCGCGATCAGCGCGTCGCGGTCGGACAGCTTGATGCCGTCGATCCACTCCAGCGTCATCACCCGCCCGGTGGTGCGCTGCCAGTCGATCGCGGGAACGGTGAAGTCGGGCTCCGCCTCCATCGATTCGGACAGTTCCGACGCTGACGCCGCCTCGCGCCGCAGGTCCAACTCGCGCGCCGTCCAGCGCTTGAAGGTTTCGATGACGAGACGCGGGCGCAGCCGCGCGGCTTCACCGCCCATGCCCTCGACCTGAGCTGCGGCCCATTCATAGGTCTCGATTGCGCGTGCGAACTCGCCTTCGATGCCCGGCCGCAGCACCTTCACCGCGACCTGGTGGCCGTCGGTGGTGATCGCGCGATGGACCTGCGCGATCGACGCGGCGCCGATCGGCACTTCCTCGATGGACGCGAACAGGTCGGTGATCGGGCGACCAAAGCTCGCCTCCATCGCCGCGCGGATGACCGCAAAGGGGACGGGGGGCAGGGCGTCCTGCAGGCGCAGCAGGTCATGCGCCGCCGCCTCGCCGATTAGATCGGGCCGGGTGGCGAGCGTCTGGCCGAGCTTGATCGCCGCCGGGCCGATCGCCTGCAGTGCATCGGCATAGCGCGGCACTTCGGGAACGCGCGCGCCGAACCGGGCGATGCGCGCCATGCGGCGCACCGGGCGTGGCGTATTGCGGTCGCGCTCGATCCCGCGCAGCGCGCCGTGACGCGCCAGCGTGCGGCCCCACTTGAGGAGGCGCCACAGATGAACGACGGGAGCGGTCAAATCTTCCAGCCGCTATGAATGGCGACCAGCCCGCCCAGCATCGGTTCGACCCGCGTCTGCACGAAGCCGGCGTCTTTGATCATCTGCTCGAACGTCGGCATGTCGGGGAATCGCCGGATCGATTCGACCAGGTAGCGATAGCTGTCGGCATCGCCCGCGAGCAACTCGCCGAGCTTCGGCACCAGATGGTGCGAATAGGCGTTGTACACGTCCGCAAACCCGGGCCACAGCGTGGTCGAGAATTCGAGCACGAAGAACCGCCCGCCCCGGCGCAGCACGCGACGCGCCTCGCGCAGCGCGGCGGGGATGTCGGTCACGTTCCGAATCCCGAACGCGATCGTGTAGGCGTCGAAGAAGCGGTCGGGCCATTGCAGTGTCTCGGCATTCGCCTCGCTCCACACCAGTCCGTCGATGCCGCGCTTGGCCGCGCGGTCGATGCCGACCGCCAGCATGTCCGGGTTGATGTCGGCGACGGTCACCGCCGCGCCATGTTCGGCCATGCGGAACGCGATGTCGCCGGTGCCGCCGGCCATGTCGAGGATCGCCTCGCCCTCGCGCGGCTTTACGCGGCGGACGAATACGTCCTTCCAGATGCGGTGCAGCCCGCCCGACATCGCGTCGTTCATGATGTCGTAGCGCGACGCCACGCTGGAGAACACGCCGCCGACGCGGCGGGTCTTCTCGTCGGGCGCAACCTCTTCATAGCCAAAGGAGACGGTGTCGGTCATGGCCAAGCCCTTAGCCGCCCTTGTGGGCGCGGCAAAGCCCGCTTAGCTGGACAAAATGCCCGAGCTTCCCGAAGTCGAAACCACCGTTCGCGGCCTGACTCCCGCATTGCAGGGGCAGCGGATTGCGCGCGTCCAACTGCGACGCCCCGATCTGCGCCGTCCGATGCCGGTCGATCTGGGCCAGCGGCTGACCGGCGCGACCGTCACGGCACTCGGGCGGCGTGCCAAATACGGCCTGATCGACACCGATCGCGGCGACACGATGATCTTCCACCTCGGCATGTCCGGGCGCTGGCGAATCGATCCCGCGGAGTTGCTGACCCACGACCATTTGCTGATCGAGACAGAGGCGGGACGTCGGCTGGCGCTCAACGACGCGCGGCGATTCGGGTCAGTCGATCTGGTCGAGACGGCAGATGTCGGCGCGTGGCCGCCCTTTGCCGCACTGGGGCCGGAGCCGCTCGGGCCGCACTTCACCGCCGATCATCTGCTTCAGGCGCTTGCAGGGCGCACCGCGTCGATCAAGCTGCTGCTCCTCGACCAGCGCATCGTCGCCGGGCTGGGCAATATCTATGTGTGCGAGGCGCTGCACGATTCGCGCATCTCGCCCAGGCGCAGCGGCGGATCGCTGACCCGGCCTCAGCTTCAGCGGCTGGTCGGTGCGGTTCACGCGGTACTCAGAATCGGCGATCGCGGCGGGTGGATCGACCCTGCGCGATTATGCCCAGCCGGACGGCGAGCTTGGCTATTTCTCGAAGCAGTTCAACGTGTATGGCCGTGAGGGCGAGCCATGCGCGTGCGGCGGCACCGTCGCGCGGTATGCCGAGGGCGGACGTTCGACCTTCTGGTGTCCGAAATGCCAGAAATAGGAGGAGGTCGCGGGGCGTTCCAGCCCGTTACCGGTTGACCGAATCGTCCACCGCCGCTAAGGGGCGCGCTTTCCCGAGGCGTGGGACGGAAATCCGCGCCTCTTTTCGCATTGAAAACAGGAACGAAGATTCATGGCGAACACGCCGCAAGCCAAGAAGCGCATCCGCCGCAACGCCAACCGCGCCGAAGTAAACGGTGCCCGCGTCGGCCGCATCCGCACCTTCATCAAGAAGGTCGAAAGCGCGCTGACCAGCGGCGACAAGGCCGCGGCGGAAACCGCGCTCAAGGCGATGCAGCCGGAGCTGGCACGTGGCGTGGCCAAGGGCGTGGTTCACAAGAACACCGCTTCGCGGAAGTTCTCGCGCCTGACCAAGCGTCTCGCCGCACTCGGCTGAGCCCTCGGGCAGCATGAAGTGATCGCCCTGCCGGCCCCGTGCCGGCGGGGTTTTTTCTTTTGTCACCAGACCAATTTCATACGCACCGCACGCAGATCGCGGAATTGCAACGAGTCGCGGTGTCACGGCGATGTAACGATTCAAAAAAACCGCAGTAAAACAGCATGTTAAAACTGAAATAACGCATTTCCGGGGCTGACAGTGAGTCAACCCTACTTATTTCAGATTCTTTACATGCCCCCCTCTTGATCGACTCAGAAATGCGTCCCTAAAACGGACTTCCACCGCGGCGTTCACGTCGGTGGAATCAGCTTAGGCGCCAACCAAGTGCGGATGTGATTCCGGCTGCGGGAGGCTGTTGCCTGAGCGAGATGCGTGCGGGGTGAACCTTGCGCGCGCGGGGGGATGGCATGTGCGCGGCGCGCACCTGCAGGTGTTGGCAATTGAGGGGCAGCGACGAACTATGGATCAAGCCAAGGCCTGGACACGCGTGCGCGGCAATCTGCGGCTTTCCGCAGGCCAACGATTGTTCGACCAGTGGCTGAAGCCGATCGTCCTGATTCCCGGCGACGACGCAGAGACGGTCCGGCTCGGCCTTCCGTCCGCGTTCATGACCAACTGGGTCAAGAATCACTACGCCGACCGTCTGATGATGGAATTCCGCGCGCAGCTTCCGGGCGTGCGCACGGTTTCGATCGAGACGGTCGATGCGCGTTCGAATCGCGAACTCGCCGCAGCGGCCCCGGTGGCTGAAGCGGCGGTGCCCGCCACGCCCTCGGCCCAGGCCGGAGCGGGCGGTCAAGCGATCGGGCGTCCCAATCTCGATTCTGCGCTTCACCTTCGATCGGTTCGTCGTCGACACGACCAACCGCGTCGCGTTCAACGCCGCCAAGGCGCTGGCCGAGCCGGGCAAGCCGCGCTTCAGCCCGCTCTACCTTCACAGTAACACCGGCCAGGGCAAGACGCACCTGATGCATGCGATCGGCCATGCGTTTCTCGACGCCTGCCCCGATGCGTCCGCGATCTACATGCCCGCCGAGCGCTTCATGTTCGAATTCGTCCGTGCGGTACGTGAGCGCGACACCTATGCCTTCAAGGCGCGACTGCGCGGCGTCGATCTGCTGATGATCGACGATCTACAGTTCATCGCGGGCAAGGAATCGACCCAGGAGGAATTCTTCCACACAGTCGACGAATTCATGCGTGAGGGCAAAAGGCTGGTGATCGCCGCCGACCGCAGCCCGCTGGCGCTCGAGGGGATCGAAACCCGTCTTGCCTCGCGCCTCGGGTCGGGCCTCGCCGCCGATATCAAGCCCGCCGAGCTGGGCCTGCGCCGCACGATCCTCGACCGCAAGCTGGAAGACATGGCGGGCGCAACGGTGCCGTCCGAGGTGCTTGACCTGCTCGCAGCGCGGATCAGCTCGTCGGTGCGTGAGCTGGAAGGTGCGCTCAACCGCCTCGTCGCCTATGCGCAGCTCAACAGCGAGGTCGTGACGATCGCGTTCGCCGAGAGCGTGCTGGGCGAAGCGCTGCGCGGCAGCCAGCGCCGCGTCACGATCGACGAGATCCAGAAGGCAGTGTCGTCCCATTTCGACGTCAAGCAGCTCGACCTGGTGTCACAGCGCCGCGCGGTGGCGATCGCGCGCCCGCGCCAGATCGCCATGTATCTGGCCAAGCGCCTGACCACACGCTCGCTTCCCGAAATCGGCCGCAAGTTCGGCAACCGCGACCATTCGACCGTCATCCACGCCGTCCGCCGCATCGAGGAACTGCGCGGCACCGACAGCGAAATCGACGGCGCAGTACGCAGCCTGATGCGGCAGCTAGAGGCTTGAAGCTCAGCGTCCCCGTCCTGGGGACGCCGGGGTGGGGGGTAATCCCCCGGAACATCTACCCTCCACCCCAAGCTTTGTCGCCGATGGCGAGGCGGGAGCGTGGGTGCCGTATGCTGACGATTCTAGCGCGGCAATTCATCCAGAAACGCCGCGACGTCCGCCAGATCGACCTGCTTGTCGAGATAGGTCTGCCCGATCCCGCGCGCGAGCAGGGAAGGGCAGGGTGCCGGCGTCCATCTTCTTGTCGTGCAGCATATGGCCGACCAACGTCTCGCCCGATGCGGTGATCCCGGCACTGGCCAGATCGTGCGGCATGTTCATTTCCCGCAGATGCGCAGCGACCCGTTCGGCGTCCTGCCCCGGACACAGGCCGCGCCGCGCCGAATAGGCAAAGGCCAGCGCCATGCCTGCCGCGACACCCTCGCCATGCAGCAGCGCGTCCGAAAAGCCGGTCTCGGCCTCCAGCGCATGGCCGAACGTATGGCCGAGGTTGAGCAACGCGCGCACGCCCGACGTCTCGCGCTCGTCCGCCGCCACGATCCGCGCCTTGGCGGCCACCGAATGCGCTATGGCATATTCGCGCGCCGCCGGATCGCCGGACAGCAAGGTCGCGCCATTGGCCTCGCACCATTCGAAGAACGCGAAATCGTCGATCAGCCCGTATTTCACGACCTCGGCATAGCCCGCGCGCAGGTCGCGTAACGGCAGCGTGTCGAGCAGATCGGGGTCGATCAGTACCAGCGACGGTTGGTGGAACGCGCCGATCAGATTCTTGCCTGCACGGCTGTTGATCGCGGTCTTGCCGCCGACCGAGCTGTCGACCTGCGCCAGCAAGGTCGTCGGGATCTGCACGAACTTGCAGCCGCGCTTCAGGATCGATGTAGCGAAACCGACCAGGTCGCCGATCACCCCGCCACCGAACGCGACGACATGATCGCCCCGCTCGATCCCGCGCTCCAGCAGTCCGTCGGTCAGCGCTTCGAGCTGCGCCCAGCTCTTGGTCGCCTCGCCGGCGGGCAGGACGATGATGTCACTCGTCAGACCGCCATTGTGCAGCAACGCCGAAAGGCGCGCGGCGTGCGGCGCGACATTGGCGTCGGTCACGATGACGAACGGGCGACCCCGTGACAGCAGAGCGAGCTGTTCGGCGGCCTGCGTCAGCAGCCCGCTGGCGATCCGAACCTCATAGCTGCGCGCACCCAGCGCGACCGGAACGATCTTCATCGGCCCAGTTCCGCCAGAATTGCGGACACGGTTGCCTCATGCGGCGCCGCCTTGCTCACCACATGGATCGGGGCGAGCGCATAGATCGGGTTGCGGATGGCGGCGAGTTCGGTGAGCACCTGTAACGGATCCTTTCCGCGCAGCAGCGGGCGATGGTCGCGCTTGGCGACCCGCTCCGCCAAGACCTTGGGGGCGGCGTCCAGCCAGATCGCGGTTGCCTGGTCAAGGATCAGCGCGCGGGTTTCGTCATTGAGGAACGCGCCGCCGCCGGTCGCGATAACCTTGGGTTCGCCATCGATCAGCCGCGCGATCACGCGCCGCTCGCCGTCGCGGAAGTGCGGTTCGCCGAATCGCTCGAAGATTTCCGCGACGGTCATTCCCGCCGCTGTCTCGATCTCTGCATCGGCGTCGACAAAGGGGAGTTTGAGCCGTTGGGCGAGGCGGCGGCCCACCGTGGTCTTGCCCACGCCCATCAGTCCGATCAGCACGATCGGGCGGGTCAGCGGCTCGGTGGGCGACGGACGGGTTTGCAGCATGGTCGCGGGGGCTATACAGCGAGCATCGCGCTCGGGCAAAAGGCCCGTCGCCTGCATATAGAACCGCTTTGAGGGGGTCGATGTCCCGTTCGCTCATCATTGTCATCATTGTCGCTATCCTGTTGATCGGAGGACTGTTTTTCCTCGCCGGGCGCGATACGGAGAAACAGCCGGTGCGCGTCGAGAAGGTCGTCCCGCTTGACAATCTCTCGAACTAAGACCGCGCTCGCCGCGGTTCTGGTGGTCGCTGCCGGCGTCGGAATTCCCGCGCTGGGGCAGGATCGACCCGAATCGCTGCTACCCCCCGGCTTCGACGATCCGGTTCCGGCACCCGCGCCTGCGCCTGCGCCCGCCCCCGCACCGGCCCCGGCACCCGCCACCGGGCCGACGACCGCGCCACGCACGGATGCGGTCGCTGCGCCTGCGGGTGAGGCCGGCAACGGTACGGCTGCCGCCGGCGGGGTCGCGCCTGAGGCGACCGGTGAGATCGATTACGCAACGATCGCGCGTTACGAGCTTCCCGATTTCGCCAAGCGCTCGCTGGCACAGGTCGGGCCGTCTTCGCCCGCGAGTGATGGACTGTCCGTCACCGCATTCGGCACTGCCGATGGCGGCTTCCTCCAGACACTGATGCGCCGCACCGATGCGCCGGTCGCGTCGCGCTGGCTGTCGATTGCGCTGCGCCGCGCACTGCTGTCGCGCGTGAATACGCCACGCGGCCTCAACGGGGCAGATTTCGCGGCCGAGCGTGCCTGGCTGCTGATCCGCATGGGGGAGGCGGATGCCGCCCGTGCGCTGGTCCAGTCGGTCGATGTCGCCAACTATACGCCCAAGATGTTCCAGGTGGCGATGCAGGCGATGCTCGCCACCGCCGATCCGGGCGGCATGTGCCCGATGGTCAGACCCGCGCTGGACTCCGCGCCCGACCGCAACTGGCGGCTGGTCGAGGCAATTTGCGCTGGTCTCGACGGCGATCCCAGCAAGGCGGGCCCGCTGATCGACGCGAGCCGCCGCCGCATGGGTACCTCGGTCGATGTGCTGCTCGCCGAGAAACTCGTCGGCATGGGCGTGTCCGGCCGCCGCGCGGTGACGATCGAGTGGGATGCGGTCGACCGGATCAGTGCGTGGCGCTGGGGCCTCGCGGTCGCGTCGGACACCGATGTTCCCGAACGGCTCTATGGCACCGCCGGGCCGCAGCTGCGTTACTGGCGCGCGACCGCGCCGATGCTCGGTCTGCGCGACCGTGCCGCTGCGGCCGAAGCGGCGGCGAGCCAGGGCGTGTTCTCGAGCCAGGCGTTGACCGACCTCTATGGGGAGATCGAGGCGCAGGAAGATGCGTCGATCGCCGAGGTCGCGGTCGCGCGCGACCTGCGCGCCGCCTTCACCGCCGCCACTGCCGCCGACCGCGTCGAGCGGATGCGGCAGCTTTGGGACGAGGCACAGGGGCCGCGCGCCACTTATAGCCGGTTGATCCTCACCGCCCGCGCCGCCGCGCGCCTGACCCCGTCCGCCGAGCATAGCGCCGACGCCGATCGCCTGATCGCATCCATGCTAAGCGCGGGACTCGACCGTGCCGCATTGCGCTGGAAGGAAATCGCTCCGCGCGGCAGCGATGGCTGGGGCATGCTGCTGCTCGCGGAGCCGGGGCGCGCGGTCGCGGTCGACGATGTCGAGGCGTATCGCAACAGGGTCGACTCCACCAATGGCGCGATGCTGATCGCCGCGATGGCTGGCATGGGCCGCATCCCGACGGGAGACGGCGAGCGGCTGATGCGTGCATCGGGCGTCGAGTTCGGTGCCGCAAACGCATGGACCCGGGCCATTGCGCAGGCAGCGGATGCGAACCAGCCAGGCACGGTGGTGCTGCTCGCCGCGGTGGGGATGCAGAGCCGCGTGTGGGAAGGGGTCTCGCCCGAGGCGTTGTACCACATCACCCGCGCGCTGACCCAGGTCGGGCTCGACGGCTATGCGCGGATGATCGCCGTCGAGGCGATCATCCGGCTTTGAACGCGATCCGCCCCGGGGACGACCCGGCGCTGATCGAGCGCTTTCTGGAGATGCTGGCGGCCGAAGCCGGGGCCTCGGCCAACACCATTGCGGCCTATGGCACCGATTTGCGGTTGGCGTCGGAGGCGCTCGACGGTGGGCTGGCGTCGGCGGATCGCGCGGCGATCGAGCGGCTGGCGGAAGAGTGGCGCGACCTTGCCCGCGCCACGGTGGCGCGCAAATCCGCCGCGCTGCGCCGCTTCTACGGCTTCCTGCTCGACGAAAAGCTGCGCGCCGACGATCCGGGCAGCGCGCTGCCCCGGCCCGGAACCGGGCGCGGTCTCCCGAAAACCCTGTCCAGCGCCGATGTCGAAGCGATCTTCGCGGCGATTCAGGCGCGGATCGATCGCGTGCCGCCCGATCCCCGCGACCTGCGTATGCTCGCGCTGATCGAGCTTCTCTACGGATCGGGACTGCGTGCGAGCGAGCTGGTGTCGCTTCCGCGCGGCGCGGTTCAGCCCGACAAGCCCTATCTGATCTTGCGCGGCAAGGGCGGGAAGGAGCGGCTGGTCCCGCTCTCGGATCGCGCCCGCGCGGCAGTGGCGGCGTGGCGCGACCATGTCGATCCGGCGCGGCCCTGGCTGTTCCCTTCAGGCAAGGGGCATTTGAGCCGAATCCGCCTCTACCAGATGGTGCGGGAGATCGCGGGCATGGCGGGCATCCCGCCCGACCGGATCAGCCCCCACGTCCTGCGCCACGCCTTTGCCACGCATCTGCTGGAGGGCGGGGCCGATCTGCGCGCGCTGCAGGCGATGCTGGGCCATGCCGATATCGCGACCACCGAAATCTACACCCATGTCGACAGCGCCCGGCTGGTGAGCTTGGTCAACGAACGCCACCCGCTTGCCGATGCCCGCCGCGTTGACGCGAAGCGCGACCGGGAATAGTGCCGCGTCGATGGCTAGTTTTCTTGAATTCGAAAAGCCGATCGCGGAGCTTCAGGCCCGGATCGACGAATTGCGCGACGCGGCGGCGGGCGGCGAGGTGGATATCGAGGCCGAGGTCGCCAAGCTCCAGACCAAATCCGACCGCTTCCTCAAGGACGCCTATGCCAAGCTGACCCCGTGGCAGAAGACGCTCGTCGCGCGCCACCCGGAGCGCCCGCACTTCAAGCACTATGTCGCGCGGCTGATCACCGACTTCATGCCGCTGGGCGGGGACCGCGCCTTCGCCGACGATCAGGCGATTCAGGGCGGGCTGGGCCGGTTCCGTGGCCAGCGCGTGATGGTGATCGGCCATGAAAAGGGCGACGACACCACCAGCCGCCTGCGCCACAATTTCGGAATGGGCAAGCCCGAGGGCTATCGCAAGGCGATCCGGCTGGTCGAGCTTGCCGACAAGTTCGGCATCCCCGTAGTAACGCTGGTCGATACGTCCGGCGCATTCCCCGGAATGGAGGCGGAAGAACGCGGGCAGGCCGAGGCGATCGCCCGTTCCACCGAGGCATGCCTAAATCTCGGCGTGCCGATGGTCGCCTCGATCCTGGGTGAGGGCGGTTCGGGCGGCGCAGTCGCGCTCGCAGCGGGCAACCGCGTGCTGATGATGGAACACGCCGTCTATTCGGTGATCTCGCCCGAGGGCTGCGCGTCGATCCTGTGGCGCACCGCCGACAAGGCCGCCGACGCAGCCGAGGCGATGAAGGTCACCGCACAGCACCTCAAGGAACTGGGCGTGATCGACACGATCGTGACCGAGCCGCTGGGCGGCGCGCACCGCGATCACGCAGCAGCGATCGACTCGCTGGGCGACGCAATCGAGTCGGCGCTCGAGGAGTTGTCGGGCCAGAGCGCCACCGCGCTGCGTCAGGGTCGTCGCGCCAAGTTCCTGGCGATGGGCCGGGCGTAACCTTCGGCTTGCGGCACCGGCCCGCTCCACCACCCGGCCTCCCGCCGACAGTTATTTTGGGTGGCCGGGCGGGGGAGCGGGCCGGTGCCGCGCTGGCGCAGCCAGCCTACAAACAAAGGGCGGCGGACCTGTTGGTCCGCCGCCCCCTGTTCAGTCGTTTCGAGACGAAGGGTCTTACGACGCCTTCATGTTCGACGAAACGTTGGTGAAGGTCGTCTTGAGCTGGTTGCCCAGGCCCTGCATCGCGGCAATCGCGGCGACGGCGATCAGAGCGGCGATCAGGCCGTACTCAATGGCGGTCGCGCCCTTCTTGTTGCCGAAAATCTTGCGGATCGTGTTCATACCGGTCTCCATCCTGTTCGAAGCTTCAGTTTTCCCGGCTGCCCCCGGAGAGCCCGGTTTCAGCGACCCGAAATTAAGTGACGGAAGTTAACAAAGGCCTTAGGCCGCACGGCGTGGACGCCGAAAAGATCAGCCGGGGTTCTGGACCTTGTTGCTGACATTGTTCCACATGCCGGTGGTACCGCTGGCCAGCTCGCTCAGTGCGGCGATCATGACGAGGACGATCAGGGCGAGAATGAATCCATATTCGACCGCCGTCGCGCCGCGAGTGCAGCGCGATAGCCGGGTCAGCAATGAATTCACTGGACGCATCGTGCGACCTTCCCCTGTGGACGTAACGGAATCTACGGAAACAAGATTAACGAAATGCTGAAATCGGACGCTGGAGCATCGGGAAAGCCCATTTTGACCGTCGTGGCTGCAGCTATGCTGGATAGCGACAGCCGCGTGCTGGTGCAGCAGCGTCCACCGGGCACGTCGATGGCGGGACTATGGGAGTTTCCCGGCGGCAAGGTGGAGCCGGGCGAGCTGCCCGAATCCGCCCTGTGCCGCGAACTGCAAGAGGAACTCGGTATCTGCGTCGATCCAGCGCAGCTGGCACCCGCGACTTTCGCCAGCGAGTCGCTCGGCGAGCGGCACCTGCTCCTCCTTCTCTACACGCTGCGCGACTGGAGCGGGGTTCCTGCAGCGCATCACGCCACTGCGCTGCGCTGGGTTGCCCCGCTCGATCTGCACAGCCTCGACATGCCGCCTGCGGACAAGCCGCTGATCGACCTGCTCGCGGCGATCCTCTAGCCGGACGTCGTCGCCGCTTTCCCCATCGTGCGGCGATGGGTGAATCAGGTGTCGGTCGCGAGCGTGCGCTTCCAGTGGCCGGCCAGCCGGTCCTTGACTGCGAGCTTCAGCTTCTTGAGCCGCAGCAGGCGGAACCCGTCCGGATTGCGCCGCCGCGCCTCGCGCCGGATTTCCTCGTCCAGCTTCCGGTGAACAACGCTCAAACGGTACAACATGCCACTCATCATAATGCCTCCTGTCGATCTGCAATCGATCGGATGGCCGTCAGCGGGTGGAAGCGGTCGTAATAAGCCCAGCCTGCATCGGATCATCCGATGCGGTCCGACATCGCGATCTGCTCGATCGCCAGAGGGGCCCGGTCCGCACCCTCAGTATTGGATCGACCGGGCGTCGCGTCAAGAGATCAGGGTTTCGGGCGCAATGCGTCGGCGAGCGAGGCGCTGGCGGACCCGCGCCGCGCGGGCTTGGGCTGGCTGGGGTCGGGTGCCCAGCCTGTGACGAAAATTGCATCAAACCGCTCGCTGGTTCGCCCCTCACCATCGGCGCGCGCGGCAAATGCCTCGGCCGCCCGAGCGACAGTCGCGCGGGTCAGCGGCGCGGGATCGCGCAGCAGGCTGGCCGCCCCCATGCCGCGCAGATCGCGGACCAGATCGAACAGGCTGGCGTAGCGCACCTCCAGCGTCTCGACGTCGGCCACCGGCAGCGCAAAGCCCGCGCGCACGAGCAAATCGCCCGCCGCGCGCACATCGACCTGCGGATGCACCCGCGCTGCGGGTCGGTCCCCCTCGGCCTCCAGCATCACGCTGCGTAGCGTCGACAGCGTCGATCCGCCCAGGAACGCGCCCATGAACAGCCCGTCCGGGCGCAGCGAGCGGCGGATCAGCGCCAGCGCCCCGGGGAGATCGTTGACGCTGTCGAGCACCCCTGCCGATACGACCAGGTCATAGGCACCCTCGGGCGAATGCGGTCGATCCTCATCGGCCTGTACGCCGCCGGACAGTGCGGCAAAGCGTGCACCCGCATCGATGCGGGTGACCACAGCTCCGGGTGGCGGCACGAATGCGCCGTCGAAGCTGCCAAGGTCGAGCACGTCGCGAAACTCGCGCCGCACCGCGTCCAGCCGCTCGGCGATCCCGTCGAGCATCCATGCGCGGATGAAGTCGAACCCGGCAAAACCGGGAGCGGCGCGGTCGCGGCGCAGGCGGCGGCGGTTGCGGTCGAAAATCTCGGGCGGGGTCGGGGCAGGGGACACGGCGCGGCTTGTGCCGCGTCCCGCGCCGCGCGACAAGTGGCGCATGGGGCTGCGCGAACCGTTGCTCGACCTGATCGGCCTGGCGCTGCCCCCCGCGCTGCCCGGGCTGCGGCGATGTGGTCGATGCCGATCATCGCTTCTGTGCAATCTGCTGGGGCGGCATGCGGCTGATCGCACCGCCCTGGTGTGCGACCTGCAACCTGCCGTTCGAGCATGACCGTGGCGCGGCGGCGCAATGCGGCGCATGCCTGTCCGACCCGCCGGTGCATGACGGGGTGCGCGCGGCGGTCGCCTATGGTCCGGCGGCGCGGCATCTCGCGCTGCGGCTCAAATATGGCGGGCGGACAGGCTTCGCGGTCACCGCCGCGCGCGCGATGACACGGCTGATGCCCGAGGATGCCGAACTGCTGGTGCCGGTACCGCTTCACCGCTGGCGCATCTGGGGACGTAGGTTCAATCAGGCGCTGCTGATCGCGCGCGCGCTGGGGAAGGACGCGAACGTCCCGGTTGCCCCCGACCTGCTTCGCCGCGTCAAGTCCACTCCCTCCTGCGCGGTCTCGGCCCGCGCGGACGCGCCAAGGCGGTTGCGGGTGCCTTCGCGCTCGCCCCGGAAGCAAAGGACGCGATCCGCGGCAAGGCGGTCATCCTGGTTGACGACGTCCACACCAGCGGAGCCACGACCACTGCCTGCGCGCGCATCCTCAAGCGCGCCGGCGCGCACAGCGTGACGATCCTGTGCTGGGCGCGGGTGGTCGACGACGCGGACGCGGATTGACAAGCGGGGTCGCGAACCACAACTCGGAATCATCATGGCCAAGATCGAAATCTATACCAAGGCATTTTGCGGTTACTGCCACCGCGCCAAGGCGCTGCTCGACAGCAAGGGCGCGGACTATGAGGAGCTCGACCTCACAATGGGCGGGCCGAAGCGCGCCGAGATGATCCAGCGCGCCAATGGCGGCACCACCGTGCCCCAGATTTTCATCGACGACGTGCATATCGGCGGCTCGGACGATCTGATGGCGCTGGAGCGAGAGGGCAGGCTGGACGCGCTGCTCGGCACCTGATTGATGCGCGCCGCGATCCTTCAAATGACCAGCGGGATCGACCCGCTCGCCAATGCGCGCACGCTGACCGACGCGGTCGCAGCGGCGGCGGGGGAGGGCGCGGCGATGTTGTTCACCCCCGAAATGTCGGGCCTGCTCGACCGGGATCGCAAGCGCGGCGCGGCCTCGATCATGGCGGAGACGGACGACCCCGTCCTCGCCGCCGTCCGCGACGCCGCGGCGCGACACGGCATCTGGGTTCATCTCGGTTCGCTCGCCCTGCGCGGCGAGGATGGCCGCTTCGTCAATCGCGGATTCGCGATCGACGCCAGCGGGACGATCCGCGCCTCCTACGACAAGCTGCATCTGTTCGATGTCGACCTCCCAACCGGCGAGCGCTGGCGCGAATCCGACGCCTATGTGCGGGGCGACCGCGCGGTCGTGGTGG
Source organism: Sphingomonas sp. J344 (assembly GCF_024700005.1). NCBI lineage: Bacteria > Pseudomonadati > Pseudomonadota > Alphaproteobacteria > Sphingomonadales > Sphingomonadaceae > Sphingomonas > Sphingomonas sp. J344. The sequence continues at coordinate 679,966 of NZ_JAJONB010000002.1, read as the reverse complement.
ACACGCCGCTCGGCCCGCTTGGCCTGTCGATCTGCTACGATATCCGTTTCCCCGACCTCTACCGCGCGCTCACCGATGCCGGGGCGACCCTGCTCGCCGTACCTGCCGCCTTCACCCGCCCGACCGGCGCCGCGCACTGGCATACATTGCTCCGCGCCCGCGCGATCGAAGCGGGGGTGCATGTCATCGCCGCAGCCCAGACCGGCACGCATGAGGACGGCCGCACCACTTTTGGTCACAGCCTCGCGATCGATCCCTGGGGCGAAGTGCTGCTCGACATGGGCGAACCGGCGGGCCTCGGCTTCGCGGAAATCGACCCTGCGCGCGTCACCGACGTGCGCAGCCGCGTCCCCGCGATCGACCATCGCCGCGCCACCCCGCCGGTGACCCGCGCATGATCGTCTTCGACCTGAAATGCGCCCGGACCCATGTGTTCGAGGCATGGTTCGGGTCGAGCGCCGATTATGAGGACCAGCGCACCCGCGGCCTGCTGTCGTGCCCGATCTGCGGCGACGCGCACATCGCCAAGGCGGTGATGGCCCCCAATGTCGCCGCCAAGGGCAACCGTGCCGCCGCTGCCCCTGCCGCGTCGCCCGACCCCAAGGCGCTGATGGCTGCGCTCGCCCAGGTCCAGGCGACGATGCTGGAGGGCTCGCAATGGGTCGGCATGTCCTTCGCCGACAAGGCGCGCGCGATGCACGCCGGCGAGGAAACCGTCGCCCCGATCCACGGCCAGGCCAGCCTTTCCGAGGCGAAGGCGCTGATCGACGACGGCGTCCCCGTCGCCCCGCTCCCGCTCCCGGTGATCCCGCCCGACCAGCGCAATTGACCCCGCCGCCCCGTGCTTCTAACCAGCCGCACGGCGTCCCGGTAGCTCAGCAGGATAGAGCAACGGTTTCCTAAACCGCAGGTCGGAGGTTCGAATCCTCTCCGGGACACCAGGCGCTCAGATCAGCGACAGCTGTTCGGCGCGCCCGCCTCGAGATCCAGGCACCGCCCGTCGATCTCCTTGGGATCGATCTTCAGCCCGATCACGCTCGCCAGCGTCGGGAGAATGTCCACCGTCTCCACACCGTTGGGCTGGTCGAATGGCGTCACGCCCTTGCGCCAGAACAGGATCGGCACGCGGCGGTCATAGTCCCAGATGCTGCCATGCGTCGCGACCGATCCGCCCGGTACCGGGATCGGCGTAATCCGCGGCTTGAGCGCGACGTAGAGGTCGCCCGAGCGACCGGGATAAAAGGATGCACGCACGCGCTGGATCAGCGTCCAGCTTTCCGGCGGCCCGTTCGGGCTGGGGGTCGCCATGATCTCGTCGCCGGTGAACACCGCCGCCACCTGCGGGTGCGCGCGATACTGCGCCACTGCCTCCGCCAGCACCTTCGCGCGCAGCTTGGGTGCGAGCTTCGGGTCGACATAGATGTCGCCGAAATTGCCGCCCCATAGTACGCGCCGATCGCCCAGCTTCAGCTTCGCCGCGACCTTGTCGCTCATCGGCTTGGACGACAGCCCGCTCTGCGCGCGCGCGGCGTCGGTGATGCCGTGCAGCACGTTGCGCTCGGGCAGGTCATGCCCGCCATGATCGGCGGTCAGCACCACCTGATAATCGACCCCGCTCTTGTCGAGCACGTCAAAGAAGGCGCCGAGATCGCGGTCGAGGCTGGTGAGTTGCAGGCACATCTCGGTGCCCTCGGTGCCATAGCCATGGCCGACATAGTCGGTCGCCGACGCCCCGACGATCAGCACGTCGGTCGTCGCGCCGCGCCCCAGTTGCATGTCCTCGAAAAACGCGGCGGCCAGCGCCAGCGTCGCGCCGTCCATCTCCGGGGAAGCGCGAAAGGCGCGGCTGTCGCCCGCCTCGCGCGCGAAGCGCCCGGTGCCCACCGTCCGGCTGCCCGCCGTCACCGCAACATCGCGCGGCTTGCAGTATTCGGGCAGCTCCAGCGCGGGCTGTGCCTTGGCGATCTGGGCGGTGATCGCGGCGTTCGCCCGCGCCACCACCGGTGCTTCGGCAGTGCCGGTGTAGCTGACGAAGCCCTTGCCACCCCACCAGTAGGTGTGATCGGCGGTCCTGCCGCCCATCATCACCGCCGCGCGATCCTTGCCGGCGACCGACACCACGCGGGTGCCGGGGGCGACTGCCTTCAGCCGATCGCCCAATGTCGGCACCAGCAGATGCACCGGGGACACCGTGTATTTGTCCGACGTGCTGCCCGGGACACTCTCGTCCTCGGCGCAATAGATCGTCTTGTCCTCGCGCGCGGTCTTCAGGTCCACCCAGTCATTCGCGACGATCCCGTTTCGCGCGGGCCGCGCTCCGGTCAGGATCGTCGAATGGCCCGGGCAGGTCTCGGTCGCCGCATGGCTCTGATAGCCCGAAAACACCACGCCCCGCGCCAGCCGCGCCAGCCCGCCGGTGAAATAGGGCCGATAGCCCGCGAACAGATCCGCCGAGAACTGGTCCACGGAAATGGTGACGATCAACTTGGGCGGCGGCGCGGTGGGTGCCGGGGCAGGGGCGGCTTCCTGCGCCGCCACCGGAACGGCGACGAGCATGGCAGTGGCGAGCAATCGAGCGAGCATGGTCCCTCCGGCATGGCAAATCAGGCCGCGCCCGCTATGTTCGCAAGACTTCGGCACGGCAAGGGCTCGCAATGCGCAGATCCGGTTTCGCTTTGGTGACATTGTTGTTGGCGTTGATCGCGGTTCCTGTCGCCGCCCAGCCCGCCGGACAGGATAACCTCAAGGTCGACCTGATTGCGGAGAGCGACGCCCCCGCGCCGGGGAGCGAGGTCACGATCGCCTTCGTCGTCAAGCCCAATCCTGGCTGGCACGGATATTGGAAGAACCCGGGCGATGCGGGCCTCGACACGCGGCTCGACTGGACGCTGCCCCAGGGGGTGACGGCCGGTGAGCTGCGCTATCCCGTGCCGACGCGGCTGATGATCGCCGGGATCATGAACTATATCTACAAGGGCAATTACACCCAGTTCGCGACGCTGAAGATCCCCGCGGGCCTGACCCCCGGCACGAAGCTCCCGATCGCGGTTCGCGCCGATTACCTGATCTGCACCGACGAAATCTGCGTCCCTGAAACCGAAAACCTGACCCTCAACCTCACCGTCGGCGACGGCACCATCACCCCCGACCGCCGCGCGCAGTTCGACGAGTGGCGCCGCCTGCTGCCAAAGCCATTGGGCAGTGAGGCAAAGTTTCAGGTGACCGATGGCACGCTCCGCATCGCGATCCCGTTCCCGGCACCGGTCGATCTGTGGAAGGACGCCTATTTCTTCGCCCAGACCCCCCGATGCAGTGACCTATTCCGCGCCGCAGACGGTCACCCGCGACGGCGACACGGTGATCGTCACGGTCAAGGCCGGGTCGAAGGTGCCCACACGCCTCGACGGCATCCTCGCCACCGGCGAGCGCGACGGCTTCGAACTCGTCGCCGTCCCCGGCACCGTCGCCGCCGAAGCTGCACCGCAAACCGCGATCGACTGGTCCGCAGCCCTGTTCGCGCTGGGCGGCGCATTGCTCGGCGGGCTGATCCTCAACATCATGCCCTGCGTCTTCCCGATCCTCAGTCTCAAGGCGCTGAGCCTCGCCAAGAGCGGGACCAGCGAAGCGCATGCCCGTGCCGAGGGGCTCGCCTACACCGCTGGCGTCGTCCTCGTCGTCCTCGCGCTCGGCGGGCTCATGCTCGGCCTGCGCGCGGCGGGGGGCGAGCGTCGGCTGGGCGTTCCAGCTCACCGACCCGCGTGTCATTCTGCTGCTCCTGCTCCTCGTCCTCGGCATCGCGCTCAACCTGGCCGGTCTGTTCGAGCTGATGACCCCGAAGTTCGCCGGTCGCCTCGCCAGCGGAGGCAGTGGCGGCGCATTCATGACCGGCGCGCTCGCTGCATTCATCGCCACCCCCTGCACCGGCCCGTTCATGGGCGCAGCGCTCGGCGCGGCGCTCGTCCTGCCCTGGTATATCGCGCTCATCATCTTCCTCGGCCTCGGCCTCGGCCTCGCGCTGCCATTTCTGCTGCTCGGCTTCGTCCCCGCATTGCGCCGGATGCTGCCCAGGCCCGGCGCGTGGATGGATACCTTCCGCAAGATCCTGTCGGTCCCGATGTTCCTCACCGCGATCGCGCTCGCCTGGGTGCTCGGCGGGCTGACCGGGGTAAACGGCATGGCCACTGGCCTGATCGTCGCGCTCGCGCTCGGCGTGGTGCTGTGGGCGCTCGGGCGGCGACAGGCGCGCGGGGCCGGGAACGGCATCGCCTGGGCGATGAGCCTCGCGATCCTGATCGGCGGCATGTGGCTGGTCGGTCGCATCGAAAAGCCCGCCGCCGCCGCAGTCGCCGCGTCGGGCGCACAACCGTTCAGCGAAGCCAAGCTCGCCGATCTGCGCGGGCAGGGCAAACCCGTCTTCGCCTATTTCACCGCCGACTGGTGCGTCACCTGCAAGGTCAATGAAAAGGCCGCGATCGAGACCGACGCTGTCCGCGATGCCTTCGCCAAGGGCGGCGTGACCGTCCTTGTCGGCGACTGGACCGATGGCGACCCCGCGCTAGGTCGCTTCATCGAACGCCACAACCGCGCCGGCGTGCCGCTCTACCTCTGGTACCCCGCTGGCGCGACCGAGCCACAGGTCTTGCCCCAATTGCTGACTCAAGGCATGTTGACCGGACTGACGGGGGGCAAATGAAACCGCAGATCAAGGAGATGAGCCGATGAACCGACTGATCCCATTCGCTGCCGCTGCCCTCGCGGCGCTCGCCATTCCGGCCGCCGCCGAACAGACGACGGGGCAAAAGGCGACCGATTTCAAACTGACCGACGCCAGCGGCAAGACCGTCCAGCTCAGCGACTTCAAGGGCAAGACCGTGGTGCTGGAGTGGAACAACCCCGGCTGCCCGTTCGTGCAACGCCATTACGAAGGCAATATGCAAAGACCCAGGCCGCGGCGAAGGCTGGCGGCGTGGTGTGGCTGACGATCAACTCGAGCGCGCCGGGCAAGCAGGGCCATATGGACGGTGCCGGCGCCAAGAAATGGGTCGGTGAGAAGAAGGCCGCTCCCGCCCATTACCTGCTCGACCCCAAGGGGATCGTCGGCAAGGGCTATGCCGCCAAGACCACCCCGCACATGTACATCATCGACGGCGCGGGCGTGCTCCGCTTCCAGGGCGGCATCGACGACAAGCCCGCTGCGCGGGTCGAGGAAATGGGCGCGGCCCGCAACCACGTCCTCGCGGCGCTGGGTGAGTTGAAGGCGGGCAAGCCCGTCTCGGTCGCCCAGACCACGCCCTATGGCTGCTCGGTCAAATACGCCGAGTGATGGGCTTTCCTTCCCTGTGATAGGGGGCAGGGGAAGGAGAGAAGGCCGGGGGAAACCCCGGCCTTTTTTGTTCCTCCCCCTCCCGGGGAGGATTTAAAGTAAGGCCCCACCTGCACTTCACTTAGCCCCTCCCGCTTGCGGGAGGGGTTGGGGAGGGTCTTCTTCTTCTTCTTTCTCTTTTCTTCTGCGGCCGCCTCAGCCGCCCGAAGGCAAGAAAAAGACCCTCGCCCACCCCTCTCCCGCAAGTGGGAGAGGGATAGAAGGCGACCGCCGACAAACCAAATCGTCACCCCGGCCCCCGGGCCGGGGTCCACCCCACTCCCACGCGCAGCGACCAAGCATCAACTCCCCCACGCCAGCCTCCCGGTGGACCCCGGCACAAGGCCGGGGTGACGGGACGGGCTGGAATTGGGTGGAAATCGGACATTGAGAAGGGGCGAGAGGAGAGTATCGTGGCACCTCGTTCGCTCGGGGGACCTATGAAGCTTTTATCTGTTGCAGCCGCTCTACTCGCTGCCACGGGGCTGTCCGGTCAGGCTTCGTCTCCCAAGTATGTAGAGGGGCATGTGTGGGAATACCGCACGCGACCGCAGGATGCTGGGTCGTTACTCAAGGTGCAGCGCGTCGAGATGATGGGTGCCGAGAAGGTCTATCACATCAGCGTCGTCGGCGTTCACTTCGCAACGCCGGGTATCGCGGGCATTTTGCCGCACATTCCCGTTTCCGAGGAGACGCTCGACGCTAGTGTTACGAAGCTATCAGCCGAAAAGCGCGAATTCCCTACTTCCGCCTTGGACGAGGGTATCGAGGAATGGCGTAAGGCACAGGGCGGCGTTTTCACCATCCCAATATCTCAAATTGTCGGCATCATCGACGATCAAATGGCGACGGCGCAGATGCAAGCACCGGCAAACCCGTAAGGCTCGTAACGTCCGCAACGGGGTCGTTAGCAGTCAGGCAGCTTACTCCAGAGTCCGCGTGCTAGCTTGATTCAACAGCCGGCCCCTTCAATCCCGGTGGAGGCGGCGCATCGTCTCCGTCCGGATCGCGGCCCTGTTGACGGTCCAGCATCCGCATGATCGGTGTCACGGTCAGGCCGTGCAGCAGGATTGAGAGCAACGCAACTAGACCGATGATCGCCCACAGCCGTTCGGCTTCGGCAAAGGGGGCATGGTTCAGGGCGTAGGCCAGATAGTAGAACGATCCGACGCCGCGGATTCCGAAGAAGGCAAGGGTGAGCTTCTCTGAACGGTCAGCCGGGAAGCGGGTGAGGCCGATCAGTCCTGCGACGGGACGAACGACCAGGATGATCGCCACTGCGGCCACAGCATCCTGCCATTGCAAGGTGCGCAGCATGCCGCTCACCAGCGCCCCCCGAACAGGATCAGCAGCACCATCATCGCCAAGCGCTCCACCTGTTCAGTAATGTCGTGCATATCATGATGAAAGTCGTGGTGATGATGCGACCGGCGCAGGGTCAGCGCGGTGACGAACACCGCAAGGAAGCCGTAGCAATCCAGCATTTCGGTTAGACCGTAGGAGACAAAGGTTGCCGCAATCGCGATGAGTCCGTCGCCGGTCTTTGCCAGCTTGGTTTCGGATGGGACCTTGAAGGTGAGCCAACCGAAAATCCAGCCGATCGCCCAGCCGCCCGCGATACCGATGCCGATCTCCCATAGCACGCTATGAGTGAGCCAATCCTGAAACCATGCCTCCCCCGTGCTTGCCGAGATGGCCAGCGCAATCGCCAGATTGACGAACGGAAAGGCTAGGCCGTCATTGAGACCTGCTTCCGAGGTCAGACCAAAACGCACCTCGTCCTCTTCGCCGGTCTTGGGTGGACCAACCTGCACATCTGCCGCCAGCACGGGATCGGTCGGTGCAAGGCAGGCGCCGAGCAGCAGCGCCGCGATCCAGCTCAACCCGAGAAACCAGCCGCCGATCGCCGTGATCGCGGCGATGGACAGTGGCATGGTGATGGCGAGGAGCCGCCACGTCACGCTCCATCGTCGCCAGCTGAACAGCCGATCGAGTTTGAGGCCTGCCCCCATCAACGCGATGATCACCACGAACTCGGCAAAGCGCTCGGTAATTTCCGGGTAGCTAAGAGGCAAAGGCCGCAGCGAGACGGACGGAAGCAGGAAGATTGCGACACCGATGGCGATGCAAAGGATAGGCAGCGAGAGCGGTAGCCGCTTGAGCGCCAGTGGCAGCCAGGCGACCAGTGCGATCAACACCCCTGTAAGCGTCAGCCCGATGATGTAGGGCTCAGGGCTGGCGAGTGCAGGCATCGAAGCTCAACTCAGAAATGACGCACATAGTTCACGTGATCAGTCGCGACGTCGGCAGACTGCCGTATGAGTCAGTAATGCGCGCCAAGATCGGACATTCAGGGCTTGACCGCAGCTCCCACAAACCGATTGCTCGCTTTCGCGAGTTGCGGTGGGTGTGGATGTCAGGAAGTGGGTGGAAAGCGGTCGTACCAAATTAAGCGGGAGCAATAGCAACGAGTACATCGCCATCTTCACGATGCTGAACTTCACAGTGCACAATCGTTCCGGGTGGATAGCGCCAGATTTCATCATCAGACACTGGCCCGACAACTTCGAACCGGCCATCTGCAAGTAATACAGAACTAACAGGGGACCATATGTCCGCTCCCGCTTTCTGCATTGGTATCAGAATGGCGGGCAAGTCGACGAAACCCTCTTCCCAATGGTCATGGTCCAAAGCGTATTTTCCGATCTCAAAGCCGGCTGGATAATCTCGAAACCCGGGTTGGGACGAGAGCCGATCAATCGCGAGCTTCGCACTGGCTTCGCTTCGGTAAACGCCAATGAGCTTCGCATCATCTCCATATTCATCGTCTTCGCGAATGTGGTGCAGAAGATACACGTGTTCCATAGACACAGCCTACCAAGCACGTCTGCAAATGCCAGCGTTTGCTCCGACGGTAATGGGGTCGTTTGCTGCCATCCATCGGAGAGCCGTTGGCCCTGCACTTTGTTGGATACAAGTTGGAATTTTCATGATCTGTTCCGATCGTGAATCTGACGCGTGCTCCCTCACTATTCGATATTCTCGTCAGGGAGACGCGCGGGCGTCGTCCCCGCGTCGCGTACCTGTCGCGTGGCTGTTGTCAGTCCGTCGTGCCACTGTCTCCGCCCGGTCGCGGCCCCGTCGCGCCAATGTCGCCCCGCAGTCGCCTCCCCGCTCCAAACCCGTCGCCTCCCAGTCGCCTCACCCCAAAACACCCCCCCTTATCGTCAGCTTCGTCGGAACACCCCGCACCTGACCCCCTTGTGCATCGCAGCAAAGCATTGCAGCATGGAACTTGTCCGACACCTGGGCACTATGGAGGCTTGATGGGGAAAGGCCGCGCGTTCGACGAAATCTGGGGGCAGGGAGGTCCGGCAAAGCCGCGACCCGAATTCGCCGAACTTGCCCGCTGGATGGCCGACACCCCGCATGCCGAACTCCACCGCCGCCAGCAATCGGCCGAAGCGACTTTTCGCCAGCTCGGCATCACCTTCGCCGTCTATGGCGACACCGATGCCAGTGAACGGATCATCCCCTTCGACATCGTGCCGCGCATCTTCATGCACGACGAATGGGCGCGGCTATCCGAAGGGCTGATCCAGCGGGTCGAGGCGATCAACGCCTTCCTCCAGGACATTTATGGCGAGCGCCGCATCCTGAAAGAGGGCGTGCTGCCCCCGAGCTGGTGCTGACCAACCCGCAATTCCGCCCCGAGGTCGCCGGCATCCGCCCGCCGCACGACGTGTGGGCGCATATTTGCGGCATCGATCTGGTCCGCACCGGTCCGGACGAATTCTTCGTGCTGGAGGATAATGCCCGCACCCCGTCGGGCGTGTCCTACATGCTCGAAAACCGTGAAGCGATGATCCGCCTCTGCCCCGAACTGTTCCGCGATTTCCGCGTCGCGGCGGTCGACAGCTACAGCGACATGCTGCGCGAAACCCTGGTCTCGGTCGCCCCCGAACGGCGGCGCGGGGGAGAGCCGGTCGCGGTCGTCCTGACCCCCGGCCATTTCAACTCGGCCTATTACGAACACAGCTTCCTCGCCGACACGATGGGTGTCGAACTGGTCGAGGCCGCCGACCTGCTGGTCGATGACGATGTCGTCTATATGCAAACCATCGCCGGGCGGGTCCGCGTCGATGTCATCTATCGCCGCATCGACGACGATTTCCTCGACCCGCTGGTGTTCCGGCCGGATTCGATGCTCGGCGTCCCCGGCATCATGTCCGCCTATCGCGCCGGAAATGTCGCGCTGGTCAACGCCCCGGGCAACGGCATCGCGGATGACAAGGCGATCTACAGCTACATGCCGGAGATCGTGAAATTCTACTCGGGCGGCGAAGCGAAGCTGCCCAATGTCGAAACCTGGCGCTGCCGCGAGCCCGATGCGCTCAAATACACGCTCGACCATCTTCACGAACTCGTGGTCAAGCTGGTCGACGGTTCCGGCGGATACGGCATGCTCGTCGGCCCGACCGCATCGAAGAAGGAGATCGAGGCGTTCCGCGCCGCGCTGGTCGCCGAACCGCACCGCTATATCGCCCAGCCGACCCTCGCGCTGTCGACCGTGCCGACGGTGACTGAGACCGGCCTTGCGCCGCGTCACGTCGATTTCCGCCCCTTCGTCCTCACCGGCTCCGACGGCGTCCGCGTCGTTCCCGGCGGCCTGACCCGCGTCGCGCTGAAAGAGGGGTCGCTGGTCGTTAATTCCAGCCAGGGCGGCGGGACCAAGGACAGTTTCGTGCTGATGCCCGACGGGCCGGTGCAGGGACAGGAACAGACGCAGGTGGTCGGCTGATGCGCATGCTCTCCCGCACCGCAGCGTCGCTCTACTGGCTCGGCCGTTATGTCGAGCGCGCGGACTTCATCGCCCGGCTGGTCGAGGCAACCGTGCGCCTCGACGCCCTGTCCGCCCGCCCGGCGGGGGAGGCCGCCTGGGCGAGTGCACTGCGCGTGACGTACACCGAAGAGGCGTTCGCCGTGGCGCATCATTCGGTCAGCCAGCAGCCGGTGGCGCATTTCCTGACCCTCGACATGAGCCATTCGGGGTCGATCGTCCGCTGCCTCGAACAGGCGCGCAACAATGCCCGCGCTGTCCGTACCGCACTGACCCGCGAGGCATGGACCGCGATCAACCGCCTGTGGCTGCTGTTCGCCAAGCGCGTCAGCCCGGGCGGCACCGCGACCACGCTGGCGCTGGTCGAGGGGGTGATGGCCGAAGCGCGCGGGTTCGAAGGCGCGATCCACCGGATGATGGGCAATGAAGCTACGATGCTGATCCAGCTCGGCGCCGCGATCGAGCGCGCCGACAACACCGCGCGGCTGCTCGACGTGAAGTACCACTTGCTGTTGCCCGAGGGCGAGGCGGTCGGCGGCGTCGTCGACCGCGATCAGTGGACGACGATCCTCCAGACCGTGTCGGCAGTCACCGCCTATCGCTGGCTCTACAGCGACGGCCTCCGGCCCTCGAACGTCATCGACCTGTTGATCACTCGCGCCGAACTGCCCCCGCAGCCTCGCCGGATGCGTCGAGGAAGTGGTCGAGCAGCTCAACGCGCTCGCCAAGCGCACCGGCCTTCAGGGTGAGGCCGACCGCATGGCCCGCGCGCGCATTGCCCGGATGCAGAAGACCCGCGCGCACGAAGTGATCGTCAGCGGCCTGCACGAATATCTTCAGGCATTCATCCGTGAGAATGCGTTGCTCGACGCCGCCATTGCGCGGCAGTTCAGGTTCATCTGATGCGGCTCGCGATCGACCACCACACCCGCTACCGCTTCAGCACGCCGCAGCAGCGGCTGGTCCAGACACTACGCCTGACGCCGGGCGACACCCACGACCAGACCGTGGTGGACTGGCGCATCGACGTCGATTGCGATGTCCGGCTGCGCGACGCGATCGACGGGTTCGGCAATCATGTCACCATGCTCTATGCCGAGGGGCCGATCGCGGAGATTGCGATCAACGTGGCCGGACAGGTGCTGACCGTCGAGGCGGAGGGGGTGGTGCGCGGAAGCAACGAGCCGCTGCCGCCGCAATTGTTTCAACGGACCACGCAGCGCACGACCCCAAATGCGGAGCTTGCCGCACTGGCGCGCGATGCAGCGGCCGGCGGCGCGGCGCTCGACCAGCTTCATCGCTGGAACCTCGCGCTCGCCGAGCGCTTTCCAGAGGCCAAGGATCTGCCCGACACCGGGGCGAGCGCCGCGGAGGCTCTGCTGGCCGAACCCAATGCCCGCGACCTTGCGCATATCTTCATCGCCGGCGCGGTCTCCCTCGGCCTCCCGGCGCGCTATGTCTCGGGCTATCGCCAGTGCGGCGAGGGGACCTGCCCCGCGCATGGCTGGGCGGAAGCCTGGGTCGAGGGGCTGGGCTGGGTCGGCTTCGACCCCTCGGCGGGCATCAGCCCTGACGCCAATTATGTCCGCATGGCCACCGCCCTCGACTTCAACGGCGCTGCGCCTGTGGCGGGCATCCGACAGGGCGCGGGGATCGAGGATTTGTCCGTCGAGCTGCAGGTCGAAGCGATGAACGGCGACGCCTAACGCTTCGATATCCGCCAATTCACCGCCACCTTCTCGCGAAAGATCTCGGTGTAGTTGGCGAATTCCCGCGCCGCTCCGGGGGTGAAGCCGGTGCTCCGTGCCAGCCGGTCGAGCGGGAAGGCAATGCTGGCCGTGATATGGGCGATCGCCTCGCCCTCCTTGCCCGGCATCTGGCTGAGGCAGCGGGCAAGGCCAAGGCTGGCGACCGCGCCAATCCAGCTGCGCCGGTCGAGCAAGGCGGCATAGGCCGGCCGCAACACCGGCTCCGCCTCGCCGCATCGCCCCAGCCGGGCGAGCAGCGCGCCGCGATTGACCGCGATCATCTGGCGGATCTGGTTGGTCTCGGTGAAATGCGCCCGGGCAATCCGGTCGGCGCGTTCGACCGTCCCAACCGCCTCGGCATTGCGCTTCTCGAGTGTGTAGACCATCGCGAGATCGCTCAGAACACCGACGATCGCGGGGTGATCGGCGCCGCCTACCGCTTCAATGACGGCGATGACCTCGCGATAGCCCGCAGTCGCCTCGGCATAGCGCCGGGCCACCACCCACGTGAGCGCGAGCTGAATTTGTCCCATCACCCGCAATTCGATGAGTGCGGGTTCGGCCGCCGCCGCGATCACCGCCTTGGCCGCCGCCTCGGCTTCGGCGGTACGCTGAAGGGTCAGCAGTAGCTGCACCCGCTCAACCTCGACCCGCAGTCTGACTGGCAGGGTTTCCGGGCCAAGCGCCGCATACATGTCGAGCGCCTCGCGAAACCCGCGTTCGGCTTCCTCGAAATTGCCCGCGCCATATTCCACCTTGGCGGCAACCCAGCGCACGCCGGCGGTCTCGACCGGGTCCTGCGCCGCCTGTGCCAGAACCAGCGCCCGCCGCGCCATGTCGCGCGCGGCATCGTAATCGCGGACCGCGACCAGGGTCATCGACAACATGCCGAGCAGCCCCAGACAACGCAGCGGATCGTCGCCGCCGGGGACGCAACGTTCGATATAGGGGCGGGCCGTGCGCGTCATTTCGCGCGGGTCCTGTAACCGGATCGCGCGCTGCACCTCCTCGGGAAAGGTCGCGAGCACCGCCGCGATGGCATCTGCCTCGCTCACCACCTGGGGTTGCGGGGACGCATCCACCTGACCCGGAGCAAGTCCGGCCATCGCAGCCAGAATGACGAAAGACGACGCCATCACCCGTCCCCCCTCACTGCGCAGCGTGAAGCAGTGGGTTGGTCAGCGCAAGCGACGAGTCAGGTCAGGCGAAGGCGCGCAGCTTGAGCGACTGGGGCGCGGCGGGAGCCTCGGGCACCGTCGCGGAGGCATCTTCGGGCATCGGCGACCAGCCGTTCGGGCCGAGCACCTCCATCGGACGATAGCGCGTCTTGTACGCCATCCGCTCGCTGCCCTTCACCCAATAGCCGAGATAGACATAGGGCAGCCCGGCGCTGCGCGCGCGGACGATGTGGTCCATGATGATGAGATTGCCCAGACCCTGGCGCTCGGGATGGTCGGCGGCAAAGAAGCTGTAGATCATCGACAGGCCGTCGGCCTGCTGGTCGGTGATGCACGCGCCGACCAATGCGCCGCCCAGCTCCTCGGGCTCGCGATACTCGATGACATAGGTGCTGACCGGCGACTGCTCGACCATGTCGGCATAGTCGGTCTCATCCATCATCGTCATGCCGCCGCCGGGATGGCGCGCGCTGAGGTAGCGGCGCAGCAGCGCATATTGCTCCTCGGTCGCCCAGGGGCGGCAGGCGGTGACCGACAGGTCCGAATGACGGCGGATCAGCTTGCGCTGGGTCGCGTTGGGGCGGAATTGATCGGTGACGACGCGGACCGAGAGGCAGGCGTTGCACCCGACGCAACTCGGCCGATAGGCGACCGACTGGCTGCGGCGAAACCCGATCCGGCCCAGCGCGTCGTTCAGTTCGCCGGCATGCGGGCCATTGAGCTCGGTGAAGATTTTCCGCTCCTGCCGACCGGGAAGGTACGGGCAGGTCGAGGGGCTGGTCACGAAAAACCGTGGGAACCGGGTCAGTGCGGTCACGAATTTCAGCCCCTTCTTCGCCGATGTTCCAACTGGAACGGGGGCCATTATGAAGCGGTCGATTCGTCCTGAAAAGCGGATTTACCATGAAAATGGGTTAACGCCGCGCAAGTGATCTTAATGGGTTGCGCGGCCGCAGGACGTGCCACCGCTCCGTTATAGGCCAGCCGCGACTCGGCGGGAAAGGGCGCGCCGACTCGCTTCGCCGCACGTGCGATTCAATTCGTCCCTTTGTCGTGGATAAATGTCAGTCGAGTTCGACCATGCTGACCGCATAGCCAGCCGCCCGCAGCGCCGCCATCAGCCGGTCGAGATGCGCGCCGTCGCGGGTCTCGCACTCGATATCGGTGATCAGCCCCTTGGCGGGAAGCGAGGTGAATACGCGCTGGTGGTACACCTCGATGATGTTGACGCCCTGTTCGTGGAAAATGCGGCTGACATGGAACAGCGCGCCGGGGCGATCCTGCAACCGGATGCGCAGCCGCGCCAGGCGACCCGAGCGCGCGAGATCGCGCAGGAGCACGTTCGCCAGTAAACGCGTGTCGATATTGCCGCCGCACAGCACGACGCCGATGGTCTTGCCCGCGAACCGCTCCGGGTTCGACAGCAACGCAGCAAGTCCCGCCGCGCCTGCGCCCTCGACCACGGTCTTTTCGATCTGGAGCAACAGGCTGACCGATTCCTCCAGCTTGCGCTCGCTGACCAGCACGATGTCGTCGACCAGGGCCTCGACCACTTTCATGGTCAGGCCGCCCGGTTCGCGCACCGCGATCCCCTCGGCCAGCGTATCGCCACCGATCGGAAGGTCGGTGCCCTTGATCCGGTTGTACGCGGGCGGGAACAGCTCGGCTTCGACCCCGACCACCTCGATCGCGCGATCCGCTGCCTTGGCGACGGTCGCCATGCCGGAGATCAGCCCGCCGCCGCCGATCGGCACGATCAGCGTGTCGATGGCGGGCGCGTCGGCCAGCATCTCCAACGCCACCGTGCCCTGACCAGCCATGATCCGCGGATCGTCGAACGGATGGACGAAGGTATAGCCGTTCTTCGCCTCCAGCTGGCGCGCATGGGCATAGGCCTCGTCGAACGTCTCGCCCTCCAGGATCACGCTCGCGCCATGCCCCTCGGTCTGGGTGACCTTCACCGTCGGGGTCGGCTTGGGCATCACGATCGTGACCGGGATGCCCAGGCGGTTGCCGTGATAAGCCAGCCCCTGCGCGTGGTTGCCCGCCGACGCCGCGATCACGCCCTTTGCGCGCGCCGCATCGTCCAACTGCAACAGCGTGTTGAGCGCGCCGCGCTCCTTGTACGCCGCAGTGAACTGAAGGTTCTCGAACTTTAAATAGACCGTAGCGCCGGTCAGGTCCGACAGCGTCTTGCTGTGCAGCGTCGGCGTGCGCACGATCGACCCGCCAATCCGCTCCGCCGCCATCTGCACATCGGCCAGAGCGAGGGGAAGGGGAGTGGGGTCGGACGCAGCCTGAGTTGCCATTGTGAAACTTTCGCAATCCCGGAAACGCCGCCGGGCCGGTGGCGCGGCCCTAGACCATCTGGCGCGACGGGGGAACACCGCCTATTCGAAAGTCCCGCGAAGGCCAGCTTCACCTCGGCCCCGCATCGGAGACCCATGTGCGCCTTCCCGTTTCGCTCGCCCTGATCGCCGCGCTGCTCCTGCCATCCCCCGCACTCGCCGACGCGCTGGTCGACAATGTCGATGGCATGACGCTGAATGAGGAGGGGGAGGTGGTGCGCTTCACCGGCATCGTCATGTCGCCGGATGGCAAGGTCGTGAAGCTGCTCAAGCGCGGCGAGAAGCGGCCCGAACGTCCCGACTGGCGCGCCGACCTGAAGGGGCGCGTGGTCATCCCGGGCATGGTCGACGCGCATGGCCATGTCATGAGCCTCGGCTTCCGTGCGCTCGCACTCGACTTGTCGGCGACCAAGTCGCTGGCGGAGGCACAGGACGCGATCCGCCGCTATGCTGCCGAGAATACGACCCGCCGCTGGATCACCGGGGGGCGGGTGGAATCAGGAAGTGTGGGGCCTGGGCCGTTTCCCGACTGCAGCCGAGCTGGACGCCGCGACCGGCGAAGTCCCGACCTGGCTGGTCCGCGCCGACGGTCATGCCGGCTGGGCCAATAGCGCCGCGATGAAGGCGGCCGGGATTACCGCCGCGACCAAATCGCCCGCAGGTGGCCGGATCGAGCTGGTCGCGGGCAAGCCCGGCGGCGTGTTCGTCGATGCGGCGATGGAGCTGATTGAAAAGGCGCTGCCCCAGCCGACGCCGCGCGACCGCAACGCCGCCTTCGTCAAGGCGCAGGAGATCCTGTTGTCGATGGGCGTCACGGCCAGCGCGGACATGGGCACCAGCATCGACGATTGGCTGACCTATCGCCGGATGGGCGATCGCGGGCTGCTGCGGATGCGGATCATGTCCTATTCGGACGGGGTCGAAACCGCGCTGCGCGTCGGCGGCAGCGGCCCGACGCCGTGGCTGTATGACGACAAGCTGCGGATGGGCGGGATCAAGCTCTACACCGACGGTGCGCTCGGCTCGCGCGGGGCGTGGCTCAAGGCGCCGTATTCCGATGCACCGGGCAATAGCGGGCTGCCGTTCCTCACCGATGCGCAACTGTCGAACCTGATCGTGCGCGGCGCGATGGACGGGTTCCAGTTCGCGATCCACGCGATCGGCGACCGTGCGAACCAGCAGGTGCTCGACGCGATTGCCGAGGTCAGCGACACCTATAAGGGCGACCGCCGCTGGCGGATCGAGCATGCCCAGGTGGTCGATCCTGCCGACCTCGCCCGCTTCGCCAGGCTGGGCGTGATCGCGTCGATGCAGCCGGTCCACCAGAGCAGCGACCGCACGATGGCCGAGGCGCGGGTCGGCCTGGCGCGACTGGCCGGGGCCTATGCGTGGAAGTCGATGCTGACCAACGGCACGCGGATCGCGTTTGGCTCCGACTATCCGGTCGAAAGCCCGAATCCGTTCGAGGGTTGGGCGACCGGCTTCACCCGCCAAGACGCACAGGGCCAGCCGTTCGGCGGCTGGCGACCGGAGGAAGCGTTGACCCGCGAACGCAGCTGGCGCGCCTTCACGCTCGACGCGGCCTATGCCGGTTTCGCGGAAACGAAGTTCGGGCATCTCGCGCCCGGCATGCGTGCGGACTTCATCGTCATTGATCGCGATCCGCTGTTGGCTTCGCCGTCCGAGCTGCGCAAGGCCGTCGTGATCGAAACATGGGTTGGCGGCGAGCAGGTCTATCGGCGCGCGGGCAGCGACGCTTCTGGCGGGCGGTGAGCTAGTTACGCCAAAACCATTCGGCCCGCCCATCCGCCGCGCGACCTCGAGGGAGAGGGTCGCGCGACGAAGGGCGGGCCATTCGCGCTCTGGGATGGAAGCGCGAAAGGGGTAGGCGGCTATGCGGCCAGGTTCAGCGGGGCTGCCACGTGGCTTGCACCCGACACCGGTTGGAACGCGCTCGCATGCTCGGCAAGGCGGTCGGCCTCGGCGCTCAACGTGCGGGCGGCGGCAGAGGTTTCCTCGACCATCGCAGCATTCTGCTGCGTCGCGCTGTCGAGCGACTGGATTGCGCCCGATACTTCGCTGACCGCCGTCGCCTGCGACCGGCTGCCCTCGGCCATCGTGCCGAGCAGGCTGTTGACCTCCTCCACATCGGTGGCGATGCCGACCAGAGCGGAGTCGACGCGGCGCACCGCCTCGACCGCACCTTCGATATCGACCTGGGTTGCGGTCAGCTGTTCGCGGGCTTGCTTCGATTCCTCCTCGGCGCGCATCGCGAGCGCGGAGACGAGATCGGCGACGACCGCGAAGCCACGGCCTGCCTCGCCCGCGCGACCCGCCTCGACGGCGGCGTTCATCGCGAGGACGCGGGTCTGGAAGGCGATCTTGTCGAGGCCCTCGATGACGTCGTCGATGCCCTTGGCGCTGTCGGAGACGCGGGTCATTGCCTGCATCGCTTCCTCGGCGACCGAACGGCCCGAGACGACCGCGCCATGCGCGCGATCTGCGCGGGTGACGGTGTCGCCGGCTGCGACCGAAGCGGCGCGGACGCTGCCGTCGATCTGGGTGACGGCTGCAGCGGTTTCCTCGATCGACGCAGCGTTGCTCTCGGTGCGGCGGGCAAGGTCGTTGGTGGCGCTGGCGATTTCACTGGTTCCGGTGCGGATCGCCTCGACACTCTGGCTGACCGCATGGACCAGGTTGCGCAGACCCGCGATCGCGCTGTTATAGTCGTCGCGCAGGCCGCGATAGGCCGGAGCGACATCGGCGTCGATGCTGTGCGATACGTCACCCGCCGACAGCCGCTTGAGCGCGCCGCTCAGCAGGTCCACGATCTGCTTCTGCGCAGCATCGTTGGCGCGCTTGGCAACGTCGGCGGCTTCCTTGGCGATGGCCGCGTCGCGGAAGACGTGAAGCGCGCGGCCCATGTCGCCGATCTCGTCGCGGCGGTCGCCGGTCTCGGCTTCGACCGCATGATCGCCGGCGGCGAGGCGGCCCATCTTGCCGACCATGTCGGCCACCGGCTTCGCAATCGACCGGTTGAGCAGAAAGGCGAGCCCGCCCGACAGCGCCAGCATGATCGCGATGCCCAGGCCCAAGGTCCAGCGGACCCCGGCCCGCAGGCTCGCCTCTTGCGCATCGGCGGCTTCGACGCGCGCCTTCTGCGCGGCATCGAGTGCCTTGATCGCATCGCGGATGCGGGTGAGCTGCTTCTTGCCTGCCAGTTCCTGCGCCTCCACGCGGGTCGCCGGGTTGCGGGCCAGCGCAATTGTCGGCTCCAGCTTGTCCTTCTGCCACTCGGCGGTCGCGGCGGCATATTCGTCGATCAAGCCGTTGAAATCATGACCCTGCGACACGGTGCGGATTTCGTCCACTGCCACATTCACCTTGTCGCGATTTTCGACATAGGTCTCGTAAAACGCCGGCTGGCCCAGGATAGTGAAGCCGCGCACGGCGTTCATCTGTTCCAGCGTCAGATAGAGCAGGGTCTGGCTGGCGCGGGCGCCGGTATGGGCATTCGCTTTTTCGGTCTGCGCCGTCTCGAGTCCACCGATAGCGTTGACGATCAGCGCGCTGACGCCGCCAAAGGTGAGGAGGAGGACGAGGAAGGAAGCGGCGAGTTTGCGCCAGATCGGCCAGTTCTGCATCGGATTTCGTGCCTTTGATGGTGTCGCGGGGGGGATCGTCGAAGCGGTCCCGTGTCCACCCAATATAGACCCGGCCCGGCCCTTTCGGTCGGCATGTGCCCCGGAATCACGTGCTTAGGGGGCGCGGGGATTCCCGCTGCGGCGGCTTAACACCCTGCTAACCATCAATTTTGCCTGCTCGCGACCGGATCGGTGTCCGACCTCCCAAAATGCAAGGGCGGACCGCGCTGTGCGGGCCGTCGCTGGGCCTGCGTCTAGGACCTGGCTGCAGAAGCGGCCACTCTTTCCAGAAGGAATATGATCATGGGCTTTTCCGTTAACACCAACGTTGGCGCAATGGCGGCTCTCCAGAGCCTGAATTCGACCAACAAGTCCCTGGCTACCACCCAGAGCCGCATCAACACCGGCATGAACGTCGCGTCGACCAAGGACGACTCGGCCACCTTCGCAATCGCTCAGACGCTTCGCGGCGACATGGGCGGCCTGAAGGCGGTTGGTTCGTCGCTCAACCGTGCGAAGAGCACTGTTGACGTCGCGGTGGCCGGCGCCGAGCAGATCTCCGACCTCGTCAACCAGATGAAGTCGAAGGCTATCGAGGCGTCGGATGCGGGTCTGGATGCAAACAGCCGCACCGCACTGGCGAATGATTTCAATGGCCTCAAGGATCAGATCAACACTGTGATCGATTCCAGCGAGTTCAACGGAACCAATCTGCTCAAGGCGGCTGGCGGCACCGTCGCCGCGCTGCAGTCGACCGATATGGCCGCTGCGACGCTCGACGTTGCGAACCAGGACATGACTGCGGTCGTGACCGCGATCGGCGCCACCTTCACCGACGCCGCAACGGCGGAGACGATGGTCGGCACGCTCGAGACCCAGGCTGCTGCCATCAACACCAAGATGAGCACTCTGGGCGCTGCCTCGCGTAAGATCGAGGGCCAGCAGACGTTCGTCGGCAAGCTGTCGGACGTTATCGAGAGCGGCATCGGCAACCTCGTCGACGCCGATCTGGCGAAGGAATCGGCACGGCTCCAGGCGCTGCAGGTCAAGCAGCAGCTGGGCGTTCAGGCTCTGTCGATTGCCAACCAGGCGCCGCAGACGATCACGTCGCTGTTCCGTTAATATCATCTGCCCTGACAAAGGCGGGTCGGGATGCGCAAGCATTCCGGCCCGTTTTTTTGGTCTTGCCCCCACATGCCCACCGGCGGTGACCGATTCGTGCCTTTGATTTTTGCGACGAAATTCTCCGTATCTACACCCGTGTCAGTGATGACCTTTCTATAACATTCGCATGGTAACCAGCGCCCCCCGCATTCGTGAGATTATCGACGCCACCGGCATTCGCCTTCGTGTGACGATCGAAACCGGGGCACGCGGCCCGTCGATCCGTCTCGGCCGCCCCGACCTCGACGCCGAAGTCCGGCTCGACGTGCATGGCGCGGACCTGCTCTGCGGCTATCTGGTCGCCGCGCGTCTTGCGGGACGCCAGCAGCTTCCCGACGAAAGTTCGTTTGGTCCGCTGCCCGCGATCTTCAGCCTGACGCACGACCCGGTGGTCCGGATCGAGGTGCGCCGCCATCTGCTCGACGATGCGTTGCTGACCATCCCCGCGACGATGTGGGACCGGCTTTATGCCGAACTGTGCATCGTCGGTGCGCATGCCCGCGCGCTCGGTTGCCTGTCTGCGACCAGCGCCGCTGCCTGACCGGGGGCAGAAAAGACGCGCCCGCGCGACCGGAACCCACCCCGTATTACTACGATAGGTAATCGCGCAGTATTTCGCTCCGGCAACGAAACCGGCATTTGGTTAGCGAGATACTAGCGCTCGAGGACAGGGAACGAGCTGGATGGATCCGCGTGAAACGCACAAGCTGAAGAATGATCCTGACCGCCGCGCGTGGGGGATGGGTCCGCAGCCCGAGTTTCGTGTGTCTGTTACGCTGACGCTGTCCGACGCCGATCGCCTGTGGCACGCCGCGCGTGAGCGTCTGCTCGCTGCACCGGGCGGCTGCGAGGCGATGGTCGAGGAGACGATCGGTCCGGTCGAAGCGCCGCAGCTCGCCGATTGCGTCGCGCTGCTTTGTGCGCCCTCGTTGGTGCCGGGATGTTCGGTCGACGATTACTGGGTCGACGCGATGCCGGGTCTGCCCGGCCAGGACGCGATCGCGGCCTGACATGAAATTGGGGGCGTGCACATTGCACACCCCCCGCGATATCCCCCGAAGAAGGGGCCGGTGCGATCCCTCCGCCGGCCCCTTCGATCGTTTTGGATCAGCTGTGGTGCCAGACAGCTCCCTTTCTCGGCACGGCGGCCGGAGCAGGGAGCTGCTGCAACCTCGACCCTTATCCAGCCACCGGCCCGTCATAGGGGCGACGGGCATAGTAGCCGAAGCCCGCGATGACCGCGTAGCACAACGCCGGAAGCGCAAAGGCGATGGCCAGGCTTCCGGTCATATCGGCGATCGCGCCCGTGGCGAGCGGGATCACCGCACCGCCAAAGATCGCGATATTGATGATCCCCGACCCGTCCGCCGCACGGCTGCCCAGCCGTTCCGACGCCAGCGCGAAGATTGTCGGGAACATGATCGAGTTCATAAGGCCGACTGCGAGTAGGCTGTAGCCCGAGACGTTGCCGTCTGTATTGGTCGAGATCAAAATCAGTGCGACCGCGCCGATCGCACAGAATGCCAGCAGCTTGCCCGGGCTGATCACGCGCATCAGGCCCGATCCGATGAACCGCCCGACCATCGCGCCGCCCCAGTAAAAGCCGATCAGCTTTCCGGCGGCTTGCTCTGGCAACGCCATCACGCCCGGCTGCATCAGATAGTTGACGATCAGCGATCCGATCGACACCTCGGCACCGACATACAGGAAGATGCAGAGTGCGCCGAAGCCGAAGCGCGGGCGACCTAGCAGGTCCAATCCCGCAAGGCCCGCGCTGGCCTCGTGCCGCTCGCCCTTCAGGCGATTTCGGAACAGCCAGACTGCGCCCGCGACCACCGCGAGCGCGGCGGCGATGCCGAGATATCCGTGCATGATCGCCTTGCTTTCAGCGACGCGATAAGCCTCCAGATCGGAGCCCGACAGTTGATCGGCGGTAACCGTGGCAAGGCTGCCCAGGATCAGGATCGACCCGACGATCGGAAAAATCGTGGTGCCCAGTGAGTTGAACGCCTGAGCGAAGGTCAGACGGCTATGCGCCGTTTCCGGCTTGCCCAACAGCGAGATCAGCGGATTTGCGACGACCTGAACGATCACCACCCCGCTCGCCAGCACGAACAGCGCGCCGAGGAACAGGCCATAGGTCGCGGTCTGCGACGCGGGAATGAACAGCAGGCAGCCGACCATCATGATGACCAGCCCCGCCACTGCGCCGCGCATATAGCCCAGCTTCTTGACCAGCTTGGCGCCCGGAATGCCGATCACCAGATAGGCGGTGAAGAAGCAGAACTGGATCAGCATCGCCTGGGTGTAGTTGAGCGTGAACAGCTCTTTCAGCTTGGGAATGATCACGTCGTTGAGCGATGTGATGCCGCCGAAGATGAAGAACAGCGCGAAGACGAAGACCTGAAGGTCCGGGGCATTGACCCCCTGTGTGCTCGCATCGCCCGGTTGCGGGTCGGTCGAGCTAATATCCATGATGGGTGCGGCCAATGGCCCTCTCCTGATAACGTTGTCAGCTGGCCGAGATGTTTAACGCGGCAAGCGCGAAAGGCGAGGGGAAACTGCTCTGCGCAACAGTCGAATGCGTCTTCAGGTGAGCACGACCGTCTGGCTCCCGTTGCCGATCACGCGGTGCTCGGCGTGCCAGCGGACGGCGCGGGAGAGCACCGATGCCTCCACCTCGCGGCCGATCGCGACCATCTCGTCGGCGGTTGTCGCGTGGCTGACGCGGCGCACGTCCTGCTCGATGATCGGGCCCTCGTCGAGGTCTGCGGTCACGTAATGCGCGGTCGCACCGATCAGCTTGACCCCACGCGCCTTGGCCTGGTGATAGGGCTTCGCGCCCTTGAAGCTGGGCAGAAAGCTGTGGTGGATGTTGATGCACCGTCCGTCGATGCGCGCCGCAAAATCGTCCGACAGAATCTGCATGTAGCGGGCAAGCACGGTCAGTTCGGCCCCGCTGTCACCGATGATATCGAGGAATCGCCGCTCCTGCGCCGCCTTGTCGGCGCGGTCGACGGGCAAGTGATGATAGGGGATTCCGTGCCATTCGACATAGTCGCGCTCCTGATCGTGGTTGGACACGACCCCGACGATGCGGATGGGCAGCGCGCCGATCTCGACCTTGTGAATCAGGTCGATCAGGCAATGGTTGAACTTCGACACCGCGATCAGCACCGGCATCGGTTCGGCGATGTCATGGACTTCCCAGTCCAGCGCCAGCGTCGCGATTACCGGGGCGAGGTGGAGGGACAGGTCGGCAATCACCGCCCGGTCACTCGCCAGTTCGGTCCGGACGAAGAAGATGCCGCTGTCAGGATCGCCATAGATCGCCGCTTCGCGAATGTCCCAGCCATTGGCCGCCAGCAGCGACGAGACGCCGGCAAGGATGCCCGGCTGGTCGGGACAGCGGAAGCGGAGCACGCAGCGTGTACAGTGTGCAAGGGTCATTGCGCCTTCCAGTCGCTACGCGCGATCAGTTCGAGCAGATAGGGCGCATAGCTCTGGTCGGCGATCAGCAGATAGGTGGGCGAGTCATCGGTGCGGACGAGGAATATGCCGATATCGCCGAAGCGGGTGCGAAGTGCGGAGCCCGTCGTCATGGCCGCATCGCGCAGATCGAGCGCGGTATAGGCAGCCAGGCAGGCGGTCGCCGCGGGTCCGTTCAGGCGGAATGCGATCACCCCATGGGTCAGGTCGAGACACAGCGCGGTCTGGTCGCACATTGTCGCTTGAATTCGGCTGAGGTGCGGTCCGGCCTCGCCGCTGCTGTCGGTCAGCAGCCATTCGCCGGGTGCGATGGACGCAAGAGCGACACTGTCCCTTGCGCTGAAGCAATTCCTGGCTGGAGCGGGCACGCCAAACAGTGCGGCAAGCCGAGCCTCTGCGTCAGGCGCGTCGCGAATCTGAATCTTGACCAGTGTCAGCGCGCGGTCGATCCGACACCATGCGGGCAGGATGGGATCAGACATCGAGCCGCGCTCCTTCGGGGTCGTAGCTGCAGACCGGCGCGATGCGGGCCTCGCGCCAATTGTCGAGATCCCAAATGCGGACGCTTTCGCCCATTCGCGCCTGTCCCCGCACTATCATTGCCAAGGCCAGCGGCTTGCCGAGCGTCGGCGACCGGATGCTCGATGTCACCCAGCCGTCACCGGGCTGTAACCGCGTCGCTCCCGCGGGCAGCACATGCGCGCCGATGGGAAGAGGTGCGGGGTTGTCGTCGCTCACGGTGAGGCCGACGAAGACGCGGCGATCGTCGCGCAGCCCGTCCGGGCGGTTTGCAGAGCGGCGGCCGACAAAGTCCGTCGGCTTGTTCCGCATGATCTCGCCAAAGCCGATATCCTGCGGCAGCGTCGTGCCGTCGGTGTCCGCCCCGATATGGAGATAGCCTTTCTCGATCCGCATGGTCATCAGCGCCTCGACCCCGAACGGAGTGATCCCCTCGGGGGCGCCAGCGGTCTCCAGTGCGTCCCACAGCACTGCTGCCTTGCGCCACGGGACCGCAAGCTCGAATGACAGTTCTCCTGTGAAGCTGACCCGCGCGATGCGGGCCGCAATGCCCCCAACAACACCCTGCTTTGCGGTCATGTGGGGAATCCCTCGCGCGACACATCCATGCCGCCCCCCAGCCGCTCCAGCACGGCGCGCGACCGGGGGCCGACGATGTTGGCGACCGCCCAGCAGGTGGTGACATTCTCGACCAGCACGCGCAGATGCGTCCATTCGCACTGCAGCCATTCGCGGAACAATTCGGTGACGGCGGCGGCGTGGCCGCTGGTGGTGCCGACCAGGAAATGATCCTCGGCGATCCGCGTCACCACGCCATCGTCGAACACCACCCCATTCTCGGTCAGCAGGATCGCATAGCGGCAGCGTCCGGGCTTCAGCGTGCCGATGCGGTTGACATACATACGGTCGAGAAATTCGGCGGCGTCGGGGCCTTTGACCTCGATCTTGCCCAGCGGCGAGGCTTCGAACAGCCCGACTCCGCTCCGCACATGCACCACCTCGCGGTGGACGGCATCGGCCTCGGTCTCGCCGGGGCGCAGATAGGCGGCGGGGCGCATCCAGCCGCCATATTCCTCGAACGCCGCGCCCTGCGCCGCGTGCCAGTCTCGCATCGCCAGATGGCGGCGGGGACGCAGGCCGTCTCCGATGCGGTGGCCGGCAAGGACGCCGAACGGGATCGGGTCATAGGGCGGGCGGAATTTGGTGGTGCCGATCGCCTCGATCGGCTTGCCCAGCAAATCGCTCAAAATGCCGATGCCGTTGACGTTGGACGTCTTGCCCTGATCGGATGCCATCCCGAGCGTGGTGTAGCGTTTGAGATGCTCGACCGACCGGAAATTCTCGCGCGCGGCGAGTGCGATATCGGCTGCGGTCACGTCGTTCTGGAAATCGACCCATGAAGCGTCGTCGGGAGTGTCGTGTTCGGAGATCGACCACAGGGGCGGATGGCGGGACTCCAGGGTGCGCTCCGCCTTCGTATTGCGCGCGGTGGCAACAGTTGCGTCGGTCTGGAGCTCGCCCGCCGCGCCACCGATGCTGAGCTGTGCGCTGGAGCGTTCGGGAACGAAGCTGTGGAGGCCGGGATCGAGCTTGAGCCGCCCGCCGCCCTGCGAATGCAGATGCACCGCCGGGCTCCATCCGCCCGACATCAGCAACAGGTCGCACGATAGCGTCACCGTCTCGCCGACGATCCGCCCGCCGGGAAAGACTCGCCCGAGCCGCACCGCGCGGACGGCGTTTCGCCCGATCGCTTCCGCCGGGGCAGTGCGCAGGTGGATGGCGATGCCCAGCGCCTCGGCGCGCGCGATCAGCGGCTGGGGAGGGGAGGGGCGTGAATCGAGAATGGCTGTGACCGTCGCACCCGCCCCGGCCAGATCGAACGCAGCGTGCCACGCGCTGTCGTTGGTTGTCGCCACGACGATCTCGCGCCCCGCCACCACGGCGTAGCGATGGAGATAGGCGCGGGCGGCACCTGCCAGCATGACGCCGGGGCGGTCATTCCCCCGGAACACCAGGGGCCGCTCGATCGCGCCCGTGGCCAGAATCAACCGGTCCGCGCGGACCCGCCACAGCCGCTGGCGCGGGCCGGTACGTTCGGCGATGGGCAAGTGATCGGTCAGCCGCTCGCACAGCGCGACGAGCCCGTGATCATAATGGCCGGTCGCCAGCGTGCGGTTCATCAGCGTGACGTTGGGCAGCGCGGCGAGCGTGCGCAGCGTCTCCGCGATCCACTCTTGCGCGGGTCGACCCTCGACGCTCTCGCGCGTGCCCGCCAGCCGCCCGCCCCAATGCGCGCCGCCGGTTACGAGCATCACAGACCGGCCCGATGCTGCGGCATGTTGCGCGGCGGCAAGCCCGGCAACGCCCCCGCCGACGATCAGCACGTCGGTATGCGCCGCGGCCTGCGCATAGCGGTCGGGGTCGGGGGTTTGCGGCGACGCGCCAAGGCCCGCAGCTTTGCGGATCAGCGGCTCGAACAGCCGCCAGCTCGGCCAGATGAAGGTCTTGTAATAGAAGGCCGCCGGAATGAAGCGCTTGAACGCGCCGTTCACCGCCATCAGGTCCAAGTGCAGACTGGGCCAGGCGTTGACAGGTGCGGCTTCCAGTCCGGCATACAGCTCCACATAGGGTGCCTTGAGGTTCGGGCTGGCCTGTGCGCCCTGTTCCAACTGGACGATGAAGTTGGGTTCGTCGAGCCCGGCGGCGATCAGTCCGCGGGGACGGTGATATTTGAAGCTGCGCCCCACCATCCGGACGCCCGATGCCAGCAATGCCGACGCAAGCGTGTCGCCGGCATAGCCGCTATAGCTCCGCCCTTCCCACCGGAAGTTTAGCGGACGGCTGCGGTCGATCGCACCGCCCTGCGCGAGGCGATAGCCGCTCATCGCTGCCCCTCCGGCACTGGGCGGGGATCGGTGATGCCGTACACGGCGGTGATGCGATGCGTCACCGTGTCGCGCGCGACGTTGAACCACAGGCCGCAGCCAAAGCGGTGGTGCCAGCGCTCGAAGCTCGCCCCCTGCGCATTGTCGCGGTGGAACAGATAGTCGGCCCAGTCCGCGTCGTCGGTCGCCTGCGGATCTTGCGGGCGCACGATCGGGCTTTCGCCACCGCAGCGAAATTCATGCTCCGCGCGCGGGCCGCACCAGGGACAGTCGATCAGCAGCATGGGACCCTCAATGCGCGATGCCGGATGCGGCGGATTCATCGATCAGCGCGCCCGTGCGGAAGCGATCGAGCGAAAAGGGGGCGGCCAGCGGATGCGCCGCGCCGGTCGCCATGTGGTGGGCGAGGCAATATCCGCCGCCGGGGATCGCCTTGAACCCGCCGGTCCCCCAGCCACAGTTGAGGTACAGACCCTTGATTGGGCTTTCGCCCAGGATCGGAGTCGAATCTGGCGTCACATCGACGATACCCGCCCATTGCCGCAGCAATCGGACGCGCGAGAAGTGCGGGAACAGGTCGATCAGCCCCGCCGCTGTATGCTCCAGCACCGGCAGACTGCCGCGCTGGGCATAGGAGGGGAACAGGTCGAGCGCGCTGCCGATCACCAACTCGCCCTTGTCAGACTGGCTGAGATAGGTCCCGGTCGACGGCGCGAGGACCACCGTGTCGAGCACGGGCTTCAGCGGTTCCGACACAAACGCCTGTAGCGCGTACGACACGATCGGCAGCCGAAACCCGGCGCGTTTCGCCAGCACGCTGCTGTGCCCCGCCACCGCCATGCCGACGCAATCGGTGGCGATGTCGCCTCGGCTGGTGCGCAGGCCGACGATCCGGCCTTCGCGCAGATCGAACCCGGTCACTTCGCAATTCTGGATGATGTCCACGCCAAGCGCGTCGGCGGCGCGGGCATAGCCCCACGCGACGGCATCGTGGCGGGCGGTGCCGCCACGCGGCTGGAACAGCCCGGCGACGATCGGAAAGCGGGGGGAGGGGTTCAGGCCGGGAACGCGCCCCTGGACCGCGTCGCTGGAATGAAGCTCGGCATCGACGCCGTTGAGCCGCATCGCGTTGACCGACCGGCGCAGCATCTCGACCCCATGCCGGTCATGGGCAAAGCTCCACATGCCGCGTTGCGAGAACATGATGTTGTAGTTGAGCGTGCGCGACAGTCCTTCGTACAGGCTCAGTGAGAAATCGTAGAAGCGCGCGCTTCCGGGGAAGAAATAGTTCGAGCGGATCACCGTGGTGTTGCGCCCGGTGTTGCCGCCGCCGATCCATCCGCGCTCGATCACCGCGACATCGCGAATGCCGTGATGGGCCGCGAGATAGTAAGCAGTCGCCAGCCCATGCCCGCCGCCGCCGATGATCACCGCCTGGTAGCGTTTGCGCGGCTCTGCGTCGCGCCATGCGGGCGTCCAGTTGCGTTGCCCTGTGAAGCCCGCGCGCAGGAGTGACCACGCCGAATATCGTGTCACTTGCGCTGCTCCCCCTGTTTTCCGCGAAGCCGACGCATAAATACACAAGTGTATTTATGCGTCGGGGCGATTGCCGATTTTTGCTGTCAGGCGGGGGCGACCTGCGGATTGGCGAGCCGCCGCGCGACCAGCGGCATGCACAGCGGGATAGTCAGGATGCAGCACAGAAAGCCGAGAATCCCCAACGTCGAATAGGAGCCGAAATCGGCGACCAGCCCGCCGATCGGCGCGCCGATGGCAAAGGCGAAGCGCTCCCAGCCGCCACCCATCGTCCCGGCGCGGCCCGACGGATCGATCGCTGCGGCGACGCCCAGAAAGACCGAATATTGGTACATGTAGAAGATCCAGTAGGTCAGCACCCCGATCGCGAACGTGACCGCCCCGGTCGCGAATCCCATCAGCAGGCACGAAATGCCGGTGCCGATCAGTCCGACCATCATCGACGCGATGCGCGGCGCGCGTCCGCCCAGCCATGCGGCAACGACCGTTCCCGCGATGCCGCAAAGCGCGCTCAACGACAGGATCGTGGCGGTGGTAGTGGGCGCGATCTCCAAACCCTTGGCGATCCGCTCGGCAAAGCTCCACAGCGCCCCGGTTCCGAGCGAATAGCCCGCCCACATCAGCATCAGCGCGAGGACCGCCGGCTGGCGGAGCAGGCCAGCGGCGTCGATCGCGGGCAGTTCTGCACGCGCACGGAATGCCAGCATCATCGGCATGGTGACGAGGATTGCGAGCGCGACAGCGAGGAAGGCACCCATCCGGCCCAGATAGATGCTCGCCATTGGCATCACGAACATCAGCGCGACGACATAGGCGACCGCGCCGCCATTGCCGATCGCATAGACCCGGTCGGGGTTAGCCGCAGTCGAGCCGCCGGTGATCGTCGCGGCGAAGACGAGCCCATATCCTGTCCCCGCCAGCGCAGCGAAGAACAGCAACAACGGGAAGGAGCCGGGCATGAAGTACATCGCCACGTGCGCGCCGAGCGCCAACGTCGCGCCGACCATTGCGACGGTCACCGATCGCGCGCGATGGATGAAGGGGGCCAGCGCGATCATCGACAGCGCCAGTGCGCCGATCTGAAAGAATCCGAACAACCCTGCCTCGCGCCCGTTCAGACCCAGATCCATCAGCGCGCCGACCTGAAGCGGCATGGTCGAGGTGCCGATATGCGCGATGCCGTTGCCGATCACGACGGCGGCGATCAATGCGAGGCTGTCGGTCTTGCGTGCCACCCTGTTCTCCCCGATCGCGCAGTTCGGCAGGCCAGCCACGCGAATTTCGAACAAGAAATACATCTATGTATTGACATGTCCAGCCTCTCCGCACAGCGGGCAGCGCGAACCGGAGGCGGCGATTGACCGTGCGCGTAGTTATCCGGCAATGAGGCACTATGGCTGAGAAGAAATCGACGGCGACCAAGACAGGGGCGGGTGCTGGAAAGACGGGGCGAACATGGCGTCGTACTCCGCCGCCCGAACATACGCCCTCAACTCAGGAATGGATCGATATCGCACGGCGCACCTTGATTGAGGACGGAATCGTAAGCGTGAAGATCGACCGGCTCGCCAAGACGGTTGGTGTGACCCGTGGCGGGTTTTACTGGCGGTTCAAGGATCACACCGAATTGCTGGGCGCGCTGCTCAAGGATTGGCGGGCGAGTAATACACAACCCATGCTAGACGTTCTTGCCGCGCCGGGAACGGTCGCAGAGCGCTTGTCGCGGTTGGCGCATCTGTACATCTCCGAGCAGGGATTTAGCCCGGCCTATGACCGGGCGGTGCGTGCCTGGGCCAATTTGTCCGCAGAGGTCGAGGAGGTCGTGCAGGAGGTCGACGCGATCCGCATCGACGCGATCCAGGCCGTATTCGCCGAGGGCGGGTATGACGAGGACGATGCGATGATCCGCGCGCGCATCGTCTATTTCCACCAGGTCGGATATTATGCGACGGGGCTCAAGGAATCGCTCGAGCAGCGGCAGGATCTCATTCGTCGCTACGTAAGGGTTTTCACGGGCGCAGACTGAACTAGACCCAACGCCCCGTCCCGGATTTCTGTTTCGCATCCGACTTGACTCCGACCACCGAACCGCTGAAACAATACACATCTGTATTGTTTGTCTTTGGGTGGTAAGATGCTCGGATCCGAACTGCGCGGCCTGTATCCGGAGATCGAACCCTATGCGAGCGGGATGCTCGACGTAGGTGACGGGCATCAGCTCTATTATGAGCGCGTCGGTACGCCTGGCGGCAAGCCGGCGGTGTTCCTGCATGGCGGACCGGGCGGCGGCTTTTCGCCTTCGCACCGCCGTCTGTTTGACCCCAGCCGCTACGATGTCCTGCTGTTCGATCAACGCGGGTGCGGACAATCCGCGCCGCATGCCGGCATCGACGCCAATACGACCTGGCATCTGGTTGCGGATATCGAGCGCCTGCGCGAGCTGGCCGGAGTGAAGAAGTGGCTGGTGTTCGGCGGATCATGGGGATCGACGCTGGGGCTGGCCTATGCGCAGACCCATCCGGATTGCGTCAGCGAACTGGTGCTGCGTGGGATCTTCACCGTGTCGCGGGCCGAGATCGACTGGTTCTACCGCTTCGGCGTGTCGGAGGTGTTTCCCGAGCAATTCGCGCGGCTTCAGGCACCGATCCCGGAGGCGGAGCGCGGCGATCTGGTCGCCGCCTATCGCCGCCGCCTGACCGGCGACGACGCGGCCGCGCAGGTCGCGGCAGCGCAGGCGTGGACGCGCTGGGAGTGCGAGACATCGACCCTGCTCCCCAGTGCGGCGATGGACGCGCTGTGGCGCGATGAGGCCTATGCACTCGCGTTCGCCCGGATCGAGAACCACTATTTCACCCATGGCGCCTGGCTGGAGGAGGGGCAGTTGCTGCGCGAGGCGCATCGGATACGCGACATCCCCGGCGTCATCGTGCACGGTCGCTACGACCTGCCATGCCCAGCGACCTATGCCTATGCGCTGCATAGCGTGTGGCCGGAGGCGGAGTTTCACCTGATCGACGGTGCCGGCCATGCCTATTCCGAGCCGGGGATTCTCGACCAGTTGATCCGCGCGACCGACCGCTTCGCCGATGCCGACGCAGCCGACTGGACGGATATCTGACGCGATGGTCGTGACATCGCCCGTTCGCCCGCGCGATACCCTGTGGGGTCATCCCAAGGGACTCGCCTATCTGGCCTTCGCCGAGGCGTGGGAGCGGTTTTCCTTCTACGGCATGTCCGCTCTGCTGCTGCTCTACATGCTCCAGCATATTCTGACGCCGGGAGTTGCGGAGAGCGTGCTCGGCTTCTCCGGGTTGCGCGCGGGGATTGAGGGGCTGACCGGCCCGCTGTCCAATCAGGCGTTCGCCAGCCAGATGTTCAGCCTCTATACCGGGCTGGTCTATTTCACCCCGATCTTCGGCGGATTGCTGGCGGATCGCTGGCTGGGTCAGCGGCGCACGGTGCTGCTCGGCGCGGTGCTGATGGCAATCGGTCATTTCCTGATGGCGTTCGAAGGCAGCTTCCTGTTCGCCATCGTGTTTCTGATCGCGGGGACCGGGTGCCTCAAGGGCAATATCTCGGTCCAGGTCGGCTTCCTCTACGGCGCCGATCAAGGCGCACAGCGGACGCGCGCCTTTGCGATCTTCTCGGCGGCGATCAATGTCGGCGCATTGCTCGGCCCGTTGCTGTGTGGCGTGCTGGCACAGCTCTATGGCTGGCATGTCGGGTTCGGCGCGGCGGGTGTGCTGATGCTGATCGCGCTGGCGACCTATCTCGGCGGCTGGCAGCATCTTCCCGCCGATCGCAGGCGGCAGCGGGATGTGTCGGCGCATGCCCCGCTCAGCGGCGACGATTGGCGACGCGTCGCTGCGTTGCTGTTCCTGGGCGCGATCAGCATCCCGGCCTGCGCCGCCTATTTTCAGGAGATGAATGCGGGCCTGTTGTTCATCGACGCATCGGTGAATCGGACCTTGTTTGGCTGGGCCGTGCCGACGGCGTCGTTCAATGCGCTCGACGGACTGTTCTGTATCCTGGCCGTGCCGGTGCTGATTGCGCTGTGGCGCTGGCAGGCGCGGCGCGGTGGTGAGGCGGGCGAGATGGCGAAGCTCGCCATCGGCTATTGCATCATCGCGGGCGCGAACCTGATGATGATGGTGCCCGCCGGCTGGGCTGATCGGGGCGAGAGTGTCGGGGCAATCTGGCCGGTGCTGCTCTACGGGCTAAACGCGGTTGGCTTCACCTTCTACTGGCCGACCCTGCTCGCGCTGTTCTCGCGCGCCGCGCCTAGCCAGATCAATTCGACGATGATGGGCACGGTGTTCCTGTCGGTGTTCCTCGGAAATCTGCTCGTCGGCCATGTCGCGACCTTGTGGGAAAGGATGCCGCATGCGCAGTTCTTCGCGCTGAACGCGGCGTTTGCGGGCGGGGCGTGCGTTGTCATGCTGCTCGTCGCCCGACCGATTTCGCGGCTGCTGACTGCCAGGATTTCCGCAGGGAATCGGTGAAATTTCGATGACGGTTTATTGACAATACATTGATGTATTGTAGAACGACTCACACGGGGGTTTGAGAGGACTCCAAAGGCGGCGGGGATCGTCAGGCTACAGGCACTGCAACTGCGCGGACACCGTTCGCGCGGACCGGACGATCTCGCCCGGACGTCATGATTACCGTTGCGTCGCAACGGCTTGTATCGGCTCAACAAGAGGAGGTTTGTGTGGCACTAAGGGGGTTATTGCGACCTTGGTCGCAGGCGTTTCGACGCTTGGCTTCGGTTCGGCAGCTGCCGCACAGGGATGCTCCGGTCGCGGCGAGCGAGGTCGAGGAAGTCGTCGTCACGGCCCGCTTTCGGCAGGAATCGGTTCAGGATATCGGCGGCAGCGTCACGGCGCTGGGCGGCGACGATCTGCAAAAGTCCGGCATCGTCGATTTCGAGGATCTGGCTGGCCGGGTCGCGGGCGTCGAGATGCTCGATCGCGGCCCGAATACCAACGAAATCAACATCCGCGGCGTGACCAACAGCACCCAGGTCTCCGGCAACGCGCTGCAGCCGCTGGTTTCGATCATGGTCGATGATGTTTCGGTCGCATCCTCCTCCGCGTCGCAGCGCGACTTCAACTTCTTCGACTTCGATCGCGTCGAAATTCTGCGCGGGCCACAGCCGACCTATTTCGGCGAAGGCGCAATGGGCGGCGTGATCCGCTATTTCGCTGCCGACCCCGATCTCGACGGCAAGACCTTCTCCGGAACGTGGAGCGGCGGCGCGAGCGTCACCGATCATGGCGGTTTCAACTATCGCGTCGAAAATGCGTCGAGCTTGATCCTCGTCCCAGGCAAGCTGGGGATCCGCGCGATCGGCTTCTACCGCAAGGATGACGGTTATATCGACAATCTGGGGCTCAACCAGAAGGACATGAACGATTTCGAGTCCTATGGCGGCCGCGCGATCATTCTGGCCAAGCCGACCGACGAACTCACCATCCGCCTCGCCGCGCATTTCGGTCGCGACGATATCGGCGAGTTGAACTTCATCAATCCGTCGACGATCGGCGACAGTGTCGGAAGTGAAGACCTGATCGCGCCGTCACTCAGCCTGATCGACGGGCTGAACCAGGACGATTTCGAGCTGTATAGCGGCAAGATCACCTACAATTCCGGCCCGATCACGCTTGAATCCATCACCGGTCTCTACCATCGCCGCCGTCAGGCCGAGACGTTCAGCTCGGCTTACACCTATGGGTTTCAGGGGTTCTTCAACGCCTTCCCGCCGTTCAACACGGCGAGCAACCTGTTGTCGTCAGACCTGACGGCGATCGCCCAGACGCGGAGCAGGGAGCGCGCCGTCTCGCAGGAGTTCCGCTTCGTCACGGATTTCGACTCGCCGCTGAATATTGTTGCGGGCGCGTATTTCCAGGACACCAGGTCGACCGCGACCGCGCTGGTTTCGGGTGACGGCTACGCCAACATCACCGACACCGGATCGACCGAGATCGAGCGCAGCACGACCCAGACCGACACCCGTCAGTTCTCGGGCTTTGTCGAGCTGAGTTATGCCGCTTCGGATCGTCTGCGGCTGTTTGCGGGTGCGCGCTACGTCAATGAGAAGGTAACTGCGACCCTGGTCGAGTCCTTCGTCATCGGCATTTTCTCGCCGATCTTCACCAACCCCGGTGACATCTTTGCGCCGGTCTATTTCCCGGTGCCCAATGATGTCGACGCACTGAACGCGCCGGGCGGCCCGGGCACCAGCTTCGATTTCAAGCTCAACACCTTTCTGCCGCGCGTTGCGGTCGAATATGACGTCAACGATGACGTCATGATCTATGGCACGCTGGCCCGCGGCGTGCGCAATGGCGGGCTCAACAGTCCATTCTCTGCACTCGGCTTTGGCCCGGTGGGGTCTCCGGCGTTCAACGACGCGCTGACCTATGACCAGGACGATGTGGTGACGGGGGAAATCGGCGTGAAGTCACGCCTGATGAACGGTGCCCTGACGCTCAACGTCGCGGCCTTCTATTCCGACTTCGACAATCCGCAGATCGGGATCAGCAACCCCGGCGCGCTGACCGCCAACGGGCCGCAGCTGCGGATCTACGGGATCGAGGTCGAGAGCAGCTACAAGGCCAGCCGCAACCTGTCGCTGTTCTTCAGCGGCAACCTGACCGAGGCCGGCTATAGCGAGGGAATGTCGGTGTTCGCCGTCGCCGGCGCGCCTGCCGACTATCAGGATCTCGCCAAGGGCAATCGTCCGCCCAACGTGCCAAAGGTGTCCTTCTCGACCGGCGCGGACTTCAACACGCCGCTGGACGGCGACGATCTGGCGCTGACCGGTCAGGTCGCGTTCCAATACATCGGCGAGCGCGAAACCTTCCCGCAGAATTTCGCGACCGGCAAGCTGGGGAGCATGGAAATGCTGAACCTGCGCGTCGGGCTGGAGCGGAAATGGTGGTCGTTGACCGCCTATGTCACCAATGTGCTCAACGATCTGGAGCTGCAGGCGACGACCATCCCGACCAGCTCGGCGCGACTGGTCAACGGAGTGCTCGACGGTCCGCTCTCCTCCGCCTTCATCAACCGACCACGCACGGCTGGCCTAACCTTCACCGTGCGCTACTAGGGATGCTCCTACTGGCGGCGGCCCGTGCTTGCGCGGGTCGCCGTTCCTTCTGACAGGCCGAGGATTGTATCGATGCTGTTCGATGTCGGGCGTAGTGTTGTGGTCGCAGTGATCGCAGTCGGCCTTGCCCTTACGCTCCCAGCGGCAGCGCAGACCGACGCTCCCGTAACCGCAGCCGATATCGAGCGCGCGTCGCAATTCTACCCCGCCAATGTCCGCAAGCTGGTGCGCAACGCCGCGCCGATGCCCAACTGGATCGGCCAAAGCGACCATTTCTGGTACCGGCATGAGGTTGAGGGCGGCGTCCGCTTCGTCACCGTCAACGCCGCGACCGGAAAGGCCGAGCCGTCGTTCGATCACGCGAGCGTGGCCGCGATGCTGTCGCGCGAACTGGGCCGCGCGGTCGCACCGATCCAGCTGCCGTTCGGCGCGATCAGCTACTCCGCTGACCTCAAGACCGTTACCTTCACCGCCGACAAGCGGACCTTCGCGTGCAACCGCGCGGCGACCCGATGCAGCGACACGTCCGCCGCTGCCACAGACCCCGCGACCGTAGCGTCGCCGGACGGGCGTCGGGCATTGTTCGAGCGCGACCATAATCTCTGGCTGCGCGACGTCACGACCGGCGCGGAACGGGCACTGACAAGCGATGGAAGCACCGACTTTCCCTATCGCTACACCGCCTACAAGACGACCTTTGTCGAGGAACGGCGCGGGCAGGCGCAGCCGGTCTATCCCGGTGCGACCTGGTCGCCCGACGGGCGTTATATCCTCGCCATCCGCACCGACGATCGCGGGGTGAAGACCGCACCCTATGTCACCGAATTTCTTCCCCCGGACGCGCCGCGCCCGATCGCGCACCAGATGCCGATGCCGACCCCGGCAGACGCGCCGGAGAAGCGCTATCACCTCGTGCTGATCGACCTCAAGGACGGTGGCACCGTGCCGGTCGATGGCGGGGCATTGGGGTTCAACGACTATGCCCCCTATTGGGCGCTGGTCGGCGAGCCGGGCTGGGATATCAGCGATAACACGCTCTACCTCGCCACATCGACGCGCGATTCCCGCGCACTCGGGCTGGTCGCGGTCGATCTCGATAGCGGCAAGAGCCGGACCGTGGTGGAAGAGCGTGACGCGCAGTTCCTCAACCTCAACCCGTTCGACTATCACGTCCCCAATGTCCGCCTGCTGGCGCAGCGCGATGAAATCCTGTGGTGGTCACAGCGCAGCGGGTGGGGGCATCTCTATCGCTATGACGCAAAGACCGGCGCGCTGAAGAATGCAGTGACCACCGGCGACTGGTCGGTGTTCGATATCGTCCATGTCGATGAGGCGGCGGGGCTGGTCTATTTCACAGCGGGCGGGCGCGAAGCGGGGCGCAATCCCTATTACCGCCACCTCTACCGCGTCGGGCTCGATGGCGGCACGCCGGAGCTGCTGACGCCCGAGGACGCCGATCACAGCTTCACCAACTATCCCGCGCGCGGCCTCAACGGCCACTGGGATACGCCCGCCGCGCGGATGTCGCCGAGCGGGCGCTACATCGTCGATACGCATTCGACGATCGCCGCACCCCCGGCGACGGTGATCCGCGCAGCGAATGGCCGGCTGGTCGCGAAGCTGGTCGAGGCGGACGCCAGCGCGCTGCTGGCGACCGGCTGGACGCCGCCCGAGCGGCTGGTCGCGAAGAGCACCGACGGCAAGCACGACATTTACGGCGTGCTGCTCAAGCCGACCAATTTCGATCCAACGAAGCGCTATCCGGTGATCGAGCAGATCTATGCCGGGCCACAAGTATCGTTCGCGCCACAGGGGTTCACCGACGCGCTCGCAGGTCGCGCCGCCTATATGCAGGCGCTCGCCGAACTCGGCTTCGTCATCATCGTCCAGGACGGGCGCGGCACGCCCCGGCGGTCGCGCGATTTCCATATGTCGCCGATGGCGGACGAGGATCCGATCGCGCTGTCCGATCATGTCGCGGGCATCCGCGCTGCGGCGCGCACCCGGCCCTATCTGGACCTCGACCGCGTCGGGATCACCGGCATCTCGTTCGGCGGCTATGCCTCGGCACGGGCGATGTTCCTGTTCCCTGATTTCTACAAGGCGGCGGTGTCCATCGCCGGGCCGCATGATTACCGCACGATGATTTCGTCGATTTCGCTCGAGCGATTCTTCGGCGTCCCGGGGGAGCCGGGCGACAGCTACACACGGGTCGACAATCTACACCTCGCCGACCGGCTTAAGGGCAAGCTAATGCTGGTCACAGGCGATATCGATCAGAATGTGCCGTTCAACCAGACCGTCGCGCTGGCGGATGCACTGAACAAGGCGGGTAAGGACTATGATCTGGTGCTGATGCCCAATGCCGCGCACGATGTCGGCTATCAACCCTATGTAGCGCGGCGGCTCGCGGGATATTTTCTGCGCCATCTCAAGGGGCAGGAACCGGTGCCGTTCGCGCAACCGTCGAAATAGATCTGGCCGATGGAGATTGACCCGTGACGATTGACCTAAACCGCCGCGGCATGATGAAACTCGCAGGCGGCGGGTTGTTCGTTGCGGCGACGGGAGCCCCGACCTCCGGATCGGCGACGCAGCCCGCCGCGGCTCCCTCCACCACCCCGATCGTCGTGGACGGGTGCAGCCCATCGGCACCGACCGCCCATTATCTGTCGCTGTTGCGCAAGGGCGGCGTGGACAGCTGGAGCGTCTCGATGCTCCCGACCTTGCTTCAGATGTCGGCGCTGCACGAATTCGTCGACAAGCATTCCAAGGAGGTTGGGATCGCAAAGACCGCAGGCGACATCCGGCGGTTGAAGGCGGAGGGTAAGATCTCGCTCACCATCGGGTGGCAGGAAGCCGATCTGTTCGCGATGAAGGGCGAGAGCGATTGGTGGTCGAAACCCCCCAAGACGACGATGCGGCTGTTCTACGAAGCCGGGCTGCGCGTCGTCGGGCTGATCTACAACCTCACCAACCAGTTCGCCGGGGGCTGTCTCGACCCGCATATCGGCCTGACCAAGGCGGGTCGGGTGATGGTCGCGGAGATGCAGAAGCTCGGCATCCTCGTCGATGTCGGCGGGCATATGGGCGAACAGTCGAGCCTCGACGTAATCGCGATGGCTGAGCGCCCGGTCGTCGCCACCCATTCCAACCTCGCCGCGCTCAACCCCAATCCGCGCAACACGTCGAATCGCGTGATCGAGGGGATCGCGAAGACCGGCGGCTTGTTCGGGGTCAGCGCGATTGACCCGTTCATGAGCTGGAGCAGCACGGACGCGGGCAAGCGCACCCAGCCCAGGGTCCGCGCCAATGTGAAGCGTTATGTCGACGAGCTGGACTATCTGAAGAAGCTGGTGGGCGTCGACCATATCGGCATCGGCGGTGACTTCACCGTCGGCTCGACCTCGAAAATTGTCCCCGACGAGTCCTTCGCCTTCC
Organism: Sphingomonas sp. J344; assembly: GCF_024700005.1. NCBI lineage: Bacteria > Pseudomonadati > Pseudomonadota > Alphaproteobacteria > Sphingomonadales > Sphingomonadaceae > Sphingomonas > Sphingomonas sp. J344. Next base: position 640,698 of record NZ_JAJONB010000002.1, on the reverse strand, counting down.
CGCCCGAAATGACCTATGTCCAGGACCCGATCCAGTATGCGCAGGGGTTCGAGGATATCTCGAAACTCCCCGCCGTGCGCGCCGAGATGGTCGCGCGCGGCTGGCGCAAGGAAGAGATCGACAAGGTGATGGGCGAGAACTGGATGCGCGTCTATGCGGCGACCATCGGTGCCTGACCTCCGCTGATGGCGCGCCCGCTCGACCGGCTGGACATCAGGATCATGGCCGCGCTGGAACGCGACGGGCGGATGACCAAAGCGCAGCTGTCGGAGGTGGTGGGTCTGTCACCCACACCATGCGGTGCGCGGGTCGCGAAGCTCGAAACGGCGGGGCATATTCGGGGCTATCACGCCGACGTCGCGGTCGAGCGGGTCACGGGACTCACGCGCTTCACCGTGATCGTCAGTATCCGGGAATGGACACCCGACGCTGCCCGGCGGTTCGAGGAACTGGTCGCGGCCATCCCGCAGATTGCCGAGTGCGATGCGGTGTTCGGGGCAGTCGATTTCGTGATGACCGCCTATGCCGCAGACGAGAGCGATTGCCGCGCGCTGCTCGCGCCACTCGATGCGATCGGGCTCGATTGCACGTTGTTGCCGGTATCGCGCGCGGTGCGTGCGCCGCACGACGTGTCGCTGACGACGCTGCTGGAATGACGACCCCGACCGACAGGCGAAGCTGCTGTTTCGGCGGGCTAATTCAGACGCAATTCCGGGGCGCTTTCCGCTAGCTGAGGTGGCGCGACCCATAGTCGAAATCGAGGAATGAAATGATCGAGCTGCGCAAACCCTATGTCCTGTTCGTCGGCGATGTCGTCAAACCGCTGCACGCCAAGACCGGTTTCGGTATCCGCGACTGGGCGCGCGACGCTTGTCTCGGCCAGTATCGGTTGAGCGATCAGGCCGCCGACCTGGGCCTGCCAGACCTCGATGTCGCGACTGCCGTCCGGAAGGGTGCGGGGTCGCTGGTCGTCGCGGTCGCGCCGGTCGGCGGACAGATCCCGGCGGCGTGGCACGCGGCGCTGGTGGCCGCGGCGCGCGGCGGGCTCGACATCGTGAGCGGAATGCACACCCGGCTTGCCGAAGTTCCCGGTCTCCCCAATGCGGCGCAGGCAGCGGGCGCGCGGCTGATCGACGTTCGCGTGCCGCCGGCCGATATCAAGACCGCCACCGGCCGCAAGCGCACCGGCAAGCGCATCCTCACTGTCGGAACCGATTGCGCGCTCGGCAAGAAATACACCGCGCTCGCGCTGACCCGGGCGTTGCGCGACGCCGGTGCGGATGTTGATTTCCGTGCGACCGGCCAGACCGGGATCATCATTGCGGGCGCGGGCATTCCGATGGACGCGGTGGTTTCCGACTTCATCGCGGGTGCCGCCGAAGCTCTGTCGCCCGACGCCGCCGACGATCATTGGGACGTGATCGAGGGGCAGGGGCGATCCATCACCCCGCCTTTGCCGGGGTGACGTTGGGCATCATTCACGGGTCGCAGCCCGACGTGCTGGTGCTGTGCCATGAGCCGGGCCGCACGCATTTCCATTCGATGACCGACTTCCCGGTGCGTTCGCTGACCGAGGTCGCCGAAACCTGCCTCGCCGCCGCGCGGGTGACCAATCCGGAGGCGCGGCTGGGCGCGGTCAGCCTGAACACGGCGAAGCTCGACGATGCCGCCTGCGCCGACGCACTGGCGCGCGCCAGCGACGAGATGGGCGTGCCTGCCTTCGATCCGATACGCACATCGATGGATCGCGCGGTCGCGTCGATCCTGGGGCGGCCCTATGACTAATCGGCGCTGCGCACTGCATATCGCAATCGAGCATTTCCCCTTCATCGCGCCGTTCCGCATCGCGGGCTATGAGTTCGACGGGCAGGACGTCGTCGTGGTCACGCTGACCGATGGCGAACATGTCGGACGCGGCGAGGCGTCGGGCGTCTATTATCTCGACGAAACCCCCGACCGGATGATCGCGCAGATCAACGCGCAGCGCGACCTGATCGAACGGGGGTCAGCCGCGAGGGGCTGCGCGCGGCGATGTCGCCGGGCGGCGCGCGCAACGCGGTCGATGCGGCGCTGTGGGATCTGGAGGCGAAGCGCAGCGGCCAGCCGGTGTGGCAGCTTGCCGGCCGTGCCGCACCCCGGCCCCTCGCCACCACCTTCACGCTCAGCGCGGACGACCCCGACGCAATGGCGGGCCGAGCCGCGTCCTATGCCGATGTCCCGCATATCAAGATCAAGCTGACCGGCGACCTGCCGCTCGATAGCGCCCGGGTGCGCGCGATCCGCGCGGCGCGGCCCGATGCGTGGCTGGGGGTCGATGGCAACCAGGGGTTTGTGCGGAAGGATCTGGTGCCGCTGATCCGCATGTTGGCAAAAGAGCGGGTCGCGCTCCTGGAACAGCCGGTGCGGCGCGGGCGCGAGGCCGATCTCGACGGCATCAAATGCGCGATTCCGGTCGCGGCGGACGAAAGCGTGCTGACGGCCGGGGACATCCCGCGCCTCGTCGGGCGGTTTAGCGTCGTCAATATCAAGCTCGACAAGTGCGGCGGCCTGACCGAGGCGTTGGCGATGGCTGATGCCGCCCGGCTGCATGGCCTCGACGTGATGGTCGGCAACATGGTCGGATCGAGCCTTGCAATGGCCCCGGCCTTCATCCTCGGGCAGCGCTGCGACATCGTCGATCTCGACGGCCCGATCTTTCTGGAGCGTGATCGCGAACCGTCGGTGAGCTATGTCGGCGGTCAGGCGTCGTGCCCACCCGAACTATGGGGCTGGCCAGCATGAAATGGTCGCGGTTCGCATGGGGTGGCGCGGCGATGCTGCTGCTCGGCGCGGCACCGGTCCCGGCCTATGACATCGTCATCCGGGGCGGGCGCGTACTCGACGGGGCGGGGAATCCCTGGGTCCGCGCCGATATCGGCATCAAGGACGGCAGGATCGCCCGGATCGGTCATATCGCCGCGCGGGGCGCAAAGGAGATCGATGCCACCGGTCGCTATGTTGCCCCCGGCTTTATCGACATGATGGACCAGTCGGGCAGCGTGCTGCTCATCCACGGCGCGGCGGAGAACAAGCTGCGCATGGGGGTGACCACGCTGATCGGCGGGGAAGGGGGCACACCGGTCCCGGCGGACGCGATCCCGCGCTATTTCGACGACCTCGCGACGCGCGGCATCGCGGTCAATTTCGGCACCTATTACAGCGCGACACAGGCGCGGGTCGCCGTGATGGGCGATGGCGCAGGCACCCCGACCCCGGCCCAGCTCGACGCGATGCGTGCGCTGGTCGATCGTGCGATGCGGGCCGGGGCGTTCGGAATCAGCACTGCGCTGATGTACCCGCCCGACCGTTTCCACGCGACCGAGGATTTGGTCGCGCTCGCCAAGGTCGCGGCGCGCTGCGGCGGCTTTTACGCGACCCACGTGCGCGACGAGAGCGCGCGTCTGCTGGACAGCGTCGACGAGGCGATCCGGATCGGAGAGGACAGCGGGGCCAAGGTCGAAATTTTCCATCTGAAGGCCGCCTATGCTCCCGGCTGGGGTACGCTGATGCCCCAAGCCATCGCTCGCATCGCCGCAGCGCGCGATCGGGGGTGGATGTCGCGGCCGACCTCTACCCCTACACCGCCGCCGGCACCGGGCTTGAGGGGACCGTGCCGGGCCATGTCTTTGCTGGAGGGTTCGAGGCGGGCCTCGCGAAACTGCGCGACCCCTCGCTGCGCGCCGGGTTGAAGCGCGATGCCGCTGCCGGATCGATCCCCAGCTGGTCGAGCCTGGTCGAGGCGGCGGGCGGGTGGCAGAACATCGTCCTTGCCAATTCGCATCAGCCGCAGACCGCTCGCTTTCACGGCAAGAACTTCGTCGAGATCGGCGCGGCGCTGAACAAGGATCCTGCGGACGCGGCATGGGACATCATGCTCGCCGCGCTGCCCGAACGCGCGTTCGCCCTCTACTTCGTGATGGATGAAACCGACATCGACGCCGCGATCCGTCAGCCCTGGATCAGCATCGGCAGCGACGGCGCGGCAGCCGCAGTGCTGGGCGAGCTTGACGGGATGGGCCTGCCGCATCCGCGCTCCTATGGCACCTTCGCCCGAGTGCTCGCCGATTATGTCCGGAAGCGGGGCGTGCTGTCGCTGGAGGATGCGGTGCGCAAAATGACCTCCTGGCCCGCGCTGCGCATGGGCCTGTCCGACCGTGGGCTGTTGCGCGAAGGGCTGCGCGCCGATGTGATCGTGTTCGATGCCGATGCGGTCGAGGATCATGCGAGCTGGACCGCGCCGATGCGACCCGCCACCGGCATCGCTGACGTCATCGTCAACGGTGTCCTGACGCTGGATCAGGGGCGGCATACCGGCGCACGGGCGGGGATGGTGCTGCGTCACCGGTGCGGGACATGAGATCCGAGCCGCTCGACTCGATCGACGTTCGGATTCTCGCGACGCTTGCGCGTGATGGCCGGATCAGCAAGGTCGACCTCGCAGCGGACATCGGCCTCTCGCCGACCCCCTGTGCGGTCCGGATCGAGAAGCTTGAAGCTGCAGGACATATTCGCGGCTATCATGCCGATCTCGACATCGAACGACTCGGCAATCTCAGCCAGTTCATCGTCATGGCCAGCGTCCGGGACTCCACGCCGGAAAAGACCGCGCAGTTTGAAGCGATTCTTGCCGCCACCCCGAACATCGTCTCCTGCGACGCCGTGTCCGGGGCAGCCGACTACATGATGCGGATCTTCGCACGCAACGTGCGCCATTATCACGAGACGATGGCACCGTTCCTCGCGATGGAGATCGATTATACGACCTATCCGGTTTCAAAGGCCGTCAAGGATCGCACCGGTCTCGATCTCCAGCAATTGCTCGGCGTTCAGTACTAGGATGTGTCGGTGCCGGTCAGCTGGGCCCTCGGAATCGTCCGATCAGTCTTCGTACTGGAGATATGCCAACGCCATTGTCGACAGCTCCGACTTCAAGGTGTTCCAGATCGCGTCGTCCGCCGATTCCGCCGTGGAGCCGAGGCCGAACTGGCGTGCGGCGGTGGCGAAGACGATGCGGAAGACCGAATGAGCACGGCGCTCGGGGTCCTTCGACCGGATCTCGTCGCGAAAGGTCAGGATCGCCCCTGCCGACAAGTCGGCCGATCGCTGTGCGGTTTCCTTGCCTGGCTCGGACACTGCCGGGTCGATTGATGCGCGTTGCATGATTGTTCGCAGCAACTGCGCGTGGTCCGACAGAAAGTCGCTATATCCGTCGACATAGCGTGGCATGAATTCGGACAGTGAGCTCGACTGGGCAAGAATCCCTTCGATCAGCTCACGTTCCTTCTCGACGATGGCCTGTAGTTCCTCTGCGATCACCGCATGGAGCAGCCGGTCCTTGCTCTCGAAGCGCAGATAGATCGAACCGATCGACACCGCGCCACGATCGCTGACGTCCTGCAAGGTGAAGTCCTCGCTCCCCCGCTCCAGCATCAGCGCCTTGGTGGCATCGAGCATTCGCCGGAACGAAGCAAGGCTGCGCCCCTGACGAGGCTGGCGGCTGAGCGCGCTCGCGGCGAGCGTTTCGGTGAGCGACGGGGTGGGACTTGACATGCCGGGCATAAGGGATATCAAAATAGGAACGTCAATTCTAATTTAGACAACAGCGAAGATTCTGATTCGCGGGGGAGAGGTCATGCGGTTCTCGGTGTTTCTCAATGCTCGGTCGATGCGCCCGGAAGACGACCGGAAGCTGATGCACGACCTGGAGCGGCACGCGACGCTGGCGCGTGATCTGGGCTTCGACGCGGTGTTCATGCCCGACCATCATTTCAACGGGTATATGCCGCTGGCGAGCGACAGCTTCATCTTCGCCGCCTATCTGGCCGCGAAGCTGCCCGAGCTGCATTACGGCTTTTCGGTGGTGTCGGTGCCGCTGCACCACCCGGTGCGGTTCGTGGAGCGGATCAATTTGCTCGACCAGTTGACCGACGGAAAGCTGCTCGTCGGTGTCGGCAGCGGAACGACGCCCGAGGAGATGATCGGCTTCGGCGTCAACTACAAGGATGCCGGCGCGATTTCGGAACGCAATCTTGCGCTCGCTGAGGAGCTCTGGGCGAAACGGATGGAGGATCCGGCGGTCGTGATCGACAATGGGCCGCACCAGGGCAAGGTGCTCCAGCGGATCGCGCCGGCATCCTACACGCCGGGTCATGCTCGGCTGATGCCGGTGGCGATGAAGGAATCGAGCGCACGGCGTGCGGCGACGCATGGCTGGCCGGCCTTCATCCCGGCCTTCACCCCGCCAAATATCGGCGGAACCGAGCCGTTCACCCATGTGAAGAAATATTTCGACGTCTATCGCGGGATGCTCGACGCAGCCGGGCACGATGCCGCGACGATCGCGTCGGCGCTCGACTGGACGACGCATACCTATCAGGCGGTGCATGTCGCCGAGACCGACGAGCAGGCGCGCGACGAGTTGATGGTGATCCTGCGCCACTATCAGGACGCGATCGAGCGCGAGGCCGAGTTCAACGCACGCGCCGAATCCGACGACGCCAACCGCAAGACTGATCGCACCCCCAACGCGCTGACCGACGACTGGATCGGCACCTGGTGCCTCTATGGATCGCCCGAAACGGTGATCGAGCATTTGAAGCCCTATGAGCAGCTCGGTATCGGCAACATCCTCTGCGGGACATTGACTGGCCCGCTGACCGATGAGCGACTGCGGCTGGGCAACCAGACGCTCGACCTGTTGTCGCGCAAGGTGATGCCGGCATTCGGCGGAGGCCGAAAGGCATGACCCGGGTCGTCGGCATTGGCGGGACGCTGCGTGAGGGCTCGTCGAGCGAGCGGCTGGTGCGCGCGACGCTCGATCGTTGCGCCGCGCGCGGGGCGCAGGTGCAGATGTTCGACGGCCCGTTCCTGGCACAGCTGCCGCATTATGATCCGGGCGCGCCGATCCGCAACCAGGCCGAGCGCGCGCTGGTCGATGGTGTCCGCACGGCGGACGCGCTCGTGATCGCGTCGCCCGGCTATCACGGCGGCATTTCCGGACTGGTCAAGAATGCCATCGATCTGCTGGAGGAACTGGCGCGCGACGACCGCCCTTATTTCGACGGACGTCCGGTCGGGTTGATCGTGTCGGCAGCGGGGTGGCAGGCGACCGGAGTGACGCTGTCGGCGTTGCGCGGCGTGGTGCATGCGATGCGCGGCTGGCCGACCCCGCTCGGCATCGCGGTGAACTCTGTCGAGCAGCGTCCGTTCGATGCTGACGGCGCGCTCGTCGACGCCGCCATCGCCGCTCAGATCGACATGCTTGCGGGCCAGTTGGTCGCCCCGGTCGGTGTCACCACGGCCGCTTGACTTCGTTTTTAAATGAATTAGAATACCAGTTCTATTTACTTCAGATGCGGGATCACCCGCGCAGAGTGAGGGAGGGGAATGATGCGTAAGCTCATGTTCAAGTCGTGCCTGTTTGCTGGAACCGCGATGATGGCCGTCGCGCCCGCTGCGGCCCAGGTCGTACAGACCGCCGAAGACGAAATCGTCGTTACCGCGCAGAACCGCAGCGAAAGCGTTCAGGACGTTCCGATCGCGATCAACGTCGTGTCGGGGGAGGCGCTGGCCGAAGCCGGTGTTACCGACCTGCGCGAGCTCGATCGCGTCGCTGCGGGCATCCAGATCACGCAGGATCAGCAGAACACCTATGTCGCGGTGCGCGGCATCGGCACCGCCAGCAATAACGAGACCCAGGACACTTCGGTCACGATCAACATCGACGGCGAGTACATCAACCGCACCACGGTGCTGAACGCCGCGATCTTCGACCTTGAGCGGGTCGAGGTGCTGCGCGGGCCGCAGGGCACGCTCTATGGCCGCAATGCTACCGCCGGCGCCGTGAACTTCATCACCCGCAAGCCGGGCAATGTGTTCGGCGCCAATGGCTCGGCCAGCTATGGCAATTACGATCAGGTCATCCTGAATGCCGGCGTCGACCTGCCGATTTCGGATGGGATCGCGATCCGCGCGTCGGGTATCTATTCCAACCGTGGCAAGGGCTATACCTTCCACCCCAACGCCGCCACGCTGCGCACCACCAACCCGCTGGCGGGCAAGCCGTTCGTGCCTAATTATCTCGACCGCAGCGGCGCGCAGGACATGAAGGCCGGGCGTCTTTCACTGCGGCTGGAGCCGACCAACAATCTGACGGTCGATGCGGCGGTCGAATATGTCGACTCCTACGCGCTGCTCGAAAACTATGTCTCGGTGAACCTGCTGGCCGCGGCCAACGCGCCTGGCGCGGGGTGCGCACTGAACGGGTTCGTCGATATTGCGCCGCTGATCGCGGGATCGCAGTGCTTCCCGCAGAACACCAACTTCCTCGCCAATGTCGATCGCCACAACTACAACGCGCCGAACTCCGGCGTCGGTTTTCAGTCGATGGAGTCGCTCGCGCTGCGTGGCCGCATCGCATATGACATGGGCCCGGCGACGCTGACCTATATCGGCGGCTATCGCTCCACCGACACGATCGACCAGCCCACGCTCCCGCCGAGCTATGTGTTCCTCGATTTCGGGACGAACGTCGAAACGCACAGCCACGAGCTGCGCCTGAACGGCGAAGCGGGCAAGATCCTCTATCAGGTCGGCGGCTTCTATTATCAGGAAGAGTTGAACACGACGCGCGGCCTGCACAGCCCGCTGATCGGTCCGCTCGGCGGCTATATCAACTTCTTCCGCCGCGCGCCGGTGCTCAGCAAGAGCTGGTCGGTGTTCGGCCAGGTCGATGTGCCGATCACCGATCAGCTGACCGTCCAGGGTGGCATCCGCTACACCAAGGGTGACCGCGAGGCCGTGTTCATCAACTATCCGTTCACCGCCAACGTCGGCCCGGTGCAGTTGACCACCACCCCGGCACCGACGGTCCTCAACCTCGCCCAGTCGGAAGACAATGTCAGCTGGCTGATCGGGCTGAACTACAAGCCCACTTCCGACATGCTGCTCTATGCAAAGGTCAGCACCGGCTTCAAGGGCGGTGGCTTCGACGCGGTCGGCGATTACGGTCCCGAGACCAACACCGCCTATGAGGCCGGCATGAAGCTCGACTTCGGCCCGAGCAGCCAGCATCGCTTCAACCTGTCGGCCTTCTATTACGACTATACCGGTCTGCAGAACGCGGTGTTGCTCGACAATGCGGTGGGCAGCCAGATCTTCAACGCAGGTAAGGCGACGATCTGGGGCGTCGAGGCGGAGTGGGACATCGAACTCAACAAGTTCAACCGCTTCTATGGCAGCTTCAACTATCTGAACGCCAAGTTCGACGACCTGCTCGCCGCCTATGCCGTGGTCTGCGTCGGCTGCACGGCAACCAGTGTTGGCGATATCGATCCGGTCACGCCCGGCATCCAGCAGCCGAACCTGTCGGGCAACACGCCGCCGATGTCGCCCGAAGTCGTGATCACGGTCGGTTACGACCACATCTTCGACCTGGGCGAGGCCGGTACGCTGACCGCGACCGCTTTCTCGCGGTTCAAGAGCAAGTATTTCCTGACGATCTTCAACGAGCGGGACCTGGCGCAGAAGGCGTTCACCCAGACCGACTTCTCGCTGACCTATCGTCCGGAAGACCGGAAATTCTCGGTCGCCGCGTTCGTCCAGAATATCGAGAATGAGCGGCCGATGGTGTTCGGTGCCTTCGTTGCGGCGGGGCCGGACCGCGTGCTCAACGCGGGCTTCTCGCGCCCGCGCACCTATGGTGTCCGGGTCGGGTTCGACTTCTGAGGCGATGATCGGGGGCGGTCCGTCAGGCCGCCCCTTTTTCTTGTACCGGGGAGCTGCCGTGACGCTTTTCACCTGTAGCGAATGGATCTTCGCTGACGCAACTGAACTGAAGGCGGTGTCCCTTGGCGTCTGAGGAAAAGGCGGGCGCCGCGCGCCTGTCGCTCACCGAGCGGCTGAGCTATGGCGCGGGCGATTTCGGGTACAGCCTCGCCTATAACATGGCGGGCGCGTTCCTGCTCTTCTACTATACCAATGTGGCGATGCTGCCCGCAGCGGCGGTGGGGACGATCTTCCTCGCCGCGCGGCTGCTCGACGCGGTCATCGACATCTTCGTCGGTATCGCGGTCGACAAGACGCGGACACGCTGGGGGCGCACGCGTCCCTATTTCCTGTTCACCGCCATTCCCTATGCGCTGGTGTTCATCCTCGTCTTCACGGTGCCCGACTGGTCGCAGAATGCGAAGCTGATCTACGCCTTCCTGACCTTCAAGGCGCTCGGCATCCTGATGTCCTTGGGGTCCATCCCTTATACCGCGTTGATGCCGATGATGACGACCGATACCCGCGAGCGGCTCAAGCTCGGCGGGATGCGGTCGATTGGCACATCGATTTCCGTGATCCTCGGCACCGCCGCGACGATGCCGCTGGTCGGCCTGTTCGGCGGCGGTGACATGCAGCGCGGCTTTCTGGCCACCGCGATCCTGTTTGCGGGCCTGTCGCTGATCGCGCTGTTCCTGCTGTTCCGCAACTGCAAGGAGCGGTACGAGGACAATGCCTCGCCGCGCTTCGCCGTCCTGCCCGCGATCGGCGAGATGGTGCGCAACCGCGCCTGGCTGGTCTGCTTCGGATTCACCCTGCTCTATTTCGTGCGGTTCGGGACGATGATCTCGCTCACCGCATTCTTCGCGATCGAGGTGCTGGGCCATCCCTGGATGATCTCCATCCTGCTGCCCGCCATTTCGGGCACCTTGCTGATCGCCGCGTTCATCGCGCCGCCGATCCTGGCGCGTACCGGCATCCGCAAGGGGTGTTTCGCCGCCTGCCTGATCGCGGTCGCACTGTTCCTGCTGCTGCCGCTGACCGAGGCGAGCCCACCGGCGTTCCTGGCGCTCTACATCACCGCGTCGGTCGTGACCTCGGTCACCATCACCGGCATCTTCACCATGGCGGCGGAGACGGTCGATTATCACGAGGCGCGGTTCGGCACGCGCAATGAAGGGCTGTTGTCCGCCGGGATCAGCCTGGCGACCAAGGTCGGTATGGCGGTCGGATCGGCGGCGATCGCCTATTCGCTCGGCGCGGCGGGCTATGTGCCGACCGCGGTGAGCGACACCGCGCGGGAGACGATCCGCTGGTCCTATTATGGCTGGCCGGTCGTCCTGCTCGCGCTGCAGGCGCTGGTCGTGCTCGCCTGGCCGATGGAGCGTACGCGCCAGCCCGCCACCGCCTGACCTTTTCCGGAGAGTTCATCCATGCGCGTCACGCCAGCCTTGCTCTGCACCGCCCTTATCGCCGTGGCGGCGTCCGCACAGACCGTTCCGGTCGCGGATATCCCGGTGACGGTGGACAATGTCCCCTATGCCCCGCCCGAGACGGTGCAGCGGGTCGCGACGCCCGCCAATCCGAAGGACGCGCGGCTCAAGGTGCTGATCATCAGCGGCCAGAACAGTTACGAGCATGACTGGACCGGGGTAAACAACCGTCTGCGCACCCAGCTCAAGGACACCGGTCGCTTCGATGTCCGCGTGACCGAGGATTTCGACGACGGCACGCTGGCGATGCTCAAGAAGTACGACGTCGTCGTCCTCAACTATTCCAGCCGCTGGAACTATGGCGACAAGGATCAGCACATCTGGTCCGAGGGAGCGTTCAAGGCGCTCTACACCTATGTCGCCGAGGGTGGGGGGCTGGTCGCCTATCACTCCTCCTTCACCTGGGGCCGCGACATTCCCGAATATCGCCGGCTGATCGGCGCGGTGATGGTGCCGGGCGTCAGCCGCCGCTCGCCCCCCGACGCGTTCAGCATCGAGATCGTCGATCGCGAGCATCCGATCACCGAGGGGCTGCGCCGCTATCATTGGAACTTCATGGAGGACAAATACACCAACATGGTGTTCGATCCCGCCGCCACGGTGCGCGTACTGGCGACGGCGATCGACGATCCGGCGGATTACGATCCCGAGCGCGCCGGACCCAAATACGACCCGAAGGCCTATGCGCCGGAACAGCTCAAGAAAATGGACGGCATGGGCAAGCCCAACCCGCAAATATGGGTGCAGGACTATGGCAAGGGCCGCGTCTTCTCGATCACGCTGGGCCACGGGCCGGACACGATCCAGTATGATGGCTTCAAGACGCTGTTCGCGCGCGGCACCGAATGGGCGGCGACGGGCAAGGTGACGATCAAGCCGTACGACAAGGCAGCCGGCTTCGCGGTCGCCAAATAGGCTTTCGCGCGGCATCCGCGCGAGAGGAGAGGGGGAGGGGGCGGACAACGGTCCGCCCCCCTTTTTGTCAGTAGGAGAAGGTCTCCGAGAAGGTCCGGTACGGCTCGGGCGGCCGCGCCTCCAGCGACTGGGCGGTGTCGGTGCGATAGGTGTTGTTGCGCACCGTCACGGGCTCGTCGGGCTTGGGCATGAACACCGGTTTCCCGTCATCGCCGACATACATCAGGTCGACGTTGAACGCATCGTCCTGCGCCGCTGCGGCAAAGGGGATCCAGCCCATCGAATAGGGCGCGCGGGCGGTTTCGAAGCAGTGGAAGTGCCAGATCTTCCACTCGCCGTCCTGCTTGATGAAGTCGATGCCGTATTTGAGATACACATTGTGCATCCACACCTTCTTGCCATCGACCTCGACATTCGGCTCGAACATCCATGCCGGCATGTTCTTGGCATGCTCGGGCTTGGTAAGGCCGGATTCGAGGCCGTTGACGATCCACAGGCCCTTGGCGGTCTGGCCGTCTTCGGCCACCTCGATCACCGGGGTCGTGACATAGTGCATCACCAGCTTCCCGATCGGCGACGGGCGGCCACGGTGATAGACCATGATGCTGTCCCAGGTCGTATATTTGCCGACATTCGAATATTGCGCGCTGATCCCGGGCGTGCCCTTCTTCGCCCAGAGCGGGATGATTTTCTCATCCTGGAATGCGTTGTGGAGGTACATGTAGCGCGAGAAGAGATTCTCCACCGCCGCGCGGTCGCGCGATGCGGTCGTCGCGCGTTCGAGCTTTTCCAGCTTGGCGGTGAGTTCGGCGATGCTCGGCTGCTGTGCCTGCGCCAGCGCCGGTGTGGTGCCCAGCATCGCGGCACTCGCCACGGCCAGCATCAGATGCTGCTTCAATACCCTCATCCCATATTCTCCTCTGGTTGAACTTGATTGCTGCGCGCCGCGGCGATGATCAGCACGGCGAGACCGGTAAGCACGGCATTCTGCGGCAATGCCGCGATTTCGCCGCGCAGGATGTGGACCAGCGCGGCGCCCGCCTGATTGGCGATTGCGTAGAGCGCGACTCCGGCGACGATGCGCCGCCGCTCGGGCCGGAACACGCCGAAGATCAGGAGCAATGCGGCGGCGAGCAGTTCACTGAGGCCGATCGCGCGGCCGAGGATATCGGGCAGGGCGGTGGTCCAGGCATGATGCTGCTCAAGCACTGCGCGCGGCGCGAAGCTCTTGAAATATCCGAAAAAACTGAATGCCGCAGCGAGCAGCAGCGCGGCGAGGCGTGCCAATATCCGAAGCCCGAACGCCATGCGGATCGATCCCCTCATTCAAATTCGGACTTGACCCGTCCGACTCTTTATAGAATGAAGGTTCTAATTCGGATACGCGGTGGACGCAAGCACCGCGCCGGATATAAAAGTGGGCGATGCCGCACTCGAGAAAAGCGAGAGGGTCTATGGGTACGATCAAGCGGGGCGTGAGCCTCTACAGCTATCAGAACGAGACGTTTCAGGGCAAAATGACCCTGGAGGATTGTATCCGGACCAGCGCCGAAATGGGTGCCAACGGCATCGAGGTCATCGGCGAGCAGAGCTTCTGGGGCTGGCCCGAGGTCGGCGTCGAGGACGCCGCGATTGAGAACTGGCACCAGTTGATCGCCAAATATGACTGCGTCCCCGTCAGCCACGACTTCATGCTCGACTACAAGCGCTACAAGGGCCGCGAGATGCCGTTCGACGAGCAGGTCGCGAGCGTGCGCAAGGACATCGATTTCGGTGCGCGCCTGGGGATGAAGTACATCCGCGCGCTCGTGTCGATCACCCCAGAAGTGCTGGTCGCCGCCGCGCCCTATGCCGAGGAAAAGGGGATCAAGATCCTGATCGAGGTGCACGCTCCGCTGCACTTCGACCATCCGTGGATCATCCGCCACGCCGAAGCTTTCGAGAAGAGCGGCTCCGACGCATTGGGCTTCCTGCCCGACATGGGCATGTTCCTGCACGCCTATCCGCCGGTGATGGTCGAGAAGTTCAAGCGGCTGGGCGTCCCCGCCCCCATCGCCGACTATATCGTCAAGGCATATGAAGACCGGATGCTCAGCGAGTATATCATCCTGAACGTCCAGCAGATGGGCGGTGTCGGTCCGGCGATCGCGATGGCCGAAGTGACGCGCCACAATTCGGCGTTCGAGCCGAAGCGGATGCTCGACTACATGCCGCGCATCCACAACATCCACGGCAAATTCTATCAGATGGACGCCGACTATGTCGAACCGTCGATCCCCTATGACAAGATCGTCGCGGTGCTGAAGCAGGGCGGCTACGACGGCTATATCTGTTCGGAATATGAAGGAAATCGCTGGATCGAGGACGCCGAAGAGCCCGACAGCGTGGAGCAGGTCCGCCGCCAGCAGGTGATGCTTGCGCAACTGATCGGCGAGCCGGCTCCGGCCGCTCTGGCCGTCGCATAAGGGAGGACCGGCACCATGATGGACAACAAGATGATCTGCACCGACGTCTTCGAGAATGTGATCGAAGATGGCGCGGCGGTGGGCTTCGCCTTTCTCGGGCGGCTGCCTTATTATCGCGGGCTTGGCCTGTCGATGATCGAGGATATCCAGGTCAGCGTCGATGGCGAGAAGATCGCGCGCGAGGACGTGCGCTTTTCGGTGCGCGGCAAGACCTACACGCTGGACGAGATGGAAACCGTCTATGACGACCGCTGGAATTTCGGTGAAAAGGCGCGGATCATCGCGCTGAAGCCGGGTGGTCTCGCGCCGGGCAACCACCGGATCGAGTTCGGGGTACGGATGCGGGTATCCTATCTGCCTTTCGTCCCGACGACGAAGGACAGCAAGGAACTGGCGCTCGCCGCCTGACCCCATGCGGGCGGCGCCGGGTAATTGCCCCGCCGCCCGCCTGCCGTGCGTCCGCGCACGGCGCAACGGATTGCATCCATGACAGATCTGACTCTCGATCAGGCCGCTTCGTTGACTGCGGGCGCCGCCATGTGGTCGTCGGTGGCGATCCCGCAAGCCGGGATCCCGAGCTTCGCCATGAGCGACGGGCCTATGGGCATCGCCAGCGGCAAGGTGGACGAGCGCGATATCGCGCGCCTCTCGCCCTGTGCCACCGCGCTGGGGGCGAGCTGGGACGTCGATCTTGCGCGCCGCATCGGGACTTTGGTGGGACAGGAAGCGGTCGGGCGCGGCGTCGACGCCGTACTCGCTCCAAACATCAACCTCGCGCGTAGCCCGCTCGCCGGGCGCGCCTTCGAGTATTTCTCGGAAGACCCGCTGCTCGCCGGCATCCTAGGCGCGAGTTGGATCGCCGGGCTGCAATCCACCGGCACCGCATCGGTCGCCAAGCACCTTGTCTGCAACGACAGCGAGACCGACCGCGATACCGTCGATGTCCGCGTCGATGAGCGGACGTTGCGCGAAGTCTATCTGCTGCCGTTCGAGTTCGCGGCGGAGGCCGGGTGCGCTGGCATGCTCGCCGCCTATAACCGCGTGAACGGGCTGCACTGCGCCGAGCAGCATCATGTGCTGACGACCGTCGTGAAGGGCGAGTGGGGCTATCGCGGCGCGATCATGAGCGACTGGTTCGGGACGCATTCGACCGAGCCGACGCTTAATGCCGGTCTCGACCTCGAAATGCCGGGCCCCGCGCGCTTTCTTGGAGCAAAGTCCGTTGTCGCAGTGGCTGCGGGGAAGGTCACACGCGCGCGGATCGACGATGCCGCGACGCGGGTCGCCGGTCTCGCGCGCCGTGCGACCGGCAAGAAACATTCGCCGCTGAGCGATGCCGATATCGACGCGCTGCTGGTCGAGGCGGCGGCGGCGGGCTTCGTCCTGCTGCGCAATCAGGACGGGCTGTTGCCGCTGGATTCAGCGAAGATCGGGACGCTGGCGGTGATCGGCCCCAACGCCGCCGCCCCCTGTTTCCAGGGCGGCACCTTCGCCAAGATTTCGGTCTCGCCCGACCTCGCTTCACCGGTCGACGCCATCCGAAAGCGCTTTGGCGGCGCGCGCGAGATCCTGTTCGAGCCGGGCGTCGATCCCGCGCC
Organism: Sphingomonas sp. J344; assembly: GCF_024700005.1. NCBI lineage: Bacteria > Pseudomonadati > Pseudomonadota > Alphaproteobacteria > Sphingomonadales > Sphingomonadaceae > Sphingomonas > Sphingomonas sp. J344. The sequence goes on along the minus strand of NZ_JAJONB010000002.1, from coordinate 624,423 downwards.
GCGCTTGCCCGGCATGCCGGTAAGCCCGGCGCGCGACCTGGGCGATGGCGCAAAACGCGGCATGACGGTGGAGTATTTCGAAAGCCGCGATTGCAGCGGCACGCCGCTGTCGAGCGAGACGCGCGATACCAACTCGTTGGTGTGGTTCGTCGGCGTGCATGAACAGGCGCGCTTCGCGGCGGGCGGATCGATCCGCGCGAGCGGCGTGTTCACGCCGGGGCGCGACGGCGTCCACCGCTTTCATCTCGGCGCGACCGGCGTGTCGCGGATGCAGGTTGATGGCAAGCAGATCGTCGCGACGACCGAATGTCCGCCAGGTGACGTGATGGGCGTGCTCAAGGCGGGGGATCCGGCGATTGCCGAACTCGCGCTGACCGCTGGCAAGCCGGTCGAAGTCGTGGTCGAATTCAGCTTCGACCCTGCGCGCGTCCACGGCCTGTGGTACGGCATCCGCGCACCGGGCAGCCGCGAGGAATTGCTCGCCGCCGCCGAGGCCGCCGCGCGTCGCGCCGATGCGGTGGTGCTGATGGTCGGCGAAACCTCCGATTCCAGCGTGGAGAGCAAGGACCGCCCCGACACGAAGCTCGCAGCCGACCAGATCGAGCTGATCGAACGGGTAACCGCAGCCAATCCTCGCACTGTCATCGTCGCCAATGTCGGTCATGCCTTCGACACGGCGTGGGAAGACCGCGCCGCTGCGTTGATCAGTGCCTGGTATCCGGGCGAGGGCTTTGCCGAAGCGATTGCTCAGGTGCTGGCGGGCGACCGCGAGCCGGGCGGGCGGATGCCGGTGGTGATCGCGCGCGATGAGGGGGATTATCCGGGCTATGCGCTGAAGCCCGACGCCGATGGGCAACTGCCCTATCGAGACGGCGTGCGTTTCGGCCATCGCGGGATCATCGCCGCTGGCCTGCGCGCGCGGCATACGCTGGGTGCGGGCATGGGCTATGCGACATTCGCGTGGAGCGATGCTGCAGTCGAGGGCGACACGATCGCCGTGACCGTGCGCAACACCGCCAATCGAGCGGGGAGCGACGTGGTCCAGCTCTATCGCGACACGCCGGAAGTGGCGCTGGTCGGCTTTGCCAAGGTCGCGCTGAAGCCGGGTGAGGCAAAGCGCGTACGCATCCCGCTGACCCGTCGCCGCTTCATGCGCTGGTCGGATCGGGCTGGACGGACATCGCTCCCCAAGTGCAGCTTCGCGTGGCGCGCGATGCCGAGGATCTGGGGGTAGCGCTAACGGTGAAGGTCGCGGAGCTGCCGCAGACCGGCCTGTAACGGGGGAGGCGGAATGCGACTGCGGATGGGGATGATCGGCGGCGGGCCGGGGGCGTTTATCGGTCCGATCCACCGCATCGCGGCGGAGCTGGATCGCGAGATCGAGCTGGTTGCGGGCGTGTTCAGCAGCGATGCCGGTCGCTCGCGCGCCGCTGCGACCGACTACCGCATCGACCCCGAGCGCGCCTATCCCGACCTCGCCACGATGTTCGCAGGCGAAGCGGCGCGTGACGACGGGATCGACTTCGTGTCGATCGTCAGTCCTAACCATCACCATCTGCCCGCAGCGCGCGCCGCGCTTGCCGCCGGAGTGGCGGTGATGAGCGACAAGCCGATGACCGCATCGCTCGCCGAGGCGCGTGAGCTGGCCGATCTCGTCGCACGGGCAGGGCGGCCCTATGGCCTGACCTATACCTATTCGGGCTATCCGCTGGTGCGCGAGGCGCGGGCGCGGGTCGCGGCGGGGGCGATCGGCACGGTGCGCAAGGTCGTGGTCGAATATCCGCAGGGCTGGCTCGCCGGTCCCGCCGAGGGCAAGCAGGCCGAATGGCGCGTCGATCCGGCGCGGTCGGGCGCGGGCGGATGCATCGGCGATATCGGCGTCCACGCCTTTCAGCTCGCCGAGTTCGTCACCGGGCTGCGCGTCACGCGGCTGCTTGCCGATCTGGCGGCGGTCGTGCCGGGCCGCGCGCTCGATGACGATTGCTCGATCCTGCTGCGCTTCGACAATGGCGCGCGTGGGGTGCTGCTCGCCTCGCAGATCGAGGTGGGCGAGCTCAACGGACTGCGCATCCGCGTCTATGGCGACCGGGGCGGGCTGGTGTGGCGGCAGGAAACGCCCAACGACCTGACGCTGCACCACCTCGACGGGCGCACCGAGATCGTCCGCGCGGGGACGCCGCTGTTGGGGGTGGATGCGCAGGCCCGCACGCGCACTCCCGGAGGGCATCCCGAGGGGTATCTTGAGGCCTTCGCCAACCTCTACCGCGACTTCGCGGCGCAACTGCGCGGCGAGGCCGCACCGTTGCTGCCCGATGTCGCCGAGGGGCTGCGCGGCATGGCATTCATCGAGACCGCAGTGACCGCCAGCCGCGACGAGGCTGGCTGGGTCGATCTGGTGATTTGAGGAGAGCGGAAGTGAAAACCATCAAGGGACCGGGCATCTTCCTCGCCCAATTCGCGGGCGACGCTGCGCCGTACAACTCGCTCGACAGCATCGCGGCGTGGGTCGCCTCGCTTGGCTACAAGGGCATCCAGATTCCTGAGCTGGGACAATCGCCTGTTCGACCTCGACCGTGCGGCGGAAAGCCAGGATTATTGCGACGAAGTGGCGGGCATCGCCGCGTCGCACGGCCTCGCCATCACCGAGCTGTCGACGCATCTTCAGGGCCAGCTGGTCGCGGTCCATCCGGCCTATGACGCGCAGTTCGACGGCTTTGCGGCCGAGCATGTGCGCGGCAACCCGGCGGCGCGGCAGGAATGGGCCGTCGATCAGGTCAAGAAGGCTGCAACCGCGAGCCGCCGCCTCGGCCTCAGCGCGCATGCCAGCTTCTCCGGCGCGCTCGCCTGGCCCTATGTCTATCCCTGGCCGCAGCGTCCCGCTGGACTGGTCGAGGATGCGTTCGACGAACTGGCGCGCCGCTGGCGCCCGATCCTCGACCATTTCGACAATGAGGGCGTCGATATCGGCTACGAGATCCATCCGGGCGAAGACCTGCACGATGGCGTGACGTTCGAGATGTTCCTCGAGCGCGTCGGCAACCATCCGCGCGCCAACATCCTCTACGACCCCAGCCACTTCGTGCTGCAGCAGCTCGACTATCTGGCGTTCATCGACATCTATCACGAGCGCATCAAATGCTTCCACGTCAAGGATGCCGAGTTCCGGCCGACCGGGCGGGCAGGGGTCTATGGCGGCTACCAAAGCTGGGTCGATCGTCCGGGCCGGTTCCGTTCGCTCGGCGACGGGCAGGTCGATTTCGGCGGCATCTTCTCCAAGATGGCGGCGTATGACTTTGCCGGCTGGGCGGTGCTCGAATGGGAATGCGCGCTCAAGCATCCCGAACAGGGCGCGGCCGAAGGGGCGCCGTTCATCGACCGCCACATCATCCGCGTCACTGAACACGCGTTCGACGATTTCGCCGCGGGCGGGGCGGATCGCGACCTGAACAAGCGCATCATGGGGATCAGCTGATGGCGGTGGCCGAGCGCGCGGGAACCTTGCCGCCGCTCGGCTGGCCGACCCGGTTCGCCTTCATGGCGTGCGCCATGCCGGAGCTGATCAAGAGCTTTGCATGGGACGCCTTCGTCCTGTTCTTCTACGCACAGGTGGTCGGGCTCGACGGCATGTTGCTGGGTGCCGCGCTGGCGATTATCCTCGTCTTCGATGCGGTGGCCGATCCCTATATCGGCGCGTTGTCCGACCGGATGGACCGCGCTCCGCTCGGGCGTCGTCATACGCTGATGGCCGCCGCCGTGGTGCCGTTCGCGGTCGGGATCGCGATGGTGTTCCGCGTGCCCGCCGGAATGGAGCAATGGCAGATCTTCGCCTGGCTGCTCGGCTTCGGGCTGCTCGCGCGGGTCGGCATCTCGTTCTGGACCGTGCCGGCCTATGCGATGGGCGGGGAGCTGACGCGCGAGAGCGGGGAGCGCAACATCGTCGCGGTGATGCGCAACATGGGCAATCAGCTCGCGATCCTGACCGTGCCCTACGCCGCCTTTGCCTGGTTCTTCGTACGCGGCGGCGGGTTCAGCAAGCCGCAGCTCAACCCGGCACCCTATCCCGATTTCGGTCTGTTCATTGCCCTATGCGGCGCGGTGCTGATGGTGATCGGCCTGCTCGGCACGCGCGCACGGATGCGGGCGGTGGAGCAGCTCGACCGGAGCGTGGCGAGCGAAGCGCCCGAAACGCTGCCGCAGCTGTTCCGGCGGCTGGTCGCGGCGATCCGCACGACCCCCAATGTCGGGCTGTTGCTGCTCGTCGCCTTGCTGGTGCTGTTCACGAACTCGGTGGTGAACCAGCTGACATTGCACCTCGCCACCTATTTCTGGCAGCTCGACGGCAGCTGGACGCCGCGCCTGCTGATCGCCGGGGTGATCGGGTCGCTCGTCGCCATGTTCCTTGCGCCCGCCTGGATGAAGCTGGTGGGCACGCGCACGGCGATGATCTCGGGACTCGCAGTATTCTTCATACTGCAGGCGGGGGCGGTGCTGCTGCCGCTGCTCGGCCTGTCGCCGCTGCCCGCAAGCGCTGCGATCGGGGCGTTCGTGTTCGCGTTCCGCGTGCTCGGCGGCGTCGCCTATGGCCTTTATGTGGTGCCGTTCAACACCGTCACCTATGACATTGGCGACGAGCATGAGGCGAATACCGGCAAGCCGCAACAGGGGCTGGTCGCCAGCTTCATGTTCATCGGGCTTCAGGTCGGCAGCGGGCTGGTCGCGCTGTTCGCCGGGTCATTCCTCGGCATCATCGATTTCCCCGTCGGGCTGCCGGTCGACCAGATGCCGCAGGACAAGGTGCGCGCGCTCGCCTGGTTCGTCACCGCGCTGATCGTGATCGCGGGCGCGGCGATGGCCTGGTTGGTCGGGCGGTTCGACGTGTCGGCGGAAAAACAGGCCCGCATCCGCGCCCAGCTGGCGCAGACGCGGGCAGGGGGAGCTAGTCGGCGTCGGCAAATCCTGCACCGGCGCCATAGAAACGGATCGTCCCGTCGTTGTCGGGAGCGCTCACCCCAACGCAGAGCTGGACCCCGAAGCGCAGCCGCAGCAGCGGATCGAACGGGATCGTCGTCAGTCGCCGCGCCGATGCGGGGTAGAATTGACGCCATTGTTCGGGTGGATCGAACGGCACCGCCTCGCTGTCCGGCACGGTCTCCCGCTCGGTCAGCGGAATGCGGTCCATCCCGCCATGCTGCAGCACCAGCCAATGGATTCTGCGCGCCGTCGGCGACTTCCCACATCAGCGAGACCTCGGCGAGCGCTTGCGCCCGCCCGTCGCGCAGCACCGGGGTGGGGGAGGGGGAAGTGGAACCAAGCGTCCCGCCCGGCACGTAGGCGGAAGCTGGAGAAGAAGCCGCGGTGCCAGCCGAACCCCTCCGACCAGTCCGCACCGTCGACCGGCGCGAAGAATTCCGGGCCGCGCTCCTGCGGCACCACCGCAGCGGACGGGAGCCAGATGCGATCGGTGATCACGCCCATGTGGGCGAGTTCCCCTCAAGCCACTTGATCGAACACCCCGCGCTGGGCCGTTGCGGCTGCGGCGGTGCCTCGCCCCCAAGCAGCGCTGCGGCGGCGCGGCGCATATCCTCGCCGGTCACCGGCAGGTCGGTGCGCAACGGCGGAAGGCCCGGCACCGGCGGGCGGTTGATCTTCGGGCGGCTGGCATCGAACTGGCCCGCGTAGAACAACCGCAGATCGGAATCGAACATGAAGAAGTCCGGCGTGCAGATCGCCTCATAGGCGATCGCGACCTGCTGGTCGGCATCGTAGAGATAGGGGAAGGGGAAGCCGCGCTCGGCCGCGAAGACCTTCATATGGTCGTAATCATCCTCGGGAAATTCGACGATGTCGTTGGACGAGATTGCGACTACGCCGATGCCCTTCGCCTGATATTCCCGGGCGAATGCGACGAAATCGTCGATCAGGTGGAGCACGAACGGGCAATGGTTGCAGATGAAGGCGACGACCAGCCCGTTCGGTCCGGCGACATCCTCCAGACGCACCGTCCGCCCCTGGGTATCGGGGAGCGCGAAGGCTGGCGCCGGGGTGCCAATCTCCATCATGCGCGATAGTCTGAGCATCCGACACCTCTCCGCTAGAAATAGAATATACATTCTGATATCAGCCTGAGTCAGCGTCGGCAAGGACCGGCGAGGAGAGGGCGTTTTATGGGTCAGGCGGGCTGGACACGGCGTGAATTCGGCGGGGGCGTGGCGTTGCTCGCGGCGGTGGTGGGGATGCCCGCAGTCGTCGCGACGCTGTCGAAGCAGGATGAAGGCGACGCGCCGAGCGACCGCCAGCGCGCGATGATCCGCGACATCAGCCAGCTGGTCATTCCGCGCACCGGCACCCCGGGCGCGGGGGAAGTGGGAGTGGGGGACTTCGTGATCCTCGCGCTCGCGCACGGCCTCGACAAGAGCCGCGCTCCGGTCGCGGCGGACGCCCTGCCAGCCAGCCTCCACGCCTATCGTCGCAGCGACGGCAGTCTGCGCCATCTCGACTGGCTGGAGGCCGAACTCGACCGCGCCGCCAATGGCGACTGGATGGGCAAGCCCGTGGCGCGCCGCGCTGCAATCCTTACGCGACTGGACGCCGATGCCTATGCCGCGAAGGACCATCCCTGGAAGACGGTGAAGGGATTGATCCTGACCGGCTATTATACCTCGCAAACCGGCGGCGCGCAGGAACTGCGCTACGAGTTGACCCCCGGGCGGTTCGACCCCGCGGTCGCGGTCAAGCCGGGCGAGCGTGCCTTCTCCAGTGACTGGACCGCGGTGGATTTCGGCTGATGGCGGACAATATGCATTTCGACGCGATCGTGGTCGGCTCCGGCATCACCGGCGGCTGGGCGGCCAAGGAACTGACCGAGGCGGGGCTGAAGGTTCTGATGCTCGAGCGCGGGCCGATGATCGCGCACCAGACCGGATATGTGAACGAGACCAAGGCGCCATGGGACATGCCGTTTCGCGGGATCGGCGACGCCGAGAAATATGCCCGCGACTATCCGGTCCAGCGCGGCAATCGCCATTTCACCGAGTTCACCGAGCCGCATTTCGTCAACGACGCCGACAACCCCTATGCGACCGAGGACGGCACCGCGTTCAACTGGTATCGCAGCTATAATCTGGGCGGACGCTCGCTGACCTGGGGGCGGCAGTCCTATCGCTGGTCGGACTATGATTTCGACGCCAACCGGCGCGATGGCAACGGCACCGACTGGCCGATCCGTTATGCGGACATTGCCCCCTGGTACGACAAGGTCGAGGAGTTCATCGGCGTCTCCGGCGCGGCGGAGGGGCTGGCCCAGCTGCCCGACGGGCGCTTTCAGCCGCCGATGGCGCTCAACGTGGTCGAACAGGCGGTGCGCGAGAGAATCTCTGCGCGCTGGCCCGACCGGCGGCTGACGATCGGGCGCACCGCCAATCTGACTCAGGCGAAGGACGGGCGCGGCGAATGCCAGCGCCGATCGATCTGCGCACGCGGCTGTTCCTATGGCGCCTATTTCTCGACCCAGTCGTCCACGCTGCCCGCTGCGCAAAAGACCGGCAACCTGACCCTGGTCACCGATGCGGTCGTCGAGAAGATCGACTATGACGCGGCGACGCGGCGCGTGACCGGCGTGCGCTGGATCGACGGCAAGACCAAGGCGCGTGGGCAGGCGACCGCGCGGATGGTGTTCCTCAATGCCGGGGCGTTCAACTCGGTCCATCTGCTGCTAAATTCGGCGATCGACGCGATGCCGAACGGCCTCGGCAATTCCAGCGGCGTACTCGGCACGCACATCATGGACCATGCCAGCACCCTGTCGGCGATCGCGCTGTTTCCGGGATTCGAGCAATGGACGACCTTCGGCAATCGCCCGACCGGTATCGTCATTCCGCGCTTCCGCAATCTCGATGCGATCGACGGCGCGGGGCACAGTCGGGGCTTCTCGTTCCAGGGCGGCGCGCTGCAATCGGGCTGGACGCGCGGCAAGCGCGAGGCGGGGATTGGTGCTGCGTACAAGGATGCGCTGCAGCCGCCCGGCATGTGGCGGATGGTGCTGGTCGGCTTTGCCGATTGCGTGCCGCGTGCGTCGAACCGCATCACGCTCGACGCGAAGCGCACCGATGCCAATAGCTTGCCGATCCTGAAGGTCGAATTCGCGTTCGGCGCGGAGGAACATGCCGCGCTGGCGCAGGCCAAGGCCGATGCGGCCGACATGCTGACCCATGCCGGCGGCAAGGTCATCATGGGCTTCGACCGACCCAATCCGGGCGGCAGCGCGATCCACGAAATGGGCGGCGCGCGGATGGGCGCGGACCCGGCGACGTCGGTGCTCAACAAATGGAGCCAGGCGCATGACGTCGCGAACCTGTTCGTCACCGATGGCGCGCAGATGAGCTCATCCGCCTGCCAGAACCCCTCGCTCACCTATATGGCGCTCACCGCACGCGCGGCGGTGCATGCCGTCGAGCTTTTGAAGGAGGGCGCGCTCTAGTAAGAGCCGTGCTTGCGGATCGCGGCGATGTCGCTCGCCGAGAGTGGGCGGATCGCGATGTCGCTGAACCAGATCTCGGCATGCTCGAATTCGAGCGCGATCCGGCCCCGCGTCAGCGGCGTGGACGCACCCTGCGCGCCTGGGCCGATCATCTTGAACAGCGTGTTGACGATGCGTCCGTTGACCAGATGCGCGGCCTGATCGCCGAATGCGATGAGGTCGAGCGTGTTCCATCCGTCGAGATTGGCGAATGCGCCCGAATGGCGGAACCATTGCCGCGCGATCCCGCCGGCGCGCACCGGCTCAACATACTCTTGCGGCATGGACGGGAAGTAGTTGGGCCAGAGCGGCGTACCGCCCAGCAGCGGGCCGTGCAGCGCGCGCGTATCGATCATGATCGCGTCGCCGACATCGCCTTCCTCGACCTGAAACTCGACCCCGGGCGGGAAGAGCCGGTCGGTCGCCGGACCCATATGATAGAGGATGCCGCTGTTGCGCCGCTGCAGCTTGCGCGGGACGAACCGCGCGCTTCCCCAGCGAAAACGCAGCCGCAGATGATAGTCGCCATGTTCCGCCAGCGTCGAGATATGCCCCGGCGCGGTCCCGTCGCCACGATAGCGCGGGCCGAGAAAGCGGAGCATCCCGCGCTCGATCGCGACTGCGCCGTCACGATCCGTGTCACCCGCGCCCTGCTGGTGAAAGCGCCAGCCATTAAGCGTCCGGCCATCGAACAGCGGTCGCCATGCCGCATCGCGTGCATTGGCGAGCGCGACCGCAATCCCCGGCGACAGCAGCGCCGCGCCCGCGCCGACGGTCAGAAGGTCGCGGCGGTTCACTTCTCGGCCGCGCGCAGCATCCCGATCGCGCCCAGCCAGCGGTGGAACGTCGCGATCCACCCCGCCGATGCGGTGCCCTCGCGACCCAGCCCGAAGCCGTGGCCACCATTGGCGAGCAGGTGGAATTCGATCGGCTTGCCCGCCGCGCGATAGCTGTCGAGCAGGGGCAGGCCGGTCTCTCGGGTGAGCAGGAAATCGTCCGCCGCGATCAGCACGAACATCGGTGGCGCGTTCGCCGGCACGGTCATCGCCGACATGTTGGGATAGATCGGCGCGACAAAGGCGGGCATCGCCGCGCCGCTATTCTCGACTACCGACCGGGTCAGGAAGCCACCAGCCGAAAAGCCCATGAAGCCGATTCTGCTTCGGGTCCACGCCATAGCGCGCAGCATTGTCGCGGACATGCGCCAGCGCGGCGAGGCCGTCGGCCAGCGCTTCGGGCGGCGTGTCCTTGGGCGGTGCGAAGCCGACCGTCTGCCCCGCGATCATCCGATTGAACTTGTCCTCCCACTCCGCATTGTCGCGCGGCGTCGGCAGCACGCGATATTTGAGGACGAAGGCGGCGATGCCGTGGTTGGCGAGCCAGCGCGCGACCTGCCACCCCTCGGCATCCATTGACAGGCCCAGGAATCCGCCGCCCGGTGCGACGATCACCGCTGCGCCGGTCGATGGACCGGCGGGGAGCACCGGGGTCAAGGTCGCGTGCGACACATTGCGCACCCCGATCGACCCGTTCTGCGTCATCCATTGTTCGCGATCCGGCGCGCCCTTGGAGGCGGTCGGCAGCGGCACCGCGCCCGGCTGGAGCGGTGCCTCGATCACCTCATACCGAAAACGCGGTGGCCCCTGAGCGGCTGCAGACGAAATGGCGAGGAGTGCCGCGATGGCGCTCAGCAAAGGTCGGATCATGGGATGCCTCATGCAGCTGCGGGTTGAAGCGCCGGGCGACGGTCGATCACCAGCCAGGTGACGATTCCGCCGACGATGCCGACAATGCCGGCAATCAGGAACGCGCCCTGCATCGTTCCGACCTGCGCGCGCACCACGCTGACCAGCAGCGGCGAAACGAACTGACCGAAGAAGAAGCAGGCGGTCCACACCCCCATACCGCGCCCGCGATGGGCATAGGGCAGCTTGCGCTGCGCCCAGGCGATCAGCGTGACCACGCCCATTCCCGCGCCGGTCTGCTGCACCATCATGCCGAGGATCATCATCCGCCAGTCGCTGGCGAGGCCGATGATCGCGAGACCGGTGCCGAGCGTGACGAGCAGCGCGAAGAGCTGGCCGCGCGAGCTGACCTGCCAGCGCCCGAGCAGCCAGAACACGCCCGCGCCGACCAGGATGAACAGGCTGGGCAATGCGGTGATCCGCCCGATCTTGCCCGGATCCTTGACCCCCAGTTCCTGCCAGACCAGCCCGCCATTGATGATGAAGACATAATAGAGGACCGACACGAACAGGGTCACGCCGCCGATTGTCGCGAACACGCCCCACGGAATCCCGCCATCGGTGGTCTCGCCCTCGACCCGCGCGGGTGCGACCTCACGCTGCGGCTCGTACATGTAGCGCAGCATCGCGAGGAATATCGGGAAGGCGAGCAGGTAGAGCAGGAAGATGCCGTTCCAGCGCCAGGCGGTGAGCGCCCCGGCAAAGAAGATCATCACCGACGACAGCGCGGGACCGACCAACCCCTGCATCGTCAGCCAGTTGCGGCGGCTCCGATCGTTCCAATAGTCGGCGATCAACGTGTTGAGCGTGGTCAGGATCGCCGCTTCGCTAACGCCCAGCAACAGCCGCGAGGCATAGATGGCGTCGAGCGATTCGAGCAGGAACGGCGCGGAGCCGAACACGCCGTAGAGCAAGGTCGATCCGAGCAGCAGGCGTCGGCGCCCGAAGCGATCGACCATCAGACCGACGAACAGCGCGGTGATCGCAATGGTCAGACCGGGGGCGGAGACCATCGCCGGCACCTTCCAGCTGGCGTTCGGATCGGCCCCGAAATGCGCGATCATCGCCGGCACCGCCGGGAACATCGATACGATCGCCATGATCGGCAGGAACCCCGCGATGATGACGGTGAACCCCTGAGCCGGGCCTGGCACCCGCGTCGAGCCTGAATCCTGCAACGCCTTTACTCCCCTCCGCGCAGCCGCACACCACCGGCGACCGCCTCACAATAGCGGTCGTCGATCGCCGCTTCGGCTTGACGCTACGCGAAAGCGGATCATAATAGAAGCATCATTTTAATTAGGGCTGGGCAGCAAGTGCGCCGCCCGGAGTTTTCGGGACGATAGGCGAATGGAGCGAGGGGCAAGCGTGCCGCAGGGCGGCGGCGCGGCGGAGCAGTTGACCGACCGCCAGCGCATGCTGGCGTTCGTGACGGTCCTGATTGCCTTCGTGCTTGAGGTCGCCGACACGACGATCGTCAACACCGCGCTGCCCGAGATTCGGCGCATGCTGGATGCCTCGTCGGCCGCGATGCAGTGGATCGTCGCGGGCTATCTGCTGGTGCTCGGCGCGCTGCTGCTGCTCGGAGGGCGGCTGGGCGATGCGTTCGGATATCGGCGGATGTTCCTGATCGGCGTCGCGGCGTTCATCGCAACATCGGCGCTATGCGGATTGGCGCAGACGCCCGAGCAATTGGTGGTGGGGCGCCTGCTTCAGGGGGCAGCGGGCGCGGTGATGGGGCCACAGGTGATGGCGATCGTCCAAACCCTGTTCTCGCCGCTGGAGCGGGTCGCGCGGCTCGCCTGGTTCGGGGTGATCGGCGGCCTCGCCGCGATCCTCGGGCCGATCCTTGGCGGGTTGCTGATCGAATGGAACTGGTTCGGCCTGGGCTGGCGGCTGATCTTCCTGATCAACCTGCCGATCGGGCTGGTCGCGCTGTGGATGGGCGCGCGGACGATCCCCCGTCGCGATGCGGGACACCAGCTGCGGATCGACCTGCTCGGCGCGGCGCTGTTCGCCATCGGCTTCGCGGCGTTGCTGTTCGCGCTGATCGACGGGTCGGAACGGGGCTGGCCGGTCTGGGCCATTCCCTGCGCGCTCGCCGGGGTCGGGGCGATCGGTGCAGGCTGGGCACGTGCGGTGGCGCGGCGGCGCAGCGGGCTGGCGGCGATCATCGAGCCCGCGCTGTTCCGCCTGACAACGTTCCGCTGGGGTCTGGTCGCGGTGCTTGCCTTTTCCGCCGGAGCGACCGGGTTCCTGCTGGTGCTCGCGGTCGCGCTGCAACAGGGGCTGGGCAAGTCGCCGCTCGATACCGCGCTGGCGCATGTCCCCTTTGGCCTTGGCGTGATGGCGGGGATCAGCCTGATCGGGAAGAAATATCTCCCCCGCTTTGGTCGCTGGCTGCTGATCGGCGGCGCGCTGGTGATGATCGTTGGGGCGAGCGGGGCGCTGGTGCTGATCGGAAACGGGATCGGTGCTGGTCCAGGACTGATCGCGCTGCTTGCGCTGGCGGGGACGGGCATGGGGATGCTTGCCGGGCCGCTGCCCCCAGTGGTGGTCGCCGATGTCGACCGCGTCTTCGCGGGTACCGCCAGCGCTACGCTGCGCACTGCACAGCAATTGGGTGGCGCGATCGGGATCGCGGTGATCGGTTCGGCCTATTTCGCAGCTGCGGGGAATGGCACCGGGCATCTCGCCGGTCTGCCGATGGCGGGCGCGATGTTCGTCGCGCTCCTCCTCCTCGCCATTGTCGCGGCCTTGCGATTGCCGGCGGATATTTTCGGCGTGCATCGCTAGAAAGCGCGTTGATGTGACCGGGAGAGACCCGTCACCGGCGCGCTCGGAAGAGGCGGGTCAGACATTGCGGCGCAAGAGCGGGAAACCGCCGAAAAAGGTGGTGCCGGTTGCAGGAATCGAACCCGCGACCTTCGGTTTACAAAACCGCTGCTCTACCAGCTGAGCTAAACCGGCGCGGCGGGCCGTGGCCCGCATCTGGATGCTGCCCCTTTGCGTCAAGCGATGCCGAACGTCCAGCCCTCTGCGCGCGCAATTGCAGGCGTCATCGCTCTCGGCTGCCACAGCGCGGGGTCGTGAGCCGCGCGCCGCAGCCATGCGGCGGTCAGCAGCGCATCGGTCGCATCGTCGTTGTAAACGGTGAGCGGCGCGTGCGGCTGAGTTCCCAGCGCGGCCAGCGCCTTGTCGAGCGCGCGCGCATCGCGAATTTTCGATCGTCCCTTGCGCGCACCCGCCGCGCGCGCCGCGATCGCGGTGTAGATCTCGACCACGCACGCGCCGCGTTTGGGCATGGGGTCGAAGGGCCATAGCGGTACACGTCCGTTCAACCGGTGGAGCAGCCGCATTCCCGCGAAACTCGCCTTGGATACCTGCGCCGCGCCGATTGCGTCGAACACGGTGGAGGGCTTGGTGCTGCCGTCATGCGCGATTTCGCACGCGCGCCAGTGGAGGAAGTCTGCCTTGGCCCCGTCCGCGGCACCCAGGTAGAAATGCGTGCCCCGCCGAGCGTCGATGAACCCGGCCGCGCCCAGATCCGGATCGTCGCTCGCGGCCTCGACATGCGCCCACAGCGCGCGGGCGTCGTCGCCTTCGGTCTCGCCCGGCAAATGCGCGCCGCGCGCGACGAACGGCGCGGAAAAGCTGAAGTCGAACCCGATCAGGATCGGCTCGTCGGCAAGCGCCATTACCCAATCCAGCACCTCGCCGCGCGCCCATGCACGGCCGGGTGGGGGAATCAACTCCGGCGCGGCGTCCCCCGCCTCGCACAATGCGACCGCGATTCCGGGATGGCGCGCGCCCTTTGCCCCCGACCAATCGATCGCGGCGAATCGGGTGAAATGATGATCTGCGGCCAAAGCCGGCTCAGCCCGGCGTCTCGATCCCCGCGAGCACCGCCAGCCTGATCGCCTCGGCAAAGCTCGACACATCGAGCTTGAGCATGATCCGCGCCCGATGCGATTCGACGGTCCGGACGCTCAGCCCGAGCTTCTCGGCAACTTCGCGGTTGGTCAGTCCATCGACCAGCAACGCCAGGATCTCCACCTCGCGCTCGCTCAACGTTGCCAGCCGCTCGCGGTCGCGGTCGGAACGGCTCCCTTCGGCCAGATTTCGGTCGAGGAGTTCGAACGCGACCTTGAGCGGTCCGAGCAGTTTTTCGAGCGTAAACGGTTTTTCGATGAAATCGATCGCGCCACGCTTGAGCGATTCGACTGCCGAGGTGATCTGCCCCTGTCCCGACACGATGATCGCCGGAAAACGACTATGGTCGAGCGCGCGCAGCGCTTCGTTCCCCGACAGGCCGGGCATGTTGAGGTCAAGCAGCACGACCCCCGGTGCGGCACCGTCCTGCGCTGCGGTCAGAAATGCTTCCGCAGATTCCCAAGCGTTGACGCTCACCCCGGGCAAGGTCGCCACAAGGCTGGAGATTACATCGCGGGCAAGATCATCGTCGTCAACGACATGAACGGTTCTTGGCATCTTCATTCGCTACCCCGGAGCGGAACGCGCCTGATAAACGCTCTGCTCCACAAGTCCATCCGGTTCGGATTGTAACTACTCAAACCGCATCTTTCTGTGAACTCGATTCGATCCTCTCGAGCAGCGCGCGTGCGAGAGCGATGCGCTGTTCGGGACGGGCGTCGATCATTGCGCGCTCGGTCTCGCGCGCCATGTCTCCAGTTGCGGTGTCGCCGAAATGCCCGGCGGTCCCGGCCAGCTTGTGGATATCCGAGAGCAGCGCGGCGATCGACCGCGCGTCGTCTGCGGCCGGCAGGTCAAACGCGCGCAACGCCTCGGCCAGCGCCGTCCGCCGCTCGACATAGCGTTTGACCAGCGCAGGGGGCAGCGGTTCGGCGGGGGGAGGCGTCGTCGGCAGGGCGGGACGCAACCCGTTGCCCGGTCGTTGCCGCGCCCAAGTCGCGATCGCCTGTTCCAGTGCTTCGCGCCGCACCGGCTTGGCCAAATGCGCCTGCATTCCCGCCGCGAAACAGGCGTCGATGTCATTCTGATAGACATTGGCCGACAGTGCGACGATCGGCAGAGTCTGTGCGCTGAACCCCATGCTGCGCAGCCGCTGGGTCGCGCCGATGCCGTCCAGCACCGGCATCTGGATGTCCATCAGGATGAGGTCATAGGGTGCCCCTGCCTGTGCTGCAACCTCGGCCCGAACCACTGCGTCGGATCCATTGCTGGCGACATCGAGATCCAGTCCCAGCCGCGCCGCGGTCGCGCGGATCAGCGCCTGGTTGATCTCATTGTCCTCGGCCAGCAGGACACGGGTCGCCGCGACGTCCGGTATTTTGCGCACGGGTGCGGCGTCGTCGGCGGCGGCCTTCGGCTCGTCGTCCTCGAGCGATGCCGGGATGCATGGCAGGGTGAAATGAAAGCTGCTGCCTTCGCCCACCCGGCTGTTGACCTTCAGCGCACCGCCCATCAGTCGCACCAGCGAACTGGAAATGGTGAGGCCGAGCCCGGTGCCGCCGGTGCGCCCGACCGGATCGAGCTGTACGAAGGACTTGAAGATATCCGACAGCCGGTCGGGCGGGATGCCCGGTCCGGAATCGACCACGGCGAAGCGCATCAGGTCGCCGATCCGGCTGACTTCCAGCCGCACGAAGCCCTGCTGCGTGAACTTGACCGCATTGCCGAGCAAATTGAGCAGTACCTGGCGTAGCCGCAGCTTGTCGCCGCGAACGATTGGCGGCAACGCCGGGTCGATCTGCACCTCCAGCCATACCTGGCGGCGGCGGACGCTGGGCATCAGCATGCGGATCGCCGAATTGGCCAGTTCCTCGAGCGCGACCGGCTCGTCGGCCAGGTCCATATGCCCCGCCTCGATCTTTGACAGGTCGAGCACGTCGTTGAGCAACGACATCATATTCGTGCCCGATCGACGATGATCTGGGCATAGTTGCGCTGTTCGGCGGCCAGCCTGGATTCGAGCAGCAATTCGGCGAATCCGATCACGCCGTTCATCGGCGTTCGGATCTCGTGACTCAGATTGGCGAGGAACGATCCGCGAATCTGGGCCTCGCGCTGTGCCGCATCGCGTGCCTTCAGCAACTGTGCACGCACCCGCGTCTCGTTGGTGACATCCTGAATCACGCCGAACAGGGCGCCGGGCTTGCCGTCCGGTCCCGGCTCGGCACGCCCGACATAGGACAGGTGCCGAAGCTCGCCATCGTCGCCGCGCCGGATCCGCACTTTGAGGGCAAAGGGGGCCTGGTCGCGAACCGAATGCAGCAACGCTTCCCAGGTCCGGCCCTTGTCTTCAGGGTGCAGATAGTCGAGCCCTTCGTCGCGGGTGATCGGCCGGTCCCGGTCGCGCCCGTGGATGCGATAGACTTCTTCCGACCAGAACAGCGTTCCTTCGGCGATGTCGTAGCGCCAGTGGCCGACATGGGTGGTTGCCTCGGTCATCAGCAACAGGCGATTGGCCTCGGACAGTTCGCTGGTCGCGCGTTCCACCTCGCGGGTCACCACTGCCTCACGCCGCGCCACCACCGCCAGCACTGCGGCAAGGGCCAGGTTGATGGTAAGCCCGGTGAGCAGGACCAGTAGCGGCTCGACGCTACCCATTCGCGCCTCGAACGCAGCCGTGCTGCGCCATTCCAGCAACCAGACGCGACCGGCCACGTCGAACTGACGGGATATCACATGTTCAGGGTCATGCGCCGCCTTGGTCTGGCCGGACAGGGTGTCGAACACGGTCGTCCAGCGATTGGCCTCGTCCTGCGCCTGGATACGAAGCTCGAAGTCATGCCCTTGTCCCTGGGTTAGACCCTTGAAGAATCGCTGGGCGGAGAAGGGGTGATACACCCAGCCGAAAAGCGTGCGCCTGCGCTCAGCGACATCGCGCGGCGGAATCTGCGTCGCATAGACTGGACGCATGATCGTGAATCCGTAGCCGGGGCCGCGATACTGGACGAAGTCAAGCGGTCGGGTGGCGACCGCAGCGCCACTATCCCGTGCCTGATCTGCGGCATTGCGGCGCTTCGGGTCGAACGTGATATCCATCCCCAGCACACCCCGGTTTTTTTCCAGGGGGTGGATATAGGTCACCACATAATGGTCGCCCGTGGGTGGCGCGCGGGTTATGCGCTCGATGGGCAGACCGTTGCGTCGGGTTTCCGACAGGAACGCGGCAACATCGGCGCGCCGGACCCGCCGGATAAAGCCGATATCCCGGACACCCGGATAGCTGTTTTCGATATCGATGACCCTGGAATAGGCAACCCATTCGGCCCAGGTGACGCGCTCGCCCGCCGTGAATAGTGCCGAGGCCGCGTCGAGGCTCTGTGCGGTGCGGTTGAGGCGTGCGCGCAACGCCTGCTCGCTCTCGGTCGCCAGCACGGTGAAGCTCGCCTGGCTGCTGTCATGCACCCTGGCCCTCGCGTTGATCCACGCGAACATCGTCAGCGCCAGTCCAAGGCCACAGCCCAGCGCGATATAGCCGAACAGCCCGCGGATCGGCGCACCACGCCACTCGGCCCGGAACCGGCGCCGCTCCCCGATCATCGCAAACGGCGCGACCGACAGGATCCCCAGGATATCGCCCAGCGCCCAGGTCGCCATGCTTCCAGGCACCCCCTCCACTGGAAAGTCGCGCAACGCCATCAGCGCAAGGTGTCCGATCGAGGCAGAAACCAGCGCCGGAATCACGACCGCCAGGGCAATTGCTGCAGCGACGTCGCGTGCGCGCGTCAATTCGACATGATCGCCAAACCGGCGGCGCAAAAGGGTATCCGCGATCAGCGCCTGCAGCATCGCACCCGTCGCTGTCCACACCGCCAGCTCGCCGGCACGCAGCACCGTCGATCCCATCGACACGCCCAGGATCAGGTTCAACGAAATCGAGCCGATGAACACCGCAGGCAGCAACCAGCGCCCGTAAAGCAGAACTGCGCCAACCGCGACGCCCGAGGGCAGCCACAACATCGTCACGTTGGCGGGCGGTACGGCAAGTTGCTTGGCCACCCATCCGCTCGCGATGAACAAGAGGATCAGGATCAGCCCAAGCCGCAACCGTGTCTGAACGGATAGGTGGGTTTCGCCGGGCGCATGTGCACCGGTAACGGCTCTTTCCGGGGCAGGGGCGTCGGTCGCGGGCTCCACACGGCGATCTATAGCAAGCCGCGCGCCGCTTGCATCCCTTGCATTGCCCATCGCGCATCGCGGGGTTCAGGGGAGACCTATGATGGAGTTGCGAAGGCGGAAGGTCAGGCCTGCGGCCTGCATCCCCTGTCCGGAAATAAATTGGTCGGGGCGACAGGATTCGAACCTGCGACCCCCACACCCCCAGTGTGATGCGCTACCAGGCTGCGCTACGCCCCGACCGAAGGCGGCCCCTCTAGGCGGGTGCGGCGGGGGATGCAAGTGGCATTGGGGAAGCGGGTCGGAGGCGCATGCAAAACAGCCGCAGTTGCACCTGCGCAACACAAGTGGTAGCCCGCGCCGCTTGAACCGGGGGGCTTGGCTCCCCACCATTCAGGCCCAACCTTCTGGCCCCGGGAACCTCATGATCATCACCCCAGCATTCGCACAGGCCGCAGGCAGCGCGGCAGGCCAGGGCGGCGCCGCCGCCTCGTTCCTCTCGATCGCGCCGCTCGTCCTGATCTTCGTCGCCTTCTACTTCCTGATGATTCGCCCACAGCAAAAGCGGATGAAGACGCTCCAGGCGTCGATCGGGTCAATGAAGAAGAACGACACCGTCGTCACCGCGGGCGGTCTGGTGGGCAAGGTGGTGTCGGTCGACGACGTCTATGCCAATGTCGAGATCGCGACCGGCGTGAAGGTCAAGGTGGTCAAGGCGACCATCGTCGAGGTCCAGCCGCTCGGCGGCAAGCCCGCGAACGACTGACGCCATGCTCGATTTTCCCAAGTGGAAGGTCTGGGCGGTCTGGCTCAGCATCGCCGTCTGCGTCTTGCTGGCGATCCCAAGCTTCGTGCCGGAAAGCGCGCGCGAACGCTGGCCGTCCTGGATTCCCCAGCCGTCGATCAACCTCGGCCTCGACCTCGCCGGCGGCAGTTCGATCCTGCTTGAGGCGGACGTCAACGAACTCGCCCGCACGCGACTCGCCGCCAAGCGCGACGAGATCGAGACCGAGTTCCGTCGTCAGGACCCGCGGATCGAGATCGGTGACATTTCGACCCGCGACAATCGCATCACCTTCATGGTGCGCGACGTGGCGCAGGTCGATGCCGCGCGCGAACGGCTACTCCAGCTGACCGGCAGCGGCGTCGGCATGTCGGGCCAGCGCGAGTGGACGATCGAGGTGCGCGACAGCACCCGCTTTATCGTCAGCCAGACCAGCGCCGGGCTCGACCAGGCGGTGACTCAGGCTATGTCCGACGCGCGCGAGGTCGTCGACCGTCGCATCAATGCGCTCGGCACGCTCGAACCGACGATCATTCTTGAAGGGCGCAACCGCATCCTGGTCGAGGTGCCGGGGATCAAGGATCCCGAGGCGCTGAAGCGCACCATCGGTACGACCGCGCGGCTTGAGTTCAAGCTGGTCGATACGACCGCAAATCCGGCCGAGATTGCTGCAGGTCGCCCGCCGATCGGCAGTGAGGTGGCTCCTTATCCGGACGCGCCGGGGGGAATGCCCTATGTCGCCTATCCGACAAAGGAGGGCGAGGTCGCCAAGATCGCGCTCAAGCGCCAGATCATCGTCAGCGGCGACCAGCTGATAGACGCCAAGCAGGAATACGACCAGGACCAGCGCGTCGTGGTCGGCTTCACCTTCGATACCCAGGGCGGTCGCCGCTTTGCGCAGGCGACACAGGCCAATACCGGCAAGCCGTTCGCGATCATCGTCGACGGCCAAGTCATCTCCGCGCCGAACATCAACGAACCGATCCTTGGCGGTCGGGGCCAGATTTCGGGCGGCTTTACGGTCGAAAGCGCCAACGAACTCGCCATCGCCCTGCGCTCGGGCAAGCTCCCCGTCGCGCTCAAGGTGGTCGAGGAGCGGACTGTTTCCGCGGAACTGGGTCAGGAATCGATCGAGAAGGGCATCCTTGCCGGGATTGTCGGTACGATCGCGTTGATCGGCTTCATGCTGTTCACCTATCTGCGCTTCGGTATCTATACAGCCGCTGCGCTGCTGGTGAACGCGGTCATGGTGCTCGGTGTGATGGCGTTCTTCGGAGCGACGCTGACGTTGCCCGGCATTGCCGGCTTTGTGTTGACGATCGGTGCCGCAGTCGACGCCAACGTGCTGATCAACGAACGCATCCGTGAGGAACAGCGCATCCGCGGTCGCGCCGCGGTCGCTTCGGTCGAGTTCGGCTACAAGGAAGCAAGCCGCGCGATTTTCGACGCGAACATCACCAATGTCATCTCGGCGGCGATCATGTTCATGTTCGGATCCGGCCCGATCCGCGGCTTCGCGGTCGTGCTCGCCATCGGCATCATCACCTCGGTCTTCACCGGCGTCACCTTCACCCGTCTGCTCGTCGCGGACTGGTTGAAGCGGAACCGGCCGAAGACGATCAATATTTAAGGGCCGCCGGAAATGCGTCCGCTCAAACTCGTCCCCGACAACACCAACATTCCGTTCCTGAAATGGCGGAACGTGGCAATGGCGCTGTCGATGCTGCTCATCATCGGCTCGATCGTGCTGTGCGTCGTCAAGGGCTTCAACCTCGGCATCGACTTCGTCGGTGGCCAGCAGACCCGGGTGACCTTCAGCCAGCCGGTCGATATCGAAACGTTGCGCCAGCGGGTCGAAAGGCTCGGCTATGGCGAGGCGACGATCCAGCGCAGCGGCTCGACGAACGAATATTCGGTCCGCACCCCGCTGCCCGAGGGGGGTGAGGAAGCGGCGAACAAGGCGGCGTCGGCAATCCGCGCCACGATCCAGCAGGGCTATCCCGGCGCCCAGGTCGAAGGCGCGCAGAGCGTGTCGGGCAAGGTGTCCGAAGAGCTGTTCCGCAACGGGGCGATCAGCTTGACGCTCGCGATGATCGCCATCGCGCTCTATGTCTGGTTCCGCTTCGAATGGCAGTTCGGCGTCGGCGCGTTGTTCGCGCTGTTCCACGACGTGGCGCTGACATTGGGCTTCTTCGCGCTGACTCAGCTTGAGTTCGACCTCAACATCGTCGCGGCGATCCTCACGATCATCGGCTACTCGTTGAACGACACCATCGTCGTCTATGACCGTATTCGTGAGAACATGCGCAAATACCGCAAGATGGAGATGGGCGAGCTGCTCGACCTGTCGATCAACGAAACGCTGTCGCGCACCGTGGTGACCTCGCTGTCGATCGGCATCGTACTCACCACGCTGCTGGTCCTGGGTCCGGATGTCATCTTCGGCTTCACCGCCGCGATGCTCCTCGGCATCGTGATCGGTACCTTCTCGTCGGTCTATGTCTCCGCCGCGATCCTGTTGTGGCTGCGCCTCAAGCCCGACAGCTTCCTTCCCAAGGAAGCGACCGGGCCGAAGGGCGCGGAAGGTGCCGAGCGGGTCGATTTCAAGGACATGCCCTGATGCGGGTCGACCGGACCCGCATCGAGGGGCCGGTCGTCTCGGGGTTCAGCGGCCGCGGCTTTCGCGTCGATGACGGCGTGTATGAGGGGCTGATCCTCACGCCTAGTCGCGCAGACGGCTGGAACCCGCCGCCGATCGACGCGCTGACGGTGGACGATTTCGCGCCCTTTCTGGCGATGGACCGACTTCCCGAATTCGTCCTGCTCGGCACGGGCAGCACGCTGCGCCGCCCGTCGCCCGCGCTGGAGGCGGCGTTGCCGTTCGGCATCGACGTCATGGACAGCCGCGCCGCCGCGCGCGCCTGGGGCGTGCTGCGCGCCGAGCTGCGCTGGATCGGTGCGGCGCTCTATCCGCTCGACTAAGGCTCCATACCCGATCTTCCAATTTGATCCCAACTGCGGCATGTTTCCCCAATAACAGGGGAGAGAACCATGCTGACCGCCGCCATCGCCTATGCTGCCGCTCAAGCTGCTGCGCCCGTGCCCGCCGACTATCGCGATACAGCGAACTGGCTGTGCCGCCCGGGTCGGGAGGATAGCTGCACCGTCAATCTTGACGCGACCGTTGTCGCGCCCGACGGCTCGCGCACCGTCGAGAAATTCACTCCTGCGGCAAACCCGAAATTCGATTGCTTCTATGTCTATCCCACCGTCTCGACCGACGAGACGCCGAACAGCGACCTCAGCATCGACCAGGCCGAACGCCGCGTCGCGATGATTCAGGCGGCGCGCTTTCGCAGCGTGTGCCGCGTCTTTGCGCCGATGTACCGCCAGGTGACGCTCAAGGCATTGCGTGCAGTGATGACCGGCCAGCCTTCGGGCGCCGATCCCGCGCTGGGCTATGCCGACGTCAAGGCCGCGTTCGACGACTATATGAAGCACGACAATCAGGGTCGCGGTGTCGTGCTGATCGGCCATAGTCAGGGCGCGCGGATGCTCTCGCAGCTGCTCGAACGCGAGTTCGACGGCAAGCCGGACAAGATGAAGCCGATCATCTCCGCGATGCCGATCGGCTTCAACCTCGACGTGGCGGCCGGCCAGCGCACCGGCACGCTCAAGACGATCCCGACCTGCGCCAGCGCGAGCGACACCGGCTGCGTCGTCACCTATGTGAGCTTCCGCGCGACCGTCCCGCCGCCCGCCAAATCGCGTTTCGCCCGTTCGAGCACGGCGGGGATGCAGGTCGCGTGCACCAACCCGGCGGCGCTCGGCGGTGGAAGCGCGTCGCTCGACGCCTATCTCCCCACCGGATCGCTGATCGGCTCGTCACCGGCCTTCGCATGGAGCAAGGGCGGAGCTCCAGTCACCACCAACTTCGTCAAGCTCCCCGGCATGCTCTCCGGCGCGTGCGTGGTGAATGATGGCGCGAGCTACTTTGAGGTGACACTGAAGCCCGACCCGAGCGACGCGCGCACCGACGACATTCCCGGCGACGTGATGGTCGGCCCCCAGCGGCTCGACGATTGGGGGCTGCACCTGATCGACATGAATTTGGCGCTGGGCGATCTGGTGAAGCTGGCGGAGAGTCAGGCTGAGGCTTGGGCGAAGAAGAAGTGAACTAGCTGCTTTGCGCTCCCGCCTTCGCAGGGGCGCAGGAAGTTAGCGGCGCACTAGCCCCGCCAGATGCGCGTACAGCGCGTCGCGGTTCGCCTCCCAGGTGAACCCGGCCGCGCCCGCACGCACTGCGTCGGGTGGGGGAGGGGCCGCCAAAATCGCCCCGATCGCCTCGGCAAACGCCGCTGCGTTCCGCGCAACGATCCGCCCATGCTCGGGTGCCGTCACCAGCTCACGCGCGCCGCCGGCATCGGGGATCACGACGGGCGTCCCGCTCGCCAGCGCCTCGACCCATGCATTCGCGAGCCCTTCGGACGAGGACGCCAGCGCCATCACGTCCGCCGCCGCGAGCAATCCGGGCAGTTCGCCATGCGCGATGCTGCCCATCAGCGTTACCCGGTCACCCAGCCCCAGCCGGGCAATCTGTCCCGCCAGCTTCGGTCGCTCCGGCCCTTCGCCTGCGATCATCAGCCGCACGCCGGGCAGCGCCGCGACCGCGTCGATGACGATTTCATGCCCCTTGCGCGGGATCAGCGCACCGACGCTGGCGACCAGCGGCCCGGCGACGCCCAGCGCGGCCTTGGCTGCCATCCGGTCGCGCGGGGCAAAGCGGTCGAGGTCGACTCCGGTGCGATGAACGCGGATCTTGTCCGCATCCATCCCCAGCGCGGCCATGTCGTCGCGCATCGAGCCCGCGACCGCGAGCAGCCCGTCGGCGTTCCGCCCTGCGTTGAGCACCTGTGCGGCGGTGGCTGGGGCGCGCCCCCAATGGTGGATGTCCGCCCCCCCGCGCCTTGATCGACACCGGGATGCCAAACGACCGGCCCAGTTCGACCGCCGCGACGCCGTCGGGAAAAAGAAGCTCGCGTCGATCACGTCGAATGCGAAGTCGCGCCGGATCGCGCGCAACATCGGCTTGAGCCGCGCCACCAGCGTCGCGGCATGAAAACGTCCGCCGGTCCCCGGCAGATTGACGAAACGTGGTCGCCAGGTCTCGACGCCCTTCCAATGTTCATGGCGGGGCAGGGCGGAGAGCCCCGCATAGCGCCCGAGCCGCGACAGCGGCCAGGGCGGAAGTCCCAACGGCGCGATCAGCTTCAGCTCGACATCGTGATGCGCGACCAGTCCCAATGTTTGCCGCTCGACGAACACGCCGAAATTCGGGCGTGTCGCATCGGGAAACAAGGATGAAAGGGTGAGCACGCGCAGCATCAGCCACGCGCACTACACGTTTCGGGTTAAATTTGCGCCACCGGCGTCAACGGCAACGGACCTCGCCCTTGTCGACCGAGGCGCCGATTGCCGCGCCACCGGCCGCGCCGATGATCGTACCCAGCGTCTTGGATCCGCCCGGAGCAATAATGTTGCCCAGCACGCCGCCCGCGATCCCGCCGACGATCAGGCCCGCCGTGCCGTCCTCGCGGCGGCAGTAATATCGCCCGTCGCGCCCGACATAGACATTGTCGCCACGGCTCAGGCGCCGTTCCTGATAACGGTCGCCGCTGCGGTAATAGCGTGCGGCATCCCATTCGCCGCCGCTCGCATAGCCGGGCCGGTCATAGCCATATTGCGTGCAGGCACCGGTCAGACCCATCGCCGCTGCGCTCAGTGCGATCATGCCGGTGCGAAGTGAACTAGTCATCGGGCATCTCCCTGTCGTTGATGCCCCCCGCGATGTCCTGCCAACGAAACGGGGCGCGGAAATATCCCGCGCCCCGATCATTTGTTCGCGATGTTGCGAGGTTAGCGACAGCGCTTGCGGCTGCCGCTGCGTTCGATCTCGCGACCCGCCACTGCGCCGGCGGCTGCACCGAGCAGCGTACCGACCGTGCGGTCGCCGCGGGTGTCGATCGAACGGCCCACCAGTGCACCGGCGACGCCACCGATGACCAGACCGGTCGTGCCATCGGGCTTGCGGCAATAGCGGCGGCCGTCACGGCCCTTCCACTCGCGATAGCTGTAGCGCTTCTTGCTGCTCTGCGCCTGCGCGTCGCTCGACGTCACCGGCAGCATCGAAGTGGCCGGGACGGCCAGCGAAGCGGCGCCCAGCGCCAGCATCAGATTACGCATCATATTTCTCCATCTCTACCTGAACTCTGTCCGCCAAGAACGCCGGGGTTTCGGACAGGGTTTCATGAACGCAACATTTCGGGCAGTTCATCTGGCATGCAGGAAGCCCGCAACCTCATCGAACGCCTCGATCTCGCACCCCATCCGGAGGGCGCTTGGTATCGGGAAACTTGGCGTTCTCAATCACTTGTGGATGGCGGTCGCTCACCCGGCACGGCAATCCTGTTCCTGCTGGAACAGGGTCAGCGGTCACACTGGCACCGGGTCGATGCCGACGAACTGTGGCTGTGGCACGCCGGATCGCCGCTCGACCTGATGATTGCACACGAGCGCGATGCCAATCCGGAGACCATCCTGCTTGGCGGCGATGTGGTCGCTGGCTACCAGCCCCAGGCGCGGGTGCCGATGAATCGCTGGCAGGCGGCCGACGCGCATCGCGGCTGGGCGCTGGTCAGCTGCGTCGTTGTCCCCGGCTTCGAATTTGCGGGATTCGAGCTTGCCCCGCCCCGGTGGTCGCCCTCCAGCCGCTAACCATTCCCGCGATCCACGTTATCCACAGGTGGTAACGGTCGATCTGCGCTTCGTCCGACTCGCAAATCGTGACAGCATCACTGGGCGGGCAGATGAGGACGCGGCGGGAAACCAAGGCAGAATCAACTGCTTGTCACGGCTCGATTGTCGCAGGTGCCTTCGGGAAACCACGAAGATCGGGACGGGGACGCCACCCCGGGAAACCGTGAAGGCGATGTTCGCATCGGCTTTGCGGGAACGAAACGGACAGGCGTCCGATGGCATCCTTCGGCCTCGTGCCGGGGATGACAGGCGGAAGGGACGGGACCAATGCCCTCGGGCGGCGGGAACAGACCGGAAGCCCGGACGCAAAGCCCGTCTTCGGACCGGGTGGAGCGGGTTGCAGCGGAGCGACAGTGCCTTCGGGCAAGGTCGGGAAGATGCAGCCAAAGCCGCGACGGAAACGAAGCCTTCGGGCAACAGGACCGACGCGAGGCCATCGAGCGAAACGACCCTTCGGGATCCTATTGTCTTGATGACCGGATCGCGATGCCGGAGCGCCGCAAGGCAGGATGGGATCGCAAGGACATCGAGGCGGGAACGCAGCTCTTCGGAGCCGCCCCCGTCCCGGTGACCGGCCAACGGACGCCTGGCGGACGTTGGGACGCACGGCTCCACGTCCCTTGCCGGTAGTGGAACCATGCTTGCCGCCGCTGCGGCGCACCCGTCTCCCGGATGGGCAGCGAGCGGATGGCGACACCGGGGGCTGGCGGAAACGCCGGCCCCCTTTTGGTTTTGGGGTGCGGAGTGCGCACAGTGCGGTTGCGTTCCGCTCCCTCTCTCCGCTTGCGGGGAGAGGGGGATTCGCCCATTGGCGACGCGCCCGAGGCGACAGGCTCCTCTCCCAACTTCCGCAAGCGAAGAGAGAGCAATACCCTCCCGCAACGCCCCGTCACTCCGGCCCTCGTGTCGGCGTCCACGCCGCCGCACTTCCGACGCTATCGCCTCCTGCTTCCCGGTGGACCCCGGAACAAGTCCGGGGTGACGAAGAAAGGGGGCTGGACTGCGCCAACGTGGTCGTTACGCCTCTATTCCGATGGCCTTCGACACCCTCCACGTCGCCCTTGCCGCCGCGATGTTCTTCGGCGCGTTGCTCTATTCCACCGTCGGCCATGGCGGGGCGTCATCGTACATCGCGCTGATGGCGCTGTTCAGCGTACCGGTCGCGACGATGCGGCCCACCGCGCTGGTCCTCAACCTGATCGTCGCGAGCCTCGGATCGATCCGCTACACTCGCGCCGGGCTGTTCCGTTGGCGCACGCTCTGGCCTTTCCTTGTCGGTGCGTTACCTGCGGCATTCGTCGGCGGGATGATCGAGATCGCCCCCGAACTCTACCAGCCTTCGATCGGCGTGATCCTGCTCTTTGCCGCAGCACGGATGCTGTGGCCGGGCGACATGAAGGCCGAGCGCGAATGGCATGATCCGCCGATCTGGCTCGCGATCCTCGCCGGCGTTGGTCTCGGTCTGCTCGCGGGGTTGACCGGCACCGGCGGCGGCATCTTCCTCTCGCCGCTGCTGCTGTTCTGCGCCTGGTCCGCACCCAAGCCGGCGTCGGGCGTGGTCGCGATATTCATCCTGGCCAATTCCGCCGCAGGACTTGCCGGCAATTTCGCGTCGGTCGGCAGCCTGCCCCCCGAACTCCCGCTCTACGGCGTCGCGGTCCTCGCGGGCGGCCTGATCGGCACCACGCTCGGCATCAAGCTACCGCAAAAGTGGATCCTGCGCGCCTTGGGCGTCGTCCTGCTGGTCGCCAGCGCGAAGCTGTTCGGGGTGTATTGAGCACGGGAGCGTCGGCTCAACGCTTTCGCAGGGTGCAGGCGATTTTCGGCGTGGGATTGCTCGCCTTGCATGCCGCGAGCTCGCGCGGGCTACGGCATTTGCGAACGCGCGGCGTTTGCCGGTCCGCGCCGCGCACGACCGGGCAGGTCTGAACGAGCGTCTTTGATCCCTTCTCGACCGGCTTGAGCGCCACGGACTTGCCTGATGAGGCGCTGGATTGGCTTGCGACGGCGGTCGCGGTTCCTGCCACGATCAGCAGTGTCGCGATCGTCGTCCGCATTGCTACAGCCTCCCGTGCGATCGGGCGTTCAGCCCCCCCACTGCCTTCTTCAGCTTGTCGAAGAACCCGGTCGAGATCGGGCATTCCTCGCCCGTCTCCAGCGCGCGGAACTGTTCGAGCAGTGCGCGTTGTTCGCCCGACAGCTTGGTCGGGATCTCGACCTCGATCCGCACCACCAGGTCGCCGCGACCGCGTCCCTGTAGCACGGGCATGCCTGCGCCGCGCTGGCGCACCTCGCGCCCGCTCTGCGTGCCGGGGTGGAGGTGGACCTTGTGCAGCTCGCCGTCCGGCCCCGGAATCTCGATCTCGCCGCCCAGCGCCGCCGTGGTGAAGCTGATCGGCGCGCGCGCGAACAGGGTCGTGCCCTCACGTTCGAAGATCGCATGCGGCTTGACGTGCAGGAAGATGTAGAGGTCGCCCGGAGGCGCACCGCGCGCGCCCGCCTCGCCCTGACCTGCCATGCGGATGCGGGTGCCTTCGTCGACGCCCGGCGGGATGTTGACGTTCAGCGTCACCGTCTTGTCGACGCGACCCTCGCCGCGGCAGTTGCGGCACGGATCGGCGATCGTCTGTCCCGCGCCGTGGCACGACGGACAGGTCCGCTCGACCACGAAAAAGCCCTGCTGCGCGCGCACCTTGCCGTGTCCGGCACAGGTGGTGCAGCGCTTGGCCATCGTCCCCGGCGACGCGCCGGTGCCGCCGCATGGCTCGCACGGGCCAGACACGTCAATGGTGATGTCGGTCGCCTTGCCGTGGAAGGCGTCTTCCAGGCTGATTTCCATGTCGTAGCGCAGGTCGGCGCCGCGCGCCTGGCGCTGGCCACCGCCACCGCCGCGCCCGCCCATGAACTCGCCGAACATGGATCTGAAGATATCGGAAAAGGCGTCGAAGCCCTGTCCGCCACCGCCGCCCATGCCGCCCGGCCCGGCATGGCCGAACCGGTCATAGGCCGCGCGCTTCTGCGGGTCCTTCAGGCAGTCATAGGCTTCGTTGATCGCCTTGAACTTGGCTTCCTGATCCTTGCACCCGCCATGCTTGTCGGGGTGGCACTGGATCGCCAGCTTGCGAAACGCCGATTTGATCGTCGCATCGTCTGCATCGCGCGAAACGCCGAGCAGTTCGTAATAGTCAATCTGGGTGGTCATTCACGCGGCCCCCGCCCGTTCCCCCGCCGCCTTTCCTTGGGAGTGAAAGGGGCGGGGGCGAGCACAAATTACGCCTTGTTGTCGTCCACCTCGGAGAATTCGGCGTCGACGACTTCTTCGCCGTCCGCCGCATTCGCCGCACCAGCATCGGCCGCAGGCGAAGCCTCCGACTGCTGCTGCTTCTCGTAGATCGCCTGACCCAGCTTCATCGCGACCTGCGCGAGGGCCTGGCTCTTCTCGTTCATCGCGTCCGCGTCGCCGCTCTCGACTGCCGCCTTGGCCGCGTCGATCGCCGACTGGATTTCGCCCTTCAGAGCGTCGTCGACCTTGTCGCCATTTTCGGCGAGCTGGCGTTCGGTGGTGTGGATCAGCGATTCGGCATTGTTCTTCGCCTCGGCGGCGGCGCGACGCGCCTTGTCCTCCTCGGCGAACTTCTCGGCGTCGCGCACCATCTGGTCGATGTCGCTGTCCGACAGGCCACCGCTGGCCTGGATGCGGATCTGCTGCTCCTTGCCGGTGCCCTTGTCCTTGGCCGACACGTTGACCAGGCCGTTGGCGTCGATATCGAAAATCACCTCGATCTGCGGCACGCCGCGCGGGGCGGGGGGATGCCGACCAGGTCGAACTGACCCAGCAGCTTGTTGTCCGCCGCCATTTCGCGCTCGCCCTGGAAGACGCGGATCGTCACCGCCTGCTGATTGTCATCGGCAGTCGAATAGACCTGGCTCTTCTTGGTCGGGATCGTCGTGTTGCGGTCGATCATGCGGGTGAACACGCCACCCAGCGTCTCGATGCCCAGCGACAGCGGGGTCACGTCGAGCAGCAGCACGTCCTTGACGTCGCCCTGCAGCACGCCGGCCTGGATCGCCGCGCCGATCGCCACCACCTCATCGGGGTTGACGCCGGTATGCGGCTCCTTGCCGAAGAATTCCTTCACGACCTGGCGCACCTTGGGCATGCGGGTCATGCCGCCGACCAGCACCACTTCGTCGATCTGCGCAGCCTTCACGCCCGCGTCCGACATCGCCTTGCGGCACGGGTCGAGCGTGCGGGTGATCAGCTCGTCGACCAGCCGCTCCAGCTCCGCGCGCGACAGCGTCTTGACGAGGTGCTTGGGGCCATTCTGATCGGCGGTGATGAAGGGCAGGTTGACCTCGGTCGTCTGCGCCGACGACAGCTCGATCTTCGCCTTCTCGGCCGCTTCCTTCAGACGCTGGAGCGCCAGCTTGTCCTTGGTCAGGTCGATGCCTTCGGCCTTCTTGAACTCGTCGGCGAAATACTGGACCAGCTTGGAATCGAAATCCTCGCCGCCCAGGAAGGTGTCGCCATTGGTCGCCTTCACCTCGAACACGCCGTCGCCGATCTCGAGAATCGAGATGTCGAACGTGCCGCCGCCAAGGTCATAGACCGCGATGGTCTTGTTGTTGTCCTTCTCGAGGCCATAGGCGAGCGCCGCCGCGGTCGGCTCGTTGATGATGCGCAGCACTTCCAGGCCCGCGATCTTGCCCGCGTCCTTGGTCGCCTGACGCTGGGCGTCGTTGAAGTAAGCCGGGACGGTGATGACGGCCTGCGTCACGGTCTCGCCGAGGTAGGATTCGGCGGTTTCCTTCATCTTCTGCAGGATGAAGGCGCTGATCTGGCTGGGCGAATAATCCTCGCCGCCCGCCTTGACCCATGCGTCGCCGTTCGCACCCTTCACGATCGTGTAGGGGACCAGCTCGGTGTCCTTCTTGGTAATGGGATCGTCAAAGCGGCGGCCGATCAGGCGCTTGACCGCAAAGACGGTGTTGTCGGGGTTCGTGACCGCCTGGCGCTTGGCCGGCTGGCCGATCAGTCGCTCGCCATCCTTGGCGAATGCGACGATGGACGGCGTGGTGCGTGCGCCTTCCGCATTCTCGATCACCTTGGGCTTGCCGCCCTCCATCACTGCCACGCAGCTGTTGGTCGTGCCGAGATCGATTCCGATAACCTTACCCATGAGTCCTCTAAGGCCCCCGTATGCTAAATCATGTTAAACCAGTGCGTTACCGCGCCCCTGAAGCGGCAACGCGGCCTTCGCTAGGCGGGATATAGGAGTGCCGCGCCTTGCCGCAAGAGCGTGGCGCACCTAGGAATTTCACGGATGTTCCCGAATCGGGAGAAGGAGTTTCGACGATGCGGTCTTTGGTGACGGTCATGGCGGCGGCGGTGGCGCTGGCGGGATGTGAGCAGGCACAACTTGGCGTCGAGGACGCCTGGGTCCGCCTGCCCGCGGTGTCGAGCCGTCCGGGCGCGGCCTATTTCACGGTCAAGGGCGGGAATGAGGCGACCAGCCTGCTCGGCGTTTCTTCCCCTGCGGCGGTGCGGACCGAGCTGCACGAAATGAAGCATGAGGGCGGCATGATGACGATGGCCCCGATCAAGGACGTTGCCATCCCCGCCGGCGGCACGGTCAAGTTCGAACCGGGCGGCAAGCATGTCATGCTCTACGACCTCTCGCCCGAAATCCGCGCCGGCGGCAAGATCCCGCTGCGCCTCGCTTTCGCCAATGGCAAGACGGTCGAGGTCGAAGCCGAACTGCGCGCGCCCGGGCAGGAGAAGTAATCGGGCGGCGGGTGCCTTAATTGTCTATCTAATTGTCCAGGGTCAGGAGCGGCGCAGCCAGCCGCGCAGAAAGGTCAGCACGGGGAGGGCGAGCAGGAGCGACGCGGCGATGTCGCGCCATCCGTCGCCGGTAAGGCCCAGGACGAGGCCAGCCAGGCTCGTGACGAGCAGAAACACCGGGGCTGCCAGCACGCTGCCCGCTCCACGCGGTCCGATGCGGCGCGACGCGCTCACAGCGCCGATCCGGCATGAACGATTTCGTCCACCGCCCGCTCGGTGTTCCGCGCGCCCTTGCCCAACCACAATTGCAGCCCGGTCCACAGCACCCAGATCGTCGCCAGCGTCAGGATCGCCCACAGCATCTTGAGCGCGATCCCGCCATAGTCGCCGAAATGCAGCGGCTTGGACAGCATCAGCGCCTGGTTGAGCGCAGGCATTGCCGCGGTGTCGGTCAGCGTGCCGGTTTCGGCATCGACCAGCGCGGGGGTCAGCACATGGCTGGTCAGCGGCGTATCGCCCTGAAAGAAGATCGCATAATGCCGCCCGCTGCTCCATGCGCCGCCGGGAAAGCCGATAAACTGCGGCGACACGCCGGGCAAAGCCGCCTTGGCGGCCGTCATCGCCTTGTCGACCGATCCGTAGTCAGCGGGGGTGAGCGGCTGGTCCGCACCGCGCGCGGCGACCATCGCCTTCAGCTCGCCCTCGCGCCAGCTGTCGGTCAGCGGGTCGGCAAAGGCATTGATCACCCCGGTCAGTCCGACCACCAGCGCCCAACCCAGCGTCACCACGCCGAGCAGGTTATGCGTGTCGAGCCGCCGCACCCGCGCGCTCCGCGACTTGCGCAGCGTTCCGAACGGCAACCGCCGCATGAACGGGACGTAGAGGACCACACCCGACGCGATCGCGAGGATGAACAGTCCGCCCATCACGCCCAGAAACAACATCCCCGGCAGCCCCAGGAACATATCGGTATGTAGCTGCAGCAGGAAGTGCATCACGCCCTCTTCCTTGATCTCCCCCGCGCTCGCACCGGTGGTGCGGTCGTACGAGAATAGCCGCATCGCCGATCCCGGCGCATCGGGCGTCGGTCCGACGGTCACGGTGATGATCGGATTGTCCTGGCTGAACCCGATGAACAACGGCACCCCACCGCCCTGCGCCACCGCCTTGGCGATCAGGCTGTCGAGCGGCACGCCGCCCTGCGCCGACGGCATGCCCTGCATCGCCGTGGCCGCATCGCGTTCAGTCAGCGCCTCGATCTCGTCGTGAAAGATCAGCGGCAGTCCGGTGACGCACAGCATCAGCAGGAACGCCGTCGACACGATGCTGCTCCACTTGTGGATCAGGAACCAGGTCTTGATCGTCGAGCGGGTCACGGAGAGCGGCGATCCTGGGAGGGCGTGGAGGAAGCAAGCGCCTAACCCGCGCCACGCTGCACGTCAATGCGAGGCATTCGCAATTGCAATCCGCTTACGCGCTTCGCCATGTCCCCGGCGCGACGTCATCCAGCGTCCAGTCGCCCACGCGCCAGCGCACCAGCCGCAACGTCGGATGGCCGACCGCTGCGGTCATGCGCCGCACCTGCCGGTTACGCCCTTCGGCGATGGTCAGCGCGATCCAGCAATCGGGGACGCTCTTGCGGAACCGCACCGGCGGGTCGCGCGGCCAGATCGCGGGCGGGTCGATCCGCTCGGCCAGCGCCGGGCGGGTCATCCCGTCCTTCAATCGCACTCCGCTGCGCAGCGCCGCCAGCGCGGCGTCATCCGGCTCGCCCTCGACCTGCGCCCAATAGGTTTTGGCCACCTTGTGCTTCGGGTCGGCGATCCGCGCCTGCAACCGCCCGTCATCGGTCAGCAGCAACAACCCTTCGCTGTCGCGATCCAGCCGCCCGGCGGGATATACCCCCGGCACGTCGATATAGTCCGCCAGCGTCGGATGCCCGCTCCCCTCGTCGGTGAATTGCGAGAGCACGCCCCAGGGCTTGTTGAACAGGATCAGCATGGGGAGGGTCTAGACATAACCGTCCCCACGTTCCACCTCAGCCGCGATGACCCATCGCCGCCCGCTCACCCCCGGAGAGATCGCCTTGGCGCGCAGCATCTTCGGCGATGCGATCGACTATGCCGCCGCCGCCATCGCCAATCGCAAATGGATCTTCTTTCAGCCGCGCGGCGTCACCATGGCCCCGCGCGGTTGCATCCATTTCCATCCCAGGGGCGGCAATTACCGCGACGATTTCGCGAGCGCCCCCCTCTCGCTCCAGGGCCATTTCATCCATGAGATGACCCATGTCTGGCAGCATCAGCAGGGCATCTTCCTGCCCCTGCGCCGCCACCCGTTCTGCCGCTACGATTACGCGCTCAAGCCCGGCTGGACGCTCGACCGCTACGGGATCGAGCAGCAGGCAGAGATCGTCCGCCACGTCTTCCTGCTCGGTCGCGGCGCGACCATCCCCGGCGCGCCGCCCGCCGCGCACTATCGCGGTATCCTGCCCTTCACGCCGGACTGAGCCGAATTATTGCGGTCGTTCGGCCGCATTGTCGCTGGGCAGGCGTACCGGCTCGGTCGGCCGCGTCGGTGCCGGCGGCGGCGGCGGCGGTGGCGGTGGAGGTGCGACCCGAACCGGGGGCGGCGCGGCCTGCGGGCGCTGTGGCGGGGTATATTGCGGGCGCGGCTGGGGTTGAGCCTGAGGCTGGGATTGAGGCTGCGGTTGCGGTTGCGGTCGCCATTGCGGGCGCGGCTGGGGCTGGGCCTGAGGCTGCGGCTGCGGTCGCCATTGCGGGCGCGGCTGGGGCTGGGCCTGAGGCTGCGGCTGCGGTCGCCATTGCGGGCGCGGCTGGGGCGAAGTTTGCGGCACCGTGCCGGGCTGCGGCGTGATGCGGACCGGACCCTGCGGGCCACTTTCCCGCGGCACCGCACCCTCGGGCATCCGGCGACGCCACTGGCCGGGGCGATCGCCTTCGGGTCGCCCGGCACCGGGGCGGGGCGGACGCGGTGTCGCAACGGGTGGCGGGGCAGGGGTTGGGGCAGGTTGCACCGCGACCGGCGGCACCGGCGCGGGAGTCGGCGCCGGCGATGGGGTCATGCCCGGCCGCCCTCCGTCCGGCCGCTGTCCGCCGGGACGTCCCGCGCCAGTCTGGCCACCCTCGGGCCGTCCACCACCCGGACGTCCGGCACCGGGCCGACCAGCCTCGGGCCGACCACCGCCGGGACGTCCCGCGCCACTCTGGCCGCCCTCCGGCCGCCCGCCCGGGCGTCCAACTCCGGGCCGTCCACTCTCCGGCCGCCCGCCGCCGGGTCGACCGGCTCCCGGTCGGCCATCGCGGTCGCGCCATGGCGGACGCACGCCCAGCCCGGGACGACCCGGTCGACCCGGTCCGTCAAAGCGCGGCGGGGCCCCACGAAAATCGTCGCGCTGCCAGCGGCGAAAGCGATCGCCGTCCAGCCGCCGCCGCTCGCGCTCGCGCTCCAGCCGCAAGCGCCAGCGCACGCCGTCCGCCCCGCTGCGCCA
This sequence comes from Sphingomonas sp. J344, assembly GCF_024700005.1. Taxonomy (NCBI): domain Bacteria; kingdom Pseudomonadati; phylum Pseudomonadota; class Alphaproteobacteria; order Sphingomonadales; family Sphingomonadaceae; genus Sphingomonas; species Sphingomonas sp. J344. The sequence goes on along the minus strand of NZ_JAJONB010000002.1, from coordinate 589,161 downwards.
GCGCTGCCAGCCCGGATGCCGCATCCGCCCGGTTTCCCAGCGCAGCCGCCATTCGATCACCGTCGCGATCTGGCCCGCCCACCATCCGGCGTCGACCGCGTCCCATTGCTCCTCGCCGTCCGCAGCCTCGCGCAGATCGATGCCGCGCTCATACAATTCGGCGGCCCGATCGTCCCACATGTCGCTCTCGCGCGGGGACAAGGCCGCACCGCCGCTGTCATAGACCAGCGCCAGCCGCTGCCCCTGATAGGCGAATGAGCGCCGCGCCTCCTGCACCAGGAACGGTGCATCCGCATCCGGCTCGAAATAATAATAGCGCATCGCGCCATCCTCGTCGGTCTCAGCCAGCACCAGATGCCCGGTCTGCAACTCCCAGCCCCACGCATCCCCGCGCCCGAAGCCAAAGGTGAAGTCCGGCGGCGCATCGCCGATCGCCTCCAGCAAGCCATCGGCGGCGTCGATCCAGTAATAATCGCCAGCATCCGCCCGCCATCCGGCCTGCGCGGCGGGGGAAGGGGCATTGGCGGCGGGAGCAGGCGCACCCGCCGTCGAAGCCGAACCGACACCCCCACCCGCCAGCACCAGCGCCATCGCCGCCAGGCTCACTCCACGCACACGCCGCATCGTTCCGCTCCCAAAGTCCATGCCGCGATAGTCGGCGAGTCGGTATGAACGGCGGGTGGATGGAATTGGGGGATGGACGCCAACTGAAAATGTAAGAAGACCGCCCTGACCCAGTCTGTGAAGCCGGAACCGTAGGCCCGTTGCACCCGCGCTCTCACCCCGGCTTGCGCGTCACCAGGCCAATGAACCCCGAACGCACATCAACCAGCTTTGCTGGTGCCCCCCTCGCAACCCGCCGCCCGCGCCCCTATCTCCCCCCTAGCTTCCCCTCAAGAACAAAGCTAGAACTCCCGGCATGGCACTGACTCACATTTCCGTCCGCGGCGCGCGCGAGCATAACCTCAAGGGCGTGGACATCGACATTCCGCGCGACACGCTGACGGTCATCACCGGCCTGTCGGGCAGCGGCAAATCCAGCCTCGCCTTCGATACCATCTATGCCGAGGGGCAGCGGCGCTATGTCGAGAGCCTGAGCGCCTATGCGCGCCAGTTCCTCGAGATGATGCAGAAGCCCGATGTCGAGCATATCGATGGCCTCAGCCCCGCGATCAGCATCGAGCAGAAGACGACCAGCCGCAACCCGCGCTCGACCGTCGCGACGGTGACCGAGATCTACGATTATATGCGCCTGCTGTGGGCGCGCGTCGGCATCCCCTACAGCCCCGCCACCGGTCTGCCCATCGCGGCGCAGACTGTCAGCCAGATGGTCGACCGCGTCCTCGCGCTCCCCGAAGGCACCCGCCTGCTGCTCCTCGCCCCCCGTCGTGCGCGGCCGCAAGGGCGAGTATCGCAAGGAACTCGCCGAGTGGCAAAAGGCCGGTTTCCAGCGCGTCCGCATCGACGGCGAAACCTATCTGATCGAGGAAGCCCCCGCGCTCGACAAGAAGTACAAGCATGACATCGAGGTGGTCGTGGACCGCCTGGTGGTCCGCGACGACATCGCCACGCGCCTCGCGGAGAGCTTCGAGACGGCGCTGAAGCTGGCGGACGGGCTGGCCTTCGTCGATCTGGTGGACACCACGGTCGACGCGCTCGCCAACAACCGCGTAAACGAAGCGCCGCAGAGCTTCACCCACGACGTCGCCCCAGCGAAAGCTGGGGCCTCCAGCGAAGGCGCGCTGCCGTCAGAGACCCCGGCTTTCGCCGGGGTGACGGATGGCAAGATGAAGGGCACCGGTCTGCCGCCCAACCGCATCGTCTTCTCCGAACGCTTCGCCTGTCCTGTCAGCGGCTTCACCATCGCCGAGATCGAACCGCGCCTGTTCTCCTTCAACGCCCCGCAGGGCGCGTGCCCGGCGTGCGACGGCCTCGGCGAAAAGCTGGTGTTCGACGAAGACCTCGTCGTCCCCAACCATGAGCTGAGCATCAAGAAGGGTGCGGTCGTCCCCTGGGCCAAGTCCAATCCGCCCAGCCCCTATTACATGCAGGTGCTCGGCAGCCTCGCCCGCGAATTCGGCTTCTCCCTCGACACCCCGTGGAAGGACCTGCCCGGCGAGGTCCAGCTGATCATCCTCCACGGCACCGGCGGGCGTCCGGTCACGCTCACCTTCATCGACGGCCGCAAGAGCTACGACGTGAAGAAGCCGTTCGAGGGCGTCATCGGCAACCTCAACCGCCGCATGCTCCAGACCGAAAGCGCCTGGATGCGCGAGGAACTGTCCAAATACCAGGCCGCGCACCCGTGCGAGACCTGCCACGGCGCGCGCCTCAAGCCGGAGGCGCTGGCGGTCAAGATCGCGGGCCGCGACATCTCCAGCGTCACCCGCCTGTCGGTCGCCGACGCGGTCCCGTTCTTCCAGACGCTTCCCGCCGCGCTCACCGGCCAGCAGCAGGAGATCGCCCGCGCGATCCTCAAGGAAATCGACGAACGCCTCGGCTTCCTCAACAATGTCGGCCTCGATTACCTCAACCTCGATCGCACCAGCGGCACGCTGTCGGGCGGGGAGAGCCAGCGCATCCGCCTCGCGTCACAGATCGGCAGCGGCCTGTCCGGCGTCCTCTACGTCCTCGACGAACCCAGCATCGGCCTGCATCAGCGCGACAACGACATGCTGCTCGTCACCCTCCGGCGGCTCCGCGATCTCGGCAACACCGTGCTGGTGGTCGAACATGACGAGGACGCGATCCGCAGCGCCGATTACGTCATCGACATGGGGCCGGGCGCGGGCGTCCATGGCGGCGAGGTCGTCGCACAGGGGACGTTCGAACAGGTGCTCGCCTGCACCGACTCCATCACCGCCGACTATCTCGCCGGCCGCCGCGAAGTCCCGCTCCCCGCCAAGCGCCGCAAGGGCAATGGCAAGAAGCTGACCGTCCACAACGCCACCGCCAACAACCTCACCGGCGTCACCGCGTCGATCCCGCTCGGCACCTTCACCTGCATCACCGGCGTGTCCGGCTCGGGCAAGTCGAGCTTCACCATCGACACGCTCTACGCCGCCGCCGCGCGTCACCTCAACGGCGCGCGCATGCTCGCGGGCAAGCATGACCGGATCACCGGCCTCGATCATCTCGACAAGGTGATCGACATCGATCAGTCGCCGATCGGCCGCACCCCGCGCTCCAACCCCGCGACCTATACCGGCGCCTTCACCAACATCCGCGACTGGTTCGCCGGGCTGCCCGAGGCTCAGGTGCGCGGCTACAAGCCCGGCCGGTTCAGCTTCAACGTCAAGGGCGGGCGGTGCGAGGCCTGCACCGGCGACGGCCTGCTCAAGATCGAAATGCACTTCCTGCCCGACGTCTACGTCACCTGCGACGTATGCCACGGCCAGCGCTACAACCGCGAAACGCTGGAGGTGAAGTTCAAGGGGCGCAGCATCGCCGACGTGCTCGACATGACGGTCGAGGATGCGGTGGAGTTCTTCAAGGCCGTCCCCCCGATCCGCGACAAGATGGCGATGCTGGCCGAAGTCGGCCTCGGCTATATCAAGGTCGGCCAACAGGCCACGACCCTGTCCGGCGGCGAAGCCCAGCGCGTCAAACTCGCCAAGGAACTCAGCCGCCGCGCCACCGGCCAGACGCTCTACATCCTCGACGAACCCACCACGGGTCTGCATTTCGAGGACGTCCGCAAGCTGCTGGAGGTGCTCCACGCGCTGGTCGAACAGGGCAACACCGTGGTGGTGATCGAACATAACCTCGATGTCATCAAGACCGCCGACTGGATCCTCGACCTCGGCCCCGAAGGCGGCGTCAAGGGCGGCGAGATCGTCGCCGAGGGCACGCCGGAGGCAGTGGCGAAGGAGCCGCGCAGCTATACGGGGAAGTATCTTGCGCCGTTGCTGGAGCGGGGTGGGGTGAAGGAGCGGGCTGAGGTGGCGGCGGAGTAGAGAGGTATGGGTGCGAACCGCTCACACCACTATGTTCCTAAGTGCTATCTACGCAACTTCGCTGAGAGCGCTGGGCAGAAGACGATCAGTCTCTTCAATATCAGGCAGCGAAAGGTGATAAAGGGCGCTCCGATCAAAAGCCAATGCGCTCGAGATTTCCTCTATGGCCGTGATGAACTCGAGTTTCATTTGAGTGAAATTGAAGGGCGATACGCTGAGTGGATTACCCGTGGCATACTCGCTTGCCCTCCCCGACTTATCGAAGGCATCGACGTATTTTGTAGGTTTTTCGCGATCATCCAATACATGCGAACCGAAGCTCATGCGGCGCGCATGCGGGCTCACTTCTCACTAACGACCGCTCTCGCGGATATTCCTATCGACAGTGAGTTTCTGGCTGGCATGGATATGTCGGATACGGCCTTGGCACGCGATGGCATCAATTTTGCGCTTCAACTTAGACCGCACCTTGATGATCTGAAATTCGTCTTGCTCGATAACAGATCGTCTGAGAATTTTTTGACCTGTGACGATCCAGTGGTGATGACCAATCGCCTATATTTTCTGCGCGTTGGCGATAGCAACTTCGGGTTAGGCAGCGCAGGGACGATCTTCTCTCTCCCGTTGTCACCCAAAGTCGCGATGCTGCTTTATGACGGCGACGTTTATGCTCCGCGTAAACGCAGTCCACAGTGGGTCACATGCAGCCAAGTATCTGATGTTAGAGCCTTCAACGATTTGATCTTTCTGAAAGCCCGAGAAAACGTTTACTTCTGCTCGCCAGATGATTTCTCGCACGATCATTTTCAGCAAGTCGAAAGCGCGCGGATAGCCCACTGGGAACGAGGTAAAGTCCTAGGGTCGGGACCCATAAACGGGATTCCCTTGGCGGCTGGGATGTGATTCATGCGCTGCGCCAGCAGGAGCGTGGATTTGAGCGAGTTTTGGTTGAGTGAAGCCCAGTTCGAGCGGCTTCGTCCGCTGCTGCCGGACAAGGTGCGCGGTGTGGCGCGGGTCGATGATCGGCGGGTGATCAGCGGCATCATTCATGTGGTGAAGTCGGGCGGGCGCTGGGTCGACGCGCCGGCCTGCTACGGGCCGAGGAAGACGCTCTACAACCGGTTCGTGCGCTGGGCGGCAAAGGGTGTGTGGCAGGAGCTGTTCGTCACGCTCGCGGCAGCAGGCGGGCCGCCCGCCGAGGTCCTGATCGACAGCACGCATATGAAGGCGCACCGCTCCGCGGGCGGTGGAAAAGGGGGCGCTCGTCCAGGCGATCGGGATCAGCCGGGGCGGCCGCAACAGCAAGCTCCACGCGCTCACCGACGGCGAAGGTCGGCCGCTCCGCTTCCTGCTGACCGGTGGCCAGGTCGCCGACTGCCGCGCAGCCGATGTGTTGCTCGATGATCTCGCGCCGCGCACCATCGTGCTCGCGGACAAGGCTTACGACAGCAATGCGATCCGCGACCTGATCGAGCGGCAGGGTGCCGTTCCGAACATCCCCTCCAAGACGAACCGCCGCTGGAAAAGCTGCTTCTCCAAGACGCTCTACAAGGGCCGCAACGCCGTCGAGCGCATGTTCTGCCGCCTCAAGGATTATCGCCGCATCGCCACCCGCTACGACAAGCTCGCCACCAACTTCCTCAGCGCCATCTACCTCGCCGCAGCCGTCACATGGTGGTTATGAGTCCCGACCCTAGTGCAGGTAGACGAGAATGAGCATGGTCGGATATTCCGAGAGTCGGATGAACTTTTACCTGACGGAGCGTCCGTCATCTGGACATCGCAGCAGCATCCCCGTCCGTTGCGTTGGCCGAAATTGCTCCCCTTCAAGACACCAGCTTTCGGTTACAGCAATGGCTCGGGTATGGGGTACATGCGTCGCGCTACGGTGCCGCCAGAGGCAGGGGGCGTAATGCGCCGACGGGTGTAGCCTGACATACCGTTTCATAGCTTATCGAGCTTCGATAAAGCGTTCGCGGTTACTGAGTAGCGTCTGGATCTGGCTCCACCGCGGCTCCAGCCAAGCCACCAGTGCCCGATTGCTCGCATTCCCACACCTCAGCCATAGAAACGCGAACCGATCCGGCAGCCGCAGCGTCACGAAGTCTTCGTCTTTGCTGACCAGCACGGCACCGTCCGCTTCCGCCCGCGCCGCGATCTCAACATCGCTCGCCGCGATCATGCCGATCTCGGCCACATGAACCGCTTCATGCCCACGAGCGCGCAGCCACCCGCCCAAGGCGGGCGGCAATTGCGCATCGATCAGGAACTTCATTCGGCGGCGAGCACTACCGGATGGTCCGCCTGCGCCGCCGCATAGGCCAGCACAGCGCGCACATCATCCTCGCTCAGATAGGGGAAGTCGGCAGCGATCTCCGCCGGGGTCGCGCCGCCCGCCAGCATCTCCAACACGTCCTTCACCCGAACGCGCGTTCCGGTTACCACCGGACGCCCGCCACAGACCAGCGGGTCCACCGAGATGCGCGAGAAGCCTGCGAGCGTCATCACATCAAGATGTGCCGAATATGCGAAAATCGCAAGTTCTGCCGCTCTGGCATCCCATACCTCGCCAAGCTAACCTTTCCCCATGCCCCACCTCGAAACCCAATTCGCCCATCTCGGCCTAAACGCCACCGCCACCGTCGAACCCCCCTTCGACGGCATGGCCTGGTACGCCGGCTACGAACAACGCCACGCCGCCGACGGGATCGAGGGCCGCCTCGTCTCGCAATACAGCTTCACCGAAAGCTGGACCTCCTGGGAAGTCCACCCGCACGGTGCGGAGCTGGTCATCTGCACCGCAGGGGAAATGACGCTGGTGCAGGAACTGCCCGATGGCACCACCACCCGCGAAACCCTCACCCCCGGCGACTATGCGATCAACCCGCCCGGCGTGTGGCACACGGCGGACGTGCCCCCCGGCACCACCGCCACCGCGATCTTCATCACCCCCGGCGCCGGCACCGACCACCGCCCGCGCTGATCCGCGCCCTTGCGCCGCACGCCGCGCTACGCTCTCATCGCCGCACAAGGAGGGAAGGGGGACCCTGATGACCGACCTGCTCGCACTGCTGATCATCCTCGGCGGCATCGCCTTCCCGTTCATCGCCATGCCCCTGCTGTGGCGCCGCATGAAGCGCGTGCGCGACGCCAGCTATCGTGAGGCAAGGGCAAAGGAGCGCCCCCACACCGCGTGGGAGGAAAGCGCGCCGCGCGCCGACGGCCTTTCCACCACGCGCCGCCACGATCCCAACGAAGCGCTGATCGACCTCGGCGACCGCGCCCGCCACAGCCGCTGGCCGCTCAACAACGAATAGGGGCTGCTCGCCACGCCACGCTTTACTAGAGTATCAATCTAGACTATCACTCCAATCATCACGATCTGGAGTCGCCCCCCATGCCCCATATCCGTTCCCGCAAGTCCAGCATTGCCGCCACCCTCGCGGTCCTGCTCGCCACCGCAGTCCCCGCCGCCGCCGCCTGGTACATCAAGTTCGACGGCGTCGATGGCAGCGCCGCCGGCGGTGAGCACAAGGAGTGGATCGAGATCGCCTCGGTCAGCCTCGCGACCGCCAGGGGTGCTGCTGGCGACCGCCGCATCGCCAGCGGCAGCGACCCCGTCCCCGCCGGCCTGCTGCTTCCCGCCGTTCAGAAGGCGCGAGTGCTGACCGCCGCCGTTCCCGCCTGGCGCGGGTGCAAGGTCGGCCAGCGGCTCCCCCGCCTGCCGATCCGCAACGACAAGACCGGTCGTACCGGCGCGATCCTCGACGCCACGGTCACCGATTGCGGCGCCGAACAGATCAGCCTCAACTTCTCTAAGATCGAGATGCGCTGAAACGGCGGGGAGGGGGGCTTTCCTACAGCCCCCGTTCCGACATATCTGGATGGTCCTCTCGTCATCGAAGGGACCGCCCATGATCCAGCCGCATCGCTGCGCCCGACCCGCCGGTCGCGTGCCCGTCGTTCGAGTGTCGCACAGGTGTCGCGTCGCTTGTGTCAGCCAGTCGCGTCGCGATCGCGCGCCAGTCGCGCCCTTGTCGGCCCTGTGTCGCCCCTGCGTCGCGCAGGTGTCGCGACGCTGGCGCAAACCCGTCCCGTCGCGGTCGCATTCCGGTCGTTTCGCCCCGAAACACCCCCCATGTTCGTCAGCTTGGTCGGAAGCCTGTCACCCCGCGAAACCGGCAATCCGGGGAGGCAGGGGTGCCGCCGCCTGCCATTCCGCGGCCTGCCCTTGTAAATTCCGGGCATTGGGCGCATATGGGGGCTGCTACAGTCGCAAATCGACGGTCTTCGGTGCTTTGCGGCCCCTTCTTCCTTCTTTCCCTGCCTCCGCAGCGCGAGGTCCGCCCACACGGGGCGCGCCGATAGCAGAAGGAAGTATCCAATGAGCATCAACGGCACCGTCAAATTCTTCAATGCGGACAAGGGCTATGGCTTCATCGCCCCCGACAACGGCGGCGGCGACGCTTTCGTGCACATCTCCGCGGTTGAGCGCGCCGGCATGGCGACGCTGAACCAGGATCAGCGCGTCAGCTACGAGCTGGAGCAGGACAAGCGCGGCAAGATGGCTGCGGTGAACCTCCAGGCTGTCGACTAATTCGTGCCGGGCGGCGCGCGCCGGGCGTGCGCCGCCCGAAACTACCAGCAAAAAGGAGGTGCCGGATGGCTGCCCAGACGCTGACCTATCGTGACAATGCGGCGAAATGCCGCGCCGATGCCGATTCCGCGACGCTCGACAATGTCCGTGAGCGCAATTTGCGCGCCGAGGCTGCATGGCTCGCCATGGCCGATCGCCAGGAACGCACCGACACTGCCCGCGCCGTGCGCGAGGCGAATGTAACACCCAGACAGGATACCCAGTGAAGTCGATTTTTTCGCTAAGTACCAGACTCTTACCCATCATCAGCGGTCGGCGCGTCCGCCGCTCACCTTCCTCGCCCGGCGCACCGCCGACGACCTCCGCGCCGCCGCAGTGGCCCGCGCCGCCGTCCTCGAAGTGATCGGCTAGAACAGCTCGGCAATCCCCGCGGTTAGCAGCAACAGGCTGACCGCCGCCAGCAACACCGCATTGGTCCGCCGTCCGTTGACCCGCAGCAGCACCAGCAGCAGGATCAGCACGCCGAGCGAGGCCAGCACCTCCACCGCGTCCCCGGTCCCGGAGAATGTCTCCTCCGGCGACGCCACGACGAATTCCAGCCCGATCGACCCGATCCAGCTGCCGACATTCGCCGCCAGCAACCCGCCGATCACCATCCGGTTCTGCCGGTCGTACCACAGGTCGAAATCGGGCCAGTCGGCCGGCTCATCCGGAAAGATCAGCGACGCCGCGAGATAATAGATCCCGACGATCGCCAGCACGCTGACCAAAGTCAGGTAATTCGCCCCGATCTGCGGCTGCGCCTCCCAGGCCAGCAGCCAGAATGAGGTGAGGTCCAGGATGACGACGATGCCCAGCAACGGCGTCAGCCACCCGACCCGCACCGCCTTCCCGCCGCGCTTGAGCTTCAGCACCCGGGCAAATCCGCCCAGAACCTCGGCAATGGCGAGCCCCAGCAACAATCCATAGACCGCGAATACCAGCTCGAACGGTGTCATCGCTGCGCTCTCCTAATTGTCGGGACCAGCTTAACCCGCTCAACCCAAAAGAAAACCGCCGCCCCGGTTGCCCGGGACGGCGGTGTTTCCAGTCAGCTGTGGGCGTCGATCAGAAGCCGACGACCAGCGAGCCCATGACCGTCCGCGGATAACCGATCTGAACGAACGGAGCGCTCGACGAGGTGATCGCCTGGGTCGTTGCGTTGAACCCGATGCTCGACAGGTTGCCGGAGAAGCCACCGACATAGAGTTCGTCAAACAGGTTCATGACGTTGAACTGGAAGTAGGTCTTCTCACCGAGACCGGCCCAGTCCATCTTCACCCGCGCATGCAGGTCGACCAGCGTGTAGGCCGGGGTCTTTGCCGGATAGATCTGGACGCGGCTGTCAACACCGGCCGACGTGATCTGGCCCGTCGTGATCGCCGTATTGTCGTCGAACACGTAACGCGAACCAGTGCGCTTCACGTTCGCGCCGAACGCCACCGGACCGGCATCGGCATTGAAGCCGGCACCGAAGGTGTAGGTCGGGGCACCCGCTTCACGCTTGCCGGCGGTCGGAGCAAAGACCTGCGTCCCGTTGGTGCGGGTCGCGAGCAGGACATTGTCCTTGATCTCCGATTCGAGCAGCGAACCAAAGGCATAGACGCTCAGTGCGGAAATCGGCTGCCAGCTGATGTTGGCGTCGATGCCGTACTTCTTCACAGTGCCAAGGTTGCGATAGACGGTACGGTCCAGCTCGGGGTCGTAGGCCGAAGCCAGACGATCGGTGTAGTTGGTGTACCAGCCGACGACCTGGGCGTGGACCTTCGACGAGCGATAGCGCATGCCGAGGTCGAAATTGTCGGTCTTTTCCGGACGCGGTTGCGCCTGGTCGGCCGTCGTCGGGAAGTAGAAGCTGTTGTACAGATTGTCCGTACCCGGCGCCTGCAGACCCTGCGAGAAATTGCCGAACGCCGAGATGTTCGACGTCAGGTCATAGACGAGACCGATGTTGGGCAGCACCTTCTTGTAGTTGAAGATGCGCTGCTGCGGACCTTGGGTCGGGAACGTGCCCACGCCCGGAACCGTCTGGGTCGGGCGGAACGCGAGCCACGCGGTCTGGGCTGCCGTGTCGCCGGTAAAGCACTCGACAAAACCCGACGCCGACGACGTGGCGCAATAGTTGGTCAGGTTGCGGCGCATGAACGGCAGGCGCAGGCCGACATTGACGGTCAGGTCACCGAACTCGCCGCGATACTCACCCGCGATCTGGTGCAGGATCGCGAACGACAGGCGGTCGCGCTTCTGCAGAACGCGATCGTTGCGGTCGAGCAGAGGGTCGTTGATCGGGAACGGATCGGCGGTGGCACCATTGGCCTGCAGCATGTTGGTCTCGCCCGTCTGACGGTGACGCGCACGGTCATACGAATAGGCGAGGCGGAAGATGTTGCTGTCGTCCATCTCCCAACGCAGCGAGCTGATCACGCCAATACGCTGGGTCTGGGTCTGGCTGGGCGCGAGGACGCGGACCTGATCGAGCAGGTCGCCGTCACCGTTGAGGTCGCGACCATAATAGGGCGAACCGCCGATATAGCCGACGATCTGGGTGCCGCCGGCATTGAACGTGCCTTCACGCGCGGTCGCAGTGCCGCCGCCATTCGCCTTCACCACCTGGAACGACGGATCGATGCTCAGCACCAGATTGTCAGCCAGAGTGAAGCGCGATGCGCCGCGAATGTTGCCGGTGTTCGACGGGTTGATGCGGCGATCGAATTCCGAACCGCAGCTATTCGCCGTGTCGGCGATCCCGGGGCGACCGACTGCGATGAGGCAGGGTGCGATCGAGTAGAAACGCTCGGCCTTCGACTGCGGGAACCGCGCCGGGGTCGGCGTGGCGAGATCGTTGCGCAGCGCGACCGAGCCGAAGAAATTCTTGCGGTTCACGTCATAGGTGCCGGCGATCGAGATGAAGTCGCCATTGTCGCCGAGCGGCTGATACAGACGCGCGTTATACTGCTGACGGTCGATCTTGCCTTCGCGGTAGAAGGTCGTCGTGCTGGTCAGGTTGCTGGCAGAGATGAACGCGCGCAGACCCGACGAGGTCAAATTGCCCGAATCGACCATCCCGAACACGCGGAAGAAGCCATATTCGCCGACCGAACCGACCAGCTTGGCACCGAACTCTTCGCCCGGGACGCGCGTGCGGTAGTTGACGGTCGAACCGGTTGCCGCCGCAGTCGGCGAGTCGACGTCGGTGGTGCCGAGGTTGACGCTGACTCGCTCGATCAGCTCGATATCCATCTGCTGGCTGAAATAGAGCGCATAGTTGCCCGAATCGTTCAGCGGAATACCATCGACGGTCTGGCTGATGCGGGTCGAATCGAAGCCGCGGATGGTCATCGTGCCGCCGGCCGAACCGAAGGCGTCATTGTTCTGGAAGCTGACGCCCGGCAGGCGGTTGATCACTTCGTTGATCGACTGGCCCGGAACCGACTGCTGAATCGCTTCGGCGCTCAGCTCGGCCTTCGCCTTGGACGTGTCGGGAACGATGATACCGGCGACGCCCGACGAGACGCTCGAGCCGGTGATGACGATTTCCTGTTCTTCGAAATCGACCGAACCGGTCGACTGCGCGAACGCCGTAGCCGGGAAGGAAAGCGCAGCAACAGCCGCGCCGATCAGCAGATGGTTTCGCATTTTGGTCCCCTTAGGATGGGCTGTTCAAAGCCTGCGCGAGCGGTGTCGTTCACCGTCTTGCGATGCCCCATGGGGACCGTTCTTTGCGGTATTGTTACAATCGTATCAAGTGAATTGTGCGTTGCAAAAAGCATCACCTCGCCGCAGCAAAAATCGCATTCCAGGCTGCTTCGTCGATCACCGAAATCCCCAGTTCTGCGGCCTTTTTCAGCTTCGATCCGGCCCCTGGACCGGCCACGATCAGGTCGGTTTTCGACGACACCGATCCGGAAACCCGTGCGCCCAACGACTCGGCCTGCGCCTTTGCCTCGTCGCGACTCAGCGTCTCGAGCGATCCGGTGAACACGATCGTCTTGCCCGACACTTCCGATTCTGCGCGCCTCGACGACGAAGGGGGCGGGGCGACCTCGGCGAGCAGATCGTCCCACACCGCGCGGTTGTGCGGCTCGTGGAAGAAGTCGGCGAGCGCATGGCCGACGGCGGCGCCGACATTCTCGATCCCGATATGCTCGGCAATCGCCTTGTCCCGGCGTGCGTGGAACTTCGTTTCCTGCTCGCCCAGCGCCGGCGTGAACGACGCCCGCAGCGCGATGATCTCGTCGGCGAGCGCGGCGAGGGCAGGGAGGGTGGTCAGCCGCTTCATCAGGTCTCGCGCGGTGATGCTGCCGATGTGACGGATGCCCAGCCCGAACAGCAGCCGCGCGGCATCCGGCGCCCGCTTCGCCTCGATCGCGGCGAGCAAATTGTCGACCGATCTCTCCTTCCACCCCTCGCGCCCGAGCAGCGCGTCGCGGTGCTGGCTGAGGCGGAAGATATCGGCGGGCTCGGTGATCCAGCCGAGTTCCAGAAACTCGAAAATCGTCTTCTCGCCCAGCCCCTCGATATCAAGCGCGCCGCGGCTGACGAAATGCTTGAGCCGTTCCAGTCGCTGGGCCGGACAGATCAGCCCGCCGGTGCAGCGGACATCGACCTCGCCCTCCTCGCGCGTCGCCTCGGACTGGCAGATCGGACAATGGGTCGGGAACAGAAACGCCGGGCGCTCGACCTCGCGCGTCAGATTTTCGACGATCTGCGGGATAACGTCGCCCGCCCGCTGAAGCACGACGCGGTCGCCCGGACGCACGCCCAGCCGAGCGATCTCGTCGGCGTTGTGCAGCGTCGCGTTGGTGACGACCACGCCACCCACGGTCACCGGCTCCAGCCGCGCGACCGGGGTCAGTTTGCCCGTCCGCCCGACCTGGATGTCGATCGCATTGAGCGTGGTCTCGGCGCGCTCGGCGGGGAATTTGTGCGCAATCGCCCAGCGCGGCGCACGCCCGACGCTGCCCAGTCGCTCCTGCCAGTCGATCCGGTCGACCTTGTACACCACCCCGTCGATGTCGAACGGCAGGTCGGCGCGCAGTTTCTCGATCTTGCGATATTGCGCCAGCGCCGGCTCGACCTGCACGCATTCGACGAAGAGCGGGTGGACCGGAAAGCCCCAGCCTTCGATCGCCTTTATCACAGCAAACTGGGTTTCACCCGGCAGCGCGCTGGTCTCGCCCCAGCCATGCGCCAGAAAGCGCAACGGCCGCGCAGCGGTCACCACCGCATCCTTTTGCCGCAGCGATCCGGCGGCGGCGTTGCGCGGATTGGCGAACTGGCGCGCCTCCTTACCACTCTCCTCGGCCTCTGCCGCGAGGCGGGCGTTGAGCGCAAGGAAATCGTCCTTCGCCATGTAAACCTCGCCGCGCACCTCGAACACATCGGGCGCGCCTTCCGGCAACTCTGTCGGAATGTCGTCGATCGTCAATGCATTGGCGGTGACGTTCTCGCCCATCTGCCCATCGCCGCGCGTCGCGGCGAGCACCAGCCTGCGGTTCTCATAGCGCAGCGAACAGGACAGACCGTCGATCTTCGGCTCCGCGGTCAGCGCGACCCTGTCGCCCTCGCCCAGCTTGAGGAACCGCCGCACGCGCACGACGAACTCGATCACCTCATCGTCGCTGAACGCATTGTCCAGGCTCATCATCGCCTGCGCATGCCGCACCTTGGCGAGATGCCCGGCCGGTGCTGCGCCGACCGACTTCGATGGCGAATCCGCGCGCACCAGATGCGGAAACGCCGCCTCGATCGCGGCATTGCGCCGCACCAGCGCGTCATAGGCCGCGTCGCTGATCTCCGGCGAATCCTCGGTGTGATACAGCGCATTGTGCCGCGCAATCTCGGCGGCGAGCGCCTCCAGTTCGGCGGCGGCTTCGATCTCGGTGGCGGGGAGCTTGTCCATGGCTCCCCGCTACCGCCCGATCACTTGACCTTCAACTGGTCCAGCGCAAACGCCAGATATTCGGCCTGTTCCTTGAACCGCTCGAACCGCCCCGACTTGCCGCCATGCCCGGCCGACATGTTGGTGCGGAACAGCAGCGGGTTGGCGTCGGTCTTCTTCGCGCGCAGCCGGGCGACGTACTTGGCCGGCTCATAATATTGCACCTGGCTGTCCCACAGGCCGGTGCCGACGAAGATCGGCGGGTATGCCTTGGCCTCGATCTGGTCATAGGGCGAGTAGCTGAGCATATAGTCATAGCTCGCCTTGCCCTCGGGGTTCCCCCATTCGTCATATTCACCGGTGGTCAGCGGGATGGTGGGATCGAGCATCGTCGTCACGACATCGACGAACGGCACCAGATTGACGATCGCGCCATAATCCTGCGGCGCCATGTTGCTGATCGCGCCCATCAATAGCCCGCCTGCGCTGCCACCCATCGCCGCGACGCGGCCTTTCTTCGCGTAGCCCTGATCGACGAGGAACCGGGTCACGTCGATGAAGTCGGTGAAGCTGTTCTTCTTGTTGAACATCCGCCCCTGATCATACCAGGCGCGGCCCATTTCCTGCCCGCCACGGATATGCGCGATGGCATAGACCATGCCGCGGTCGAGCAGACTGGGCAGCATCGGCGAGAAGCCCGGATCGGTCGAATAGCCATAGCTGCCATAGGCATATTGAAAGAGCGGCGCGGTGCCGTCCTTCTTGAACCCCTTGGCATAGACCAGGCTCACCGGAACCTTCGTCCCGTCACGTGCGGTCGCCCACACCCGCTCGGTGACGTACTTGCTCGCGTCGTATCCCGGCACCGGGGTGACCTTCAGCGTCTTGCGCTCGCCGGTCTTCATATTCGCCTCGATCACCGTCGAGGGCGTGGTCAGAGAGTTGTAAGTGTACCGGACCCAGTCGGTCGCGGTCTCGGCATTGGTGCTCAGCCCCATCGCATAGGCGGGCTCGTCCGCCGCCACAAAGCTCGATTTGCCGTCATTGCCGAGCAGGCGGAGCCGCTTGTTCCCGCCCGACCGCTCCTCGATCGCCAGATATTTGTCGAACGGCTGCACCCCCTCGATGAACACGTCCGCGCTGTGCGGCACCAGATCCTTCCACCCAGCCTTGCCCGCGCCGGTCGCACTGTCGGCGACAGTCATCAGCCGATAATTGGGCGCGTTCCAGTTGGTGCGGATCACCCAGCGATTGCCGACATGGTCCGCGCCATAGAGGAAGTCGCGCTCGCGCGGCGCGATCACGGTGAAATTGGTCGGATTGGCAACCGGTGCGCAGCGCTGCTCGTCGCTCACCGTCTTGCCCGAATAGATACAGATGAACTTCTCCGAACTCGTCGTGCCGAGGCCGAGCGAATAGGTGTCGTCCTGCTCCTCATAGACCAGTCGGTCCGCGCTGGCGGGCGCGCCCAGCACATGCGCCTTGACCCGCTTGCCGAGCAGCGTGACCGGATCCTTCTCGATATAGAAGATGGTCTTGTTATCGCCCGCCCAGGCAAACCCCGCCTGCACGTTGGGGATCGCATCCTCGAACGTCTTGCCGGTGGTCAGGTCCTTGACCTTCAGCACGAACTGCCGCCGTCCGACCTTGTCCTCGGCATAGGCGAGCAGGCGGTTGTCGGGGCTGACCTGCCGCGACCCGATCTGAAAGAAATTCGCGCCCTTCGCCATTTCGGGCTGGTTGAGGATGATCTCCTCGGGCGCATCCATGCTGCCCTTGCGCCGCGCGACGATCGGATAGTCGCCGCCGGTCTCGAAGCGGGTGTAATACCAATATCCGTTGTCGAGATAGGGGACGGTGCTGTCGTCCTGCTTGATCCGCCCGGTGATCTCCTTGAACAACGCCTCCTGCATCGGTTTGGTCGGCGCCAGCACCGCATCGGCATAAGCGTTTTCAGCGTTGAGATAGGCGAGCATCTCCGGATTCTTCCGTGTGTCGTCGCGCAGCCAGTAATATTCGTCCTCGCGCACCGCGCCGAACGGAGCCTTGACCTGATGCGGCTTTTTCACCGCGACCGGCGGCTTGGGCGCGTCCTGCGCGGCAATCGGCGTGGCAGCGATGATCAGGCCGACCATGACAGCGCGGCGGAGCGGAAGATGCATGCGAATCCCCTTGAAATCGTTGCCCGGACCCTGCGGCAAAGCCTGTCCGGCATCAACCTGTCCCACTTTAGGTAGTTTCCGCAATGTGACCGCTTGAGCCGCGCTGCCGCGCAATGTTATGGCTTCCGCACCGGGGAGGGGTTTTCGGTGAATGATCATGCGATGCGCGCATCCGCGCCGCATTACGACACGACACTCGACCGTGCGGGTTTTGCGCTCGCGCTGGGCGGCGCGTTGGGCGGGCTTGTCGTCCTGCTGCTCGTCATTGCTGCGGGCCAGCGAGAGGCGATGCCGCTGGTCGCGTCGTGGCTTCTTGGCACCGTCTTCACCGCGCTCGGTATCGCCGGGGTCGGCGGGCCCCTCTGGCTGATGCTCCACCTCGCCGGCTATCGCCGCGCCTGGCACGCCGCCGCGCTCGGCGCGCTCATCTCGCTGGTGCTGTTCGTCGGCGCGCAAACCTATGGTTTCGGTTTCCTCGCCGCCCCGGCGAGCGACATGCGTACCGCATTGTTCCGCTGGATCAGCGCGCTCGGCACCAGCGCGCTGCTCGCGATCGTCGCCGCCGGCATCGCGCTGGCGATGTGGCGCGTGGCGTATCGCCGCGTGATGTGAGCCCTGTAATCCTCCCCCGCCAGGGGAGGTGGCGCAGAAGGCGACGGAGGGGGAGGACGGCTGTGTCCTCTAGCCTCTCGCCCCATATCTCCGCCGACGTGCCTCCCCCTCCGTCACGCTGCGCGTGCCACTCCCCCTGGCGGGGGAGGATAGATAGAAAACTGCCCCTAAGCCTTCGTCCCCGGACACTCGCCCACGCGCTTGCCGCTGGTCTTCGCCTTGATCTTCATCGTCTGGGCGCCGCCAGGCATGGTCGTTTCCATGTCATTGTCGATCGCGAACGCCGTATCGCTGAACGTCCCGCTGATCTTCATCGTCATCTTCCCGCCATCGGCGTCGCACACCATCGTCCCGTCGATCTTGCCACCCGCCATGGTGAATTTCTCGTAGGTGCAGCGGCCCTTGCTCTGCGCCAGTACCTCGGCAGGAGGCGACTTGGCCTGTTCCGGAGTCACGCAATTCTTGGTCACCTGCTGCTTTTGCAGCATCATCTTCGTCATCTCGTCCTTCATTGGTCCCGCAAGGCCCGGGATGTCGATCGACACCGTCTCAACCGTCGTCTCCCACTCCCCCGGATTGAACCGCGCGCCACCTGCCGCATCGACCTTGGCGGCGACCTCCTCGGGGGAGGCGTTGGTGACGGCTACGTCCGACCCGCCGCAGGCGGTGAGAGCAAGGGCAGCGATGGGGGTGAGAAGCGAAACGGGACAGCGCATGGCGGGTCTCCTGATGGTCTCTGTGAAAGGCGTCGACCAATTCTACGTGGAAGGCAATTGGAAATATGTTCTTGATATGTTCCGCCAATGTCCTATGTATTGGCTGGGGAGACGTGCATGACGGCGCAGCGAAGTGGAGTGTTGGCGGTTTCTGCATTCAGCATATGGATGCGAACGGGGCGGCGGCCTTTGGAAGTCAAGTTCAACCCTTGGCACGATCCCGAGGACGGGCGGTTCACCTTTATCGGTCAGGGAAACTACTTCCCGCGTCGTGGATCGATCCAGGATCCGTTTCGGGCGCGGGGCGTATATGGGCGCGGGCCTTGGGCTACTGAAACTGATGCGGAGCGGAGTTCTCGCGAGGATGATCCGCGTAATCCGCGCAACTACTCGGTCCATCATGTGCAAAGCGGGGAGTCCCTCACGTCGATTGCACGGCGCAGAAAGGGTTTGCGGGTTTCGGATCTCGTCTGGCTTAACGGTCTCGACCCGAAGAAGCCGCTTCAGATCGGGCAGCGGATCATGCTGCCGCACCAGCAGTTCCTCGATGCCAGGCGTGATGCGCGGAACAAGTTTCTGGCGCTCGCCTATTACCAGGACACGCACGGAGGGCGGTTGCCACCGAATCCGGCGAACCCACCTTCTCTGGAAAGCCAGATCCTCGACAGCAATTGGCGAAGGGGGACGCTGAATGGCTATGACTTCCAGATCGACGTTATCGGGCGAACCCGGATCACTTATGGACAGGTGTCATCTACGGACAGACCAAGGCGTTCCCGGCGTCATCAGTCGGAAGCGGGCGGCACTGATCGTCGTCCCACTGACGACGGTGGGCATTTCTGGGCTGCTCGCTTTGACGGTCCCCGCGCTGGCATCAACCACTTTGCCCAGGACGCCAATTTCAACCGCGGGGCGTATCGAGTTATGGAAGACGCATGGGTGGCTCATCAACGCGCGGGTCGATCGGTGTTTGCCCGGATCCAACCGCATTACAGAGGCACGTCAAGGCGACCCTATCGGATCGTCGTATCTTGGTCCGTTAATGGTGGCCCCGTTCAAATTGAGCAGTTCGACAATGAGCCGAAAGGTAAGCGACATGGAGGCAGATAGCTATCAAACGGTCGGACCGCTTTTGAGCGAATTGGGGCAGGAACTCGCCGCCATCGTCGGAGGGGAACCAGACGGAATTTTTTTTACGTAGAGATAGGCGAGGGGTGGCTGAGTCCGAGCCTCTTTCGATTGGAAGGCGATATTGTGCGCTTCTATCCGCCCGACGATCCTGTCCTGTCCGACATCCTGTTCGACATCTGGCATGCGGAGCCGGATGAAGCCAAGCGCTGGTCAGCGATGGAATATGTCGTCGAGGACGGTAAGTTTCGCGCCGAGTACAAGTACCCCGATGAGGTCGACGTAACCAAACCTGATATCGAGCGGCGCGAGGCTGCGTTGCGCGCCCATTTCGGCAATCGGAAGGTTGTCTATCCGCCGATTGAGGGCATGACCGAGTGGAAGCCGTCGCCGACAACCTGATTTTTGTCAGGTTCGTCGGAACAGCGGAGAGCGACGATCCATTTGCACCCCCGTCCGAAGGCACCATATTCCCCACCATGGCGATCCAGATCCGTACCAGCCTTGCCGAGCCCGAAACCGGACCCGGTTTCGTCCCCCACCGGCCGCAACGCCCCGAAAAGAGCGAGGGCGGGCGGCCGTTCAAGCTCGTCAGCGATTATCAGCCCGCCGGAGACCAGCCGACCGCGATCAAGGAACTGACCGAAGCGGCATTGGCGGGGGAGCGTGATCAGGTGCTGCTCGGCGTCACCGGCTCGGGCAAGACCTTCACGATGGCGAGCGTCATCAACAACCTCCAGCGCCCCGCGCTGATCCTTGCCCCCAACAAGATCCTCGCCGCGCAGCTCTATGGCGAGTTCAAAAGCTTCTTCCCCGAGAATGCGGTCGAGTATTTCGTCAGCTATTACGACTATTACCAGCCCGAGGCGTACGTGCCGCGCAGCGACACGTACATCGAGAAGGAAAGCTCGGTGAACGAGGCGATCGACCGGATGCGCCACTCGGCCACCCGCTCGCTGCTCGAACGCGACGACGTCATCATCGTCGCCTCGGTGTCCTGCCTCTACGGTATCGGCTCGGTCGAAACCTATTCGGCGATGATCTTCGACCTCAAGAAAGGGCAGGTCGCCGACCAGCGTGAGATCATCCGCAAACTCGTCGCGCTCCAGTACAAGCGCAACGACGCCGCCTTCGCGCGCGGCAATTTCCGGGTCCGCGGCGACAGCCTGGAGATCTTCCCGTCGCACTATGAGGACACCGCCTGGCGGATCAGCTTCTTCGGCGACGATATCGAGGAGATTACCGAATTCGATCCCCTTACGGGCTCGAAAGTGGCGTCGCTCGATTACATCCGCGTCTACGCCAATTCGCACCACGTTACCCCCGGCCCGACGCTCAAACAGGCGATGGAGGCGATCAAGCATGAGCTCGCCGAGCGGCTCAAGGAGCTGCATATCGAGGGCAAGCTGCTCGAAGCCCAGCGGCTGGAACAGCGCACCAATTTCGACCTCGAGATGATCGCCGCGACCGGCAGCTGCGCGGGGATCGAGAATTACAGCCGCTTCCTCACCGGTCGCCTGCCCGGCGAACCGCCGCCGACGCTGTTCGAATATATCCCCGAAAACGCATTACTGTTCGTCGACGAAAGCCACCAGACCGTGCCGCAGATCGGCGCGATGGCGCGCGGCGATCATCGTCGCAAGATCACGCTCGCCGAATATGGCTTCCGCCTGCCGAGCTGCATCGACAACCGCCCTTTGCGCTTCAACGAATGGGACGCGATGCGCCCGCAGACCGTCAGCGTCTCGGCGACGCCGGGCGGCTGGGAGATGGAACAGACCGGTGGCGTGTTCAGCGAGCAGGTGATCCGTCCTACCGGATTGATCGATCCGCCGGTCGAGATCAAGCCGGTCGAGGAACAGGTCCAGGATCTGATCGTCGAGTGTCGCAAGACCGCCGAGATGGGCTACCGCACGCTGGTGACGACCCTCACCAAGCGGATGGCGGAAGACCTGACCGAATATATGCATGAGGCGGGGATCAAGGTCCGCTACATGCACAGCGATGTCGAGACGCTGGAGCGTATCGAGCTGATCCGCGACCTGCGCATGGGCGTGTACGATGTTCTGATCGGTATCAACCTGCTGCGCGAAGGCCTTGATATTCCTGAGTGCGGGCTGGTCGCGATCCTCGACGCCGACAAGGAAGGGTTCCTGCGTTCGGAAACCTCGTTGATCCAGACGATCGGTCGCGCCGCGCGCAACGTCGATGGCCGCGTGATCCTCTATGCCGACCGCATCACCGGCAGCATGGAGCGCGCGCTCAACGAAACCGCCCGCCGCCGTGAGAAGCAGGAGGCGTATAACCGCGAACACGGCATCACCCCGACCACGATCAAGCGCAACATCGGCGACATCATCGCGCATGTCGCATCGAAGGATCAGGTGACCGTCGAGATCGAGGACGGCCCGGCGCACATGGTCGGCCACAACCTGCGCGCCTATATCGAGGAACTCGAAAAGAAGATGCGCAATGCCGCCGCGAACCTCGAGTTCGAGGATGCCGGCCGCCTCCGCGACGAAATCCGCGCGCTCGAAGCCGAGGAACTGGGCCTTCCCACCGGCGACCGCAAGGCCCCGGTGATGGGCCGCAGCAACGAGGGCAAGCCGGGGACGCGCAAGACCCGCTACGGCAAGGTGCAGCGCAAATGGGGCGGGGGAAGCGGTGAGCCGGTTGAGCCCCGCGCGACGTTCCCCCATAAGGTCGGTCATGCGTTTTATCCCTGTCCTCGCCGCGCTTGCCGGCCTTGCTGCCTGCGCCCCGGTCATCCCGCCCGCGCCGACCCCCGCACCGCCAGTTCCGGTTCCCGCGTCGCCGCCTCCACCGGCTCCAGCTCCCGCCCCGCCCCCTCCGGCGAGCAGCGACTGGCGCGACTGGGCGGCATCGGCGGGCAATTGGACCTATCGGCAGGAGGGGCAGGGGACGATTGCTTTGTTCGGACTACGCGCTGATCAGCCCGAACTCTCGCTGCGCTGCGACCGGGCAACGCGCCAGGTTCAGATCGTACGCCGTGGCGAGACAGCCGGGGCTGTGACGATTCGCACGTCGACCACCGCTCGCGCATTCACCGCGCGCCCGACCCCGGGATTGCAGCCCTATATGGCGGTGACGCTGGCCGCGACCGATCCGATCTTGGACGCCATGGGGTACAGCCGGGGCCGCTTCGTGGTGGAGATGCCGCCGCTCGCGCCACTGGTCGTCCCGACCTGGGCGGAAGTGCAGCGTGTGGTTGAGGATTGTCGACGCTGACCCTGCCGGGTTTCATGCGCCAGAAAGACGAAGGTCGCGCAAATCGAAGATCATTACAAGTCTTGTTCTGTTCGCCGACTTGATTCACATTCGTCCTCGTACCCGGGCTGCGGTACGACGTTTCAACAAGCGAAAGGAGGTGATCCGATGTCTCATGGTTCAGCAGTGAGGTCGGTTCAGTTCGTTCGGGGAGACGCGGCGCTAAGCTTCTGCAGCGGATGGAAGCCCTCCATCCGACATGGCGATCGGGAGGTATTCTCCTCCAATCAACGACGCCGCAGATGCGAAAGTGGTCCGCATGGTCTCCCGGGCTGGAGCTCTCCGGCCGCTGACCATGTCGGAGGTCACCGGGTGCCAGGGATGGCCCCGGTGGCCTCTTTCATTTCAGAGCAGGTAGATCACCAGGTAGCGCGCAACGAGCGCTCCCATCACCGCGATGCTCAGCCGCTTGCCCCGCACCAGCATCGCCGCGATCATCAGCGCCGCCAGCACGATCGTCAGGACGATCGCCAGCGGATTGCGCAGCGCCGGGGCGAGTTCAGGTACCGACAGATAATAGCCGAGCTGGCAGAGCAGCAGCGCCAGCATCACCCCCAGGACAATCCGCCGCACGCGAAAGAAATGGCTGTCGAGCTCTTCATGCTCCGTCGGATCTCGCGGAAAGACTAGATGCGCGGCAAGATAATAGGCGCTGGCGAAGAGCGTAACCGCCATCAGCGAGTTGCCGGATACACTTACGACATCGCGGCTGACCCACGCCGCCTGCCAGAAGGAGAGCAGGTCAAGCAATACGAACACGCCGAGCAACGGCGTGAGCCACCCGATCCGCACCGTCGCGCCCGGTCGCAACCGTGCCTCGATTGCGCGGGCGAGGCCGCCCAGCACTTCGACGATCGACAGGCCGAGCAGCAGCCCAAACAGGGCGAAGATGAATTCGAACGCGCTCATGGATTTTCCCCCGCCGCCCACTATCCATGGCATTGCCGACCTGTCGAGCGAAAGGCCAACCAATCATGTCCGACCGCATCCTTGTCCTCTACGGTTCCTATCGCCGCGACCGCGTGGGTATCCGCCTCGCCCGCTGGCTGACCGCACAGCTCGCCGCGCGCGGGTGCGATGCTGAGCTGATCGATGCGATGACGGTCGGTCTCCCGATGCTTGACCGGATGTACAAGGAATATCCCAAGGGTGAGGCGCCCGAGGCGATGGAAACGCTGGCGGAGAAGATCAAGGCAGCTGACGGTTTCCTGTTCGTCACCGGCGAATATAATTGGGGGATGCAGCCGGGCCTCAAGAACCTGACCGATCATTTCCTTGAGGAATGGTTCTGGCGGCCCGCAGCGATTGCCAGCTATTCAGCGGGGCGTCTGGCCGGGGCGCGGAGCAATTCGTTGTGGCACCCGACATTGAGCGAGATGGGGATGGTGGTCATATCCTCGACGTTGACGGTCGGGCAGATCGGCCAGGCGATTGACGCCGACGACCGGCCACAGGGGGAGGGCGGGGCGTCGCTCGCCCGGGCGTTCCCGCGTTTTGCCGATGATTTCCAGTGGTGGATCGAGGCCGCGAAGGGACAGCGGGCGCGGCGCGATCCGCCCTATTGAGGGTTCAGATCAGCCACCAGATCAGCAGCGCGACCAGCAGCAGCGGGGTAGCGAGGATCAGTCCGATGACCAGCATGACTTCGGCCGCGCGACGCGATCCGAAACCCTCGCGCGCGCTGGCATGGATGACCTGCATCAGACCCCAGAACCCGTTGTTGCGCATCATGCGTCACCCAATGCCTTGAGCCGGTAGAGCGCGTCCAGTGCTTCGCGCGGGCTGAGCGCATCCACGTCGAGCGCCGCCAGTTCCGCGCGCAACGCATCCACCGGCGCTTCCTCCTCGGCCACCATCGCGGCGAACAGCGGCAGGTCGTCCAGCCCCGCGGCGATCCCGCCGGTCTTCTCGCGCCCGGCCTCCAGCTTTGCCAGCACCGCCTTGGCGCGGCTGATCGTGACTGGCGGCAGACCCGCGAGCCGCGCGACGGCGAGGCCATAGCTGCGGTCCGCCGGTCCCTCCGCCACTTCGTGCAGCAGCACCAGATCGCCCTTCCATTCGCGCGCGCGCACATGGTGCAGGGATAGCGCCTCGCACCGCTCGGCCAGCCGGGTCAGTTCATGATAATGCGTCGCGAACAGGCAGCGGCAACGATTATCCTCATGGATCGCCTCGACCACGGCCCAGGCGATGGCGAGGCCGTCATAGGTCGATGTACCGCGCCCGACCTCGTCGAGGATGACAAAGCTGCGCGGGGTTGCCTGTGCCAGGATCGCGGCGGTCTCGACCATCTCGACCATGAAGGTGGAGCGACCGCGCGCGAGATTGTCGGCCGCGCCGACGCGGCTGAACAACCGGTCGACGAGGCCCAGCTTCGCGCGCGCCGCCGGGACATAGGCCCCCGCCTGCGCCAGCACCGCGATCAGCGCATTCTGGCGCAGAAACGTCGACTTGCCGCCCATGTTCGGCCCGGTGACCAGCCACAGCCGGCTCGATTCCTGACAGCACGCAATCATTGGCAACGAAGCGTTCTCCGCTCTTTGCCAGCGCGGCCTCGACCACCGGATGCCGCCCGCCCTCGACCTCGAAGCAGGCGTGATCGACCAAAGCGGGGCGGGTCCATCCGCCCTCTGCCGCGCGTTCGGCCAAGCCCGCCGCGACGTCGAGCCGGGCGAGCGCATCTGAGGTTGCTGCGATGGCTTCGCGCGTTGCCAGCGCGGCGGCGGTCAGGTCCTCGAGATGCGCCGCCTCCGCCGCCAGCGCATGCGCGCCGGCCTGCGTCACCTTGAGCGCGATCTCGTGCAGTTCGGGCGCATTGAATCGCACCACGCCCGCCAGCGTCTGGCGATGGGTGAAGCCGCTTTCCGCCACCATCAGCGCGTCGGCATGCTTCGCAGCCACCTCGATATGATAGCCGACCACGCCATTATGCTTGATCTTGAGCGCTGCGATGCCGGTGCGGTCGCGATACTGCGCCTCCAGCGCGGCGATGGCGCGTCGACCGCCCGCCCCCGCATCGCGCAGATCATCGAGCGCGGCGTCATATCCCTCGGCGATATAGCCGCCATGCGCCGCGTCGATCGGCGGGGCGGGGACGAGCGCGCGCTGGAACAGGCCGATCAGCGCGCCATGCCCGCGAAGCTGCGGCGCGAGATCGGCAAGCATCGCGGGCAGATCGGGCAGCTTGCCCAGCTTTTCCCCCAACCGCCATGCGCCATCGAGGCCATCGCGTAGCTGACCCAGATCGCGCGGCGACCCGCGCCCGGCGGCAATGCGGCCCAGCGCGCGCCCGATATCGGGGAGGCTGCGCAGCGTCGCGCGAACCTCGTCGCGCAGTCCGGGTTCGTCATGAAAGCGCTGCACCAGGTCGAGCCGCGCTTCGATGGCGCCCATATCCATCAGCGGCGCGGCAAGGTCCTGCGCCAGCAGCCGTGCCCCCGCGCCGGTCACCGTCCGGTCGACTGCGTCGAGCAGGCTACCCTTGCGCGTCCCGGACTGGCTTTGGGTCAGCTCCAGGCTCTCGCGCGTCGCCGCGTCGACCGCCATGCAGGCATCGGATCGGGTGATGCGTGGCGGGCGCAGGAACGGCAGTGAACCCTTGGCGGTATGATCGAGATAGGCGACCAGACCGCCCGCCGCCGCCAGCGCGGCGCGACTGAACTGGCCGAAGCCGTCGAGCGTCGCCACGTCGAACAGCGCCTTGATCCGCGCCTCGCCCCGACTGCTGTCGAACTCTCCGCGCGGGCGGGTGGTGGTCGCGAGCAGTTCCGCAGTGCTGCCCTCTGCGACTACGATCTCGGCCGGGTTGAGCTGGGCGAGCACTGCGCCTACTGCGTCCGCGCTGCATTCGAGCAGTTCGAACCGACCGGTGGAAATGTCGGCGGCTGCAATCGCCACCTCACCGCCCGCTTCGCCGACTGCGGCGCACCAATTGGCGCTGCGGCTGTCGAGCAACGCTTCCTCGGTCAGCGTGCCGGCCGTGACGACGCGGATGATCGCGCGCGCGACCAGCGCCTTTGACCCGCCGCGTTTCTTCGCCTCCTCGGGCGTCTCGATCTGGTCCGCGATGGCGACGCGATGCCCGGCCTTGATCAGCCGTGCCAGATAGCCTTCCGCCGAATGCGCGGGCACGCCGCACATCGGAATCTTGTCGCCGTCATGTTCGCCCCGCGCAGTCAGCGCGATGTCCAGCACATTGCTCGCGACCTTCGCATCGTCGAAGAACAGCTCGAAGAAATCGCCCATGCGGTAGAAGAGCAGACAGTCCTGCGCCTCCGCCTTCAGCGCCAGATATTGCGCCATCATCGGGGTGGGGGCCGCGGTCATCGCGACCGGGTAGCCGACCTCTCGCGACGCAGCAACAATCCGCAAACGCCGAATTCCCGATTCGTGTGGATCGCGCGATTGTGTGGAAATACGCACGTTGTCCGTGATCAAGCAGGCCAATCCACGTGCAATGACAGCATTCCCCAGCGTCAACGCGCGTTGCAATCCGCGCCCGCTCGCCCCTAAAGGGAAGCCGACCGGGAGAGCGAAATGTCCGAAGAAGCCAATGTCCAGTTTTCCGAGCGCGAGGCGCTGCTGTTCCACTCGGAAGGCCGACCCGGCAAGATCGAGATCGTCGCGTCCAAGCCGCTGACGACTCAGCGCGACCTGGCGCTCGCTTACTCGCCCGGCGTGGCGGTTCCGGTCCAGGCAATCGCCGACGATCCCGCTACCGCCTATGACTATACCGCCAAGGGCAACCTCGTCGCGGTCATCTCCAACGGAACTGCTATTCTCGGCATGGGCAATTTGGGTGCGCTTGCTTCCAAACCCGTGATGGAAGGCAAGGCGGTGCTGTTCAAGCGGTTCGCCGATGTCGATTCTGATCGATATCGAGTTGAAGACCGAGGATGTCGACCGCTTCATCGACGCGGTCGAGCTGATGGAGCCGAGCTTTGGCGGGATCAACCTTGAGGACATCAAGGCACCCGAATGCTTCATCATCGAACAGACGCTGCGCGAACGGATGAACATTCCGGTCTTCCATGACGACCAGCACGGCACCGCGATCATCACCGCCGCAGGTCTCATCAACGCCTGCCTGCTCACCGGCCGCAGCCTTGGCGACATCCGGGTCGTCGTAAACGGGGCAGGGGCCGCGGCAATCGCGTGTACCGAGTTGATCAAGGCGATGGGCGTCCGGCAGGACAATGTCCTGATGTGCGACCGCAAGGGCGTTATCACCAAGGATCGTGAGGGTGTAAATCAGTGGCAGTCGGCGCACGCCGTCGCGACGGACCGCACCACGCTGACGGAGGCACTGGTCGGAGCGGACGTGTTCCTGGGCCTGTCGGCCGCAGGCGCGCTGAAGCCCGAAATGGTCAAGGACATGGCCCCCGCGCCGATCATCTTCGCCATGGCCAATCCCGAACCCGAAATTCGGCCCGAGCTGGCCAAGGAGGCGCGTCCCGACGCGATCGTCGCGACTGGCCGCTCTGACTATCCCAACCAGGTCAACAACGTCCTCGGCTTCCCGTTCATCTTCCGCGGCGCGCTCGACGTGCGCGCGACGGCGGTGAACGAGGAAATGAAGATCGCCGCTGCCCGCGCCATCGCTGAACTCGCGCGCGAGCAGGTGCCTGAGGAAGTGGCGCTGGCCTATGGCAAGGCGCACAGCTTCGGGCCCGAATATATCATTCCTGCGCCGTTCGACCCACGCCTGATGGAAGTCGTGTCGATGGCGGTCGCCAAGGCGGCAATGGATTCGGGCGTCGCGACCAAGCCGATCCTCGACATGGCCGCCTATCGCCACACGCTGCGCGGTCGTCTCAACCCGACGACCTCGGTGCTGACTTTGGCCTATGAGGGCGCGCGCGCGCATCCCAAGCGGGTGATCTTTGCCGAAGCGGAAGAGGAAGTGGTGCTGCGCGCCGCCATCGCATTCCGCGACGGCGGTTACGGCACGCCGGTGCTGGTCGGTCGCGACGACGTTCCCGAACGACTCCGCGCGCTCGGCGTCAGCGATCCGGACAGTTTCGAGCTGCACAACAGCCGCAACTCGCCGCTGGTCCCGGCGATGGTCGACTTCCTGTACAAGCGCCTCCAGCGCCGGGGATATCTGCGCCGCGATTGCGAGCGGATGGTCAATCAGGACCGCAACATCTTCGGCTCGCTGCTGCTCCAGTTGGGCGAGGGCGATGCGATGATCACCGGCGTCACGCGCACCTACTCACAGACGCTGCGCGAAGTCCGGCGCGTGATCGACGTCACCGAAGGCCGCACCGCGTTCGGCATGCACATCATGGTCGGCCAGTCGCATACCGTGTTCATCGCCGACACCACGGTCAATGAACGGCCCAGCGCGGAGGAACTCGCCGACATCGCCGAGCAGACCGCGCATCTCGCCCGCCGCATGGGGCATGAGCCGCGCGTCGCGTTCCTCAGCTACTCCAACTTCGGCAATCCGAAGGGCGCGTTCCTCGAGAATATCCGCGACGCGGTGAAGGTGCTCGACGGGCGCGGGGTCGGCTTCGAATATGAAGGCGAAATGGCCCCCGACGTGGCGCTCAACCCGCGTCAGCTCGCCAATTATCCCTTCGCGCGCCTGTCTGGCCCCGCCAACATCCTGATCATGCCCGGCCTGCAATCGGCGCACATCTCCGCCAAGTTGCTGCGCGAGCTGGGTGGCGACAGCATGATCGGCCCGGTGCTGGTCGGCATGGAAAAGCCCGTCCAGGTCGCACCGATGACCAGCAGCGCGGGCGATCTGGTGACGCTGGCGGTGCTGGCGGCGGGGGGGGATTGCGCGCTAGGTCGTCGGTCGCGAGCCGACAGGAAACGTACGTGTCGCGTGAACGCTTGGGTAATAGCATCAACGGATGGAGATGAGTCGATTTCTGGTCGCCTGTGCCCCCTTCCTGCTGATCGCTCAGCCGGCGCTGGCCCGTGATCGGTGGCAGGTTGGGAGTGCGGCGACCGAGGCATTCCAGAGCGGCGACTATGGTGCGGCGCTGGCCGCATTGCGGAATGAACTCGAACAGTGCGAAAAGGCTAAGCCGCGTGCGGACGAATGCGTCGGCCTGCTGCTCGCCTTGTCGAACGTGGCAGCTTCGAACGGCGATGCGGAGGCGGCGGAAGCCTATGCACGCCGAGCGCTGAAATTAGCTGAGCATACTCTCCCCCGATGGACATCCGGATATCGCGACGAGCATCGCCCACATTGCCATGCATCGGAGCGCCCAGATGCAGCTTGCGGAAGCAGAAGCACTACACCGCAAAGCGTTGGCACTGCGCGAGGCCGCTTTGCCAGTGGGGCATCCCTCCATCATTCAGAGTTATCACAACCTTGGGCGCAATCTGACGGCACAGGAACGTCATGCGGAAGCTGAGATCCTGTACCGCAAGATATTGTTGCTGAGGAAAGCGGCGCATCCGGTGGAGCATCTGGGGGTTGCGCAAGCCTATGACAGCCTTGCGCTTAACTTGAACGCGCAGCGCCGTTTTGGCGAAGCGGAGCCACTACTCCGTCACGCATTGTTACTCCATGAGGCTGAGCTGCCCGTAGGACACCCGTACATTGCGATGAGTCTGCACAACCTCGCATTCAATCTGAACGACCAACGACGCTATGCGGAAGCGGAGCCGTTGCTCCGTCGGGCATTGGCACTTCAAGAGGCAGTGCTACCGGCGGGGCATCAGTCCATCGCGCTGGTCCTCCACTCACTAGCATTCAACCTCAACGCGCAGAGTCAATATGAGGAAGCCGAGCCGCTCTACCGTAGGGTTTTGGCGATGCGATCCACCCTAAATATTGAAGACCCGCGTCGGATTGACGCATCTTGGGGAATGGCAGTGTTTATTCAGCAGCGTTATCCTGAATCTTCAGCGACATGGTTCTTCTATCGTGAGGCGGAGCGTGGGGCGCTCGCGCGAGTACGGTCATTTGCCGCCTTTGACCGGGCGGCGCAGCACGAAATCCGCAAGTACCGACCGGTCTTCACCGGCATAATTCGCGTGGCGTGGGAGCTGTCTGCTGGGCGATAATATGCGCGCGATAGCGTCGGGCCTACATCGCCCACGCCGTCACTCGGACAGGAAGGCCACGCCCGGTATTTCTACCCCGCGTATCGGCTTGCCGAGCTTGCCGTTTTGCTGCACGCGCAGAACAGCGACATTGCCTGATCGCTCATTGGCAACGAGCAGCTCCCCACGATCCTCGCGTAGCAGGAACAGCCGTGGCCAATGCCCGCCGCAGCTGACATGCTGCAACAGGCTCGGCCCGCCGTCGCGCGCGATGGCGAATACTGCGATGCTGTCGTGGCCGCGATTGGACAGATACAGCCGCGTCCCCGCGCGGTTGACCGCGATATGCGCGCCGGATGAAGGGCCGTCGAACCCGGCTGGCAGGGTCGCTAGCGTCTCACCACCGGTAAAGCTGCCGTCGCGGTCCGCGCGCAGAAGGGTGACAGTGTTTGCCAGCTCGGCGAACAGATAGGCGATCGGCAGTCGTGGGTGCCAGGCGAGATGACGTGGCCCCGATCCGGGCGCGGCGCGATAGGCGGTCGTGCTTTCTGTCACACGTCCGGTCGCGAGATTCACCCGATGCGCGAACACCGCATCCGCGCCAAGATCGACCGCGTGCAGTACGCGCCCGCCCTGAGCGAAGCCGACCCAATGCGCATGCGGTTCGGTCTGTCGTCGCTGGTTCGGCCCGCTGCCCTGATGGGCGATCTTCTGCGCTTCGCCGACCGGGAGGCCGGTCTTGCCGTCGAGCCGCCACAGCGTGACGCTGCCGCTGGAATAATTGGCGATCGCGAGGGTGCGTCCATCGGGGCTGAGCGCGGCGTGGCACGGGTCTGCGCCGAGCGTGGAGACGCTGCCCAGCAACTGCATGGCCGCGCCGTAAATGCCGAGCTTCCCCTCGGTCTGCTCCTCGAGCAGATAGCGTACCCCATTAGGCGCGCGAACGCCGAACGACGCATTACGGATCGCGTCCAGTGGAGCCTGTGCCGTCCAGCCTTCCGGCGTCGCGATCATCGGCACCAGCCCAGGCCCCTTGCGGCTGGCATAGGTGCCGGCGATCAGGCGATCCGGCTTCCGGCTCACGGCAGCAGCCGGGCTGCTGGCGAGGACGAGGCTGCCGGCGACGAAGGCGCGGCGCGATGGCGCGAACGGAGACGATGTCATTGCCACTTGAAACCCGTCCGTGCCCGCCGCGTCAACCGATGGCACGCTTGCGCGATGCATAAGGCGCATGGCGGGGACCCGCTGGCGGTGCAGTGCGTTGCGCGATAGGGTCGGGGGCGGGCATCAATCCACCACTACGTCCCACGCACTGTCTGGAGCCTATCACCGCATGACGACCCCATCGGATTCGACCGCCAGCGACTTGCCGACGATTGGCCGGGTCGCGACGATCACCGTCACGATCCTGGCGATTGTCGGCTTTGCATGGATGCTGCTCGAGCTGTCGGGCTTCCTCATGCTGATTTTCGCGGCGCTGGTGCTTGCCGCGATTTTCGATGCGATCACCCGGTCGGTCAGCCGCTTTGCCCGCATCGGACGCGGGCCGGCGCTGGGGGTCTCGGTCGTGCTGATCCTCGCCATATTCGGCGGTGCCTTCACGCTGTTCGGGTCGCAGCTTGCCGGCGAGTTCGAGACGATCCGTAACAGCATCCCGCCCGCGATCGACCAGGTCCGCGCGTTCCTTGAGCGTGCAGGGTTGAGCGAGTCGGTGCGCAACATGGTCGAACAGGGCAGCAGCGACGTGTCGCGCCTTGCCAGCAGGGCGGGAGGATATGTCCTCACTGCAACCAACGGGATCGCCAATTTCGTTCTCGTTTTTGTTGCAGCGATCTTTCTGGCCAGCGATCCGGCGGTGTATCGGCGCGGCTTGCTGCTGTTGATGCCGCACAAGGCTGAACCGACGGTCGCGGCGGCGCTCGACGATGCATCGCGCGGGTTGCGGGGATGGATGGTCGGGCAGGCCGTGTCGTCGTTGGTTGTCGCTGCCTTCACCTGGGCCGGCCTTGAGCTGTTGGGGGTGCCGGCTGCGGGCGGATTGGGCCTGATCGCCGGGCTGCTCGACGTCATCCCGATGATCGGCCCGATCATTGCGGGAGTTCCCGCAGTCTTGCTCGCTTTCACCGTGTCGCCGATGACTGCGCTGTGGACGGTGGTGCTCTTCCTGGTCATCCAGCAGATTCAGGGCAATTTCCTCCAGCCGATGATCCAGAAGCAGGCGGTCGACGTGCCGCCGGCGATCCTGCTCTTTGCCGTGGTCGCGGCGGGGCTGTTGTTCGGCTTCCTTGGCGTCCTGCTCGCCGCCCCGCTGACCGTCGTTGTCTATGTGCTGGTCCAGCGCATCTATGTCCGCACTTTGCTGGGCAAGGACATCAAGATCGCCGGTCAGACCGAGGACGCCGATTAGGCGTCGATGCTCACACCCAGCGAGGCGTTGACCAGTCCGCCATCGACCACCAGCGTGTCGCCGACGACATAGTCCGACGCGCGGCTGGCAAGGAAGATCGCGGCGCCCGCCATGTCCTCGGGCGTGCCAATGCGGCGCATCGGGATGCGTTTGGCGACTTCGTCACCATGGTCGCGGGCGGCGCGGTTCATTTCGCTGGCGAAGGCGCCGGGCGCGAGGCTTGTGACGATGATACCGTCGCGGATCAGCCGCGCGGCCATGCGCTTGGTGAGGTAGATCAGCGCCGCCTTCGACGCGTGATAGCTGTACGTCTCCCATGGATTGAGCCGCAGCCCGTCGATCGAGGTGATGTTGATCACCTTCGATGGTGCGTCATGGCTCGCGCGCGCCTTGAGCAGGCCGTGCAGCGCCTGCGTCAGGAAGAAGGGCGATTTAACGTTGAGGTCCATCACCTTGTCCCAGCCGCTCTCGGGGGAAGTCCGCGAACTCGACGCCCCATGCCGCGCCTGCATTGTTGACGAGGATGTCCAGATGCGGCTCGCGCTCCGCCAGTGCGGCGGCGAGCGCCTTGCACCCATCGACCGTCGAGACGTCCATCGGGATCGGGATACAGTTCGGGCCGAGTTCGGCGGCGGTCTCCTCGCACGCCGGGGCTTTTCGCGAGGAGATATAGACCTTCGCCCCCTGCGCGATAAAGCCCTCGGCGATCATCTTGCCGATGCCGCGGCTGCCGCCGGTGACGAGCGCGACCTTGCCGGTCAGGTCGAAGAATTTGCTGGTATCCATTTGCCTCTCCCAAAACTGTTCCCCTCCCGCAAGCGGGAGGGGAGAAGTGTTACCCACCCCGTTTGATCGTCTCGCGCGCGATGATCAGCTGCTGGATTTGGCTGGTGCCTTCGTAGATGCGGAACAGGCGGACGTCGCGGTAGAGTCGCTCGATCCCGTAATCGGCGATATAGCCCGCGCCGCCGAAGATCTGCACCGCGCGGTCCGCGACGCGGCCGACCATTTCGGTCGCGAACAGCTTTGCCGCGGCGGATTCCATCACCACGTCCTTGCCGGCGTCCTTGGCCGCAGCGGTTTCGAGGACGAGGGCGCGGGCGGCCAGCGCTTCAGTCTTGCTGTCGGCGATCATCGCCTGGATCAGCTGATGCTCTGCGATTGGCTTGCCGAACTGCTTGCGTTCGGTGGCGTAGGCGACGCAGTCGGCGATCAGCCGTTCGGCCACGCCGACGCTGACTGCGCTGATATGGAGGCGGCCGCGGTCGAGCACGCGCATCGCGATCTTGAAGCCCTCGCCCTCTTCGCCGAGGCGATTGGCGGCGGGGACGGGGACATCGTCGAAGATCACGTCGGCGACCTTTGCGCCCTTTTGCCCCATTTTCTTCTCAGGCTCGCCGATGCTCACGCCGGGCAAGTCGCGGGGGACGAGAAAGGCGGAGACGCCGCGCGCACCGGGTTCGTCGCCTGTGCGCGCCATCACGGTGAACAGCGATGCCTTGTCGGCATTGGTGATGTAGCGTTTGGTGCCGGAGAGGCGATAGACGTCGCCGTAGCGGACGGCGCGGGCCTTTACCGCGCCGCTGTCGCTGCCGACATCGGGTTCGGTGAGGGCAAAGCTGGTGACGATCTCTCCGGTCGCGATCCTGGGCAGCCATTCGGCCTTCTGCTCGGGGGTGCCGGCCATGACGAGACCCTGTGAGCCGATCCCGACATTGGTGCCGAAGGTCGAGCGGAAGGCGGGGGTGGTGCGCCCGAGTTCGAGCGCGACGCGGCATTCCTCGACCATGGTCAGGCCCAGCCCGCCATATTCCTCGGCGATCGACAGGCCGAACAGGCCCATCGCCTTCATCTCATCGACGATGTGCTGCGGGATCGCGTCGGCCTCTTCGACCTCCGCCTCCAGCGGGCGGAGGCGTTCGGCGACGAAGCGGCGTACCATGTCGATCAATGCGTCGAACGTCTCGGCGTCCAAGCTCATATCCGGCGATCCTGCTCCATACCCTGTTTTCGAATCGAGGGATTAGCAGCGCGAAATCGCGGACGCAAATGCCCGCCGGTCGAGCCGGCGGGCATCGCTCCATCACCCGGGGGATATGTCAGCCGAGGCGGCCGAGGCGGTGATAGAGGTTGGCAAACTGGACCGAGCGCGGGTCGTCGGCGATCTTGCGGGTGTAGTCGGCGACCGCTTCCTTGAGCAGGGCGAAGTCGGCGGTCGAGAAGACCGGACGGGCAGTCGCGGGTTCGGGGGTCTTCATGGGCTTGCTCCTGTAAATAGTCGTGCATCCTGTATGACTCTCGAATGGCGATGCTGACAATTCCGATAGGGTGTCAGCGCGGTCATGGTGTAGTTCGCGCATGACAAGCTGGTGGATGTTATGTAAATAATTGACATCGGTGATTTCCTGAGAACATACCAGGAACGGAGGCTGTAGGACATGGCGGAGCGGAAATTGTTCGCGGGACACGCCGTGCGGCGGTTGCGGCGGGGGCAGGGCCTGACGCAGGCGGCGATGGCCGAGATGCTCGGCGTTTCGGCCAGCTATCTCAACCTGGTCGAGCGTAACCAGCGGCCGCTGTCGGCGACGCTGATGCTGAGCCTGGCGCAGGTGTTCGACTTCGATCCGCGCACGCTGGCAGCGGGCGAGCCGGGCGGGGGCGAAGAGGCGATGCGTCGCCGCCTTGCCGACCCGTTGTTCGCCGATATCGAGGTCGATCGGACCGAGCTGACCGAATGGCTGGCCGGTGCACCGGGCGGGGCAGAGGCGTTCGCGCGCGCCTATGACCGGATCGGCGCCGGCGGCACGGTGGCCAGCGGCGAGATCGAGGATCCTGGCGCTGCGGTGCGGCGGGAGGTCGAGCGCTGGCGCAACCATTTCGCCGATCTCGACGCCGCCGCCGAAACGCTGGCCGACGAGCTGCGCATCGCGTCGAGCGATCCGTTCGGCGCAATGGCCGAGCGGTTGCGGGTCAAGCACCAGCTGGCGATCCGGGTGCTGCCGATCGAGGTCTTGTCGGGGCTGCGCGTGCGGCTCGACCTGCACGCGCGCCAGCTGCAACTGTCCGAGGCGCTCGATCCGCCGAGCCGGGTGTTCGCGCTCGCCCGCCAGCTGGCGAGCGAGGCGCGGACCGAGATCGAGGCTCTGGTGCGCGGCGCTGGCTTTCCCGACCGCGTTGCCGAGCGGCTTTATCGCCGTCATCTCGCCGGTTACTTCGCGGCGGCAGTGATGATGCCCTACGCCCGCTTTCTGCGCGCGTGCGAGGCGACTGGATATGACCTCGAACTGCTCCGCCGCCGCTTTGGGGCGAGCGCGGAACAGGTAGCGCATCGGCTGACCACGCTGCAGCGTGTCGGCGCACGCGGGCTCCCCTTCTTCATGCTGCGCATCGACCGGGCGGGGCAGGTGTCGAAACGGTTCGCCGGGGCCAGCGCGTCGCCGCTGGTGGAATCGGCGGTGCCATGCCCGTTGCTCGATGCCTATGCCGCCTTTGCGCGTCCCGATGAGCGGATCGTCCAGCTGGTCGAGCTGGAGGACAGATCGCGCTGGTTTACCAGCTCACGCTGCGTCGCCCCGCCGGGCGGCTGGGCGGGAGCAGTGCGCGCGCGGTTCGTGGTCACGCTGGGGCTTGCGGCGGAGGCGGCGACGGGACTGGCGGCGGCGCGAGGACTGGATTTCGGCGGAGAGGCGGCTCCAGTCGGACTCGGCTGTCGCGCCTGCACGCGCGAATGCCCCCAGCGCAGCGCTGCCCCTGCGGGTCGTGCGATGCTGGTCAGCGAACGCGAGGCAGGGGTGTCTCCGTTCGGGTTCGCTGCAGACTGACCAGCGAGTTGCGATTGGAAACGCAGCGTTTCTTCAATGGCGCGATAATGCCTGACACACTTTTGCGACAAATTGGTTGGAATAGTTGATGTTCCCCCGGTTGGTGTAGCGCGCTCTCCATGCGAATGATTCTTGTTCTGGCTGCTTCGGCTGCAATCCTTGCCTCGTGCGGCGGGGGCGATGCCGCGCAGAAAAAGGGGCGCGAGGCGCCCCTGGTGACGCTTGCCGCGGTTCAGTCCGCGCGTTTTGTCGAGCGAATTGACGCGGTCGGCACCGCGCGCGCGAACGAACAGGTGACGCTCACTGCCCCGGTTACCGAACGAATTCTGCGCCTCAACTTCGAGGACGGGGCCTATGTCGGGCGGGGTCAGGTGATCGCGGTGCTGGCACAGGGCCAGGAAAATGCGCAGCTTGCCCAGGCCAATGCGCGGGCGCGTGAGGCGCAGCAGCAACTCGCCCGGCTCGAAGAGTTGAGAAACCGTGGCTTCGCGACGCGCAGCGCGGTGGACGCGCAACAGGCGCTGGCGAGCCAGGCATCGGGGCAGGCTGCCGAAGCGCGCGCATCGATCGGCGACCGTGTGGTGCGTGCGCCGTTCGGCGGCTGGGTATCGCTGCGCAACATTTCCGCCGGTGCGGTGGTAGGCGCGGGGACCGAAATCGCGACGGTGAGCGACATCAGCCGGATCAAGCTCGATTTCGCCGTGCCCGAAACGCTGCTGGCGCAGATTCAGCCGGGCCAGGCGATTGTCGCCACCGCCGCTGCCTATCCCGATCAGCCATTTCGCGGCACGATCGCAACGATCGACCCGGTGCTGAACCCCCAGACCCGCGCCGCCACCGTGCGTGCGGTGCTCGCCAATGGCGACCGCAAGCTCAAACCCGGCATGCTGTTGACGGTGACGATCGAGGCGCAGGCGCGCACCAGCGTAGCGGTGCCGGAACTCGCGGTGGTAGGCGAGGGCGACCAGAGCTTTGTCTTCACGATCGAGAACGGGAAAGCGAAGCGGGTGCCGATCCGCACCGGGCTGCGTCAGAACGGGCTGGTCGAGGTGACGCAGGGTCTGAAGCCCGGCCAGCGTGTCGTGACCGAGGGCGTGGTCAAGATTGCCGAGGGGCAGCAGGTCCGCACTGGCGGCCCCGGCAATGCCGCGCCCAAGGGTATCGGCCAGGCCAAGGGTAACTGATGCAGATTTCCGACCTCTCGGTTCGCAGGCCGGTTTTTGCGGCGGTGATGGCGATCCTGCTGACGATTATCGGGGTCGTCGGATTCTTGAGCCTGTCGGTGCGTGAATATCCCGACACCGACCCGCCGGTGGTGTCGGTCGAAACATCCTATACCGGTGCCGCTGCGAGCGTGATCGAAGCGCGGATCACCCAGCCGATCGAAGAGGCGCTGTCGGGGATTGAGGGGATCCAGACGATCACATCCCGCTCGCGTGACGGCGTGTCGGATGTTTCGATCGAGTTCCGCCCCGGTCGCGACATCGATTCCGCAGCCAACGACGTGCGCGATCGGATCGGCAGCGTTGTCGAAGACCTGCCGGAAGAAGTGATCGCGCCGGAAGTGCGAAAGGTGGATGCCGACAGCTCGCCGATCCTGTTCCTCGTCATCTCGCGCCCGGGCTGGTCGCGGCTGGAACTGTCGGATTATGTCGATCGCACGTTGGTCGATCGGTTCAGCACGATCGACGGCGTCGCGCGGGTGTTTGTCGCGGGCGATGCGCGGCCGTCGATGCGCGTATGGCTGGATGCGACGCGCCTGGCCGCCTATTCGCTGACCCCGGCAGATGTCGAGACCGCACTGCGCAGCCAGAATGTCGAACTGCCCGCCGGCCGCCTCGAATCGCAGCAGCAGAACCGCACGCTGCGCGTCGATCGCCCGTTCGCGACGGCTGGCGATTTCTCGAACCTGGTCGTGGGTCGCGGCGCGGACGGATATCTGGTCCGGCTGGGCGATGTCGCGCGGGTCGAGCAGTCGGCGGAGAATCCGTACAACGCCTTTCGCATGAATGGCCAGTCGGCGGTGGGCCTGGGCATCGTCCGTCAATCGGGTGCCAACACGCTGGAGGTCGCGGAAACGGCCAAGGCGACGGCGGAAGCGGTCAAGGCTGACCTGCCCGAGGGAATGACGATCACGGTCGGATCCGACGATTCGCTGTTCATCGGTCGCGCGATCGAAAAGGTGTGGCAGACGCTGGCCGAAGCGGCTGTGCTGGTCGTCCTCGTCATCTTCCTGTTCCTGGGATCGTGGCGGGCGACGCTGATCCCGGCAGTGACAGTGCCGATCTGCCTGCTTGGCGCATTCGCGGTGCTATGGCTGGCGGGATTCTCGATCAACCTGCTGACCCTTCTCGCGCTCGTGCTCGCAATCGGTCTGGTCGTCGATGACGCGATCGTCGTGCTCGAGAATGTCTATCACCGGATCGAGGAGGGCGAGCCACCGCTTGTCGCCGCGTTCAAGGGGACGCGGCAGGTCGGTTTCGCGGTGGTGTCGACGACGCTGGTGGTGTGCGCCGTGTTCGTGCCGATCTGTTTCCTCGCCGGGCAGACCGGGTTGTTGTTCCGCGAGCTGGCCGTCGCAATGATCGGCGCGATCGCCTTTTCCGGCTTCCTTGCGCTCAGCCTGACGCCGATGCTGTGTTCCAAGATGCTGCGCAAGGAAAAGCGCGGTCGCTTCACCGGCTGGGTCGACGACAAGTTCCAGCGGCTCGAGGGATTTTACAGCCGCCAGCTTTCGCGCGCGATCGACAAGCCCGTGATCCCGCTGATCGGCGTACTCGCCTTTCTGTTCGCTGCGGGCGGCGCGTTCGTGACGCTTCAGTCCGAGCTGGTCCCGGCCGAGGATCAGGGTGTCGCGCAGGTGCAGATCAGCGCGCCCGAGGGCACGAGCTTCGACCAGATGGACCGGTATATGCTGGGCACGCAGGAGAAGTTGCTCCCGCTGCTCGATCAGGGTGCGGTGCGGACGATCATCACCCGCACGCCGGGCGGATTTGGTGCGGGCGACGATTTCAACAGCGGCACATTCATCGTCTTTCTGAAGACCTGGGAAGAGCGCGACACGTCGACGCAGGCGGTCGCGCAGCAGATCAACCGTATCCTCGCCAACGAACCGGCGGTGCGCGGCAACGCGCAGGTGCGGTCGGCTCTGGGGCGCGGGCGCGGGCAGCCGATCAACTTCGTTCTGGCGGGCAACACCTATGAGGGGCTGGTCGCTGCCCGCAACCGCATCGTTGCGGCGGCGGCGCAGAACCCGGGGATCGTAAACCTCGATTCCGACTACAAGGAAACCAAGCCGCAGATGCGGATCGAGGTCGACACGACCCGCGCCGGCGATCTGGGCGTGTCGGTCAATGCGGTCAGCCAGGCGCTGCAGACATTGCTCGGGTCGCGCCGCGTTTCGACCTATCTCGACCGGGGCGAGGAGTATCGGGTGATTGTTCAGGCGGATGCCGAAAACCGCTCGACGCTTGCCAACCTCGCCCAGATCCATGTCCGCGCGCGTGACGGGTCGCTGGTGCCGTTGTCCAACCTCGTCACCACGCGCGAAATGTCGGGGCCGCGCGATCTTGGCCGCTACAACAAGCTGCGCGCGATCACCCTGTCTGGCGGCGTCGCGCCAGGCTATTCGCTGGGGCAGGCGCTGACCTTCCTTCAGGAACAGGCAGCGGAATCGCCCGAAGTGCTGGCGGTCGGCTATCGCGGCGAAAGCCAGGCGTTCGTCGAGACCGGCGGGTCGATCCTGCTGGTGTTCGGCCTCACCATCCTCGTCGTCTATCTGCTGCTCGCCGCGCAGTTCGAGAGCTTCGTGCATCCCGGCGTGATCATCATGACCGTACCGCTCGCCGTCGCAGGCGGGATGCTCGGGCTATTCTTCTTCGGCAAGACACTCAATCTCTACAGTCAGATCGGCATCGTCATGCTCGTCGGATTGGCGGCGAAGAACGGCATCCTGATCGTCGAATTCGCCAACCAGCTGCGCGACGAGGGCAAGAGCATCGCCGACGCGATCCGCATGGCTTCGGCACGGCGTCTGCGCGCGATCCTGATGACGTCGATTGCGACCGCGGCGGGCGCGGTGCCGCTGATGCTGGCGAGCGGCGCGGGCGCGGGCGCGCGATCGGCGATCGGCGTGGTGATCGTGTTCGGCGTGCTGCTCGCGACGCTCATCACCTTGTTCCTCATCCCGATCCTGTATAGCAGGCTTGCCAAGTGGACCGGTTCGCCCCAAGCCGTGAGCCGGGAGCTTGATGCGGCGATGGCACAGCCGCAACCGGCCGAATAAGCCGGGTCAAAAGGACTGGGGAGCGGTAATGGAGATTGCGTCCAAGGGACAGTTGCGGCTTGCGTTTCTGCGCTGGGCGGTGGTCACCGTCCCGTTCATCCTGTTGCTCGGCTTTACCTCGGCCCGCATCGCTCCGACCGGCGCTGAAAACCTGTGGTACCAGATGCTGGAAAAGCCGCCGCAGACCCCGCCCGACTGGGCGTTTCCGGTCGCGTGGACGGTCATCTATGTCCTGATGGGCCTGGCGCTGGCGATGATCATCAATGCGCGCGGGTCGAAGCTGCGCGGCCCGGCGCTGGTGCTGTTCGCGGTGCAGATGGGCGCGAACCTCGCCTGGTCGCCCTTGTTCTTTGGCATGCATCAGGTGTTCTGGGCGTTCGTGCTGATCGGGGTGATCCTGGTGCTGGCACTCGCCACGACGATCCTGTTCGGGCGGATCCGCACCGGTGCGGCGATCCTGATGATCCCCTATCTGGGCTGGCTGTGCTTCGCGGGATGGCTGTGCTTCCAGATCGACCAGCTCAATCCCAACGCCGAAACCCTTGTCCCGGCGCAGTCCGCGCCCCAAATGGCTATTTGAGTTTGGTTCAGCTGGGCTGAACGTGCGGCACCGGCCCGCTCCCCCCACCCGGCCACCCATAGGCTACTAAAGTTGGGTGGCCGGGTGCGGGTAGCCCCGCAAAGTATTACTTTGCGGGGACCCCGTGGGGGAGCGGGCCGGTGCCGCCCAGGAGATAAACAATGCAGAGCGACAACCGCATTTTCGACGATTTCGTGAAGTTCGTGAACGGCGCGGCCGGCACGATGGCCGGCATGGCGCGTGAGGGCGAGAGCGCAGCGCGTGAGCGGTTCAAGAGCTTTGTCGGGGGCATGGATTTCGTCGCGCGCGACGAGTTCGAGGCGGTGAAGGCGATGGCCGCTGCGGCACGCGACGAGAATGATGCGCTGCGTGCGCGGATCGAGGCGCTGGAGGCGAAGCTGGCCGGAACTGCCGCAGCTGCGAAGCCCAGCAAGCCCAGAAAGCCGGGCGCGGGCCTCTAAAACCCGTTTTTCCACATCTATTTCCGCCGCGTTTACGCTATGCTGCTTGTGCGGCGCGGCGAGGATTGGCACCAACTGCGCCAGGCAAGGGCCGGGCGGAGGACGACCGGAATGCTCGATGAGAGCGAATATGAGCGCGACGATGACGCCGCGCCGATCGACATGCTGGAAAGCTATTTCGCGGCGCATGGCTGGAGCCATACGCGCGAAGAGGATGAGGTCGTTGCCAAGGTAAAGGGCAGCTGGACCGAGTACGAGCTGCGCGCCATCTGGCGCGAGGACGATGGCGTGCTCCAGTTTCTGGCGTTCCCGGATGTGCGCATCCCGGACGAGCGCCGCGCGGCGATCTATGAGACGATCGGGCTGGTCAACGAACAGC
This sequence comes from Sphingomonas sp. J344, assembly GCF_024700005.1. Classification (NCBI taxonomy): domain Bacteria; kingdom Pseudomonadati; phylum Pseudomonadota; class Alphaproteobacteria; order Sphingomonadales; family Sphingomonadaceae; genus Sphingomonas; species Sphingomonas sp. J344. The sequence goes on along the minus strand of NZ_JAJONB010000002.1, from coordinate 546,842 downwards.
TCTGGGTCGGCCATTTCGAACTTTGGTCGTCGAGCGGGATCCTGCTCTACCGCAACGCCGCGATGATCCCTGGCGAGGACGGCGGATCGATTACGCTGCAGCACACCGAATTGCTGGTCGAAAGCGCGATCGACGAATGCGAGCGCTTCTACCCGGTGTTCCAGTTCGTCCTGTGGGGCGGCAAGTCGCCGAAGGAAGCGATCGCCGCCGCGCTGATCGAGACGCAGGGCGAGGCGTAAGCGCAAGCAATAGTCCCGTCGCCCCGTGCTCGACGCGGGGCCGGGCTTCTTTGACCGGCCTGGGCAGCCCCGCACCGTCAAGCCTGCGCCTCAGCAGCCATAGTCCTGGAGGCCGTGAACCCACAAACGACCGCTTTCAGCGAGATGGCTGGACGGCTGAAATTGGGTGGGAAGCTGCCAGCCTACTTTGCGGGCAAGTCCGCGCATAGCTGACGTCCGTTTCGGTCACTTTTGACTGAAACTGCCTCGACCCGGATCGCGTTTTCTTCGCCATCTTCCTTCAATGGAGGGTCGCGGAAATGGCGCGCCTGCACCTCGTAAGAAGTAGCACCACAGACCTCTACAATCAGCTGATCGTCACTTTCCCAGTGTAGGCCCACACGATTAGAATTAGCCGCAGATACTACCACCTGCCCGGCCGAAGGCGATCCCGCGCTCCGTTGGATCAAGACGATGCGGCGATGATCGCTATTGGAAGCTGGTGCGCCCTTATATTCAGCCACAGCAACATACTGGTGATCGGGAGACATTGCTTCGCTGGTTCGCTCCCACTCAGCATGTTTGCATCCAGCCAGCGCAAAAATGACCAAGCCGGAGGTTAGAAGCGGTCGCATTCTACGACGTTAGCAAAGGCGCCGACGACCGCAATCAGGAAGCGGAAAACAGATAGCGAAGGCCCGCTATGGGGTCGTTAGCAGCCCGTCCGCTTTATGAGACTACGGCCTATTGGGTGACGCGAGGCGCGCCGTTGTGGGCGCGCCCTTGCCCCATCAACTTGCCGGCCCGATCGTCTTCACCACCTTGCCCTTGTCGTCGAGGAAGTCGATCGCTGCGCCGCCGTCGGGGGCGACCTTGAGCATCAGGCGGGGCTTGCCGGTGGCGTCCTGAAGCATCACCACCGATGCCTTGTCGCGCGACTTGCCGACGAACAGGCGCGCGGCGCCGGGCTCGCCATCGGTGCGCATCACCGCCTTGCCATCGACCTTGGCGAACATACTGCCCGCCGGGCGATCGGAGATGATCAGCGCGGCGCTGTCGCGGTTGCCGCTGTCGGTCTGGAGCAATTGCAGCGTCTGGTCATTCTCGAACCGGTCGAAGGTCAGGCTGGCCCCGGCATTGAGATTGTCGCCATCCTTCTTGCCGGCCCAGATCAGGCCACCGCTTTCGGTGCCTTCGTCGTTGAGCATCAGCATACCGGCGGCAAAGGCGCGGTCGGGGCGCGCGATCTCGTCACCCTTGTAGAAGGCACCGGGGAAGCGGCCCTTGCTGGCGATCACCAGCCGCAGCGTGCCGTCCGGCTCGCGGACATTGATCCGCTCGACATCGATCGTCCCGAATTTCTGCGGCTTCGTCGCTGCCACCAATGTCACCGCCGCGATGGTCACCGCTGCACCCGTCACCAAACCCTGCCAATACGCCATTTTAGTCCCCGAAAGTTGCGGACGCGGAACGTACTGGCGGGCGAAGCGGGGTCAACCGCGCGCGGCGTGTTTTCTGGGGGCTTGACCCGACGCCGCGCTTCTTCGACGGGCGGTAAAGGCAATGGAGCTGTGGCAATGACGACCCCCAAGACCCTGTGGCTGATCGGTTGCGGCAATATGGCCGGGGCGATGTTGCGGCGCTGGATCGCGGCGGGGACCGTGCGCGGGGAGGATGTGTTTGTCCTCAATCGCGGCGACTGCGACCTGCCCCAAGGCGTGCGGCAGGGGCGGGTGCTGCCCGAGGGCGCGCTGCCCGACGCAGTCATGCTGGGGGTCAAGCCGCAGCAGCTGGACGGAATTGCGGATCAGATTGCGGCCCGGATCGCGGGCGTGCCGATGCTGGTGTCGATCCTTGCCGGGGTCGAGGAGGCGGCGCTGGCGGCGCGGTTCGATGCCGGGGCGATCGTGCGTGCGATGCCCAACCTGCCGGTCGAGATCGGCAAGGGTGTGGTCGCGCTGCATAGCGACAGTGCGGATGCCGAAGCGCGGGCCGGGGCCGAGGTGCTGATGGCCCCGCTCGGCCTCGTCGAATGGGTCGATGCCGCGCGGTTCGACGCGGTGACCGCGCTCGCGGGCAGCGGCCCTGCGTTCGTCTATCGCTTCGTCGACGCGTTGGCGGCGGCTGGCGCGGCGGTCGGCATTCCCGCAGATCAGGCGCTGCGGCTTGCGCTGGCGACGGTCGAGGGCGGGGCGTTGCTGGCCGCCCGATCCTCCGAGACGCCTGCGACGCTCGCCGACAAGGTCGCGAGCCCCGGTGGATCGACCCGCAAGGGACTGGATGTACTCGATACCGATTCCGCGCTGGTGAAGCTGTTGACCGCCACGCTCGAAGCGTCCGAGCGGCGCAACGCCGAAATGGCCGCCGCCGCGCACGGCTGAACGGAACGTCCAACCCGCTGAAAACGTTGTCGCGCCACATTCCAAGTCATGGAGGCGATGATGGCGACCAAGGCGCAGAGCAGAGCGAAGCAGGCAGACAATCAGGCCCGGGACAGCCAGGGCCGGTTCAAGGAAGAAGGCGGCTGGGGCGGCAGCTTCGGCAAGATCGCTGGCGCGACTGCGGCGGGCGCGGCGCTGGGTGTGCTGGCGATGCTGGGCCGCAAGGCGGCGGTGCAATCGCCGACCCTGCTGGCGGGCGACTGGATGGACGGGCTGATCGCCGAGCATCAGGCGGTGCTCAAACTGCTCGACGCGATCGAGGCGACCGACGATAGCGCAACCGCGCGGCGCACGATGATGCTGACCCAGCTCAAGCACGCGCTGGCCAAGCATGCGATCGAGGAAGAAAATGTGATCTATCCCGCGCTGCGTGAGGCCGGGAAGGTCGAGGCGGCGGACGAGCTCAACAACGAGCATGGCTATGTGAAGCAGCATTTGTACGAGCTGGACAATATGCCCGCCGCGAGCCCGCAATTCCTCGCGACGATCCGCAAGCTGCGCAGCGAACTGGAGGAGCATATGCAGGATGAGGAGGAGCGGCTGTTCCCGCAGCTGCGCGCCAGCCTGTCGGAAGAAAAGAACGCCGCGCTCACCAAGGCGATGAACCGCGAGGGGTTCAAGGTGGCCTAGCGCCCCAGGTCCGATACCCGCTTGCGCTCGTCGGCGGGGATCAGCCCCTCAAGCACTGCCCAGAACCCCCCGACCGCCGCCTGTCCCGCCGAGGAATAGGCGGCGGTCATCTTTTCGCGGAGTGCGTCGAACAGTTCCGCTTCCAATTTCGTGCCCTCGGGCGTCAGCCGCAGCAGGCGTTGGCGGCGATCTTCGCGCCCCGGCCGCGTCTCGATCAGGCCGCGTTCGGTCAGGTCGGTCAGCACGCGCCCAAGCGACTGCTTGGTGATTGCGAGCAGCGAGATCAGCTCGCCCACCGTGATGTCGGGCTGGCGCGCGACGAAGTAGAGCGACCGGTGATGCGCGCGGCCCAGCCCCTGCGCCGCCAGCCCCTCGTCGATCGAGCGGGTGAGGTGGCTGTAGCCGAAATAGAGCATTTCGACGCCGCGCCGGATCTCGGCTTCGCGCAGGAATAGCGGGGACGCAGTTGGGACAGCCATGTTGACCTGTTTTGCCATCGGCCTTAGGCGTGCGCAACGGTAGATTCCGGGTCAATTCGGGAGAGTGATGTGAGCAGCCTGTTCCACGTTGAAGCCAATCCGGCTCCGGTCGATGCGAACGAGCGGACGCGCCTCCTTGCCGATCCGGGCTTCGGAAAGCTGTTCACCGATCATATGGCGATGATCCGCTGGTCGGACGCAAAGGGTTGGCACGACGCGAAAATCACCGCGCGCGCACCCCTGACGCTCGATCCCGCAACCGCCGTGCTGCACTATGCGCAGGAGATTTTCGAGGGGCTCAAGGCCTATCGCCTCGGCGATGGCGGGACCGCGCTGTTCCGCCCCGAGGAGAATGCCCGCCGCTTCCGCGAATCGGCGCGGCGCATGGCGATGCCCGAACTGCCCGACGAGCTGTTCATCGGCTCGCTCGAGGCGCTGGTCGCCGCCGACCGCGACTGGATTCCGACGCTTGAGGGCGGGTCGCTCTATCTGCGCCCGTTCATGTTCGCGAGCGAGGTGTTCCTGGGGGTGAAGCCCGCGAGCGAATATCTCTACCTCGTCATCGCATCGCCCGCCGGTGCCTATTTCAAGAGCGGGGCGAAGGCGGTGACGATCTGGGTCTCCGACCATTACACCCGCGCCGCGCCGGGCGGTACGGGGGCGGCCAAGTGTGGTGGCAACTATGCCGCCAGCCTGGTCGCGCAGGCCGAGGCGATCAAGCAGGGCTGCGACCAGGTCGTGTTCCTCGACGCGGCTGAGCGCCGCTGGGTGGAGGAACTGGGCGGCATGAACCTGTTCTTCGTGTTCGACGATGGCAGCATCGTCACCCCGCCGCTGACCGGCACGATCCTGCCCGGAATCACGCGCGAGTCGATCATCGCGCTGGCGCGGGAGCAGGGGATCACGGTGCGTGAGGAGCCCTATGCGATCGACCAGTGGGAGGCGGATGCGAACAGCGGTCGGCTGGTCGAAACCTTTGCCTGCGGCACCGCGGCGGTGGTCACCCCGGTCGGCCAGGTGAAGAGCCGCGACGGCGGCTTCACCATCGGCAGCGGCGGCCCGGGACAGGTGACCGAAGCGCTCAAGGCACGCCTGACCGCGATCCAGCGCGGCGAAGCGCCCGACCCGCATGGCTGGGTGCATCGGTTCGGTTAAATCCTCTTTTCAGCGGCGGCGCGGCGCTCTAAGGGCGTCGCTTCCGCGACATGTTGGGGCGTAGCCAAGCGGTAAGGCAGCGGTTTTTGGTACCGCCATGCGCTGGTTCGAATCCAGCCGCCCCAGCCATTCCCACCCGATCGATCTAGGGGCGGCCCGTGATGACGGTCGGTGTCTCGATCAGCAGCGTCCAGGGCGTCGGCAGGTAATCGAGCGACATATAGAAATAGAAGGCGCAGGAACCGTCGCGGCGGAACGTTGCGCCCTTGACGATTCCGAACGCGGCCGTTCCGCTGAACACCGGACCGCCGCTGTCGCCCTGTTTGCACGTCGGCCCCGCCACAGCGACCCAGGTGGGAAGGCAGAACCCGCCGCACAGCTCGCCCGATGGGGCGAAATCGAGCAGGGTCACTTCGGCGCAGCTGTACCCCGTGCTCTCGCCGCGATGGCAGACAAAGTCGCCCGCGCGGGTGCTCGGCTTGGTCCGCTGCACCTCGACCGGGCGCGCCACCGTCCGTGCGGTGTCGGCGAAGAACAGCGGGCGGGCGGGGGCGGGGCCGGCATGGATCTGAACGTCGTGATAGCCCCAGCCCCATTGCCCGACAAAGGCGAGCGGGGTCGCCTGGCGCTGCGGATCGATATAGCTGAGGTCGTCGAGGCAGTGGGCGGCGGTGGTGATGCCGGTGCGCGTGCCGTCGCCGACCAGAAAGCCGCTGGTGCAGCGATAGCGCTTGCCGCTGACCGGATCGGTCCCGTCGAGCCGCCCGCCGCCCTGTGGGCCGAGGTTGCGGTCCACATGATCGAGCGCGCGGACCCGGACCGGGACGCCGGTCAATTGTGTCAGCCGTGCGTCGAGCATCGCGGCTCCCCTGCCTTCTCGACTGCGGCATTGCCCGCGATCACCACCAGCTCACCGGTACGCGGGTCGATGCCCATGGCGGGATAGCTGCCCAGCGCCGCGCGGATCGCGGCCTGGTGATGGGACAGCGCCCAAACCACGCGGTCGCGGCTAACCTTTGCTCCGGTGCGAAACTGAACCTGAACCCGCGTCGTCCCCGCCGTGATCCAGCGCGTGGGGACCGGCTGGTCGCCCGTCAGATAGACGATGAAGCGGTAGTCGGGACGATGCTGGACCGAGATTCCGGCGAGACGGTCGCGGTAGCGGTCGGCGATCGCGTCGATGACGGGAACGCTGTCCTGCTGCGCCGCGAGCCGCCGCACCGCTTCGGGCTGCGTAACGCCATAGGCGCGGGCATATTCGGCACCGTCCTGCGCCAGCGCGTCGTCGCGCGTCTGGGCGGTCTGCGCGGCTGCCGGGGTTGCGGCCAGCATCAGCGCGGCGGGCAGGAACAGGCGCGATGAGGTCGGGCGCATGGCTTCGCCTACATGAGCTGGGCGGCGGTGAGAAGCGGTTCAGCCGTCAGCGGATATGCCGGGGACCGCTTCGCGACCTCCCGGATTTCAAGGAACGCCCCGACCACTTGCGATCCATTGTTGGCGATGATAGCCGATCCATTCATGGCAATCGATTGCAGGTCGCAAGTCACTTCGCTCGCGGCCCTGTGACGGGAACGTTTTTCGGGAGGGGCGCGATGAGATTCTGGGTTGAACGGAGGCGGTACCGCGCTGCTACTGGGTGCATTGTCGCTGATGTTCGCATCGACCGCGCAGGCCGGGGATCGCTGGATCAGCGCCTGGGGAACTGCGCAGCAGCTCGCACCCATGCCGCCGCCCCGGATGCCCCCGCGACCCGAAGGCGAGACGCGTCCCGCGCCCCCGCCATCGGCACCGTCGCCGGTCCTTCCTACGCCCCAACGGCTGCACGACCAGACCGTGCGGATGATCGTGCGCCCCACGATCGGCGGCAGCGTCTTGCGCGTCCAGTTCTCCAACGCATCCGGGGGCGAGCCAGTCAGGATCGGACGGGCCGCGATCGCCAAGAGTGCCGGCGCCTCTGCGATCGTTGCCGGCACGTCGCGGGCGCTCAGCTTTGCGGGGCAAGCGGATGTGACGATCCAGCCCGGCGCGGTTGCGACCAGTGATCCCGTCAGCATCGACCTGGCGGCGTTCGAGCAGCTCGCGGTTTCGATCCATCTGCCTGCGGATACCGCCGTCAACACGCTTCATCCGCTGGGACTGCGTACCACCTACATCGTCAAGGGTGACCGAACCGGCGACACGGCGCTGAGCGGATCCGATACCAACCGATCCTATCTCTGGCTAACCGGCGTCGTGGTGGAGGCAGCCCCCGAGGCGGGGACGATCGTCGCGTTCGGGGATTCTGATCACCGATGGCTATGGAACGACCCCGGACACGGGCCGCGCCTGGCCCGACCTGCTTGCCGATCGGCTGCAAAAAGATGCGCGAACCCGGCATCTCTCGGTCGTCAATATGGGCATTTCCGGCAATCGCGTGCGGCGCGACGGCGCTGGCCTGTCGGCACTGGCGCGCTTTGACCGCGACGTGCTGGCGCGGCCAGGGGTGCGATGGGTGATCCTGCTGGAAGGGATCAACGACATCAACTTCGCGGCGATACCGGGCATGCCGTCGAGTGAGGCGGTCACGGCGGAAGAACTGATCGCCGCCTATGCGCAGTTCATCGATCGGGCGCATCTGCACGGTATCAAGGTGATGGGCGCGACGATCGCGCCGACCGAGGGGCTGTGGCTGTACAGCGAGAAGACCGAGGCGCTGCGCGAGGCGGTCAACAGCTGGATCCGCACCAGCGGAAGGTTCGACGCGGTGGTCGATTTCGACGCCACGCTGCGCGACCCCGCGCGTCCGACGCGGCTGAACCCGGCCTATGACCCCGGCGATCATGTCCATCCGAACGACGCCGGCAATGCCGCGATGGCGGCGGCAGTGGACGTCGCGCGGTTCCTGAAGCCTTAGTTTGCAACCGGACATGCGCTTGTTGCAAAGGGGGCACGGCAACCCTATCCCCTTGGCGTGCGGGGGAGGCGGAATTTGACGCGCAAGATCAAGACCATCTACGACCTCGCCGAACTTGCCGGGGTGTCGGCCGCGACCGTGTCGCGCGCGCTGGCCGGCAAGACGATGGTCAATTCAAAGACGTCGGAACGCATTCGCAAGCTCGCGGAAAAGCACGATTTCCGTCCCAGCGCGCTCGCCCGCAATTTGCGGACCAAGCAGCGCGGCGCGATCGGCGTTGTCGTGCCGCTGGGCCATGATCGCGGACAGCATCTGTCCGATCCGTTCTTCATGACGCTGATCGGCTATCTCGCCGACGAGTTGAGCGAGCGCGGGTTCGACCTGATGCTGTCGCGTGTCATTCCCAACCAGGACAATTGGCTGTCCCGGCTGATCGATGCCGACCGCGTCGACGGCTTCATCATCGTCGGCCAGTCGGATCAGTCGCAGGTGCTCGACCGGATCGCCGCCGACTATCTGCCGCTGGTCGCATGGGGCGGATTTGTCCAGGGGCAGATCCATTGTTCGGTGGGCACCGACAATTTCCTGGGCGGACGGCTGGCGACCCAGCATCTGATCGACCGCGGATGCCGCAAGATCGCGTTCTTGGGCAATACCCAGGCGATCGAACCGTCGCTGCGGCTCCAAGGCGCAAAGGCCGCGATCGGAGCGCACAACGACATCGTGCTGGTCGATGCCCCGACCCATTTTGCTTCGGAAGTCAGCGGGTCGGACATCGACACGTTTCTCGACCAGTCAGCTATCCTGCCCGACGGCATTTTCGCCGCGTCCGATCTGATCGCGCTGACCGCGATTCAGGTGCTGGCGACACGCGGCCTTTCGGTGCCGGGGGATGTGAAGGTGGTCGGTTATGACGATCTCTACCTCGCCCGCACGAGCGCACCGCCACTGTCCACCGTGCGCCAGAACCTTGCCGCAGGTGCGGCGCATCTGGTCGACAGCCTGATGAAGCGCATCGCCGGCGATGCGACCGGATCGACGATCCTCAATCCCGAACTCATCGTCCGCGAGTCCAGCTGATTGTTGCCAGGCCGGGCGCCCTACGACTTTGGTCGAGTTGACTTGCAATCGATTGCTAATAGGGTGTCGACATAGTGGACCCGAGTCCGAAGCGACCGGAAAACGTGTGGGAGAGTGTGATGCGGGCAAGGATCTCGGCATTTTGCGGCGCGGCTTTGCTCGCGATGGCGCCGCCCGCTGCATCCGCGCAGCAAGCCCCGACGCCACCTCCGCTCACTGCCGAGGATGAAGCGAAGCTCGCGCCGATCGCGCCGGAGCTGCGCGCGGGCGCGCGGCTGGCGCTGGGATTCTCCAAGATGATGGGCACGATTGACGAGGCGATGGTGCTGGCGTCGCGAAAGCGCGGCGGTGGTCCCCCGATCCCCCCGCGTCACGCCGATATTCCCGTGGTCGAGAAGATGATTCCCGGCCCGGTCGGTGCGCCGCAGGTGAAGTTGTTCGTCATCAACGCCAAGCCGGGGACCAGCCGTCCCGGTATCGTCCATACCCATGGCGGCGGCTACATCCTCGGCACCGCCGCGACCGATGTCCGCCGTCTTCAGGACATGGCGCGCGAGCTCGATGCGGTGATCGTCAGCGTCGAATATCGCCTTGCACCGGAAACGACCTATCAGGGGTCGATCGAGGACAATTATGCGGGCCTCAGCTGGATGTATCGCAATGCCGCCGAACTGGGTCTGGACCGCAGCCGCATTGCGGTGACCGGCGAGAGCGCGGGCGGGGGGCATGCGGCTCTGTTGGCCATTACCGCGCGCGACCGCGGAGAAATCCCCATCGCGTTTCAGGCATTGGTCTATCCCATGCTGGACGACCGCACCGGCGGGGCGGTGAAGCTGCCTGGCCATATCGCCACCGTGGGGTGGAGCGGGTTGGAAAACCAATATGGCTGGAAGGCGTTCCTGGGCCAGGAACCCGGAACCGACAAGGTGCCGGCGCGCGCCGTTCCAGCGCGCACGCAAAACCTTGCGGGACTGCCGCCCGCCTTCATCCAGGTCGGCGGGGTCGATCTCTTCGTCAGCGAGGATATCGACTATGCCCGGCGGCTGAACGAGGCCGGGGTGCCGACCGAATTGCAGGTTATTCCGGGGGCCTATCACGGCTTCGACCAGCTGTCGGCTGACTCGCCGCAAGCGAGGCAGTTCAACCGCGCGAAGATCGAGGCGCTGCGTCGCGCCTTTGCGCGCCCCGCCAAATAGGAACGACCGCAAAGGCTTGGCAACCGTTTGAGTGGCAAACGATTGCATTAGTCGCCTGTTGATTGAATAGCTGGAGGAACGCACGGGTCGGGCCGCTCCTTGACGACGTCCTCCGGCCTATTTATGCAATCGATTGAAAAAATAACCGGGGAGAGGATAATGAAGCGTTTCTGCACGTCAGTCGCGGCCATTGCGGTCGCAAGCGTCTTGGGATCAGTGCCTGCCTTTGCGCAGAGCGACACAGGTCAGGAGGCCCGGGCACCCGCCGACGCCAGCTCGGACGAAGTGGTCGTCACCGCGCAAAGGGCGGCGCGCAGGCGCTTCAGGAAGTCCCCCTCGCGATCCAGGCGTTCGATGGCGAGGAGCTGAAGGAGCGCAACATCAGCACCATCGGTGACCTGGTGTCGAGCGTGCCGGGCGCGTTCGAGGGGTTCCGTCAGTCCAACGGATCGCGCTTCTACAATCTGCGCGGCAGCGTCACGCAGAATGGCGACTCGCCGATCGGCTATTATCTCGACGACGCGCCGTTCATCGTCACCAATTTCGGCATCGCCCCGCCCGTGCGCTTCCTCGACATCGATCGCGTCGAAGTGCTGCGCGGGCCGCAGGGCACGCTCTATGGCCAGGGCTCGTCGGGCGGCGTGTTCATCTTCCGCACGCGCGACCCGAACCTCAAGGAATTCGATTACGCGTTCGAGGCGGAGGCATCGCAGACACGCGGTGCCGATGGCCTCAACTATGGCGTGGCCGGCGCGATCTCGGTGCCGATCGTCAAGGACATGCTCGCGGTGCGCGTCAGCGGCGGTTTCTCGCGCGATGCCGGCTGGGCCGACGCCTATTATGGCGCCTTCGACGGCACGCCCGACGAGACGGGGGTCAATGTCGCCAAGAATGACGATATCCGCGTCGTCGCGCTGTTCCGCCCGGCGGACAACGTGAACATCCGCGCGCAGTACTGGAAATTCCGCCCGCGCCAGGGCTTCACCGGATTCACCGCGTCGGTCAGCCCGCCCTATTTCCAGAACACTGCGGGGCAGGACGGCTTTTCGAATGGCGATTTCACGCTGTACAGCCTGACCGCGACGGTCGATTTCGACGCCTTCTCGATCACCAGCGCGACCAGCCAGCTCGACGGCGTGTTCGGGATCAACATCCCGCTCTCGCCCTCCGGCTCATTCTCGAGCCAGTTCCTGCCGAGCATGTTCGCGCAGGAATTGCGGGTGAACTCCAACGGCAGCGGGCCGTTCAAATGGCTGCTCGGCGCGTCCTACCAGAACGGGTCGGGGCCGCAGGAAAATACGCTGACCCTTCCGGGCCTGGTCATCAACGCCGATAACGACACGCTGACCGAGAATTACGCATTCTTCGGCGAGGTCAGCTATGAGTTGTTCGACGGCAAGCTGGTCCCGCTGGTCGGGCTGCGGCAGTACCATGACGACCGCGCGTTCGCCGACGCGACCGAGACGCTGCCGACGACGAAGGACGTGACCACCTGGCGGGTCAATCTATCCTATCTGCCGAGCGACGATCTGACGATGTTCATCTCGGCGGCGACCGGCTTCCGTCCCGGCATCGTCCAGTCGCGCGTGCAGGTCCAGTCGGTCACCGGCGCGGGCGTGCCGACGGGCGTGACGCTGGAGCCGGAATCGTCGACCAACTATGAGTTCGGCGTGAAATGGCGCAGCGCCGACCGGTCGCTGAATATCGGCCTGAACCTGTATCAGCTCGAATATACCAACCTGCAGACGTCGGTCACCGGGTCGATCGCCAACGTCGACGGCTTTGCCAATTTCGGTGATGCGAAGACCAAGGGCGTCGATCTGGAGCTGCGCTGGAACACGCCGCTCAAGGGCTTCAATCTGGGCTTTGTCGGCAACTTCAACGACAGCAAATATACCCGCGTGAACCCGATCGTCGCGGCGGCCCAGCCACTGTTGCGGCCCGGCGCACGGCTGACCAACACGCTGTCGAACAACTTCCGTGTCGACCTGGGCTACAACGGCGACATTGCCAACAATGTGAACCTGTTCGGCAACCTCTCCTTGAGCCACAGCGGCGACCGGTTGCAGGGCAATGGGATCACCGCGCCGTCCTACAACGTGATGGCCCTGACGCTGGGCGTGCGGCACGGCCCGTATGAGCTGGCGCTGATCGGCAACAACCTGACCGACGAGCGTGGGCCGACCTTTGTCGGCACCAACGGCCCGTTGTCGGGGTCGGGGCCGACCCCGCGTACCATCGGCCTTCGTTTCCGGGTCACGCCCTGACCGGAAGCGGATTTGCGGGATGGGCGGGAGGCACTGCGCCTCCCGCTCTTTCCGTCGTACTACCTGTCGCATAACATGATGGATCGGAGAGCGGGATGAACGATCGGGCGGGACGCGACGGCGCGGCGACATTGCTCAAGGCGCTGGTCTTCCTGATGTTCGCGATGTTTGCGATGACCACCGACTCGGTCGGCACCGTCATCCCCGAGGTGATCCGCGAGTTTCAGCTGGGTCTGACCGCCGGCGGATCGTTCCAGTACGCGACCATGGCCGGGATCGGCATCTCCGCGATCGCGCTCGGTTTCCTGGCCGACCGGATCGGGCGCAAGGCGACGATCCTGATTGGCCTGGTCCTGTTCGGGGTCAGCTCGGCGCTGTTCGCCGCGGGACACAGCTTCCTGTTCTTCACCAGCCTGTTGTTCATGTCCGGCATCGGCATCGGCATTTTCAAGTCCGGCGCGCTGGCGCTGATCGGCGACCTGTCGCGCTCGACCGGCGAACATGCGCGGACGATGAATTTGATCGAGGGGTTTTTCGGCGTCGGCGCAATTATCGGGCCGGGCATCGTCGCCTATATGCTGCTCAACGGCGCGAGCTGGAAATGGGTGTACATCATCGCGGCGATGCTGTGCGCGCTGCTGGTGCTGGGATCGGCGGTTGCGCGTTTTCCAAGACCGATCATCACCCGTACCGAGCCGGTCCGCGCCAGCGAGGCGATCCGCATGGCCGGCGATCCGCCCGCGCGCTTCTTTGGCACTGCGCTGATGCTCTATGTCGGGGCGGAGGCGGCGATCTATGTCTGGGCGCCGACCTATCTCGCCGATTATTCGGGGTCGTGGCTGTGGCTGGCGGCCTATGTCGTGTCGATCTTCTTCGTGTTGCGCGCGGCAGGGCGGTTCCTCGGCGTATGGCTGCTCGCGCGCTATGACTGGGCAAGCGTGATCCTGGTGTGCAGCTCGGCGATGGCGGCGCTGTTCTGGATCGCGGTGATTGGCGGGCGGGAAGTGGCCATCTTTGCCCTGCCCGCGACCGGGCTGTTCATGTCGGTGCTGTATCCGACGATCAATTCGACCGGGATCAGCTGCTACGACAAGGGGCGGCATGGGTCGATCGCCGGGCTGCTGCTGTTCTTCACCTGTGTCAGCGCAGTGCTCGCGCCGCTCGCGATGGGCGCGCTTGGCGAGTGGTTGGCGGACAGCAGCTATGCGATCCTGCTGGGTGGTGTGTTCGCGACGCTGCTGGCGTTGCTGTGCGGCTGGAACAGGTCGCGCGCGCCGTTCGACGCGCTGCTCGCGCAGCGCGACGCCGACGATTATCGCGCCTAGGCCATATGGCGGTCGAGCCAGACGGCGAACAGCGCGGGCCAGTGGCTGACGGGCGTGTCGGGACGCCCAACGCCGAAGCCGTGATTGCCCGCTTCGAACAGATGCAGCTCGACCGGGCGGTTCGCCGCCTGCAGCGCGCGCAGCATGATCATGCTGTTCTCGGCCGGAACCGCCTTGTCGTCCAGCGCGTGGACGAGGAACACCGGCGGCGTCTGCACGGTGACATGTTGGGCGGGCGAGCGTTTGAAAATCAGCTCGGCGGAGGGCGTCGTTCCAAGCAGCCGCATCGCGGACTCGCCATGCGTTTCGGGCGCGGTGACGCTGATAACGGGATAGATCAGTGCCATTGCCGCGGGTCGGGCGTCGAGCGCATCGGTCGCGTCGCGCGGCGCATAGACCTGTTCTGCAAAGCCTGTGGCCAGCGTCGCGCCGAGATGCCCGCCGGCCGAAAATCCGACTGCGGCGACCTTGGCCGGGTCATAGCCATAGCGCGCGGCGTTGGCGCGGATCACGCGGATCGCGCGCTGTGCATCCTGCAACGGAACGTCTTCGCGCTTCGCCCAGCCTTCGTCGGGCAGGCGATAGGTGAGCACGAACACCGTATAGCCACGCGCGCTCATCGCGCGCGCGACATCGACGCCTTCGTTGAGGATCGACACGAACGTGTAGGCCCCGCCGGGGATCGACAGCAATGCGCGGCCATTCGACTTTTCCGGGCGGAACACGCGCAGCATCGGGGTTTCGATGTTGCGGACCATGATGTCGGGCCAATCGGTGGGGACCGCGCGGGCGGTGTAGCCGCCGCCGGGAGCGCCGTTCGGCCAGAGCGGAATCTGTTCGGCATCGATCCAGGCGCGGGGCATCGGTGGGAGCTTGGGGAATTGCGCCGCCGCCGCGCCGTTTGCTTTGGCACCCAGCGCCGCGAGGCTGGTGGCTCCGGCGATGAATCCGCGTCGTCCGATGGGTCCGATCTTCACCTGCTTGCATCCTCCCGATCCGGGCAACGTATTTGCTTCTCCGGTCGCGCGATAGAAGCGCTTCGAGCCGGGGGTTGCAAGCTGTATTCACAATCGATTGCGAAACACATCCGAACACGTCAAGGAAGTTGCGTGGGCAAGAGACAGGGAGAGTGGAATTGATCCGGCAAGCTGATGTGGATTGCCCGACCGGGCGTGCCGGAGACGCCGCCATTCGCCCCGCGTGCCGTGGGCGGGCCGTCCGTTGAGCACGGCCGATACCACCCCGGTCGAGTTGACGGCCAAGCCGGTCGGAGCGGCGCTTTGGAGCCCCGACCATATCCGCGTACTCGCTGGACGTCGCCACGAGAGCGCGCCGCTGATCGGCGACGCGGATGTGGTGCGAATCGCGCCCGATCTAGACATCTGGGATGCCTGGCCGGTGCAGGACGCCGATGGGACGCCCTCCGCGCTGCCCGGTGGACAGACGCTATGGATGGCGCTCGGCGCGCCGCGTTTTCCCGATCCCGACGCGCGGCACGGCCATGCCCGGATCCACCTGATCCTGCGTGACGCAATGGGCTGGCGTTCGCTGGGCCCGGCAATGCCGGACAAGTTCGCGCCGGGAAGCCGCGAGTGGTCCGGCTCCGCGCTGCTTGCCCCGGATCGCCGCACCCTGACGCTGTTCTTCACCGCCACCGGGCGGCGCGGCGAGGCGGTGACGACGTTCGAGCAACGCCTGTTCCGGGCGGATGCGACGTTGACGCAGGAGGGCGGCTATCGCCTCACCGATTGGCGCGACCTGAGCGAGTTCGTGATCCGCGATTCTGCTCATTATATGGCGAGCGATGCCGGGAGCGGTGCGGTCGGCACGATCAAGGCGTTTCGTGACCCCGCCTATTTCCGTGACCCCCGCGACGGGCGGCACCACGTATTCTTCGCCGCTTCGTTGGCGGGCTCAATCTCCGCCTTCAACGGGGCGATCGGATGGGCGAGCGCGCGCGATAGCTCGCTGGCGGAATGGGACATCCAATCGCCACTGGTCAGCGCCGACACGCTCAACAACGAGCTGGAGCGGCCGCACGCGATCTTCCATCAGGGGCTCTACTACCTCTTCTGGTCGACCCAGCGGCACGTGTTCAACCCCGATGGCCCGACCGGCCCCACCGGGCTGTACGGCATGGTGAGCGACCGGATCGACGGCGGCTGGCGTCCGCTCAACGGCACGGGGCTGGTCTTCGCAAACCCTGACGCTGCGCCCAAACAGGCCTATAGCTGGCTGGTATTGCCCGATCTTCAGGTGACCAGTTTCATCGACGCCTGGGGGAGCGATGGCAGCGACGCGAGCGCCCGGCGCTTTGGCGCGACCTTCGCGCCGATGCTGCGCTTGCGGTTGCAGGGCGATAGGGCTGGGCTGGAGGCGGATGGATGAGTGACGCGCCACGCTATGCGGGGATCGAGCTGGGCGGGACCAAGGCGATTGCCGTGCTGACACAGGGCGATGCGATCGTCGAGCGGCACAGCGTCGCCACAGGCGAGCCGATAGCCACGCTCGGCGCATTGCGCGCAATCCTCGATGGCTGGGCGGCAGCCGCGCCGCTCGCGGGCCTCGGCATCGCCAGTTTCGGCCCGATCCAGCTCGATCCGCGCGATCCGAGGTTGGGGCAGATCCTCGCTACGCCCAAGCCCGGCTGGACCGGCGCGCCAGTCGCGGCGCTGCTGAGCGAAGGACTGGCGTGTCCGATGGTGATCGACACCGACGTCAACGGAGCTGCGCTGGCCGAGTATCGCTGGGGCGCGGCGGTGGGGTGCGACAGCCTCTGCTATCTCACCATCGGGACCGGATTGGGCGGTGGGCTGCTGATCGGCGGCAAGCCCGTTCACGGCGCGATGCACCCTGAGATCGGGCACATCCGATTGCGGCGTGTCGCCGGCGATCTTTTCCCGGGTGCCTGCGACTTTCACGGCGATTGTGTAGAGGGACTGGTGTCGGGACCGGCACTCGCCGCGCGCTTCGGCATGGACCCGGCCACGGCGTCCGATGGCGACCCGATCTGGCGTCACGTCGCCGCCGATATCGCCGAGCTCTGCTGTGCGATCCTGCTGACAACGTCGGCCCGCCGCATATTGTTTGGCGGCAGCGTCGCCTTGTCACGTGCCTTCATTCTGCCCTGGGTGCGGGAGATCGTCGTGGCCCAACTCGAGAGCTATCTGCCCTTCGTCACCACGGAGGCAGTGGGCGAAATCATCCAGCCAGCGGGTCTCGGCACCGACGCCGGCCCACTCGGCGCGATCGCATTGGCGCAGGCCGCGTCGCGCTGAGCGACGCGGCCCAGCCGATCACTTCGCGTCGACCTTGTCGATCAGGTTGAGCAGCCCATTGACGATCGCGCTCTCGGCGCAGCCGGGCTTCAGCCGCGACGAAACGACCTCGAACGTATTGTACGCGAACGCCGCGTCGTTCGGGATATAGCCCGACTGCGCCATGCCGTTGGTGATCGTCGTCATCATGCTGTGCTTGAACGGCGATTCGCGCTTGAAGCGCTGGGCGATGGTCGTGAACACCTCGGCATCGACCCCGCCGATTACCGTGTCGCCGATCTTGAGCAGGCTGAGGCGGATGCTGACGGGGTCTGCGTCCTCATAGGTGCCGGGATAGCCCGCACGGCCCTTGTCCAATCGCTTGCGGCCGGGGCAGGTGACGCTGGTCTGCGCGCCCTGAATGGTTGCTTCGGCGACTGGACGCTCCAGGCTGGCGCGGCTGACGTGCAGCACTTCCTCGCCCAGCATCTGGCCCATCGACTTCACCATCTGCTTCTGCTGTTCCATCAGCATCGCCACGCGCGGATTGCTGCGGTTCATGCCGGTGCCGCCTGGCGGCATCGCGTTGCTGATATCTTCACCCCGCGCGGCATAGTCGGCGGTGCGGATCGCGCGCAGGTCATAGGTCTGGTTGAAATAGATCGGGTTCTGGTCCCCCGCCGCACCGTTCGAATAGACCGCGACCGCGTCACCGCCCAGCGATTGTTCGATATAGTTGGAGGCGGCACCGGGCAGGTCGGCGCTCACCAGATCGAGATTGCCGGTCAGCACGGCGTGGACGCCATAGTTGAAATAGACCGCGATCGGCGCGCCCTCCAGCGTCTCGAACCGCACCACCGCGACAGTCTTGTCCGACACGCCCTCGTAATTCGGCCCCTCCCACCAGCGACGGGTCTTGGGGTCGATGATGTTGCGGTTGACGTTGATGTAGGAAACGCCGGTGCCATAGGCCATGCGTGCAGGCCTGGTCGCCGCCGCGGCCTTGCGGATCGCGTCGAAGATCTGCGCCTCATAGGCCGGGCCCCGCATCCATGGTGCGCTATGGGTGTGGCTGGCCGTCAGCAGCAGCTGGCTGGTCGGGATCTTGAGTTCGCGCTCGACCCGCGCCGCGACATTGGCCCAGGTCTCGGTCATGATCGCCCCGGCGTCGACCGTCACCATCGCCGCCCGCGTCTTGCCGTCATCCACCACGATTGCGCGGACGTTCAGCGGGTCGAGCACGCCGAGCATGTTCTTCGGCAATTCCGCAGCCTTGGGGGTGATGTCGACTTTCGCCGCGCCCACTTTCAGCGCCTGGGCGGAGGCGGGCAGGGCGACGCAGAACAGGGTGGCGGCACAGGCCGCGCGAAGCTCAATCTTCATGGCAGGACATCCCGTTGGAGCCGAGGGCAGATGGCGGCGGAACGACAGGCAGACGCGCTTTCTGCATTATCCTCTCCGCCCGACGATCGCCTTATGCAATCGATTGCTAACCGTGTTAGGCATGGGCTGGACGAATGGCAACCCAAAAGGCGGCGGCCTAACCCGCTTCGCCTGGCTTCAGCGCCTCCGCCACCAGCGGTGTCACCCGCTCCACGATCCTCTCAAGCCCCTGGCGGTTGGGATGGATGCGATCGGGCAGCATCAGCGCCGGGTCGGTCACCACCTGATCCAGGAAGAATGGATACAGCACCGCGTCGTAGCGCTTCGCCAGATCGCCATAGATCGCGTTGAAGGCGTCGGCATAGTCGCGGCCCATGTTCGGCGCGGCGACCATGCCGGTCAGCATGATCGGGATGCCGCGCTTTTTCAGTTCCTCGCAGATCGCGGTCAGGTTCGCGCGGGTCTCGGCGGGGTCGATCCCGCGCAGCATATCGTTGCCGCCAAGGTTGACCATGACGAGGTCGGGTTTGCGATCCAGTCCGTCGAGCGTGAAGCCCAGCCGCCGCAGCCCCGCCGAGCTGGTGTCGCCGGAAACCCCAGCATTGCGCACGCTCGCCGCGATCCCGCGCGCGGCCAGCGCCTTTTCCAGCTGTGCCGGGAAACTCTCCTGCGGCAGGACGCCATAGCCGGCATAGAGGCTGTCGCCGAACGCGACGACCAACCGCGCATCGGCCTTCTGCGCACCCCCGCTGGCGACCGCCGAGGGGGTTGGCGGAGTCGCTAGCGACTGGTTCGCGGCATCATTTTCGCCCGAACATGCGCTCAGCCCTTGGAGGAGCAGCATCGCGCCCGCATATGGGGCAAGCTTTCTGATCAAGGACGTCATCTCCACCTATGTCGATCGAACCGGTGGCGGATATCGCAATCCGCGCGCGTAATGTCACCCTGACGCTTGGAACGCGCGAAGCGCCGACCGAAATTTTGAAGGGAATCGATGTCGATATCGCGCGCGGCAGCAGCGTCGCGATCCTCGGCCCGTCGGGGTCGGGCAAGTCGTCGCTGATGGCGATCCTGTCGGGCCTCGAACAGGCGAGTGGCGGGAGCGTGAGCGTCGCGGGCATCGCATACGACACGCTGGACGAGGATGGGCTGGCGCGCGCGCGGCGGGGAAGGGTCGGGATCGTGTTGCAGGCGTTTCACCTGCTGCCGACGATGACCGCGCTGGAGAATGTCGCGGTGCCGCTGGAGCTGGCGGGGTCGGAGGACGCCTTTGCGCGCGCCGGGGCGGAGCTGGAGGCGGTCGGCCTCGGCCATCGACTGACCCATTATCCGGTGCAGCTGTCGGGCGGCGAGCAGCAGCGCGTCGCCATTGCCCGCGCGGTGGCGGGGCGGCCCGAAATCATCTTTGCCGATGAGCCGACCGGCAATCTCGACGGCGCGACTAGTGGGGTGATCATCGACCTGTTGTTCGAGCGCCAGCGCGCAGCGGGGGCCACGCTGCTCATCATTACCCACGACCCCGCGCTCGCCAGCCGGTGCGACCGCGTGCTGACGATGCGCGACGGGCTGATCGTCGCGGACAGCGCCGCGTGAGCGCGCTGGGCTGGCGCGCGGCGTGGAGCATCGCGCGGCGCGACCTGCATTCGGGCTTTCGCGGGCTGCGGCTGTTGCTCGTCTGCCTGTTCCTCGGCGTGGCGACGCTCGCGACGATCGGCAGCCTGACCGCGTCGATCACCGGTGAGATTTCGGCACGGGGACAGGTGCTGCTCGGCGGCGATGTCGAGGTTGGGATGACCCAGCGCCAAGCATCGGCACAGGAACGGGCGGCGCTGACGCAGCTCGGCACCGTTAGCGACACGATCCGCACCCGCGCGATGGCGCGGCGCGCGACCCAATTGCCGGAGCGCCCGATGCGGTGCTGACCGAGCTCAAGGGTGTGGACGTCCGCTATCCGCTCTATGGCAGCCTGACGCTGACGCAGGGCCGCTACGCCCAGCTCGTACCCGACGCGATTCTGATCGGACGGGCGTTATCCGAACGGCTGCTGCTCAAGACCGGCGACCAGATCCGCTATGGCGATGCGACATTCCGCATTGTCGGCATGATCGCCGACGAACCCGACCGGGTGGGGGAGGGGTTCACGCTCGGCCCGGTCGCGATCGTCTCGCTCGACGGGCTGAAGCGCACCGGATTGCTTCAACCGGGCGCGTTGTACGAGACCAAATATCGCGTGCGTCTGAACCCCGGCGTGACCCCGGATGAGGCGGTGGACGGGCTCAAGGATCGGTTCCCGACTGCGGGCTTCGAATACAAGACCCGCGACCGCGCGGCGCCCGGCGCGGTGCGCTTTTTCGAGCGGATGGGACAGTTCCTGTCGCTGATCGGCCTCGCCGCTTTGGTGATCGCTGGCATCGGGGTGAGCAACGGCGTCGCCTCATACCTGGGGCAGAAGCGCGGCGGGATCGCGACGTTCAAGATCCTCGGCGCGACATCGGCGGATATCAGCCGCATCTATCTGCTTCAGATCGCGGCGGCTTCGGCGCTGGCGGTGGCGGCGGGGCTGATCGTCGGCGCGCTGCTGCCGATCGGGTTCGTCATGCTGGCGGGCGATCTGCTTCCGGTCGCACCGGGCTTTGCGGTCTATCCGATCCCGCTGCTGACCAGCGCAGCCTATGGCCTGCTGATCGCCTTTGCCTTCGCGATGCCGCCGCTCGCCCGCGCGCGTACCCATCCCGCCGCCGCGCAGCTGCGCAGCGGGGTCGAGGAGTCGCGCCGGATCGACCGGCGCAGCACGCTGATGGTCGCGCTGGCAGGCGCTCTGGTGGTGACGCTGGCGCTGGTCACTGCGCGCGAGCCGATCTTTGCCGGGGCGGTGCTCGGCGCGGTGGCGCTGGTGTTGCTTGTCCTGCTCGGCATCGGCGCGTTGATCCGGCGGGTCTCTGCGAAGCTGCCACGCCCGCGCCGCCCGCTGCTGCGGCTGGCCGTCGCGAACCTCCACCGGCCCGGCGCACAGACCGTCGCGCTGGTGATCGCGCTGGGCCTTGCGCTTACCCTGTTTGTCACGCTGGCCGCGATCCAGACCAGCCTGGATGCCGAGATCGAGCGTGCCGTGCCGCAACGCGCGCCGAGCCAGTTCGTGCTCGACATCCCGTCCGAAGCGCGTGGCGAGTTCACGGCATTGGTCAAGCGCGAAGCCCCGGAGGCGCAGCTCAACATCGTCCCCGCTCTCCGCGGCACGATCACCGCCTTTGGCAAGACGCGCGTCGCCGATCTAGAGACCCTGCCCGAGGGCGCGTGGTTCCTGCGCGGTGAGCGCGGCGTCACCTATTCCGACGTGCTGCCACAGGGCAGCGAGCTGGTCGCCGGGCAATGGTGGCACAAGGACTATGCTGGCCCGCCTTTGGTGTCGCTCGACCGTGAGGCGGCGACGCTGCTCAATGTCGGGGTCGGCGATACGATGACGGTCAGCATCCTCGGTCGCGAGATCGCGGCGCGGATCGCGTCGCTGCGTCAGGTCAACTGGGACACGATGGGGTTCAACTATAT
Organism: Sphingomonas sp. J344; assembly: GCF_024700005.1. Taxonomy (NCBI): domain Bacteria; kingdom Pseudomonadati; phylum Pseudomonadota; class Alphaproteobacteria; order Sphingomonadales; family Sphingomonadaceae; genus Sphingomonas; species Sphingomonas sp. J344. Next base: position 524,972 of record NZ_JAJONB010000002.1, on the reverse strand, counting down.
CCTCGTCTTCTCGCCCAACACGCTCGCCGCCGCGCCGCACAGCCTGACCGCGACAATCGACATGGATCGCGCCAATGAAGGCAAGGTGTCGCGCGCATTGCTCGGCGCATTCCCGTCGGCTTCGATCATCGCGGTGAGCGAGGTGGTGGGACAGGTGCGTACGATCCTTGACCAGATGGCGACGGCGATCCTGCTCTCGGCATCGGTCACGATCCTCGCCGGCATCGCCGTGCTGGTCGGCGCCATCGCCGCGTCGCGACAGGCGCGCAGCTATGACAGCGTCATCCTCAAGACCTTGGGCGCGACGCGGCGCCAGATTCTCGCGGCGCAGGCGCTCGAATATGCGCTGCTCGCGCTGACCCTCGCGGCGCTGGCGCTGGGGCTGGGCGGGCTGGCGGCGTGGTATGTCATTACCGGGGTGTTCGAGTTTGGCTGGGCACCCGACTGGACCATCGTCGGCGCGACGCTGGGGCTGGGCGCGTTGCTCACGCTCGGGATCGGGTTGCTCGGATCGCTGCCGGTGCTGTCGGTGCGTCCCGCTCAGGCATTGCGGAGGCTCTGAGCGGGCGGTGCCCGCTCAACCCCGCTTGAGATAGCCGTGCATCGTGATCCAGCTGACAAAGGCGTTGAACCAGCCGGTGCTGGTCGTCTCCTTGGGATACATGCCGAAACCATGTCCGCCCTGTTCGTAGAGGTGGAACTCGACGGGGCGCTTGGCGGTGCGCCAGGCGTTGATCAGGCCATAGTCGATATTGCCGAACAGCGGATCGTCCGCCGCCAGCGCGACGAATAGCGGCGGCGCATCGGCGGGGATCGTCATCGCCGAGAGCGGGCCATAGACATTGCCGATAAAGGCGGGCTTGGCATCGACCCCCCGCCACCGTGGTCGCCATCGTCAGCATCGCACCGGCGGAGAAACCGACCATGCCGACACGGGCGGGATCGACCTTCCACTCCGCCGCGCGCTTGCGCACCAGGGCGAAGGCGGCGCGGGCGTCGGTGATCTGCGGCGCGAGGCCAGCGAGCATCGCGTCAGGGGAGGGGCGTGCGGGGCGGGCGGCGCCGGAGAACATCTGGCGCATCGATGCCTCGAACCCGGCCATGTCCGCCGGGGTCTGGTTGAGGCGGTATTTGAGGACGAAGGCGGCGACCCCGCGATCGGCGAGCGCGCGGGCCACGGCCCAGCCCTCATTCTCCATCGACAGCGTGCGGAAGCCGCCGCCCGGCGCCACGATCACGGCAGTGCCGGTTGCCTTGGCGGGATCGGGCAGGAAGGGGGTCAGCGTCGCTTCGGTCACATTGCGCGCGAACACGCTGCCATATTGGCTGTGCCAGCTCTCCGGGTTGGTGCCGCCGGGCAGTGGGCCGGTGCCGAGCGGGATCGCACTCGGCTGTGCCGGAATGGCGATCGGGGTCATGCGGTCGTTCTGCGCCTGCGCGGCGGGCGCGGCGATGCAGAACAGGGCAGCTAGGGTGGTCGTGCGGAGCAGCATGGCAATCCTCCTGGAGAGTGGGATCAGCGGGTGGGTGGCGGTGCGGTCACGCCCGCATCGGTCTGGACGACGGGCAGCATGAGGCCGTCCGAATCATAGCGCAGATGCTCGACCGTCACCGCGCGGCGGCCGATCGCTCCCGCCTGATCGCCGATCACCAGCGTGGCGTTGTGCAGGAAGAGGTACCAGTTGCCCTTGAACTGCGCGATGCCGGGGTGGATGGTGAAGCTGTACTTGCCCGACCCGGTCAGCTCGCCACGATAGGTCCACGGTCCCGTGATCGACGGCGCGGTGGAGTAGGACACCCGCTCGTCGGTGTGCGTCTTGCGGTCGAGCGAGGCGTAAGTGAGGTAATAGAGCTTGCCGCGCTTGTGCAGCCATGGCCCTTCCTCGAAATGTGGCGGCGTGATCTCGGTGATCTCGCCGTCGATCTCGATCATGTTGGGCTTGAGCTTGGCGATGTACGCCTGGCGATTGCCCCAGGCGATCCACGTCGTGCCATCATCGTCAGTGAAGACGGTCGGGTCGATATCCTCCCAGCTGTGCGTACCCTTGGGCGTCATCTGGTTGGTGACGAGCGCGCTGCCCTTGGCATCGACGAACGGACCGGTCGGCTTGTCCGACACAGCGACGCCGATCGCCTTGCCCGGATGGGTGTCGTCATGCTCGACTGCTGTATAGAACCAGAACTTCCCGTTCTTCTCGATCGCCTGCGACGCCCAGGCGTCCTTCTTGGCCCATTTGAAATCGGCGACGTTCATGATCGGGCCGTGATCGGTCCAGGTGCGCATGTCGGTGGTCGAATAAACCAGCCATTCGCGCATGTTGAACATCTCGTCGCGCTTGGCCTCGTCATGACCGACATAGAGGTACAATCGGTCGCCGACGACCAGCGGCGCAGGGTCGGCCGTGAACTTGTCGCGGATGATCGGGTTGGACCCCGGTACCGGCGTCGTCTGGGTCAGTGCCAGCGCGGCGGCGATGACTGCGGCGCGGATCATTCAGCGTCTCCCTCGGCAACAGGCTTGGATCCCCACAGCGCGTACCAGAGCACGTAGAGCTCACACGCGGCGGTCAGCAGGAACGACATCTGCAGCCCGAAACCGTCGGCCAGCCAGCCCTGCACCGCGACCAGCGCGCCGCCGGCGATCGCCATGATCAGCAGCCCCGAGGCTTCCTCGGTGTAGCGGCCCAACCCCTTGATCCCCAGCGTGAAGATCGTCGGGAACATGATCGAATGGAACAGGCCGACCAGGATCAGCGACCACATCGCTACCGGTCCGTCGACGAATACGGTGACCAGCATGACGATGAACGCGCCGACGCTGAACGCCGCCAGCAGCGTCTCAGCCTTGATCCAGCGCATCGCGATCGCGCCCGCGAACCGTCCGACCATCATCCCGAGCCACATCAGCGTGAGGTAGCGACCCGCCTGCTCGGTGGTCAGATTGGCGATATCGGGCTGTGCGACGAAGTTCACGAACAGGTTGGCGACGCCGATCTCCGCGATCAGGTAGATGAAGATCGCCGGTACGCCCCAGACAAGATTGCGATGGCGCCACATTGGATGCCGCACGAAGCGCGTCCAGGCCGACCCGGTCCTGGCCATGCCGTCATTGATTCGCGCCGTCGCCTTGCCCATCGCTGGAAGCGGGAACCGCCCGATAATCACCGCCAGGACCACCAGCACCAGCGCGACGAGGCCGTAGGGCAGGATCACCGACTGTGCGTCCGCCAGCCGCTCCGCCTGGGTCAGGACGCGGCCGTGCTCCGCAGTGCCGCCGACCGACCGACCGAGAATCAGATAGGCCCCGAACAGCGGCGCGAGTACGGTGCCGAGCGAGTTGAACGCCTGCACCAGGTTTAGCCGCGACGAGGAGGTTTCCGGCGGACCGATGACGGCGACATAGGGGTTCGCCGCGACCTGCAGCAACGTGATCCCGCTGGCGATGACGAACAACATGGTCAGCGTGACGCCGTAGGATGGGATGCTCGCCGCCAGCATCATGCCGAGCGATCCGGCGGCCATGATCAGCAGTCCGGTGACCAGCGCCTTCTGATACCCGATCCGCTCGATCAGCATCGCCGATGGGATCGACGCGACGAAATAGGCAATAAACCACACGCTCTCGATCAGCGTCGTTTCGGTGTAGTTGAGGTCGAACACGCTGCGCAGATGCGGCAGCAGCGTGCCGTTGATGACGGTGATGAACCCCCACATGAAAAACAGGCTGGCGAGCAGGGTGAGCGCCGGGCGGTAGCTGCGCGCGCCACCCGTCTCACCCTGAAGAACCGCTCCGTCGACTGGTGACAGCGCCATCATTCTCTCCCTGCCCGGCAAATTGCTTGCCCGTTTTTTTGTCGGAGTATAAGCAAGCGCGGCGACGGTCAATCCGGGTAACGCGGGAACAGGGAGCGGATGATGAGGGCGATGATCTTCGGGGCGGTGCTGTGCGCCTGGACGGTCCCCGCAATGGCGGCGGATGCGGTGCGCAGCACGGCGGGCAAGCTGGCGGACGGAACGGTGGTCGAGGCGGTGACGCTGAAGAACGCGCGTGGCGTGTCGGCGCGGATCATCACCTATGGCGCGACCCTGCAATCGCTCGTCGCCCCGGACCGCGCGGGCAAGAAGGCGGAGATCACGCTCGGCTTCGACGATGCCGCCGATTACGAAAAGAAGCCCAATTATTTCGGCGTCACGGTCGGCCGATACGCCAACCGCATCGCGGGCGGACGTTTCACGCTCGACGGTCGCGCCTATCAACTGACGCAGAACGACAAGGCCAATTCGCTGCACGGTGGCACGCAGGGCTTCGACAAGCGCAACTGGCGCATCGTGTCGGTGGCGAGCGGGCCGACCGCGCGCGTCGTGATGGCGCTGACCAGCCCCGACGGTGACCAGGGCTATCCTGGCACGCTGGAGGTCAAGGTCACCTATGCGCTCGACGACAAGGGCGACCTGACGATCGAGTTCGACGCCGCAACCGACAAGCCGACCATCGTCAACATGACCAACCACGCGCTGTTCAACATGGCTGGCGACGGCGCGCCGGAAGGGACCTCGCGCCAGTTGCTGACCATCCCGGCGCGCACCTACACGCCGGTTGACGCGGCGCTGATTCCGACCGGTGAGCGCAAGGCGGTCGCGGGCGGGGTGTTTGATTTCCGCAAGCCCCGGCTGATCGCATTGGGGCTGCGCGACGGGCGCGATCCGCAGATCGTCGCCGGGCGCGGCTATGACCATAACTGGGCGCTGGACAAGGGCCAGACCGCGACCCCGCAGTTCGCCGCGCGGCTGGAGGACCCGGTGTCGGGCCGGGTGCTCGAAGTGCTGACCACAGAGCCGGGGATCCAGTTCTACAGCGGCAATTTCCTCGACGGCACGGTCGCGGGGCGCAGCGGGCGCATCTACCGCATGGGCGATGGCATCGCGCTCGAGCCGCAGAAATTCCCCGATGCGCCGAACAAACCGAACTTCGCCTCGGCGCGGGTCGATCCGGGCAAGCCGTATCGCCACGTCATGATCTACCGCCTCTCGACCCGCTGAGCAGTTTCGATGACCACCGACAAGTCCCTGCGCTCGCGCGCCTGGTTCGATAACCCCGACAATATCGACATGACCGCGCTCTATCTCGAGCGCTACCTGAACTTCGGCCTCAGCCTGGACGAGCTGCGATCGGGCAAGCCGATCATCGGGATCGCGCAGACCGGGTCGGACCTCAGCCCGTGCAACCGCCACCATCTGGTGCTGGCAGAACGGGTGCGGGAAGGGATCCGCGAGGCGGGCGGGATCGCGATCGAGTTTCCGGTCCATCCAATCCAGGAGACGGGAAAACGGCCCACTTGCAGGGCTCGACCGCAACCTCGCCTATCTGGCGCTGGTCGAGCTGCTCTATGGCTATCCGCTCGACGGCGTGGTGCTGACGATCGGCTGCGACAAGACGACGCCGGCGTGCCTGATGGCGGCGGCGACGGTGAACATCCCGGCCATCGCGCTGTCGGTCGGGCCGATGCTCAATGGCTGGCACAAGGGCGAGCGCACCGGATCGGGGACGATCGTGTGGAAGGCGCGCGAGATGATGGCTGCGGGGGAGATCGACGCGGACGAGTTCATCCGCCTCGTCGCCTCCTCCGCACCCTCGACCGGCTATTGCAACACGATGGGAACGGCGACGACGATGAACAGCCTTGCCGAGGCGCTCGGCATGTCGCTGCCCGGATCGGCGGCGATCCCCGCGCCGTATCGCGACCGGCAGGAGGTCGCCTATCGCACCGGCCTGCGCATCGTCGAGATGGTGGAGGAGGATTTGAAGCCGTCCCAGCTGCTGACGCGGGAGGCGTTCCACAATGCGATCCGGGTCAACAGCGCGATCGGCGGGTCGACAAATGCGCCGATCCACCTTGCCGCGATTGCGCGCCATATCGGGGTCGATCTTCCCATCGACGATTGGCAGAGTGTCGGCCGCGACGTGCCGCTGCTGGTCAACCTCCAGCCCGCCGGCGAGTATCTCGGCGAAGACTATTACCGCGCCGGCGGCGTCCCGGCGGTGGTCGCTCAGCTGATGCGGCACGGGCTGATCCATGAAGACGCACTGACCGCCAATGGCCGCACCATCGGCGAGAATTGCGGCGCAGCGACGATCGAGGATGAGCGGGTGATCCGCCCGTTCGAGGACCCGATCCTGACCGCCGCCGGCTTCCTGGTGCTGCGCGGAAACTTGTTCGATTCGGCGATCATGAAGACCAGCGTGATCTCCGACGAGTTCCGCGCCCGCTATTTGTCCAACCCCGACGATCCCGATGCGTTCGAGGGGCCGGTGGTCGTGTTCGACGGGCCGGAGGATTATCACCACCGCATCGACGATCCTGCCCTTGGCATCACCGCAGAAACGCTGCTGATCATGCGCGGGGCGGGGCCGATCGGCTATCCCGGCGCGGCAGAGGTCGTGAACATGCGGCCGCCCGATTACCTCATCACCAATGGCGTGCGCAGCCTGCCGTGCCTGGGCGACGGGCGACAGTCGGGGACGAGCGGCAGCCCGTCGATCCTCAATGCCTCGCCCGAGGCAGCGGCAATGGGCGGGCTTGCCCTGCTGCGCGATGGCGACCGGGTGCGCATCGACCTCAAGGTGGGGACCGCCAACATGCTCGTCCCCGATGCAGAGCTGGCCGAACGCCGCCACGCGCTCGAGGCGGCCGGGGGCTATCCCTATCCGCCGTCGCAAACCCCTTGGCAGGAAATCCAGCGCGCACTGGTCGGCCAGATGGAGGGCGGGGCGATCCTGGAGGGCAGCGAACGCTACCAGAAAATCGCCCAGACCCGCGGCCTGCCGCGCGACAATCACTGACCGAACGAACCGGATGGAGAGGATGATGAAGCACTTTATCCTGGCAGGATCGCTCCTCGCCAGCGCGACGTTCGCGCTGCCCGCGCTGGCGCAGGAGGCTCCGGTGACGGTCACCGTTCAGACGGACAAGCCGGGGCCAAAGATCAACCGCCACATCTTCGGCCAGTTCGCCGAGCATCTCGGCACCGGCATCTATGGAGGTGTGTGGGTCGGGCCGGACTCCAAAATCCCCAATGTCCGCGGCATTCGCAGCGACGTGGTGGCGGCGCTGAAGCAGATCAGCGTGCCCAATGTGCGCTGGCCGGGCGGGTGCTTCGCCGACGAATATCACTGGCGCGACGGGATCGGCGATCCGGCCAAGCGGCGCGTCACCGTCAACTCCAACTGGGGCGGAGCGATCGAGAACAATGCATTCGGCACGCACGAATTTTTCGACTTCATCGAACAGATTGGGGCCGAGGCGTTCGTGTCGATCAATGTCGGATCGGGCAGCTACAAGGAGGCCGCCGACTGGGTCGCCTACATCACCGCCGACACGCGCAACACGGCGGGGCAGGAGCGCGCCGCCAACGGGCGAACTGAGCCGTGGAAGATCCGGTTCCTCGGCATCGGCAACGAAAACTGGGGCTGTGGCGGCAATATGCGGCCCGAATATTATACCGATGAGCTGAAGCGCTACGCGCGCTTCACGCGCAACTACAACCCGGCGCAACAGGCCTTTCCGAACCCGGCCAACCCGTCGGCTCCGCTGCCGAACCCGGACCAGATGCTGCGCGTCGCGGTGGGGCCGAGCGACGACGACACCAGCTATACCGAAGGGGTGATGAAGGCGTGGAAGGGTCGCGACTGGAGCTGGAGCATGGAGGGGCTGTCGCTGCACAGCTACACCGTGGTGAAGTGGCCGCCCGCCTATGACTCGGTCAATTTCGCCGAAAAGGAATATGCCGAGCTGATCCAGTCCACGCTGCTGATGGACAAGCGGCTGCGCACCCATTCGGCGATCATGGACAAGTACGATCCCGACAAGAAGGTGCCGCTGATCGTCGACGAATGGGGCGTGTGGCTGGCCAAGCTGCCCGGATCGCCCGAGGGCTTCCTGCAGCAGCAGAACTCGCTGCGCGACGGCATCATCGCCGCGCTCAACTTCAACATCTTCGCGCGCCATGCCGATCGCGTGCAGGGCGCCAACATCGCGCAGATGGTCAACGTGCTTCAGGCGTTGATCCTGACCGATGGGCCAAAGATGGTGCTGACCCCGACCTATCACATCCACAAGATGTACCGCCCGTTCCAGGACGCAACGCTGGTGCCGGTGACGTTCGATGCGGGCGAGTATCGGGAGGGCGCAGTGACGCTCCCGCGCGTCGACGCGGTCGCGGTGCGCGCGAGCGACGGGAAATTGTGGCTGTCGCTGGTCAATCTCGATCCGGCCAAGTCCGCCGAGATGCGACTGGCGATCCCCGGCGTGAAGGCGAAGTCCGCCGCAGGCACCGTGCTGACGGCGGCGAAGGTCAACAGCATCAACAGCTTCGACGCCCCCGAAGCGGTGAAGCCCCAGCCGATTGCCGGCCGGGTCGCGGGCGGCGCGGTGAGCGTGCGCCTGCCGGCCAAGTCGGTGACGATGCTGGAGATCGTGGAGTAGGGCGGCGTCCGTCGCTCCCGAAGGGGAGGGGCGGGTGCGGTTGAAACTGACGAAGTTACGGGCAACGCGCGCGATTCTGTCAGCTTTGGGCGGGATGCGTGTTGCGGGTTGAAGGTAGAGGAGGGCGTCCGGGTTCGGCATCGGACAGTTGAGATATGCCGGATCGGGGTTTGTAGGAAAGGGCAATTATTCACTTCACCCGTGTGAGATCGAACGGCGGGTATTGGGTGGATTGCTGACCGGCGCCTTTCGGGTGCGATAGTTTGTCAGGGCACATGAACAGACTCGATTTCTAGGGTCGGGACCCATAAACGGGATTCCCTTGGCGGCTGGGATGTGATTCATGCGCTGCGCCAGCAGGAGCGTGGATTTGAGCGAGTTTTGGTTGAGTGAAGCCCAGTTCGAGCGGCTGCGTCCGCTGCTGCCGGACAAGGTGCGCGGTGTGGCGCGGGTCGATGATCGGCGGGTGATCAGCGGCATCATTCATGTGGTGAAGTCGGGCGGGCGCTGGGTCGACGCGCCGGCCTGCTACGGGCCGAGGAAGACGCTCTACAACCGGTTCGTGCGCTGGGCGGCAAAGGGTGTGTGGCAGGAGCTGTTCGTCACGCTCGCGGCAGCAGGCGGGCCGCCCGCCGAGGTCCTGATCGACAGCACGCATATGAAGGCGCACCGCTCCGCGGGCGGTGGAAAAGGGGGCGCTCGTCCAGGCGATCGGGATCAGCCGGGGCGGCCGCAACAGCAAGCTCCACGCGCTCACCGACGGCGAAGGTCGGCCGCTCCGCTTCCTGCTGACCGGTGGCCAGGTCGCCGACTGCCGCGCAGCCGATGTGTTGCTCGATGATCTCGCGCCGCGCACCATCGTGCTCGCGGACAAGGCTTACGACAGCAATGCGATCCGCGACCTGATCGAGCGGCAGGGTGCCGTTCCGAACATCCCCTCCAAGACGAACCGCCGCTGGAAAAGCTGCTTCTCCAAGACGCTCTACAAGGGCCGCAACGCCGTCGAGCGCATGTTCTGCCGCCTCAAGGATTATCGCCGCATCGCCACCCGCTACGACAAGCTCGCCACCAACTTCCTCAGCGCCATCTACCTCGCCGCAGCCGTCACATGGTGGTTATGAGTCCCGACCCTAGTGTCGGTGGTTCTGCGTCGTAGAGCTTGGCATGAAGCGTCAGGTCGCTCACTTCCTCGCTCTGCGTCGTCAGGTCGATCAACACCTGGCAATAGTCGCCCATCCAGCGATAAAGTGCGTGATCCCATGTAGACGGGTTCAAGGGTGCCAAGCAGTCGCCATACGCCGAGATGCTAGTGGCAATCGACTCTGCCGTTGAAGGAGCGACTGCGCTCACGCCACCAATGGCGTGACTACGCAGGAGGTAATCTCCGGCCGCGAAGGCATCGGCGATTTTGTGAAATGTGGCATGCAACTCGGGCGGCACGGGATGCTCGTCATCGTCCTTCGCAAGCATACCCTACGTGTTCCTTCGCCAACTTTCGGCGAACGTGCATTGCCCTCTAAATGTCCGCAAGGGGTTCGTTCGCCGAAAGGCCGCTCTCCTCGCTAGCACCAGCTGATCCGCGGGTGCCACGATGCTGGCGATCTTGAGGGAGCGGGACCTGATCCTCCCCCTGGCGGGGGAGGATTTGCGCGCCTCACTCCTCGAACGGATCGGTCGGCAGGTGCCGCCCGCGCAAAAACGCGTCGGCGACAAGGCGGAAGGGCGCAGTGTCGAGGTCGCTCGCGCCCGTCGCGATCAGCCGCGCGAACTGCGCGTAGAGCGCGGGATATTCGCGATCCTCGCCGGGGCGGGTGCCGTCGGGCAGGGTCAGCTCGGCCCCGCCGCGTGCCAGCCGCAGGGTGCCGGCGTCGGTCTCGATCTCGATGTCCCAGCTTTGCGGCCCGGTCTGGCGGAAGTCGAAATCCGCCGCGATCGGCGCACCGCAGCCGGTTTCCAGCGTCAGCCGCGCGGCGATGGGGGCGTGGCGGTTGCTCGGCACCTCCAGCTCGGCGTCGCGCAGCAGCAGCGTGCCGGGCAAGATCTCCGTCACGATCGACAGTGCGTTGATCCCCGGATCGAACACGCCGAGCCCGCCGGGCTGCCAGATCCATTGCTGGCCGGGGTGCCACACGCGCACATCCTCACGCCAGGTGATCGTGCCGCGCGTGATTTTGCGCTCCGCCAGCCATGCGCGCGCCTCCGCCACCCCGGCGGCGCAGCGCGAGTGCCAGGTGGCGAACACCGTGACCTTGGCGTCGTCCGCCAGCGCCGCGAGCGCCGCGGCTTCGGTCAGGCTGGCGGCGGGGGCTTTTCGAGCAGGACATGCAGCCCGTGGCGCAATGCCGTGGCGGCGACGCGGTGGCGCACTTGCGGCGGAGTGCACACCGCGACCGCATCCACCGCGATCCCGCTCGCCAGCAATGCCTCGAGGCTGTCGAAGCCGGGGACACCGCCCAGCACCGCGCCATCCGCGCTGGCGGTCGCAACCAGCGTGAAGTTCGGATCAGCAGCGATGGCGGGCAAATGCTGGTCATGCGCGATCTTGCCCAGCCCGATCAGCGCGATGCGGATCGTCACAGCGCCTGCACCGTCACTGCCTCAGGCTCGGCGCGGACCAGCGGGTTGCGCAGCGGGAGGGTGAACGGTGCAGCCTCGATCTCGAACACGTCGCCCGGCTGCGTCTGCACGCCATCGCTGAACGACAAGGTCGCGGTGCCGAAGAAATGGACATGGACATCGCCGGGACGCCGGAACGCGGCATATTTGAAGTGGTGATGCTCCAGATTGTCGATGCTGTGCGACATATTGGCCTCGCCCGACAGGAACGGCTTTTCCCACAGCACCGCGCCATCGCGCACGATCCGGCTTGCCCCGCGCACATCGGCGGGCAGGTCGCCGACCAGCAGTTCGGGGCCGAGCGCCGCCGGGCGCAGCTTCGAATGGGCGAGCCACAGATAATTGTGCCGCTCGGTCACATGGTCACTGAATTCATTGGCGAGGCAGAAACCGATGCGGTGCGGCGTCCCATCGGGGCCGATCAGGTAGATGCCGGCCAGCTCCGGCTCCTCGCCGCCATCCTGCGCGAAGGCAGGCATGGCCAGCGGCGCGCCGGTGCCGACCAGATGCGCGCCATCGCCCTTGTAGAACCATTCCGGCTGTTGCCCGACCGCGCCCGGGGCGGGCTTGCCGCCCTCCAGCCCCTCAAGGAACATGCGCATGGAATCGGTCAGCTGCTCACCCGCAGCGGCGGCGCGGTGCATCTTGTCGCGCCCCTCGGCCGAGCCGAGATGGGTGAGGCCGGTGCCGGTCACGACGACATGTGCGGGATCGGCATGGTCGATCGGCGCGAGCAGTTCGCCCGCCGCAGCCGCTTGGGCAATGTCGATCTCCCCGTCATAGCCCGCTTGCTCGACGAGGGCCGCCAGACCGATGCCGCGCGCGATCGCCGCCTCCGCAAGGCCGCGCGTATCCGCGTAACCCCGCACGAACCGCGCTGCGCCGTCCTGCGACGCAATCACCCGCCGGGTGCCGTCAGACGCGCGGTGCTGGAGCAGCGTGAACATCGAATATCCTCCCCAATTTCGCCGGTTATTAGTCCTACAAAATAAGGAAGGAAAGATCGCTGGCCGGGCTGGGTCAAAATTCCTCGGTGTCGATCTCCGCCTGGGTCGCCGCCGGATAGCGCGGACCCGCAATCGCGTCGGGCGCGAAGATGCGGTCGAGTTCGGCCAGCACATCGGCAGGCAGCGGCACGACCGGCGTTGCGGCGTTTTCGACGAGGTGGTCGGGCGAGGTGGTACCGGGAATGGCGGCGACATGCGCGCCCTGCGCGAACACCCATTGCAGGCAGAGCTGGGCGGGGGTCACGCCACGCTGCTCGGCAATGCCGCGCAACGCCGCGAGCAGGGCCAGGTTGCGCGCGAAATTCTCAGGGCTGAAGCGCGGCATCATGCGCCGGATGTCACGTTCTTCCAGCGCATCGGGCGAGGTGAGCGCGCCGGCGAGGAAGCCGCGCGCGACCGGGGAGAAGGCGACCAAGGTGGTGCCCAGTTCCGCGCACGCCTCCAGCACGCCGAGTTCGACGTTGCGCGACCAGAGCGAATATTCGTTCTGCACCGCCGCGATCGGATGAATCGCATGCGCGCGGCGCAGGGTCGCGGCGGACACTTCGCTGAGGCCGATCGCGCCGATCTTGCCCGCTTCGACCAGCCGCGCGAGTTCGCCGACCGACTCCTCGATCGGCACCGATTTGTCCCAGCGGTGGAGATAATAGAGGTCGACCCGGTCGGTGCGCAGCCGGGTCAGCGACTGGTCGATGGTGGCGCGAAGCGTCTCGGGCCGGCCGTCGATCACCCGCTTCCCGTCCACGCCGGTCATCCCGCATTTCGAGGCGAGGAAATATTCGTCGCGGCGGTGCGCGATAGCTTCGCCGATCAGCGTCTCGTTCGCGCCAAAGCCGTAGAGCGCGGCGGTGTCGAGATGGTCGTAGCCAAGGTCGAGCGCCTGATTGAGCAGCCGGATCGCATCCTCCCGCGCGGGCGGGGTGCCATAGGCATGGCTGAGCGACATGCAGCCGAGGCCGACCGGGTTGACGGTGGAGGATGCAAGGCGGCGCTTCATGGGACACTCCGATACTGACTGCCGCCGCTCACTGACCCGCCCGCTGCCCGCTGGCAAGCCTCAGTCGCGCCGTGCGGCGTAGGCGGTGACCGGTCCCTCCAGAAATGCGGCGATCTGGCGATCGACCGCGTCGCCGTCGCTCGCCTCGCGGTTGTAATTGTCGAGGTCGAGGCTCAGCACCGGCACTCCGGCACGGCGCAGTGCCCGCAGTACGAACGGGTCCGCGTCGCTGAGCGCTACCGCGCCGTCCACCGCATGGCTCTTCGCCTCGCGGACGTGCCAGGCGCCCGCCCAGGTCGGCATGCGCAGCTCGTCGCCCATCGTTACAAATCGCGCGGCGAGCGCACGCATCGGATCCTGCCCGGGGGCGGTGCGGCGGATGTAACCGTCGGCGGCGAGTGATAGGTACATCGACCAGACGAACACCGCGGCATGGCTCTCCTCCCAGCGCTGGGTGAAGCCCATGTCGCTCCACATGCCGCGCCCGACCCACATCAGGCGGAGCTTCTCGTTCGGGCAGGCCGCCTCGCCCGCATCGTGGCGTGCCTTGACCTCGTGATAGAAGTCCCGCGCCGCGTCGCGTGCCCATTCGGTCCCGCGATGCCATTGCGGGACCATCGTCGCGGGCATGGTGTCGCTGATCGATACCGGGGCGGGGTGTGCGCCCGCAATCAGGTCGCGGGTGCGGCGGTAACAATCCTCCTGCTCGTTCACCAGATCCATGATGTGCGCGAAGCGGTCGGGGTCGAAGCGGCGGTCGGTCACGGCCTCGATCCGCGCGATTACGGCGTGGAGTTCGGCGGTCATCAGGTCGAGTCGTTCGGGCTCGATCGCGCTGTCCCAATCGTCGTGCAGCCGGTCCCACCAGTCGATCGGAAAATCGATGCGGCTTTCGATGCTGCGTTCGAACAGGAACGGGTCCGCGCCGGTTTCGCGTGCCCAGTGATCGAAGATGCGCGGCGTGGCGTCGGTGCCGATCGGGGCCTGAACGAAGGCCGGGCGGGGGAGGCCGCCCCAGGGTGCCTGCTCGGCATCGGTGTCGAACATCGCGGCGATGCCCTGCGCGCTATATGCCTCGGCGTCGCTGGGATAGCCATGGTCGCGCAGCAGCTGGAAGTAGCGCGGCGATTGCTGTTTGGCGGCGGCGATCGACGCCCACCATTGGTTGACGACGAAGGGGACGCCCATCGCGCGCAGGATTTCCTGTGGCGAATTGGCGTTGACCAGCGCCAGCGGCGCACCCGCCGCGACTTCGGCGCGCACGGACTTGAACCAGTCGCGCTGATAGACGCCGAAGCTGGCGATCGAGGCCAGCGACTTGCGGCTGCGGCGACCGTCCTGCGCGCGCGGGGTGGGACGGGGTGTGTCGGATGCCGGTGCCGGGAGCGGTGGCGCGCCGATCCGCTCGACCGCGAAGCCGGCGGCGTCGAGAGTGCGCACGAAATAGCCCGCGTCCCATGCCGCCGCCTCGTCGCCGACGGACTCGACGAACACCGCGCGCGCGATGCCGAGTGCGGTCATCCGCGCGATGACCGCGGCGGCGCGGTCTGCGGCGGGGATCAGCTTGCGTGGCGTCAGCCGGCCCGGATCGGCGAGCGCGTCGAGCGTCGCGGGGCTGTCGGCCCACGCGGCGACCAGCGGGTCGCCCCAGTCCTGATCGTTGGCGCGCGCATCGAGCCCGCGCGCTGCGAGATCGCGGGCACGTGCGGTCGAGAACTGCGGGGAGCCGAGGACGAACACCGGTTCTCCGGCGGGGTCGGCTGCGGTCTGGCGAACCAGCCCCAGCCATTCTGTCGGGGGCAATGCATGCGCTGCGCCGATCGCTGCGATGCGCAGTACGCCGGCCAGGTGCGCCATCGCGGCGGGACGCGCGCGCTCTTCGCTGGCGCATGCGGCAAGTCGGTCAACCTCCACCCCGCCCAGCCAAGCGACCAATTGCGCGATCCGCGCGGCGTTGTACGCCCGGCTGGACTCGCGCGGCTGATGGCCAAGGTCGAGCATATGGATCGGACGCGCCGGGATATCGCCCTCATGGATCAGGTCGCGGACCGTCGCGAACAGTTGCGGCAGCTCGGTATCGGCATGGGTGAACAGCAGGGGCGTGCCGCTGGTGTCGGCTACAATCTGTTGCAGCAGCGACCGGCCGCGCTGCGACAGCGTGCCGTCGCCTGCCAGTTCATCGGCATCGGGCGTCGGGCCGGGGCGCGGGACGAGGCGCACTGGCGCGCGTCCGGCGGCGCGCAGCAGCGCATAGGGCGCATCCTGCCCGAGCACGCGGATCACTGGCTGTCCTTCGCCCACCAGCCGCGCCGCCACCGCACCCGGATCGTCGCACGCCGCGATCAGCAGCGCCGCTGCATCGCTCATCAGATCACGCCCCGGTCGCGCAGTTGCGCGATCCGCTCGGCGTCATAGCCCAGAGTCGCCGCCAGCACGCGGTCGTTATGTTCGCCGACCTGGATCGGGGTGACATCGTCGAACCCGGTGTCGGCACCCGAAAAGACGATCGGGATGCCGGCGGTGCGCAGATCGACCTGCGACCCATAGCTCGGATGCGCGACCGGCACAGCTTCGTGGCGGGGAGACGACGCGGGGGTCGATCAGCGCGTCCTCGGGATGGCGGACGGGCGCGACGGGGACCCCCTGCGCCTCCAGCGCGGCGACCACGGCATCGACCGCAAGCTCGCGCGACCAGCCATTGATCGTCTCCTCCAGCACCACCGCATTGGCGACACGGCTGTCGCGATTGGCGAAGCGTGGATCGTCCGACAGCTCGGGCTGCCCCATCGCGCGGAACAGGCCCTGCGCCAGCTTCTCATGCACCGCCACCACCGCAACATAGCCGTCGGCGCATTCGAAGACGCCGAACGGCGAGAGGCGCTGCACGGTCAGGCCGGTGCGCGCCTGCATCCCCGCCGCCGCCATCGCCGACCAGTTCTCGATTGCGACAAAGCTGGTCAGCGCGCCGAGCATAGACACATCGATATGCTGGCCGACACCGGTGCGGTGGCGCTGCTCCAGCGCCGAGAGGATGCCGATCACCGAAAAGACCGGGGCGAGCATGTCGGCGATCGGGATGCCGATGCGCACTGGCGGTTCGCCCGGCCCACCGCTGGCATACATCGCGCCCGACAATGCCTGGATGATGATGTCCATCGCCTTGCCGCCTTCGGGCGCAGTCGCGCCGAAGCCGGAGAGCGAGCAATAGATGATGCGCGGGTTCGCGGCCTTTGCCGCTTCATAGCCGACGCCGAGCCGGTCGGCGGTGCCGGCGGTGAAATTCTCGACCACGATATCGGCGGTGCGGACGAGGTCGAGGAACACCTCTTTCGCCTCGGGCGACTTGAGGTTCAATGACACGCCGAGCTTGCCGCGCGCGCGGGTCAGGTGGCTGATCGAGACATCGTCGTCATGCTTGCGCTCGACGGTGATGCCGTCGCGGCCGACATAGGGGCTGTTCTCGCGCGCCAGATCGCCACCCTTGGGGTCCTCGACCTTGATCACCTCCGCCCCCCAGCCCGGCGAGCAGCAATGTCGCATAGGGTCCGGCAAGCGCGCGGGTCAGGTCGATGACGCGCAGCCCTTCAAGCGGGCGTTCGCGGGTGGCTTCGGTCACGGGAGTCGTCCTTCAAGTGCAGCGGCCTGCGCCGCGGTGTAGCCTAGGGTCGCCAGCACCTCCGCCGTATCGGCACCCGCAGGGCGGGCAACGGCGGCGGGCGTGGCGGGGGTATCGGAAAGCCGGATCGGGCAGCCGGTGTGGCGCACCGTGCCGCCGCCGGGCGCGGGCAGATCGAAGATCATGCCGCGCGCGTGATTGTGCTCATTCTCCATCGCCTCCGCGACGGTCAGGATCGGGGCGAACTGGGTGCCCGCCGCGTCGAGGATGGCGAGCCATTCATCGCGCGGCCTGGTCGCCATCACCTGCGCGATGCGGTCCTTCATCGCGGGCCAGTTGGGACGGTCCATCTGCTTGTCGGCGAGGTCGGGCAGGCCGATCGTCTCGACGAAGATCCGCCAGTAACGCGGCTCCATGTCGGTGGTGACCAGCCATTCGCCATCGGCGCAGCGCCAGATTCCGCTGTCGGCGCGGTGCATCCCCTTGGGCGGTGCCTTGGCGAGGTCCGGGTTGCGCGACAGGATGTTGGCGATCAACGCGAGCGAGGCGTCGGACATGGCGATGTCCACCTGCTGCCCCCGGCCCGTCGTCGCGCGCGCGATGACGGCGGCGAGGATGCCGATCACGGCATTCGATCCGCTCAGCAGGTCGGCGACCGGAACACCGGGGAAGGCGGGGCGGTCCGGATCTTCGCCCATCCGCGACAAAGCGCCCGCAATCGCCAGCGCGACCGGATCATGGCCGGGCTTGCGCGCATAGGGTCCGGTCTGGCCGCACAAGGTGACGGAGCAATAGATGAGGCGGGGGTTACGCGCCGCCATCTCGGGCCAGCCATAACCCATGCTGGCCATCACGCCGGGGCGGTAATCCTCGACCAATATGTCGGCCTGATCGATCAGCTTGAGGATCGCTTCGCGCCCGTCGTCGCTGCCGGGGTCGATCAGTACGCTCTTTTTGCCGCGTGCGAGGATGTCGTGGGCGCGGAGCCGGGCATTTTCCGCGTCGGACAGCTTGTCCCAGCCAAACACCTTGCGCTGCTTGGCCAGCTCGCGCGGATTCTCGACGCGGATCACCTCCGCGCCGAGGTCCGCGAGCAGCCAGGTGCAATAGGGGCCGGGGGAGGAATTTAGAGAAATCGACGACCTTGAGGCCCTGCAACGCGGTCATTGCCCGTCCTCCAGCGACGACACCCACAGCTTGCCGGGCAGCTTCACGCCATCGACATCGCGCCACAGCCCCCGCGCGGCGAGATGGTCGCTGGCGAGCGCATCGGCGGGCGTGTCGATCCACGACAGGCCAAGCCCGTTCGCCTGCGACATTGCGCCAAGCTCGGCGCGGGTGTGGCGCAGGAAGGAGGCTTCGACCACCGCCTCCCACTCGATCAGCGTTTCGCGCGGGACATCGGCGACGAGGATCGCGTCCCAATCGACTTCGGCGAGTGGCCCGGCGGCGTCGCCCATCGCCTTGACCATGCCGCGCATCATCGGCTGGTTGTCGACCAGCGCCCAGGTGACAAAGCCATCGGCGCACGGCCAGACCTGCCGCACGCCGGACTTGCCGCGGATCAGCAGATTGCCGGTGCGGTTGCCGACCCGCCCGGTCCATTGCCAGGTCAGCGGCTCGCGATAATTGGCGAGCACGGCGGACTGATAGGCGGAGACCTCGACCAGCTGACCTTTGCCGGTCGTAGCACGGGCATGGAGCGCGGTGAGCGCGCCGATCACCGCCTGAATGCCGGCGAGCGCATAGGCCTGTTCGCCGGGCAGCGTCAGCGGCGCGCGGTCGGGATCGCCGATGATCGTCATGAGGCCGGAGCGCGCCATGAGCGTCAGATCGGTTTCGGGCCGCCCGTCATTGGGCCCGCCGGGCAGGAACGGCGCGACGACTACGTCGATCAGCTTCGGGTTGGCGGCGGCTAGCGCATCGTGGTCGCGGCCGGGATTACGGAACAGGATATCGGCGGTGGCGAGCAGCGCTTCGGTATCGCCGGTCTGCTTGCCGGGGTTCCACGCCGCGTCGCCGGGTTCGGCGCGCACGACCTGCGCACCCAGTTCGGCGAGCATCCGGCCTGCGAGTTCGCCCAGACCTTCGGTCAGATCGACGATGGTGAGATGCGCGAGCATCATGCGAGCGCTCCCGCTTCGGTAAGTTCGCGGACTTCGGCTTCGCTCATACCGAGCAGACCGACGAAAATTTCATGGTTGTGCTCGCCCAGATTGGGCGGCGCGTCGACGCGGATGTCGCTGTCGGAGAAGCGCAACGGCGGGGCGGGCAGTTCGGTGCAGCCCAGCTTGCTGTGCGTGACCGGGCGGTAATGGCCGCGCTCGATCAGTTCCGGATCGGTGAACACGTCGCGGCCGTCGTTGACCGGCTCGGCTGGGATGCCGAGCGCGGCGAGCCGGTCGGCCAGAACGCGCTTGTCCTGCCCGCGCGTCCACGCCGAAAGCGCCGCGTCGAGTTCGTCCTCATGTGCCTTGCGCCCGGCCAGCGTGTCGAAGCGCGCATCGGCGATCCCTGCGACCTGTGCCAGGGCCGCCCATTCGCCATCATCGCGCACCGCAATCGCGATCCATTGATCCACCCCGCGCGCGGGATAGGCACCCTGTGGTGCGCGGTGGGGCGAGCGATTGCCGGGCTTGCCGCCCGCGCCGGTCTGCTCGGCCAGAAACCGGTCGGCCATGACGTGGATCAATGGTTCGGTCTGGCTGATATCGATCAGCTGGCCCTCGCCGGTCTGGCGGCGATGTTCGAGCGCGGCGAGCGTCGCGACGGTCGCGAACATCGGCGCGACGACATCGCCATAGGCGAACGGTGCCATGTGCGGATCGCGATCGGGCCAGCCGGACAGCGCCGCCATGCCCGACAATGCGCCCGCCGAATTGCCGTATCCGCGCATCGTGCCGAGCGGTCCCTTGCGCCCCGCCACGCTGACGCTGATCTGGATGATGTCGGGCTTGATCGACTGGAGCGTATCGAAGCTCAGGCCAATCCGGTCCATATAGCCATGGCTGAAATTCTCGACCACGATATCGGCCCAGGCGACCAGCTTCTTCGCGACCTCGATCCCCTTCGGGTCGTTGAGATTGATCGTCACCCCCAGCTTGCTGGTGTTGGTGATCGCGAAGAAGGTCGAGGCGTCGGGATCGCGTCCGCCACCGGCGAACGGGGGCGAGAGACGACCCAGGTCGAGCCGCTTGCGCGATTCGATCTTGATGACCGTCGCGCCCAAGTCCGCCAGATCCTTGGTCGCGCGTGGCCCCGCGCCGACCCAGGAGAAATCGGCGACCTTGACGCCTTCAAGGGGGAGCTTGCTCATCGCGCTGCCACCTTCGCATCGCACCGGATATCGCCGCTCGCGATCAGCCGCTGTGCTTCCTCATAGATCGGCACTGCGTCGATCCCGATCTTGCCTAGCCGCTCGGCCTGAATGCGTGCATCCTTGTTGTAGAGCGCATCGAATGCTTGCTGTTCCTGCGCGGGGATGGTGGAGAAGGTGATCCCTTCCTTTTTCCCATAATCGATCCCCGCCTGCTCGGCCTTGAGCAATTGGCGGTTGAGCGCCGCTTCCCACACCTTGCGCCCCTCGATCAGGACCGCCTGAAGGTCGGGGGGCAGCTGTCGCCAGGTCTTGTCCGACATCGCGCGCGCGGGATAGGCGCCGCGACTGAAGCGGATCGTGGTGAAATGTTTCGCGACTTCCGCGAAGTGCAGGCTGCGGATCGTGTCGGCGGGGGCGACGACGCCGTCGATCACGCCCTTGGCGAGTGCCGAATAGACCTCGCCCATCGGCATGTTGACCGGGTCCGCGCCGAGTTGCTTGAGGATGTCGACCGCGTCGCTCTGCGCGCGCAGGCGCAGACCGCGAAAGTCGGCGAGGCTGCGGATCGGGCGATCCTTGGTCAGGACGCCCGGGAAATTGCCGCCCTGCACCGCGAGTACATGCAGCCCGTGCAACTCGTTCTCGAAGGTGGGGAAGCGCTTGGCGAGGCAATCATAGATCGCAACCTGATCGGTGATCGTTCGCACCCCGCCATAATAGGCCGCCTGTCCGCGGAGCAGGTGCGCGCCGCCCTTGGCATAGATGGGCGTAATCAGGCCGATGTCGGCGACGCCGTGACGCACCTCCTCCATGCTCATGTCGGACGAGATCAGCGCGCCGGACCAATAGGGCTTGAACGCGATGCGTCCGCCGCTCTTGGCCTCGACCCACTTCATCCATTCCTGATCGGCCAGCCCGAACGGGTGGGTGGGGGTATAGGGGCTGGCATAGGTCAGCACATGCTGCGCCGTCGGCGCGGGCGCGACGTTGCACCCGGCGAGCGCGAGCGCGGCGAGGATCGGTAACAAACGCATCGGTCAGGCCCCCATCACGCTGGGCAGCCACAGCGTCACCACCGGGAAGGCGATGATCATGGCAAGGTGGAAGAAATCGGCGATCAGGAACGGCACGATCCCGCGGAAGATCTGCCCCAGCGGAATGTCCTTGCCGATCGCCTGAATGACATAGACGTTGAGGCCGAGCGGCGGGTGGACGAACCCGATCTCCATCGTGCGGACGAGGAAGATGCCGAACCAGATCGGGCTGTAGCCCAGCTCCAGCACGATCGGCAGGAAGATCGGCGTGGTCAGCAGCATCAGCGCGAGGCCGTCGAGGAACGATCCCAGCACCAGCAGCATCAGCGCGATGACGATGACCACAACGATCGGGCTTGCGTCCATGTCGCGCACCGTGTTCGACATCAGGTCGGCGATGCCGGTCACGCTGATGAACGTCGCGAACAGGATCGCGCCGAAGATGATCAGGTAGATCATGCCCGTGGTCGACAGCGTCTTGGCAAAGCTGTCCGCGATCGCCTCCCGGTTGAACGCCCCGCGAATGCCCATCAGGATGAAGGCGACGATGACGCCGACCGACGCGGCTTCGGTCGGGGTGAACCACCCGATCATCAACCCGCCGATCACGAACACGACCAGGATGATGATGTCGATGATCCCGAGCAGCCCGCGCATCCGGTCGCCCCAGCCGACCCGCACCGAACGCGGCCCCAGCTCGGGCTTGAACCAGCACAGGATCGCGATGGCGATCATGTAGAACAGCGCCTGGCTGAACCCCGGAATGATCGCCGCAGTGAACAGCCGCCCGATCGACACTTCGGCGATGATGCCGAACACGATCAGCGCGCCCGATGGCGGGATCAGCGCACCGAGCGTGCCGCCAGCAGCGAGCGCACCGGCGGCGAAACCAGGATTATATCCGGCACGCCGCATCTCGGGCAACGCGGCCGATCCGACGGTGGCGACGGTGGCGAGGCTCGATCCGCTGATCGACCCGAAGCCCGCGCACCCCGCGATCGAGGCGAGGCCGAGGCCCCCGCGACGATGCCCGACGAAGCGCGCGGCAACGTCGAAAAAGTCGCGGCTCGCCCCGGCGGCGAAGCACAGATGCGCCATCAACAGGAACAGCGGGAGGACGCCGAGCTCGTATTTGTTCGCGACCTCGAACACCACCACGCCCGCCTTGACCAGTGCGGCTTCGGGCGAGAGCATTACCATCAGCCCGACCACGCCGGTCAGCGCAAGGCTGACGCCAATCGGCACGCCGAGCGTCAGCAGCCCGAGCAGGGCGAGGATGCCGATCAGGCCAATGACCTCAGGCGCCATGACCGGCCTCCGGCGTCTCGCGGGTGAAGGCGTGACGGACGAACAGGATCGCCACGAACACCAACGCCGCGATCATCAGCAGCCGGAACCAGCGCAGCGGAATGTGCAGCAATTCCGACCGCTCATGCCCGTTCCACAGATCGCCAAGCAGGATCACCGATCCGGCGGCGAGCAGCAGCACCGCCAGCGCGCCGAGCAGATTGGCGATCCGCGCCAGCGTCGCGCGCCGCGACGGCGACAGCCGGTCGGTCAGGATGTGGACCGCGGCATGACCGCGCGACAGCGTCACCGCGACCATCGACGATGCGGCGATGAACACGATCGCCGCCTGTACGATCTCGATCGATCCGATCAGCGCAAATCCAGTGTGACGACCGAGCACCGCGATCAAATCCGCGGCGGTCGCGAGCAGCAGGCCCGCCGACCCGATATAGAATGCGGTCTTGCCCGCGATGCCCGTGATCGGGGCGGGCGGTGGCTCTTCATCATGTAGCGGCGCTGCGCTATCGGTCACCGGGTCGGACACGCTCTGCCTCTCCTGATTGACAGCCTCTCACTGGGGCGGTCTAACTGATTGGTAGGATCAAAACCGTAGATAATTTCAACCATCCGTCAATGGCACGATTTACGGATGACGACAAGGGGACGCATGTGACGCAGTTGCGGTCGAAAACGCCGGACGAGGTGCTGGAGGGCGGGCTGAAGCTCGGTCGGCTGGGCGACTATGTCGGCTTTCGCATGCGCCGCGTCCAGAATCAGCTGTCGGCCGATTTCGCGGCGGCGACTGCCCATTACGGCATCCGCGCCGGCCTGTTTTCCTCGCTCGCGCTGATCGAGGCGGATCCGGGGCTGTCGCAACAGCAATTGTCGAGCACCGTCGGCCTCGACAAGTCGATCACCGTCCAGATCGTCGACGAACTGGAAAAGCGCGGCTGGGCGAAGCGCGAGCGATCGACCGTCGACCGCCGCCGCCACGCGCTGACGATCCAGCCTGAGGGGAAGAAGACGCTCGACGACCTGTTCAACATCATGAAGGGCGTCGAGGCCGAGGTATTGGCACAGCTCAGCCCCGAGGAACGCCCGATCTTCGACGCCGCGCTCGACCGGATGTACGCGGTCTTTCATCGCTGAGCATAGGCGACGGTGTAGGTCGCCGGAGCATAGGGCAGGGTGACGGTCGAGCGGTGCTTGGCGTCATTGAGGATACGGATCGTCGATACGGTCTTTGGTGCCTGCCGCTCGCGCCAGTCCCATCCGGTGACGGTGACCTGCAGCTTGTGGCCCTTACGGAAGACATAGGACGCCGGGAGCATCGAGAACTGCAGTCGTGCGGGTTCGCCGGCCTTGAGCGGCTGGGCGTCCTCGGCATAGCCACGGTGCCAGGGGATGCCGATATTGTCCCAGGGCGGCGTGCTGGTCTTGCGGATGCTCGCCTTCAACCGTCCCTCGGTCACCACCGTCACCTTGCCGTCGGGTGCGACGTCCTCAAGATAGGCGAAGACATGCTCGTCGGGCGCGTCGGAGGTGATCCACAGGTCGGCGATCGGATGCCCGGTGATCTCGGTATCGGCGGTCACGGGGGTGCTCCATGACGCGCCAAGGCCGGGGATGTGGCAGGGTTGAGCCGCCGCGCCGCCATTGCCGGGGCACTTCCCCTCGCGCTTCACGGTGAACGCCGTCGCCGCATCGCGCGCTGGCTTCGCAGCCAGCAACCCGCCGCCGCCGAGGTGGAGGGTCTGCATCCGCGTGCCCGCCAGCGGGAAGCGGTCCGCAGCGCGCCAGCCGGTCCCTTCGGGCGCGTTGATCGTGAAATAGTGCACCGGCGCGTCGCGCGTCGTGCCGGTGTCGATGCCCTTCAGATGCTGGTCGAAGAAGCGCAGCACCTCATTGCCGACCAATTCCTCGTAGCCGGTGGTCGCGCAATGCGTCCACGGACCGATAATCACCTTGGGCCGGTTGGGCAGGTTCGCCTGCGCGATCAGCCCCTGGCCCCGGAAGTCGTCGTACCAGCCACCCATGATGTACGTCGCGACCCAGGATGTCGCTAGCTGGGCGCGATAGCTGCTGACGCTACCCTCGCCCCAGAAGCGGCTGAAGGTCAGCGGGGAGAAGCTGTCGCGATAGGGCATCGACACCATCAGGTCGAACAGGTTGCTCGCCCCCTGATGCTCCTCGGCCGCCTGGCGCAGCAACACGCGGTTCTCGTCGCCATCGACCGGGGTGGACTTCATGTCCTCCTCCAGCGTGCGGGTAGGGCCGGTACCCCAATTGGCGATCATGCCGCCCCGGGTGAAGCCGTCGAACTTGTCCCAGTTGAAGCAGCCGGCGAACACGGCCTTCAGGCTGGGCGGCAGCACGGTCATCGCGTGCAGCACTGCCTCGCCGGTGTTCGAACAGCCATAGATGGCGGTCTTGCCCGACGACCAGCTCTGGCGCGCGGCCCATTCGTTGATCTCGTATGCGTCGTGCGCCTCGTTGCGGTCCTGATAGCCGCGGCGCTTGCCGAACGATGCGCCCGATCCGCGCCGCGCGGCGGTGACCAGCACATAGCCATGGCCGACGATGCTGCCGATGCCATAGGCGTTGCGGAACGCGCTGAACGTACCGTCTTCCGCCACGATCGGCCCGGTCTTGTACGGGCTGCGGATGTCGAGCGATCCGGTCCACACCACCGGGAACTTGCCCGGCGCGGGCTTGCCGTCGATTGCGGGGCGGGTGACGCTGACCGCGATCCGCACGCCATCGCGCATCGTCACATATTCGGAGGTAACGATCGCGTCCCTATACTGGAGCGCAGGGGCGTAGCGGCCGAAGCTCGACTCCGGTTGCGCCAGTGCGGCGGGGGCGGCGGTGAGCAGCAGGATGGTGGTCGCGGTGCGGATCATTTGAAGGCTTCCTCGGCGAAGGTTCTGGCTTCGGCTTTCTGCGCGGCAGCGTCGGGTGCGCGCAGCCAGCGCTGCGCCACAAGCGCGTCGATCGCGGCATCGAAGCGGCGGAGATACTCGGCCTTGCCGCCCGGATAGAGCTGGTCGAGCCGCGCACGGGCCAGCGGCACCCGGCGCATCGGGATCGAGGGGCTGCCGAGACCGGGGCGGACGGGATCGCATCCGCTGCCCTCCGGCGCCGCGCCATAGCGGGCAAGGGGGACGGTGATCTGTGCCGGTCGCACACCGCCCAGCGTGTTGCCGTCGGCATCGCGCCGCTGGACGCCCGCGTCATGCGCCAGCCGCTGCGCGCGCGGTGGCGCCACGCCCTTGCGCGACCAGCGATCGAGATTTTCATGTGCGGCGGACGCGATCGCCGCCATGTCGATATCGGTCTGCGCGAACGGACAGCTGTCCGCCCGCGCGGGCTGTGACTGACCGGTGCGCGCGGCGATCTGGCGTTCGGACACCGTACCGCGACGGCGGCTCGATCCGTGCGTCAGGCCCGGCACCTCGTACAGCCGATGCGCGCCCGGCGCGGTGTCGCGGTCGGGCGATTGCGGCTCGCGGTTGGTGATCGCCTCATTCTCGCTCTGCAACTCGATCACCGGCACGTCGATCGGCACATTGGGGCGGCGCGGGTCGGTCTCCGGCGGGATCGTGCTGCGCGAGTTGATCGGGACATAGCCCGAGCGGAAGCTGAACGAGGAAATCCCCATAAGATAGCCGTCGATCAGCGGCCTGCCGTTCGGCATCCGCGCCGCGTCATGAAAACCGCTATTGATGAAGGTGCGCAGGAAGCTGCCGGTGAACGACCAGCCCGCGGCATACGTGCGCGTGACCTTCAGCCCCTTGAGCGGGCCGTCGGCGGCGCGGATCAGCCGCGCGGTGTCGGCGAACACGTCCCAGCGGATGCCATCCTCGTCCGCCGGCCAGTCGATCGCGGCATAGCGGTGCGGGTTGAACCAGCCCAGTACCTTCGTCGCCATCATCGGCACCGGTCCTGGCGGCGCGCGGCGGGTATTGTCGTCGGCACCGATCATCACGCCGACAAACGCGTCGCCGCGCTCCATCGCATAGTCGGCGATCGTCCCCCAGCTGCTGTTGCCCATCACCGGGTGGAAGGGGTTGAGCTGGACGGTGCCGCTGAACCGTTTCGGATCGCGGGGGCGGATCACGATGACGCGGGTGGTGTAAGGGACGTCGGCGCGCTCGACCACGACCCTGCCGGCGGCGTCATAGGAATAGACGTTGGCGGTGCCGGTCTGGAACCACTCTTCCCGAATGTAACCCGCCTTCGCCAGCGCCGCCGCCTCGGGCGTGCCGGGCAGGCCGGGGTCGAGCCAGATCTGCGACGTCGCGGTCGGTTCGGGCGCGCGCCTGACCGAATCTGCCATCGCGGGCGTAGCGATCAGCGACAGCGCAAGCAGATGCCGGATCATGTGCGGCGCGCCTTTCCGGTGCAGGCGAAGGAACTGGCCTTGTTCGGATCGCCTCCATTGTACTTCGCCTGCTGCGGATAGGGACAGATGAGCCGCGTTCGCGTGACCGCGCCACCCTCGACCTTCGACGCGATCATGGCGCCCGGCGCCTGACCCTTCTCCACCCAATGCTCGAGCGCAGTGAGCAGGTCGTGCTGCGCATCGACCACCGGCGCGTCGCGGCCCGAACCGCCGATCTGGTCGGGGCCGGGGCCGCCTGCGCAATGATGCACGCCGGGCAGCATGTAGAGTCGGCTGAACGATGCGGCCTTGGCCGGTCCGCCCATCCGCTTCGTCATAGCTTCGTGATAGTCGATCACCATCCGCGCCGCGACCGCGCCGTCGAGCCAGCCGGTGTACTGGATGACCTTGCCCCCGCGCTTCCTGAAGGCGGAGATGTCCGGATTGTCGGCGCGCAGCTGCGGCATCACCCGGTCGATCGCAGCCAGATCCTTGGCTGCGTCGAAATCCTTGCCGTCCCATTCGCGCAGGCCCCGGATCGCTTGGCCAAAGGTGCCGATCGCGAGCTGCGATCGCCCGCTGTCGACCAGCACGCCGGGGAGCAGCCCGCCGTCGATCGCCTTGCCCGACGCATCACGCAGCGGGGCGTAGAAGCGCTCGGCGAAGGCGACCTGCTGCGCCGACAGGCAGGCTTCGGTCTGGCCGGGTTTGCAGGTGAGCGATGCGATCCTGAAGGTGCAGGCGCGGGGGTCTTCGACCAGCCCGTCCGTGACCCCGTCTGCCGCGTCGCACGCCTCGGTCCCCCTGTCGGCGATCAGCTTCCAGTCGGCGGGGGACATCAGCTTCGGGTTGGCGTCGCGCTGCAGGATCTCCCACATGCGCCGCACGGTCATCTCGGGCGTCTTCGGTCCGTTCGCGCCGGTGAGGATGCCGTCATAGTCGGACGGGTAGAGCTGAAGCTCCTTCAACCCCTGTCGCCCGCCGCCCGAACAGCCGATGAAATAGCTGTAGCGGGGGCCAGTGCCGTAATGCGCGGCGAGGATCGCCTTGCTCTTCACCGCGAGCAGATGGTTGGCGCGATGCGTGTAATTCTCGCGCGCCCGTGCATCGAGCATCCACGCCGGATCGCTGATCTTGTGCCCGGTATCGGTTGTCGCGGCGGCATAACCCCGGCTCACCCCGCGCGGCAGGTCCTGAAAGTTGAACGTCCCCGCTGCGCCGCCGACCCCGGCGCCCAGAAATTTGCCATTCCACTCGGCCTTGGCGGGCAGCCATAGTTCGAACGCGATGGTCTTTTCGATTGTCCCCTGCACCCGGCAGAACGGGCGCGCGACGCTGGCGGGCTGGCCGCGCCCCGGGGGCATGTCCTTGGCCCAGGCTGCACCGGCCTCGGTCGGGGTCGCGGCGGTGATGGCGACGTCGGGGACGTTGAGCGATGCGACTTCCACACAGGCGTTCGCCGCCTGGGGCGCAGGCGCTGCAGATGCGAGCAGCAGCGCGGGCAGGGGAAACAACAGGCGCAGGATCATTTCTTCGCTCCGGCTTCGCAGGAATAGGATTCGGCGCGCTCGATCGGTCCGCCCTTGTAGCGCACCCGTGCGGGAAAGGCGCAGGCGGGGCGGGTGCGCACCGGCTTGCCGTCGGCGAACTGCGCGGTGCGGACCATTGCCGGGGCGGGGCCGCCGTCGAGCCATTGCTCCAGCGCGGTGAGCAGATCGTCGCCGGCGGCGCGCGATACGCCCTCGGTCGACAGGCCGCCCGCGCCGCCGAAACGGTCGGGAACATCGCCGCCCCGGCAATGGTCCATGCCCGGCATCAGGAACAGCCGGGCAAAGCTGCGCGCCTTCGCTGTCCCGAACCGCTTCTCCAGCGCTCCATAGTAATCGATCGTCGGCTGTGCCGCGACCAGCGCATCGGCCCAGCCATGATAGAGGATCAGCTTGCCGCCGCGCTTCACGAACGGGTCGACGCGCGGGTTGTCGGCGTGGAGGTTCATTACCTTGTCGATCGCGGGCAGGTCTCGCGCGATGCTGAACTTGCGCACGTCCCAGTTGGCGTCGCCGTAAATGCCCTGACCGAACAACACCGTGGCGAGATATTTGGGGCCGGGGGTGAACGGCTCGGGCGCGGCGACCGGCGAGATCGGCACGCCGGGCAGGATACCGCTGTCGATCCTCTTGCCATTCTCGTCATGCAGCGGGGCGTAGATGCGGCTGGCCAGCTCGACCTGCGCAGGCGTCAGGCCCGGCACATCGGCGGGGGTGAAACGGCACGCACGCGGGTCTTCGATCAACCCGTCCTTCAGGCCATCCTGCGGATCGCATTGCGCCACGGCGGCATCGGCAATCCGCTTCCAGCCCGCCGCATCCAGCACCCCGCGATGCCGGTCGTGCTGGATCATCTCCCACAGGCGCCGTGCGCTCATCGCGGGGGTATTCACCCCCGGCGCACCGGCGAGGATGCCGTCATAATCGCCGGGGAAGCGCTGCATCTGGGTCAGCGCCTGACGCCCGCCGCCCGAACAACCGACAAAGATCGCCTTGCGCGGCGCTGCGCCCAGATAGGCGGCGGCAATCGCCTTGCCCTTGACCGCGAGCAGATGGTTGGCCCGCTCGGCATAATTCACCGCTCGGTCGGGACGGTTCAGCAGCCAGGTCTCGTCCGACGCCTTGTGCCCGGTGTCGGTCGAGGCGGCGGCATAGCCACGCTCGACCCCGCGCGCGAGGTCGGGATAGGCAAAGCTCCCCGCCTGTCCGCCGACTCCCGCACCCAGGAAACGGCGGTTCCAGTCGGCACGCTCCGGCAGCCACAGTTCGAATCCGATCTCGGCTTCGATCACCCCCTCGACCCGGCAAAAGGGGCGGGTGGGGCGGTAGCCCCGCGCTTCGGCGACGCTCGCCCCCGCCGCGACCTGCGAGGCGCGGGTCACACGGACATCGGCGGGCAGCGCGACGGGCACGCCGCACAGCTCCGCCACGCCAGACAAAACGGGCGCCGCCGCTCCGGGGAGGAGGATGGCGACGCCCGGTGCCGACGCGGCGATGATCAGGGCGGCGAGCGTCCGGATCATCGCGCGCCGATCAGAACGACTTGCGGATATCGAACGCGATGAAGCGACCGATAGGCGACGCATTCTGGCTGTCCCACGCCGAGGTGCCGTTGATCACGTCCGGCGGATCGCGATCAAACACATTCTGTGCCGACAGCGTCAGCCGCAGACCGCTCAGCGTCCCTTCGTCCGGGAATTTGTAGCTGATCGAGGCGTCGAATGTGTTCCACGCCTTGACCGTCTGGTTCGGCGTGATCGAGTTGTTGAGATAGTCACCGACATGGTTCCAGTAGATGTTGGTCGACAGCTTCCCGTTGGACCAGCCGAGATTGCCCCGCATGCGGGTATCGACCGGGAAGTTGATGATGTTGAGCGCATTCTGGAACGGCACGCCCGGAGCCGAGGAGCGTGTCGAATTGAGGATCTGGGTCAGCGCCAGCCCGGCGGTGAACGCGCCCACCCCGGTGTCGATCCGCTGGTTGAGCTGAATGTCGATGCCGTCCTGGTGCAGCTCGCCCAGATTGTCGCGGCGTCCGTCGACGATCAGCAGGATGTTCGCCGACGGCTCGCGCACGCTTTCCAGATTGGGATGGTTCATCAGTGCATCGACCTGGGCGATGGTCGGGTTGCGGATGACGTAATCGCCATAGAGTGTGTTGTTGCTGAGGATCGTCGCGGCGCTCAGCACGCTGATCACATTGCTGTACTTGATGTTGTAGTAGGTCGCCGACGCGCTGAACCCGGGGATGAATTCGGGCTTGAAATCCGCACCCAATGACCAGGTCGTCGCTTCTTCGGGAGCGAGGCTGTTGTTGCCGCCATTCATGAAGATGCCGCGCTTGGTCACGCCGCCATCGACGAGGTTCTGGATGAAGATGTTGAAGATCGCGTCGGACGAGTCGATCAGCGACGGCGCACGGAACGACGTGCCCCAGCTGCCGCGCATCCTCAAACCCTCGAACGGGGTCCAGGTGACGCCGATCTTGGGATTGAAGGTGTCGCCAAAGTCCGAATATTCCTCGTAGCGTCCAGCCAGCTGGACCGTCAGCTCCTGAAAGCCTCCGGTCGCATTTTCGGGGCCAAAGATCGGCACGTTCAGCTCTGCGAACACCGCCTTGCTGTTGCGCGACTTGCCGCGGTCGCGGTCGAGCAACAGGTCGTTCGCCGCGTTCTTGATCGACGAGTAGATGATGTAGCGCAGATCATTCTCATGATATTCCGCGCCGACGGCCGCGCGGACATCGCCGCCGCCGATCGCGAACAGCGGGCCATCGAGCTTCAGGGTGAAGTCACGGCTCTTGTTGGTCGTGAAGCTGTCGCGCACGCCCCAGATATCCGCCAGCGTCGCCGGATTGTTGTTCGCCAGCGCGCCATTGCCGAACGGATTGAACGCGGTTGCCGGATTGGTGTTGGCGAGCGTCAGCGGAATGAACTGGAGGTTGATGACGTCGGCGGTGCGCGCATTGCCGCGATTCTTGCTGATCGACGCGGTCGCATTGACCTGCCACCCACCGTCGAGGTCGTAGCGCAGCCCCAGCGAGTTCTGCCAGCCCACGTCAAAGCCCGACCAGTTGGCATTATAGGCCGCGTCCATGAAGCGATATTCGACCTGCACCGATGCCGCGAGCGGGTTGGTCGGGTGGACGAAGAACGGGTTGGCACGCGGTACCGTCAGCGTCGCCGTCGGCGGCTGGACGCGCTCCGAGAAGGTGCGGTCGCTGTAAAAGCCTTCATAGGTCAGCGTCAGCCGGTCGGTCAGGTCCTGATAGGCGCTGACGAAGATCGAATGCCGCTCCTGTTCGGGCAGGATGTCGCCCCAGCGGCCCGCGTCGAACAGGTTTGGCGACCCGGCGGTCAGGCTGGCCGAGGTCAGCCCGCGGCCATTGCCATTGGGCAGCGGATAGCGCACCCCGCTGACGATGATGTTGCCCGGCGCGGCGAAGGTCGAGCGCTGGTCGGTTCCACCGATCGAACGCAGGTCTGACGTTGTGAAGTCCCGGTCACTTGCCGCCAGGTTGCTGCGGTAATAATATTCATAGGCAGCGACGAACCCGCCGCCATTCCATTTGCGGCTGAACAGCGCCGATCCCTGCATCTGGTCCATACCGTCCGCGCCGCCATAGCGCAGCTGCACTTCCGCGCCGTCGAACGGGCGACGGGTGATCATGTTGACCACGCCCGCGACCGCGTCTGCGCCGTAAATGGCCGATGCGCCGTCGGGCACGATTTCGAGGCGCTCGATGGCGATCGCCGGGATCATGCTGGGATCGGCCAGCGCGCGGATCGTGCCGTTGGGGGCAAGGCGGCGGCCGTTGAGCAGCAGCAAGGTCGCCTCGTCGGACAGGCCGCGCAGGTTGATGCTCGACGTGCGCGTGCGGTTTGCGGCCGCATCCTGCGCGCCGCCACGGCGGCTTTCGTCCGACCCGAGGTTGACGACCTGGGGCAGGGTGCGGGCGATGTCGCTCGAGGTCGCCGCACCGCTGCTGATAATCTCTTCGCGACCGAGCTGGACGGTGGGCGAGGCGGGGGCCGCGACGCCGCGGATGCTCGTCCCCGTAACGACGACTTCGTCTTCGGCCTGTTCCTGTTCGGTCGCGGTCGGCGACGTGTCGGTCTGTGCCATCGCCTGGCTGGCGGTCATCAGTGCGGCCAATGCTGCACCGGCGAGTAGCTGCGAAGCCCTCATCACGCTCTCCCTCTCCATGTCGGCCGCTGTTTCGCGACTCGATAAATAGATATGACCATAAACAATCCGTAACGTCAACGTTATCCGGTCGGAGTGATACCCGCATTGACGAAGTGACTGAAATCGTGCTCACGCTTTGGGCATGTCTGGGGAACAGGAACAGGTCGGCGCGCTCGGTCCGCTGGTCGGCTATCATCTGCGGCGCGCTTTTGGTGCGTTTGCCGCAGATTTCGCGAATGCGGTCGAGGGGACCGGGATGCGCCAGGTGCTGGTCGGCATTCTGGCGGTCGTGTCGGGCAGCCCGGGGATCAATCAGGGCGCGGTCGGCCGCGTGCTCGGGATCAAGCGCGCCAATATGGTGTCGCTGATCAACGAACTGGTCGACCTCAAGCTGATCGAGCGGGTGGTGGATCCGTCCGACCGCCGCGCCTTTTCGCTGACCGTCACCGATGCGGGGCGAAAGATGCTGGCCGATTGCATGGCGAAGATCGAGGCGCATGAACGCGCAATGCTTGCCGGCTTCAGCGATGCGGAGCGGGCGATGCTGCTCGAACTGCTCGGCCGCATCGAACGCCGCGATCCGGCCGCGGGGTGACGGCGCGCCTCCCCTCCCGCAAGGAGGAGGGGACTAATCGGCCAGGATCAGCGCATCCAGCGCGACCACGCCCTCACCCTCGGGATAGACCACCACCGGATTGAGGTCGATTTCGCGGATCGACGGCGTCCCCGCCAGCACGCGACCCAGCCCCGCGATCAGCGTCGCCACCGCATCGACATCCAGCGCGGGTGATCCGCGATATCCGTCGAGCAACGCACCCTGTTTGAGCGCGCGCAGTTCCGCGACGATCGCGTCATGGGTCAGATCGTGCGGCAACAGCCGGACGTCGTGGAGCAATTCGGCGGTCACCCCGCCAAAGCCCGCCAAAATCACCGGCCCCCATTCGGGATCGTTGCGCGCGCCGATAATCAGCTCGACCCCGCGCTTGCCCATCGCCTCGACCTGCGCGCCGTCGAGCGCGATTGCTGAATCATAGGCGGCGACATTGGCGAACAGCCGTTCCCATGCCGCATCCAGCGCGGCATCGTCGGCAATGTTGAGGATCACACCGCCCGCGTCGCTCTTGTGGCTCAAGTCCGCCGACTGCGCCTTGATCGCGACCGGATAGCCGACCTTCGCGGCAATTGCCTTCGCTTCGCCCAGATCGGCCGCAAAGCCACCGGCGGGGAAGGGGATGCCGACCGGCGCGAGCAGCTGCTTGGCGCGATATTCGGGGATCACCCCCGATGGCAGATCGAGCGCAATCGTCGCCGCATCCGCCGTCGCAAAATCGCGTTCGGCCAGCTTGCCCAGATGCCTTAGCGCGCGGAAGGCGCGGTCGGGCGAGGGGAAATAGGGCACGCCGATCGCACGCAGCCCGGCGATATACTCTGCAGGAACCTCCGCCCCGTCGTCGATCCCGGCAAAGATCACCGGCTTGTGCGGGCTCAGCGCCGTCACCGCGTCGATGATCGCGGGGAATTTGCGGGCGCAGGTCGCCGGGTCGGTCTGGATGATTCCGAACACCAGTGCCGCGAAATTGTCGTCCGCCAGCAACGGGATCAGCGTGCGGCGATACAGATCGGGGTCGACCAGCGCCTGCGCGGTCAGGTCCATCGGGTTGGACACCGGAATGAAGTCGGGAATCGCGGCCCGCATTTCCTCCGCAGTCGCGCCGTCCATCGCGGGAAGGTCGAGGCCGATATTCTCTGCCAGGTCCAGCGTCAGCGCCTTGAATGCGCCGCTCTCGGTCAGCACCGCGGTGCCGCCGCGCCGCACCGGCTTGGCGCGCACCGCCAGCTCGACGACATCGCCCAGCGCTTCGAGGCTGTCGACCAGCACGACGCCGGCGCGCTCGACCTTGGCCTTCATCAGCTGCCAGTCGCCCGCCATCGCGCCGGTATGCGTCGCGGCGCTTTCGCGCGCGGCGCTAGACGTGCCGGGGTGAAGCAGCACGATATGCTTGCCCGCCGCGCGTGCCTTCTCGGCGAACGCGAGGAAACGCGCGGGCTTGCGGAACTGCTCGACGATCATCGCGATCGCAGGCGTTTCGGGATCGTCGATCAGATATTCGACATAATCCTCGACGCCGGACGCCGCCTCGTTCCCGGTGGAGACGGACACGGTGATGCCCAGCCCCTTGCTCATCAGCGTCGCGCCCAGCACGACCGCCATCGCGCCCGACTGGCTGACGATGCCGATCGTCGGCTTGCCGGTGAGGTCCAGCACCGGCGTCTCGACGAAGGTCAGCGGGACGCCCGCGGCATAGTTGACCATGCCAAGGCAATTCGGTCCTTCGACCACCATCCCGTGTTCGTGGGCGATCCGCGCGACCTCGGCCTGTGCGGCCAGCCCTTCCTCGCCGCCCTCGGCAAAGCCTGCCGAAAAGATGATCGCCGCGCCGACTCCCCGCGCCGCCAGCGCCTGCACCGCGCCCAGCACTGCCGGTCCCGGGATCGCCAGCACCGCCGCATCCACGCCGTGCGGCAATTCGTCGATCGACTTCAGGCACGGCCGCCCGTCGATCGCGTCGCGCTTCGGATTGATCAGGTGGATGTCCCCGGCATAGCCGTGCCGCTCGAGGTTGCGCAGTACCGAATTGCCCAGCGCACCGGGCGTGGGGGACGCGCCCACGATCACGACCGAGCGGGGGTCAGGAGACGGGAAAGGTCGGGCATCATGTCCTCGATGCTGGAATCTGTGGCCACCCTCACCCTTCCGGCGCTGCGCCCTCCTCCTCCCTCTCCCATTGGGAGAGGGAAGGGGCCCGCGAGCGCAGCGAGTGGGAAGGGTGAGGGTGACGTCAGTGTCGTCGGCTCACGCCTTCACGCGGTCCTTGTCATACGCGCCCAGGCCCGGTTTGTAGCTCTTCTCGTCGATGAACTGGCGGATGCCTTCCTTGCGGCCGTCATTGTCGTAGCTGTTGGCGGCTTCCTGCGCGCGGATCAGATAATCCTCGGCATCGTCATAGCTCATCAGGCCAACGCGACGTACCGCGTCCTTGGTTGCCTTCAATGCCACCGGGTTCTTCTTGAGCAGCACGTTGGCCACCTCGGTCACGCGCTCCTTGAGCTGCGAGAGCGGCATCGATTCATTGACCAGCCCCCCAATCGGCGGCGGTCTTGCCGTCGATATTCTCGCCCATCATCGCATGGTACATCGCCTTGCGGAACGGGAGCAGCTCGGTCGCCACCTTGGTCGCGCCGCCGCCGGGCAGGATCCCCCAGTTGATCTCGGACAGGCCGAACTGCGCCTCGTCGGCGGCAAAGGCGAGGTCGCACGCGAACAATGGGCCATATGCGCCGCCGAAGCACCAGCCATTGACCATCGCGATCGTCGGCTTCTGGTACCAGCGCAGGCGGCGCCACCAGCCATAGGCCTCACGCTGCGCCTGACGGCTCGCGCCCAGGCCCTGCGCCTCGGTCTCGCGGAAATATTCCTTGAGGTCCATGCCGGCGCAGAACGCCTCGCCCTCGCCGGTCAGCACCAGCACGCCGACATCGTCGCGATATTCGAGCTTGTCGAGCACTTCCATCATGTCGCGGTTCAGCGTCGGGCTCTGCGCGTTGCGCTTGTCCGGGCGGTTATACTTGACCCAGGCGATACCGTTTTCGACGCTGTAGGCGACGACGCCGTTGGTGCTCAGTTCGGTCATACTCATGTCCCTGTTGGGCGCTGCATGCGCCTATTCGACGATGTAGAAATCGATCACGACGTGATCGGGCATTCGGATGCCGCGCCCGACCAGCACCTTGCTGCGCAGCCACTGATGCGCGCCGGGTGGGGGATCGAAGCTCGCGGCGGAGCGGAAATAATAGCTGCCGGGATCGACCTTCTCGCCGCGCGCGATCCTGTCGGTCACCTCGGGGCTGGCGACGCGGACGCCGACATTGTGGATGCCGATCACCGCGCCATCGGCCGCCTTGAGGAAGTAGCGCGCCTCGACACTGGTCACACCGCCGGCATGGATCGCCTGCCAGTCGCCGCCGCCCGGCAGGACCGTGCCGGTCAGGCGCGGGCCGGTGATCGTGCCGCCGGTGATCGGGATGAAGCGCTTGCGCGCGCCGTCGATCTCACCCTGCTCGACCGGAGCCGTCACCTCGACCCGCGCCGAAAAGGCGTAGGTCAAAGTCGGGGCGGAGGCGGACTGGCCGACAGCCAGCCCGATGCCCGCCACTGCGGCCAGAGCAAGGGAAGGGGAGAGCGCGCCCATCGGATCAGATCGGGTAATGGCCCGGTTCGGTCTCGATCGTGATCCAGCGCAACTCGGTAAAGCTGTCGATGCCCGCGCGCCCGCCGAACTTGCCGTAACCCGATGCCTTGACCCCGCCGAACGGCATCTGCGCCTCGTCATGCACGGTCGGGCCGTTCACGTGGCAGATGCCCGACTTGATCTGCTTCGCGACCTTCAGGCCGCGCGCGGTGTCGCGGGTGAACACCGATGCCGACAGGCCATATTCGGTGTCGTTGGCCAGTTCGATTGCATGCGCCTCGTCGCGCGCGCGGATCACGCCCACGACGGGGCCAAAGCTCTCGTCGCGGAACAGCTTCATCTCCGGCGTCACCTTGTCGATGACATGCGCGGGCATCAGTACACCGTTGGCGTCGCCGCCATTGACCTGCACCGCGCCGTGCGAAACCGCGTCGGCGATCAGCGACGTGCAGTGATCCACGGTCTTCTGATCGACGACCGCGCCCAGCGGGGTCTTGCCCTCGCGCGGATCGCCGACCGCCATCGTCCCGACCTTCGCAGCGAACTTGCTCACGAACGCGTCCGCGACGCTGTCGACGACGATGATCCGCTCGGTCGACATGCAGATCTGGCCCTGGTTCATGAACGCGCCGAACGCAGCGGCCTTGACCGCCTCGTCGAGGTCCGCGTCTTCGAGCACGATCAGCGGCGCCTTGCCGCCCAGTTCGAGCAGCACGGGCTTCAGATGCTCCGCCGCGCGCTTGGCGATGATCCGGCCGACTGCGGTAGACCCGGTGAAGTTGATCCGGCGGACATGCGGATTGTCGATCAGCGCCCCGACGATCTCGCCCGCGTCCTGCGGCGCGTTGGTCACGATGGTCACGGCGCCCTTGGGCAGCGCTTCGTCGAAAGCTTCGGCGATCAGGCTGTGGGTGCGCGGGCACTGCTCGCTCGCCTTGAGCACCACAGTGTTGCCGCACGCCAGCGGCACGGCGACCGCGCGCACGCCCAGGATGATCGGTGCGTTCCACGGTGCGATGCCCAGCATCACGCCGACCGGCTCTCGCAGCGCCATCGCGATGCAACCGGGCTTGTCGGACGGGATCACTTCGCCGCCGATCTGCGTCGTCAGCGCAGCGGCTTCGCGCACCATGCCGACCGCGAGCATCAGGTTGAAGCGCGCCCAGCCTTCGGTCGCGCCGATCTCGCCCATCATCGCATCGACGAACTGGTCAGCCTTGGCGGCAAGCGCGTCGGCGGCCTTCGTAAGCGCGGCGCGGCGGGCATTCGGGCCGAGCGCCGACCAGGCCGGGAAGGCGGCGGCGGCGGCTTCGACGGCTTCATCCGCGTCGGCGACGCTGAACGCTTTCGCCTCGGTCGCCACGGCGCCGGTGACCGGGTTCAGACGGGTAAAGGTGACGCCGGGAGCCGGCGGTGCGATCGTAGCCATGAACCTCTCCTTTATATTGTTATGCTATATAACCTAAGTTTCAGGCGCGCAAGCCGGTTGATCGATCAGGCTGCACGCCGGACGATCTGGTGAAAAATCGAGGATGTTCAACGCCATGGTCTGCGCGCGGCGCGCGTCGATCGGCTGCGCGGCATGGGCGGCGCAATCGACGAATTTGGCGATCAGCGACTCATTATCCATCGGTCGGTCGGGGTGCCCGGCGGCCTGCATCACGCGATGGATCAGGACACAGCCATCGTCGAGCGTGACCGCCAGCGATCCGCTCGCCGCTTGGCCCCGGCCCCAGTCGGGATTGCGCCGCTCGACCACCTTGTGCGCCAGTGCCCGTGTCGCCGGATCAGCGATGCGCTCCGCCGCGAAGCTGTCGAGCGTTACGGCCCCGTCGATCAGCGCTGCCGCAACGGTGTAGGGGATCGAAAATTTCGCATCGATCGCGCGGCCCGGTTCGGCCTTTACCGGCTGCGGGCGGATCAGCATTTCCTGGATCGGCCCGGTCTCCGCCTCGATCCGCACCACCCGCGCCGGATCGATCCGGTCGCGCAGCACCAGCGCCGCCTCGATATAGGGATGCGTCCCCCGGCACGCGGGCCAGGGCTTGAAGCTAACCTGATCGCCCAGAAAAGCTTCGCCCAGCCCGTCGAGCAGCGCGTCGCGCGGCGCACCCCCGCCATAGACGGCGAAGAACCCCGCACGCCCCTCCAGCGGCTCGGCGAACGCCGTCGCGCCAGCCTCGGCCAGCAACGCCGCCTCGACCGCCGCCCGCGCCACCAGCCCCTCGCGCACGCCCCGGATCGGCGAGGTCGCATCATATTTGATCTCGCTCGGAAAGCTGCCCTGCAACAGCGCCAGTCCCATCGCATGCCGGATGCCATCCGCGTCCAGCCCGATGAACCGCGCGCACGCCGCCGCCGTGGCGATCAGATTGACCAAAGGCGGCGGATACCAGCCGCCTTCCTCATAGGGTCGCGGCGCCGCGATCGACAGGCGACAGGCAAGGTCGCTTCCTGCCGCCATCGCGGCCAGAAACTCCCCGAACGCCAGCGCGGGCCGCGCATCGGCGAGCGCGAGCAGGGCAGGGACCAGCGCCGCATTGGGATGCGCCGGCCCTGCGTCGAACGTGTCCCCGAAATCCAGCTGATGCGCCAGCGCGCCATTGGCCAGCGCCGCCAGCGCGGGCGTGCTCGACCCGCCAAAGCCGATCAGCCGCGACGGCCCGGGAGTCGTCTCGGCGTGGCGGCGATAGGGTGCAGCATCCTCGCCGAGTCCGGTCGCGCCCAGCGTTACCCCCACCGCATCGAGCAGCGCGCGCCGCGTCGCGTGCCGGGTCGCCTCCGGCAGCACGTCATGCGGCAGTCCCGCAAAATGCGCCGCGATGGTCGCCGAAATAGCTTTATCACAAAACATTCTATGCAAACGCTTTCATCGGCTTTATCGGAAACGCAAGCAAAAAACGGGAGAGAGCGATGCGGACAGGCGCGATTGCGGCGGTGACGATGCTGGCGATGACGCTGCCGGGGACCGCGCGACAGGAGCCGGCAGCGCAAATCCTGCCCGGCGGCGCGCGCTGGTCGGCGGAGGTTCCCGCCAACTGGAACGGCACGCTGCTGCTCTACAGCCGCGGCTATTCCCCCAATGTCGGCAACCCCGACCCCGCGCCCAAACAGCATCGTCAGGCATTGCTCGACGCCGGCTATGCCATCGCCGGATCGGATTATGGCAGCGGCGGCTGGGCGCTCGAACAGGCGGTCCCGGCCCAGCGCGCCACCATTGCCGCCTTCGCCGCGAAGCACGGCAAGCCAAAGCGAGTCATCGCCTGGGGCAGCTCGATGGGCGGCTTGGTCAGCACCGCGCTGGCCGAGGCGAAGGGCAGCGGCATCGACGGTGCCGCGCCGATGTGCGCGTCGATCGGCGGTTCGCTCGGCATGATGAACATGGCGCTCGACGGCGCCTATGCCTTCCGCACGCTGATCGCTCCCGATGCCGGCATCCGCGTCACCGGCATCGACGACGACCGCGTCAACGGCAAGCGTGTCGCCGATGCGCTGGCTGAGGCGGCCAAGACCCCGCAGGGCCGCGCGCGCATCGCGCTGGCCGGTGTGCTGGCGGGCATCCCCGGCTGGACCAGCCGCGACAAGCCCCAGCCTGCCGCCACCGATTACGCCGCACAAGGCGCGGAGATCGCAAAGTCCTTCGTCATGGGAGTCTATCTCCCGCGCACCGATCAGGAGGCGCGCGCGGGCGGCACCTTCAGCTGGAACACCGGCATCGACTATCGCGCCCAGCTCGCCAGGTCGGGCCGCCGCGCGATGGTCGAGGCGCTGTACCGCGACGCCGGGCTCAAGCTCGATGCCGACCTCGCCACCCTCAACGCCGGCAAGCGCATCGCCGCCGACCCCAAGGCAGTCGCCTATATGCGCGCCAATTACACCCCCAATGCCCGCCCGCTGGTGCCGCTGGTCGCGGTGCAGACGATCGGTGACGGCCTCACCGCGCCCGCCCTCCAGCGTGGCTATGCCGAGGCGGCGCGCGGCGACGTGAAGAGCCTGTACGTCAACGCCGCGGGCCACTGCACCTTCGACACCGCAACCGTGCTGGCGACGATCCGTTATCTCGATACGCGGATCACGACCGGTAAATGGCCGCAAACCCCCGCCGCCTTCGTGCCGCACAAGCCCGCCCCAATGCTGCGCCCATGCTGGCGCGGCGGCAAATGTAGCTAGGTTTCGCCCGGCGCGCGCGGATGTGCGTGCGCATGGGAATAGGCGAGAACGTCCCCCGTCACCGCCGCGATCGCCACTCGGCTGCGCGCCATCTCGGCGATAATCCGATCCTCCAGCCCATAGTCGAACGCATCGCGCAGCAACGGCTCGACTGCCTCGCCCCGTGCGGGATCGTCCAGATACCAGCGCACCGTTTCGCGCAGCGCCTCTTCCCGCCGGGATCAGCGCCACCCCAAGACGCGCCAGCTTGGTCGTGTCGAGGATCTGATGCCCGGTCGCCAGCGGATAGCGCGCATAGGGCCAGGCGGGCGCCGCCAGCTCCATCGGCACCGACACCAGCTCGACCGGGCTTCCCATTTCCTCGGCGATCACCGAAATCCAGCGCCGCAGCGTCAGCACCTCCGCGTCGGCGCAGTTGAACGTCTCGCCCGCCGCCACCTCGGGCCGGTCCACCGCCGCCAGCACGATCCGCGCGGCATTGGCGTTGTACAGCGCGCTGCGGACCAGGAACCCGCCCTCCGGCGCGATGATCCGCCGTCGCCCGTCGCGCAGTCGCCGGATTATGCTCCATTCGGTCGCGCCATCCTGACGCGGGCCATAGAGGCGCGGATAGCGCAGGATCGTCGCGGCAAAATCGCCCCGCGCGCCATGCTCGCGCACCGCCCGGTCGGCTTCGACGATGCGCTGGCCGAACTTGCCGAGCGGTTCGAGCGGCGTATCCTCGGACACCGGCCTCGCGCCGTCATAAGTGCGCGGGGCGAGCGCGGAAGCGTCGGCGGGCGCGTCCTCCGGCCGGAACATGCTCGCCGAATCGAGCCAGCCGGGATAGGCGCGCGTGCTGATCGCGATGAGCTGGTCCGTGCGCCCGGCCAGCGCCGCCGCGACCAGCCGCAACCGGCCATAATTCGCCACCGCCACGTCGAACCGCCGCCCCGCCAGCGCCGCCTCCAGCGACTCGGAGAAATGCGGATCCGCGGTGATCCGCTCTACCGATCCCGCGAACTTCACCGGGTGCCGCCCGGTGCTCAGCACCGACACGGCAAAGCCACGTTCGATCAGGCCGTTGACGACCAGCGGTCCGGTCGGGCCGGACCCGCCAACCACCAGCGCGCGGCGGGTCACCCGGTCAGATCCCCTTGCGCTCGATCTTCCACTTCGGGTCCTTGCACAGCCCGCAGTCGGCCCCCTTGAACAGTTTCCCCGCCTCGGCATCGCCGCGCAGCTGCCAGTTCAGCCACGCGACCGAGAAGCGCCCGACATCGCCGCCATTGTCCTCGCGGAACGTGCCGCCATGCCCGACATCGGCGTCGAGCAGCGCGACCGGGATATGGTCGATCCGGGCATAATCGTCGGTGCCGTTGGGCCACGCGACGTCGCCCTTACCGCCCAGCACATAGAGCGTCGGGGTGTGCAGCGATTTGAGCAGGGACTTCTCCACCGTCATGCCGCTGATCGATTGCTTGCCGTCATTGAACACCCCGCTGTTATGGACCAGCACGGTCTTGATCCGCTTGTCCGCGCCGGCCTGAATCGCCTGCAACCCGCCACAGCTATGCCCGGCGACCGCGACCTGCGCCGGGTCGATCAGCCCCTTGTAGCGGCTGCCGTCGCGGCCATTTTCGGCGAGCGCCCAGTCGAGCCCCTTGAGCACATCCTGCGCGCTCGTCGCGGGCGGGGGCAATTGGCCGGTAGCCGGATCGGGACCGCGTGCCGCCGTAGCGGGGCGGGGCAGGGCGCCGGGGCCGCTGTAGATCTTGCCCGGCGCGATCACGAGATAGCCGTAGGAGGCAATCTGCGCGAGGTGATGCCGCGCGCTCGCCCCATCGGCGGCGCATCCGCCATTGCCCCACACCACCACGCCCAGCTTCTTGCCGCCGAGCTTGGACAGGTCGGCGGGGCGATAGACGGTGTGGTCGGGCAGAGCGGGATCGGCCTCCTTGATCGCGGCATAGGGGCCGGTGCCGACCGAATCGGGGCGCTTGACGTCGGCGGCGCGCATCTCGGCCATGCGGCGCGCCGCTTCCGGATCGGGCTGCGGAGCCGTTTGCGCCAGCGCGGTGCCGCCGATCAGCGCCAGTCCAAGCGCGAATAGTCCGATCCGCATCATGCTCTCCCAAGGTTGTTATGTGATAAAGCTAACCCCGGAATGCGCTGATGCAAGCCCTTTCATGCGCTCTCGCGCGCGATCACCCGAAAGCCGACATCGATCCGCCGCTCGATCTCGTGCGCCGCAGCTCGCGCGCGCAGCACGCGCATCACCTCGCGCGCGATCCGCGCGCCGTCGATATCCATCGACGTGATCGTCGGTCGCATGTCGCCGGCCAGGCGGAGATTGCCGAAGCCGGTGACGGCCAGCTGGTCCGGCACGCGGATCCCCGCCGCCTGCGCCTCGACGATCAGGCCCTGTGCGATCCAGTCAGATCCGCACACCACCACATCGGGCTGTTCGGGCAGATCGGCGAGGCCGCGATAGGCGAGGCGGCCTTGCCCGAAGTGGCTGGGAACATTGACTTCCAGCCGGGTCGGTTCGTCGCCGCCATCGTGCATCCAGCGCGTCGTGAACCCGTCCGCGCGCCGCTCCGACCGCGTCGATCGGGGGACCACCAGATGCGGCCGCTTGTACCCGCGCTGGCGCAGGAACCTTGCCATCTCCTCGCCCGCTGCGCGGTGGGAGAACCCGACCGCGACGTCGATCGGATCGTCGGGCAGGCCCCAGGTTTCGATCACCGTGATCCCCGCCGAGCGCAGCCGTTCGCGCATCTCCGCATCGGATACGATCCCGGTCAGGATGATCGCATCGACGCGCCGACCCAGCGCCATGTTGATCTCGCGCGTCAGGCGCCGATTGTCCGCGCCGGTCAGCGCCAGCATGACGCTGTTCCCGTCGCTGGCCAGCTCGTCGATCATCGCCTCGACCGTGTCGTTGAAGATCGACTGGGCAATGTCGGGGACCAGGGCCGCGATCATCCGGCTGCGGCTTCCCGCCAGCGCCGTGGCGGCGAGGTTCTGGACATATCCGGTCTTTTCAATCGCCTCGCGGATGCGCGCGCCGGTCGCCGCTGCCACCACTTCGGGGCTGTTGAGGTAGCGTGAGACCGTTGCGGCCGACACGCCCGCCATCGCCGCCACATCGTCCAAGCGTGGGTTTCGTCCTGCCATGTCGCATTCCTACACCGGGGCGCGGAAAATATGCAAAAACTGTTGCAAGCGCTTGCACTGTGGAATAACTGTATTGTTATGACGCATGACTTCGATCCGCTTCAGCCGGAGACGTTCGACAGCGCTAACGGAGAGTATGCCGAGCTTCGCGCCCGGTGCCCCGTTGCGCATAGCGACGCATGGGGCGGCTTCTGGGCCTTGATGAAACATGATGACGTGTCGGCGGCCGCGACCGACTGGCAGACCTTCATCACCTCGCAACAGAATGTCGTGCCGAAAGTCGCCTTTACCGGCCGCCGCCCGCCGCTGCACCTCGATCCACCCGAGCACACCCCCTATCGCCGCGCGATCGCGCCCCTGCTGACCGAGCGCAAGGTCGCGAAGCTGGAGCCGGTCGTGCGGCGGATTTGTCGGGATCTGCTGGCAGAGATGGTCGCGAA
Organism: Sphingomonas sp. J344; assembly: GCF_024700005.1. Taxonomy (NCBI): domain Bacteria; kingdom Pseudomonadati; phylum Pseudomonadota; class Alphaproteobacteria; order Sphingomonadales; family Sphingomonadaceae; genus Sphingomonas; species Sphingomonas sp. J344. The sequence continues at coordinate 480,472 of NZ_JAJONB010000002.1, read as the reverse complement.
GGGCGGGGGCGATGTCGTCGCCGACTATTCCGCGCATATGCCGATCGCGGTGTTCGCCAACTGGATGAACCTGACGCCCGATGCGGTCGACGAACTCACCCGGGTGGGTCAGCGCTACAATATCGCGGTTCAGTCGAACGACATCGATTCAACCAAGGAATCGAGCCTGCTGCTCTATGACATGGCCCGCGCCATCGTCGCTGACCGCAAGGCGAACCCGATGCCGGTGGACGAGGATGTGACGAGCGCGCTGCTCGCCACCCGCGTCGATGGCGCGCCGCTGCCCGAGGAAATGATTGTCGGCACGATCCGTCAGGTGCTGGTGGTCGGCATCATCGCACCCAGCGTGATGATCGGGTCGATCGCGGTGCATCTCGGCCGGGATCAGGCGCTGCAGGCGCATCTGCGCGCCAATCCGGCGCTGGTCCCGGCGGCGGTCGAGGAATTTCTGCGCCTCTACACCCCTTATCGCGGCTTCGCCCGCACGGCGGTCCGCGACGTCACGATCCGCGGGCGTACCATCCCGGCGGGCGAGCCAATCGCGCTCGTCTATGCCTCGGCCAACCGCGACGAGGATGTGTTCGAATGCCCGCATGAATTCCGCATCGACCGCCCCAACATGAAGGATTCGCTGGCCTTCGGGCGCGGCACGCATTCGTGTGTGGGTGCGGCGCTGGCGACGCTGGAACTCAACGTCGCGGTCGAGGAACTGCTCGCCGCCGCGCCGGGCTTCACGCTGACCGGAGAGCCCAAGCCGACCCGCTTCCCCGAAATCGGCGCGCTCAGCGTGCCGGTGGCGTTCGAGGGCGCGGCATGACCCACATCTTCCTCGCTGCGGGCGATCTCGCCCCCGATCGCGACAGTTACGACGAAAGCTATGTCGCGACGCGTGACGTGCTGCACGCCGCCGACATCGCCTTTGCCCAGCTCGAAACCAGTTTCGCCGAAAAGGGCGTCCGGCTGCCCCAGGCGCGCCACGCCGTGCTCGCCCGGCCCGACGGTGCCGATGCGCTCGCCCGCGCCGGGTTCGACGTCATCTCGATGGCGGGCAACCATGTCCTCGACTGGGGCAATGACGCGTTCTTCGAGACGAAGGCCAATCTCGAACGCGTCGGCCTCAAGGTCGTCGGGGCAGGGGCCAACATCGCCGAGGCGCGGCGGCCGGTGAAGATCACGCTCGGCGACGGCACGCGCGTTGCGATCCTCGCTTACTGCACGATTCTGCCGCACAGCTATTGGGCGGAGGAACGCCGCCCCGGCTGCGCCCCGATGCGCGCGCACACGCTATACGAACAGATCGAGCATGATCAGCCGGGGACTCCGGCGCGCATCCACACTTATCCGCATCGCGAGGATCTCGCAGCGCTTGAGGCGGATATCCGCGCGGCCAAGGCGGACGCCGATCTCGTCTTCGTCTCGCTCCACTGGGGCATCCATTTCGTGCGCGCGAGCATCGCCGACTATCAGCGCGACGTCGCACGCGCGGCGGTCGCGGCGGGTGCCGACGCGATCCTCGGCGGCCATCCGCATATCCTGAAGGGGTGCGAGGTCATCGACGGCGCGCCGGTCTTCTATTCGCTGTGCAACTTCGCGACCGATTTGCGCATGGACCCGGTCCACGCCGCGTCGAAGAGCTTCAACGAAATCCGGGTCCTCGCCGAGGAGTGGGAGCCGGATTTCGACAGCCTCTACAATTTCCCCAAGGCGTCGCGCCTGTCGATGGTCGCACGGTTCGAGATCGCGAACGGGCGCATCGTCCGCTCGGGCTTTCTTCCGCTCTACATCGACCGCGACGCGGTGCCGCGCTTCGTCGATCCGGGTAGCGAGCGCCATGCCGAAATCGTCGATTACATGGCGGCCGTGACCGCCGAAGCAGGGCTCAACGCCCGCTATCGTGTGGAGAGTGAAATGGTCGTCCTGGAAGCCGCCGCATGAGCGACGGAAAACCCGCAACTGCATCGGGCTTTCCGCTGGAGGGCTATGTCCTCCTCTATCTGCTCGCCTATCTGCCCAACGTCATCATTACCAAATTGGTGACGAGCACCGTGCATCCGGGCCTCGGTCGCCCGCTGACCGGCCTCGAAACGCTGCCCGCATCGCTGATCATCAGTCTGGTGCTCACCTATATCTTCATCTGGTGGTCGGGCTGGCACAAGGACGCGCATGGCGTGATGATCCTTGGCCGTCGTATCCCGGTGCCGACCAAATACACCATGTATTCCGGCCTCGGCACCGCGTTGGTGCTGTTCACCGTGCCGTTGTCCTTCACCTTCGAAGGGGTCAGCATACCGTTCATTCAGCTGCTGATGCGCGGCGACATCCTCTTGATCGCGCCGATCGTGGATCTGTTGTTCGGCCGCCGCGTGCGCTGGTGGAGCTGGACCGCGCTGGTGATGGTGCTGGTCGCGATGATCATCACGCTCAAGGACCGCGGCGGGCTGTATCTGCCCCCGCTCGCGATCCTGACCGTGGTGCTCTACACCGTCGGTTACTTCGTCCGCCTGATCGTGATGACCAAGGTGTCGAAGAGCGGCGACCCCGCCAGCGTCCGCCAGTATTTCGTCGAGGAAAAGGTCTTCGCGCTCCCGCTGTCGGTCGCGATCCTCGCGGCGATTTCCGCATCGGGCATCGGCAGCCAGTCGGGCGCGCTCGGCTGGGGCTTCATCTCGGTGTGGACCGATCCGGTGATCTTGCCGCTGTTCGGCATCGGCTTCACGCTCACCATCGTCTCGGTCTTCGCGATCATCATCCTGCTCGACCCGCGCGAGAACGCCTATTGCGTCCCGCTCGAGCGCGCCGCGAGCCTGGTCGCGGGCGTCGGGGGCGCGCTGATCCTCGCCTGGGTCTGGGGCCTGCCGCATCCGCGCCCCGCCGAACTGATCGGCGCCGGAATCCTGATCGCCGCCATCGTGTTGCTTTCGCTTGCTCCGCGCTACGCCGACCGGCCTGCCCGGGCGGCGCGTGCGGAGACCACCTGACATACGCTTTCATTCGACCCGCAGAAACAGGCGGGCTGATCTTGAGGAGGGGACTGAACATGACCAAGACCATTTGTCGCCCGTCGACCCTGTTGGGCCGCAGCGCGCTGGGCGTACTCGCGCTCGCCATCGCCACCCCGGCGCTCGCGCAGGACGAGGCTCCGGCGGCCGAGACCCAGGCTGCCGAGCAGGACATCGTCGTCACCGGCAGCCGCATCCGCGGCATCGATCCGGTCGGGTCGGCGGTGATCGCGATCGACGCCGACCAGATCATGGAAGAGCCGGTCACCTCGACCAACGACATCCTGCGCCGCGTGCCGCAGGTCGTCTCGCTCGGCGCGAACCGTGCAGGTGGCACGGCGCAGAATGGCGCGGCGAACGCGACGCGTGGCGCGGGCATCAACCTGCGCGGCCTGTCGACCAACGCGACCTTGCTGCTCTATGACGGCAAGCGCCTTCCGCCGCAGGGGACGCAGGGCCAGTTCACCGACCCGTCCGCCATCCCCTCGATCGCGCTCGGCCGGATCGAGGTCGTCGCCGACGGCACGTCCGCCGTCTATGGCTCGGACGCGGTCGCGGGCGTGGTCAACCTGATCCTGCGGAAGGACTTCTCGGGGATCGAGGTGCGCGGGCGCTACGGCATTACCGAAGCGGATTATTACGAGGCACAGGCCGCGCTGCTCGTCGGACATAAATGGGACACCGGCTGGATCATGGCAGCCGGCGAATATGCCAAGAACAACAATCTGTTCGGGTCCGAACTCGACTTCTACACCTCCGACAATCGCAGTCGTGGTGGCCGCGACCTGCGCGGCACCAACTGCGCGCCGGGCACGATCGTCGCGGGCGGCGTCAACTATGCGATCCCCGCTGGCGGCGTTACCACCGCGAATGTCGGCAGCCTGGTCGCGGGTACCCGCAACCTCTGCGAATTCCGCGATATCGCGCAGGTCATCCCGGATCAGGAGCGCTGGAGCGGCGTTGCGGCACTGAGCCAGGATATCACCGACGGCGTCCGCATCTTTGCCGACGGCTTCTACTCGCGGCGCAGCGGCACGTTGCTGTTCAATCCGACCGCCAACGCCAACGTCCCCAGCACCAATCCCTTCTTCGTCTCCCCGGTCCCGGGCGCGACGTCGGTGACGGTGCAGACCAACTTCCTCGCCGCCACCGGCCCGCTTCCCAACCCCTATTGGGCGAGCACCTGGAACGTGTCGGGCGGACTTGAGGCCGACCTGTTCGGCGATTTCCAGGGCACCATCTATTACGCGCAGGGCCGGTCGGAGGAGGTCGCAGATCGCCGTCGCTCGGGCATCAATGCCGGCGCGCTCAATGCCGCGCTGGCCGATACCAACCCGGCGACCGCACTCAACGTGTTCGGCGGACCGAACAACCCCGCGACGCTGGCGCGGATCACCGACAATTACTTCGTGATCGAGGGCCGCACGCGGCTCGAAGTCATCAACGCCCAGCTCGACGGGTCGCTGTTCGCGATTCCCGGCGGCAATGTCCGCATCGCGATGGGCGCGGAGCATCGCGTCGAATATACCTATACCTCGCTGCTCACCGGCCAGGCGGCGACCCAGGTCCGTACCGCTGACTCCGGCACCCGCAATGTCGACGCCGTCTTTGCCGAGCTGTTCGTGCCGATCGTCGGTGCCGACAACGCCGCCCCGGGGCTGGAGCGCCTCAACCTCAGCCTCGCGCTGCGGCACGAAAATTACAGCGATTTCGGCAGCACCACCAATCCCAAGATCGGTGTGACCTATTCGCCGTGGCAGGGGCTGGTGCTCAAGGGTACCTATGGCACCTCGTTCCGTGCGCCGACCTTTACCGAGGTCTCTACGATCGGCGGCGGCGCGGGCCTCTATTTCGACACGCTGCCCGGCCCCAGCGGGAACCAGATCGGTATCGGCATCGCCGGCGGCAATCCGGGGTTGCAGCCGGAACAGGCGACGACCTGGTCGTTCGGCGTCGATGTCGCGCCGGTCGCGCTTCCCGGCTTCACCGCCTCGGTCAACTATTTCCGGATCGACTATACCGACCAGATCCAGGCGCTGCGCGGTACGCCCGGCCTGCTCACCAACCCGATCTACAGCCAGTTCGTGCAGTTCAACCCGACCCCGGCGCAGATCAGCGCGCTGGTGAACTCGGGCTTGCCGATCAATCAGGCGATCAACCAGTCGCTGGTGACCTTCATCGCCGATGGCCGTCGCCAGAACCTGGGCACCTCGCTGTTCCGCGGGCTCGATTTCACCGCCGCCTATCGCTGGAACTGGGGCGGGGTCGATCTCGATGCCGGTATCCAGGGCACCTATGTCCTCGACTATCTGTTCGAAGCGGTGCCGGGCGCGGGGCTGGTCGATGTGCTCGACACGATCGGCTTCACCCAGCGGTTCCGCACGCAAGCCGACATCGGTGCCAAGGTCGGCGGGTTCAAGTCGCGGCTGACCTGGAACCACCTCAACGGCTACACCAACACCACGTCGACCGTGGTGCGAAAGGTGAGCAATTACGACACGTTCGACCTGCTGATCGGCTATGACTTCACCGACCGCATCAACCTGTCGCTCGACGTGCGCAACCTGTTCGACGAGGATCCGCCCTTCGTCGACACCACCAACGGCTTCGACCCGCAGGCGTCGAACCCGATCCCGCGCATGTTCGCGATCACGGCGAACGTGAAGTTCTGATGCCGGCACTGCTCGCCGCAGCCCTTGCCGGGTGCGCGTCCCTCACGGGCGCGCATCCGGGCGGGGTCACCGTCACGGCGGCGACAGCGATCACTCCCGCGCCGAGCTGGACGCCGCAGACGACCAGCTTCTATCGCGGCGGCCCGGTCAGCGTGCCCTTGTGCCGGGTCGAGGGCGTGATCGAGGGTAATATCGGCTTCGAACTCTGGCTTCCGGCGACATGGAACGGGCGGCTGCTCGGCGCTGGCGTCGGCGGCGATGCCGGGGTCTACAACTATACCGACATGAGCCGCCGCATCGGCGAAGGCTTCGCCACGGTCACCACCGACAGCGGGCACAAGGTAACCCAGGCGCGCTGGATGGCCGATCCCAAGGCGCGGGTCGACTACGAACATCGCGCGGTTCATCTCACCGCGCTCGCCGCCAAGGCGCTCGCCGCCAGATTCTATGGCCGCCCCGTGGACAAGAGCTATTTCACTGGCTGCTCGGGCGGCGGGCGTCAGGCGCTCAAGCAGATGCAGAATTATCCCGGCGATTATGACGGCGTGATCGCCGGCGCGCCCGGACCCTATATGCCGCTGCAATCGGTGCGGATGCTGTGGTTCGCGCTGCAGCAGAAATGGACCCCCGCTGGCGCGCTCAGCGATACCGATTGGGCGTTGTATGAGAGCAAGGCGACCGCCGCGTGCGACAGCCAGGACGGCGTCAAGGACGGGGTGATCAGCAACCCGCTCGCCTGCAAGTTCAAGACCGCAACATTACTGTGCAAGCCCGGACAGACCGAAGGCTGCCTGACCGCGCCCAAGCTCAAGATGCTCGACCTGATCCGCGCACCGATGCGCGACGAGGCGGGCAGGGCGATGGATGGCGGCCTGTTCGCGGGCGTCCGCACGCGCCCCGGCCCGCCCTCGCCGCTGCTGCGCGCGATGTGGGCGGACGGCGTCTATGACGACGCCAACTGGAACGAGGACAGCTTCCAGCGCAGCCGCGACCTGCTCGCCGCCAACCGCAAGATGCCCGAACTGCGCGCCGACAAGGTCGCGATTGCGCCCTTCATCAAGACGGGGGGCAAGGCGATCCTCTATCAGGGCTGGGCCGACCCATCGACCAATGCCGGCCCGACGATCGACTATTATGCGGCACTCGCCCGCGCCAATGGCGGGCTGGAGAGGCTCGATGACAGCGTCCGCCTGTTCATGGCCCCCGGCATGTACCACTGCGCGCGCGGCCCCGGCGCCGACCAGCTCGGCGCGTCGGGGCATTCAAGTTGGCCCGGCGATCCGTCACGCGACGTGCTGTGGTCGCTGATCCACTGGGTCGAAAAGGGGCAGGCACCGGAGCGTCTGACGGCGACCAAGCTGGTGGAGGGGAAGGAGGCGTTCACGCGGACGCTCTGCCCCTATCCCCAGGCGGCACGCTGGGACGGGAAGGGGCCGGTTGAGGCGGCCTCCTCTTACCGCTGCGTGGTCGATCCGGCGCTGGTCAAATATATGGGTCGAAAAACGCTGGTGGGGTCCTGACCTAAACCCCTCTCCCTTTGGGAGAGGGGCAAGCCACGCAGCGGCGCGGGGTGAGGGTGAGCGGGATGACCTGGAGAACTGTCGCCCTCACCCTTCCGCCGCCGTTGGCGGCTCCCTCCCTCTCCCAAGGGGAGAGGGATTGAACGGCTATTCCGGCACGATCCGCACATCCACCCGCCGCGCCTGCGGCCAGCTCAGCCCATCAAACGCCTCCGTGACGAACGGCCCCGACAACGCCTTGACGATCCGGATCCGCTCCGGCGCAATTCCACGCAGGATCAGCGCGCGCCGCACCACTTCCGCGCGGGTCCGCGCCAGTGCCTTGTCCTCCACGATCTCGCGCCCCGACACCATATCCGGAACCGTCTGTGCGACCCCGGCAATCTCGATCCGCGCCGGCTGCACATCCAGCGCATAGTTGATCGTCGCGTCGAGATAATAGTCGCTCAGCTGATAGGTGATGAAGCTGCTGCGATAGCCGAACGGAATCGTGAACCGTCCCTCGGCGAACGGCTGGGAGGGCTTGTTGCGCGCCTCATAGAGCGGCCGGACGTTACGCGCGGGCAGGGCGAAGCGCCGCCCCTGATAGCCCTCCGCGCGGATCAGGTGGCGGGTGCAGGGCTCCTCCAGCACCGATACTGTCGCTGGCTCGATCACCGTACCCCCCGCACGGATCGCCGCCATTCGTCGCGACGAACCCTTCGACCAGGATCGCATGGTTCCAGTCGGGTTTGGTCGGCGCGGCGGTGACGTCATATCGGATGCCGGTCGCCGGATCGCTCGCCAGCCAGCATCCCGACTTCCGCCCATTGTCGGTGTCGCGATAAACCGGGCAGGCGATGAAGCGTACCGTCTGGTGCGCATCCTGCGCGCCGGTCAGCAAGACCGCGCCCAACAGCAACACCGCCCTCACAGCGCGCGCATCAGGTTTTCGAGATCGCGCTTCTCCTGCTCGGTGTACCCGATATTGTAGCGCCGCTCGTAATAGTCGATCACTCCTCGCAGATCCTTCGCGCTGCCGTTGGAGAAATAGGGCGCGCGCGCCGACAGCCCGCGCATCGTTTGCAGCGTGATCCGCCCGACATCCGCGCATTTGCCCGTGGTCAGCGCAAAGCCCGGATCGCTGGTCAGGATCGTTCGCCCATAATGCGGATGCGGCTTGCCGGTGCAGGTAATGCGGAACAGCGGAAGGTGCGGGGCGGGGTCGGCGAACGGCGCGTTGGTCGTCCCGAGATCGACCTGACCCGGCGCAACGTCCATGCCCATATACGACATGTTGTGACAGAAGACGCAGCTGTTCCGTACCGGATTGCCGAACCCGATCGGCGAGTTGATGCCCGCAGTGTCGGTGATGAGGAACGTCTTGTCGCGAAACACCCGCGCGCCCCTCGCGACGGACTCACGAAATTCGCGCACTTCGGGTGACAGCTTGGCCTTCTCCGCGGCGGACATTTTCTCCCACGCCTCGAACTCGCTCCATACGGGAATGCCGCCGTCGCTGCCCAGCCGCCCGGCCGCCGATATCTGCAACGTCTTCGTCCCGCCCATCGACCCGTCGCCGTCCAGCGGTCCGCCCCTCACGTCGATTTGCTGCGCAGCATAGATCCGCCGCTCGAAATCGAGGATGCGGGCGATGTCGCCCTTGTCGAGATTCTTCAGGAAGCCGAGATGCGCCCCCGCCGCGTCGCGCATCTGTGCCTCCAGCGTCGGCACGCGCCCATCGGCCATCAGGTTGCCGCTGACCGGCTTGCCTGTCTCCGGATCGACCGGCAGCGGCATCCCGGCCTTGGGATCATAGGCGAAACCCATCGCCTCGATATATTTGAAGTTCGCCACCGGGCGCGGACGGCGGAACACTGATACCATCCCCGCACCCTTGAGCCCGTATTTCGGGTCGAGATTGCAGGTCGACGGATCGCGCACCACCTCGATCGTGAAGTCCGGCTTCACATCCTTCGGCGGCCAGGGGCGGGCGATGCGGATCAGGCCATGGTCGATCAGCAACGAATGCGACGCGCGCTCGCCCTGAGGCAGGCTGGGGCAGTTGGACCCGTCGGAAGCGGCGAACAGCGGGTCCTTCGCGCCATGCCGCCCCCATTGCCGCGCCGCCGACGCCGCCGACAGGCTCATCGCGTCGGCAGGTTGGTGACAGGTGACGCACGCCCGCCCGTTCGGCCCGATCGCGGTGAAGAACGGGTGGTCCTTCGTCTCCATCGGCCCATTGTCGAGCAAGAGCCGGAGCGTGCCATGGGCGTTGCGATAATCGAGCTGCGCCGGGAATACGCGCCCCTCATTCGGATCCCACCACGGATCCCTCTCGCCCCCCTGCGCAAATGCGACCGCCGCGGCGAAGGCGGCGGTAGCTGCACCCAGGGCGAGTGCGCGGATCACGCCTTGCCCTCACGCGCATTGCCCAAGCGGCTCAGCGGCAGGATAAGCAACGCGCCGAGCAGCATCAGCCCTGACAGGACGAACACCGGCACCGTGATCTGGCCCGTGGTCGCGACGATCCAGCCGATCACCACCGGCATCACCGTGCTGCTGGCATTTCCGCACAGGTTGATCGTCGCGATGGCACCCGGATTGCGCGCGCCGACGAATTTGGTCGGGATCGTCCAGAACACCGACTGGGCCCCGCCAAGCCCGAACCCGCCGATCACCAGTGCCGCGAGCGCCAGCGGCCCGTTATGCGTGAACAGCGCCGCGACCCCGAATGCCGCCGCCGCGCCCAGCATCGGCCAGGCGAGGTGCCGGTAGCGTTCGCCACTCCGGTCCGAATGCCGCGCATTCCACACCATCCCGGCCCCGATCGCGACCCAGGGGAGGGCGGCAAGCACCCCCACCTCCAGCGGATCGCTCCGCCCCAGCGTCTTGATCGCAATCGGCAGCCAGAAGATGATCGCATTGGCGCCGGTGATCAGCACGAACCACACTCCGGCGGACACCCACAGGATCGGGTCCTTCAGCGCATCGCTCAGCTTCGCACTCGGTGCCCGCGCGTCCGCAACCTCGGCTGCGATCGTCGCTTCGATCTGCTCCCGCTCCCCGTCCGATAGCCAGCGCGCCTGCGCCGGGCGATCCACGAACCAGAAGATGGCGACAATCCCGGCGATCACCGTCGCCAGCCCCTCGATGAAGAACATCACCCGCCAGGACGCGATGCTGCCGGTATCCATCGCCATCAGCGCGCCGCACAGCGGACCGCCGAAGATCACCGAAATCGGGATCGCCAGCATCGTGCCGGCAATCGCCCGCGCGCGATATTGCTGCGGCAGCCACTGGCTGACATACCACACTACGCCCGGCGCAAACCCGCTCTCGAACAGCCCAAGCAGGAAGCGCAGCACATAGAAGTGCATCGGCGTCTGGATTGCCGCCATCGCGGTCGCGACGGTGCCCCAGCCGATCACGCTTCCCGCGATCCACCAGCGCGGCCCGATCCGCCGCAGCACCGCCGCACTCGGCAGCTGGAACAACAGATATCCGACGAAAAAGATGCCGACGCCAAAGCCATAGGCCTTGGGATCAAGCCCGAGGTCGGGATTCATCTCGATCGCGGCGAAACTGACGTTCACACGGTCGAGCGAACTCAATATGATGAGAAAGGTCAGCGGCGCGACGACGCGCGCCATCACCTTGCGATAGGTGGTCGGTTCCAAGCCTCTCTCCTTTGCGGAAAACGCTATGCGATAAAGCATTTTTGTGTCAACGAGATTGTCGACAATCGTTGAGGACGAGGATGATGACGCCGCGCTGGAACGGCCAGGAATATGACCCGCACGCGCATGAGGATTTCGACACGCCGCACCGCGTGTTCGCCGAACTGCGCGCCAAATGCCCGGTCGCGCACAGCGACGCGTTCGGCGGCTTCTGGATCGCGACGCGGCACGCCGATATCAAGGCGATCCTCGATGATCCCGCCGAGTTCACGACGACGGTCCGCAACGTCGTCCCCGGCGCGTCCGCCACTGGTCGCCGTCCGCCGCTGCATCTCGACCCGCCCGAGCACACGCCCTATCGCCGCGCGATCGACCGCGCGCTGGGCGCCTCGCGGCTCGCTGCGATCGAGCCGGTGATCGAACGCCATGTCGCAATGCTGCTCGACGCCTATATTGCGGCCGGCGGCGGCGATTTCGTGGAAGGCTTCGGCAGCCCGCTCCCGGCGTTGCTGTTCGCAGACTGGTTCCAGCTCAGCGAGGACCAGACCGATCTGCTGTGGCGCACAGCCAAGGATTTCGTAAAGGCGTGGGAGGCGTTCGATATCGAAACCGTGTCGCGGACCAGCGAGACGCTCTACGACCTCGCCCGCGACCTCATCGCCACCCGCCGCGCCGCGCCGCTCGACCCGGAGTTCGACCCGGTCAGCAGCCTGCTCGCCGCGACCGACGCCGACGGAAATCCGCTCCCGCACGAAATGCTGGTCGGCTGCGTCCGCCAGATCCTCGTCGTCGGCCTGGTCGCGCCGCCGGTGTTCCTCGGCAGCGTCGCGGTCCATCTCGCGCGCCATCCGGCGCTCGCCGACCAGCTCCGCGCCGCGCCAGACATGATCGACGCCGCGGTCGAGGAGTTCCTGCGCCTCTACACCCCCTATCGCGGCTTCGCGCGCACGACTCGCAACGGCATCCAGCTGGGCGGTCGCCGGATCGAGCCCGGTGAGCCGATCGCGCTCGCCTATGCCTCCGCCAATCGTGACGAAGCGGTGTTCGATGCTCCGGATGAATTCCGCCTCGACCGCGCCAATGTGCGCGACCATCTCGCCTTCGGACGCGGCCCGCATCGTTGCGCCGGCATGGCGATGGCGCGGATGGAGTTTCGCATCGCGCTGCGCGAACTCCTCGCCCGCACGCGTCGCATAGAACTGGCTGGCGAGGTGCGGATGAGCGGAATGCCCGAAGTCGGCCCGGTCTATGTCCCGCTCAAGGTGGCCTAGCGCAAAGAAAACCCCTCCGCCTTTCGGGGGAGGGGCAAAAGGTTCGGGGAGTCCCGCAAGGTTGGCCTCCCCACCTGGAGAGGCCGTCCAAGATCAAAAACTGAACCGCACCGTCGCGTAGATTTCACGCGGCGCCGCCGGGATCGCCACATATTCGCCGGTCGGCGGCAGCGTGCCCTTGTAATAGGCGTGATCGGTCTCGGTCAGGTTGGTGCCCTCGACCGACAGCTCGATACCGGGCAGGAAGCTCGGCTTGAACCCGATCCGCGCGCCCAGCAGCGTGTATGCATCCTGGAAGGACGTCGCATCGGCGGGGGTCAGGAACTGCGACCCCTTGTGGCTCAGATCGCCGCGCAGCGTCAGCTCGCCCGCACCGGTCTCGAAGCCGTATGAGATACCGGCGTTGATCGACCAGTCGGGGATCTGCGGCACGCGATCGCCCAGCCTGAACCCGCTCGAAATCGCCGATGCCGCCAGCGTGTCGAACCGTGCATCGACATAGCCGACGCCCAGATTGAGATCGAGCCCGCGAGTCGGCCGCGCCGCAATCTCCAGCTCGAACCCCTTGATGTCCGAACCGCCCGCGTTGCGTGTCGTCCGGATATTGGCGTTGGTGATCGGGTCGGTCGACTGCACCGTCAGCTGAATGTCGCGATATTCGGAATAGAAGCCCGCGACGTTGAACGTCAGCCGATTGTTGAACCAGCTCGTTTTCGCGCCCAGTTCATAGCTGGTGAGCTTTTCCGGGTCGTAGCGCGGCGTCGGGGTCGAAGCGACCGTGGACGCGCCGAAACCGCCCGATTTGAACCCCTTGGACCAGCTGGCATAGAGCAGCATGTCGGTGTTCGGCTTATACTCCAGCGCGACGCGCGGGGTGAAGCTTTCCCACTCCGCCACCGCGCTCGACAGCGGCACGACGACGCTGTTGTTCTGCGGCCGCATCACCGATGTCGCATATTCCTTGCGGTCCTTGTTGTACCGCGCGCCGACCGTCACGCCGAACTGGTCGGTCAGCTTCAGCGTCTCCTGGGTGAAGAGCGCATAGCTCGTCGCCTTCATGTAGAAGGTGGTGAAGGTGTTGCCGACATCTGCCGCCGTGGTCGGCTGGTTTGCGGCGATCAGCGCTTCATAGATACCCTCGAACGAGCGGGTGAAGACGGTGGAATCGCCTTCCTCGCGGAACGCATAGGCACCGATGAGGAAGTTGAGCTTGCCGTCCATTGCGGTGCCGCCCAGCTGCAGCTCCTGGCTCAGCTGGTCCTGGTTCATCGTCGTGCGCGATTGCTGGAGGGGGTAGGGGGTCTGGTCCCCGTCCACCTCGATCAGCGCGTCGATCGTCCGCCACGCGCTCACGGATTTGAGGTACACCGTGTCGCTCAGGTCGATGTTCAGCACCGCCGACAGTCCGCCGATATCGGCGTCGTCCTGCTGCGGCTGGAGCGAATAGACATTGTAGGGGTCGGGCGCTTCCCAGCGCGCGTCATAGATTGATCCGGTGGGCAGGCCCAGGCGCGGGTTCCAATAGGGCGCGGCGAACTGGTTGAACCGCGCGATCTTGGCGACGGTCGGTCCTGCGGGCACAAAATCGATCAGATAGCCCGAGGGCGGGTTCTGCCGCTGCCGCGTATAGTCGCCGGCGACCTTCAGCGTCACTGCATCGCCCAGCTGCGCCTTGATCGCGCCGCGAATGATGAAACGGTTCTCGCCGGCATAATGCAGCCCGTCGAGTATGCGCGTGCCATAGCCTTCGCTGGTCAGATAGGAGGCGGACAGCTTGAGGCCCAGCACGTCCTGAACCAGCGGTGTGTTGATCAGCGCCGAGACGTCGGCACGCTTGTAGCTGCCGGCGCGCGCCTTGACCACGCCGCTCGCCTCGCCCGACAGACGCGGCTCGGTGGTGATGACGTTGATCGCGCCGCCGATCGTGTTACGGCCATACAGCGTGCCCTGCGGCCCCTTCAGCACCTCGACCCGCTCGATATCTTCCAGGCTCAACAGGCCGCCCATCGACCGCGCGATATAGACGTCGTCGACATACAGGCCGATGCCGGGATCGGTCGGGAACTGGAAATCGCCGGTGCCGACGCCGCGGATATAGCCCGCGAACGCCGAACCGCCGCCCGCCGGACGGTTGGTCGGATGCAGCTCGAGATTGGGCGCGAAGTTGGAAACATCGCCCAGATTGTCGATTCCGCGCTCGACCAGCGACTCCGCGCTCAAGGCGGTGACCGACAGCGGCGCGTCCTGCAACCGCTCCTCGCGACGCTGCGCGGTGATGACGATCTCGCCGACCCCGACCTCATCCTCCTGCGCGGCAGGGGCGTCCTGCGACAGGGCAGGCGATGCGGTCAGCAGGGCGGCGATCGACGCTGTGGTGGCAAGCGCGACGGTCGGACGAAAGCGCATTTAGGATCCTCCCCAAGGCAAATGTCGGGGGTCGTTGCCCCCTTGTGATGCGATGGTTATGGAACAATACAAATATTGTCAACAATCTCGTCAGCAAACTGTTGAGGGGTGCCCAAGCCTCTCCGCGCTCAAGCCTCTCCCGCTTGCGGGAGGGTTGTGGAGGGTCTTCGTCCTCATCCTCTCCTTCGTGCTGCTCCCGTCCCCCGCCATCCTCCATCGTCACCCCGGCTCCCGTGCCGGGGTCCACCTTGAGGTGAGCGTGAACATGGAGGCTCGTGATGCGCGTGAGCCCGAGGAGACCCCGGCACAGGGCCGGAGTGACGTCAGGAGCAGGGGAGAGAACTCCGCCTACGTCCGCTCAATGCGGGAGCACATCCTCCATCTCGATCACGGCCGCGAGCGCATCCTCGACATGTTTCCGCATCAGTCGCTCGGCCTCCGGCGCGTCGCCGCGCACGATCGCGTCGGTGATCTGGCGGTGGTCGCTGTTCGCATCGTCGATGCGGTGCGGCTTGAAGAAGGCGGAGAAGAGCAGGCGGTAGAGCGGCAGCCGCAGCCGCTCGACAAAGCCCCGGACATAGTCGTTATCCGCACCGTCGAGGATCAGTGCATGCCACGCATCGTTCGCGCGCACGAATGCCGGGTGGTCGCCGGTATTCTCGACCGCGTTGAGCTGCTCCTGCAACCCCACCAGCTGCGCCTTGCGTTCGGGATCGTCGGCCAGCGCGAAGTCGTGCGCCGCCAGCCCTTCCAGCACCATGCGCGCGCGATAGATCTGGCGGATTTCATCGCGGCCGAAACGGCGAACCGATGCGCCGCGGAACTCCTCGATGACGATCAGCCCTTCGCTTTCCAGCCGTTGCAGCGCCTCGCGCACGCGGCTGCGCGTCGCGCCGGTTTCGCGAATGATGTCCGCTTCCACCAGCCGCTGGCCCTGCACCGCGCGCCCGGTACGGATGCGTTCGCGCAGCCAGGCGGCGACCTCGGCGGCGGAAAGGATGCGGTCGGGTTCGTCGGCCATGCCGCGACCCTCGCCGGGGCGCGGGGCGCCTGTCAACCGGCCGCGCCCTCGACCGGTGCCTTCCACCCGCGCATCGCGAGCAGCGCGCCCGCTGCAACGATCGAGCCAAGGCCCATCAGGATCGCCACCGTCGGCAGGCCATAACCGGCTGCGAACAGGAAACCGGCAAGGGCAGGGGCCAGCGCCGATCCGCCGCGCCCGACGCCGATGACGAAGCCGGTGGCGGTCGCACGGACCCCGGTCGGGAAGGACTGGGCGATCAGCGCGTACAGGCCGACGACACCGGCATTCGTGGCGAAGCCCGCTGCCGCTGCGACCATCGACAGCCCGGCCAGGTCGCTCTGCCCCTGGCCGAACAGGATGACGAGGCCCGTCGACAGCAGCATCGCGACAATGGTCAGCGCGAGCAGCCGGATCTTGCCGGTCAGCAGCCCCAGGATCAGCGATCCGGTCGCACCGCCGATGCTCGCCCAGACCAGCACGCCGGCGGCCTCGGGCGGCGGGAAGCCCATGTCGACGACGATCTTCGGGATCCATTTCAGGATGAAGTAGAAGGTCATGATGTGGGCGAGATAGGCGAGCGTCAGCAGGATCATCGGACGCATCAGCGCAGGCGAGAACAGGTTGACCAGCGGCGCCTTGCGCGTCGTCACCACGTCAGGATCGGGCAGGGCGTCGATCGGTGGGTGCCCCATCCGCGCCAGGTTGGCGTTGATCCGCTCCAGCGCGTTGGGCGGTCGCTTGTGCATCAGAAACGCGACCGACTCCGGCGCGCGCCACAGTACCAGAGGCACGAACAGGATCGAACAGACTGCGCCGAATACGAACACCGCGCGCCAGTCATACATCGACAACAGCACTGCGGAGATCGAGCCGCCGATGATCGTGCCCACCGGATAGCCCGCCGCCATCAGCACCACCGCGAGCGAGCGGTGCTTGGCGTTCGCTGCTTCCGCCACCGCCGCGTTGGTCGCCGCGAGCATGCCGCCGATGCCAAGGCCCGTCAGCACGCGCCAGAGCATCAGCGAATAGACGCCGTCCGCCGTTGCTGCACCGAGCATGCCCACGGTCATGATCGCGAGGCACGAAAGGATCGTCGCACGCCGACCGATACGATCGGCAATGCCGCCTAGGAACAGCGAACCGATCGCCATGCCGACCAGCTCCATCGACAGCACGATGCCGAGCTGCGCGCGGTCGATGCCCCAATCCTTGGCGATGCCGGGGGAGGCGAAGCTGATCGACAGCACGTCGAAGCCGTCGAGCGCGTTCAACCCGACCATCGTCGCGACCACGCCCCACTGGAACCGGGACATCGGTGCGCGGTCGATCACTGCACGCGGATCGGTAGCCATTTCCCCTCCATCGGCCGGTGTTCGGCCATTGTTATATCGGCAAACAAGTCAGCGATAGATGCGTGCGAGCAATTCCTCAAGCATTCCGAGTTCGGCCGCGCTGAACCGCGCCTTCACCCACGTCTCATGCTCCAGAATCGCCGCTTTGGCCCTCGCAAGCAATGCCGTGCCGTCGGCGGTCAGGCGGAACGCGATCCGTCGGCCATCGGTCCGCGACGGGCTACGCGATACCAGTCCGCGCTTTTCGAGACCATGGACCAGCGCCATCGTCGTCGCGCGATCCATGTCGAGCGCCTGTGCCAGATCGGCCTGTGCCAGATCGGGGTGATCCCCGGTCAGCCACAGCACCGACACCTGCTTCTGTGTCAGCCCCAGATCGGCGAAATGCTCGACGAAGTGCCGCTGCACCGCGCCATGCGCGCGCCGCAGCCTGAGGCCCAGAATATTGTCGAGTTCACCTCGCCCGATCGTCACGCGGTCTCCGCTTCCATCAGCTTGCGAATGATCGCGCGCGCGCGAACGCTGCCCTGATCCATCGAATAGCCGCGCAGCTTCATGTCGGGATTGGCCAGGATACTGCGCTGCTGGGCCTCCAGCACCTCGACATCCTCGTCGAACACCTGGCCCTGCTGCCCCTTCAGCCGCGCGGTAAAGCCGGCATCGTCGATGTCGAAATTGCGCGCCATGCCCCAGAAATAGTGAGTCGTTGTTTCGGTCTCCGGTGTCATGGCATCGACGACCACGCCGCGCACCCCAGATCGTGGCTCTCGATCGTATCGCCCGCCTCGACCGGCGACACGCCGACATCGATCAGGACTGACGAGGGGGAAGGAAGTGGCAGATCTGCCAGCGATTGACCAAGCCCGTCGATCGCAGCGCATCGCGCCAGAAGGGCGGCGGCTCGATCCCCGGCATCCAGCGGCGGACGAACACTTCCTCGCCCTTCACCACCGTCTCGATCGGCGCTTCGGTAATCTCATGCTGGCCGATCGACCCCTGATGGACCCAGGTCTCGTGGCTGAGGTCGAGCAGATTGTCGATCACCAGCCGGTAATCGCTCTTGATATGGTCGTATCCGCCGTCGAACGTCCATCCCGGCGCGCTGCACGGCCAGAAATCGGGCACGGTCGCCGGGTCGGCCTTGGCCGCATCGCCGATCCACACCCAGATGAAGCGATGCTTCTCGACCACGGGATACAATGTGGCGCAGACCGCCTTGGGCACGGTCTCGGACTTGATCGGCATTTCGGTCGCGCAGCCATCGGGACCGAGCAGCAGGCCGTGATAGCGACAGCGGATCGAATCGCCCTCCTTGAACCCCATCGACAGCGGCAGCAGCCGGTGCGGACAGGCGTCGCGCATCGCGACGACGCTGCGGTCGAGCTTGCGGTAGAGCATCACCGGCTCGCCACAGATGGTGCGGGCGATCGGGCTACTGTCTACCTCGGAATCCCATGCGGCGACGTACCAGCGATTGACGATCCAGGTCATTGCCTCGCTCCTCTCTCTGTCCTATCGGTCTATGCAGCATTTCGTATGTAACACTTACAAATAATGCAAGGAGATTTGAGGATGCCCACCCCCCCGTTTCGCGCCGACCATGTCGGCAGCTTCCTGCGCCCCAAGGCGCTGATCGACGCCCGCGCCGCGTTCAAGGAGGGCAGCATCGATGCCGCCGCCTTGCGCGCGGTCGAGGATGAGGCGATTCGCGGCGTGGTGAAGTTCCAGGAGGATCTGGGGCTGGAAGGGATCACCGACGGCGAATTCCGTCGCACCTTCTTCCACACCGATTTCCTGCTTCAACTCGACGGTGTCGAGACCGCCGGCTTCACCCAGGTGAAGTTTCACCAGCATGGCGGCAAGGAGCTGGAATATGCCCCGCCGGTGATGAAGATCACGGGCAAGATCGGCCATGCCAGGGACATTCAGCGCGCCGACTATGAGTTCCTCGCCAGTTGCACCAGCCGGACGCCCAAGGTGACGATCCCGTCGCCGACCATGCTGCACTTCCGCGGCGGCCGCGACGCGATCGACGCTGCAGCATATCCCGACCTCGAGGACTTCTACGCCGACCTCGCCGCCGCCTATCGCGCTGAGATTGCGAGCCTCGCCGATGCCGGCTGCCGCTACCTCCAGCTCGACGACACCAACCTTGCCTATCTGTGCGACGAAACGCAGCGCGAAAATGCCCGCAAGCGCGGCATGGACCCCGATGAACTGCCGCGCCTCTATGCGCAGATCATCAACGGATCGATCCGCGACAAGCCCGAGGACATGATCGTCTGCGTCCACCTATGCCGCGGCAATTTCCGCTCGAGCTGGGCGGCCGAGGGCGGCTACGAGCCGGTCGCAGAGGTTCTGTTCAACGAACTGAATATCGACGGTTACTTCCTCGAGTATGACGATCCGCGCTCGGGCGATTTCGCCCCGCTGCGCCATGTGCCGAAGGGCAAGACGGTCGTGCTCGGCCTCGTCACCACCAAGCTCGGCGAACTGGAATCGAAGGACGACGTGAAGCGCCGCATCGACGAAGCCGCGCAGTTCGCCCCGCTCGACCAGCTGGCCCTGTCGCCGCAATGCGGCTTCTCCTCGACCGTCCACGGCAACGACATCGAGGTCGAACAGCAGGCGGCAAAGATGCGCCTGGTGATCGATGTGGCAAAGGACGTGTGGGGCTGACGACAAACAATCCTCCCCCGCAAGGGAGGTGGCGCCGCAGGCGACGGAGGGGAGGACGGCTGCGTCCTCTCCCTTCATGCAGCAACCCTTCCGCCCCCTCCGTCAGCGCTCCGCGCTGCCACCTCCCCTGGCGGGGGAGGATTAGCGCGCTTCTCGCCCACCCCACGCCCTTAACCCCAGCGCCAACAGCACCAGCACCCCGATCAGCGCCAGCTCGACCGCCGGATCCGGCGCGATCCGCACCGCCAGCGTCGAGATCAGCGCCGCGCCGCCCATCTGCATCGTCCCGAACAGGCTGGTCGCCGCGCTCGCCCGCTCGCGTTGCCGCTCGATCGCTTCGGCGAGCAGGGCAGGGCCAGTCAGCCCCGCGCCGAACGCGATCAGCGCCATCGCGACGAACAGCCCCGCCAGCGGTGCGCCGCTCGCCGCGACGATCAGCACGGCGACCGCGCCGCTACCCAGCACGAGCGTCCCGCCCGCCTTCAACCGCGTCGGCCAGCGCTTCAGGATCATCGGCACGCTCAGCGTCCCGCCGATGATCGCGCACGCGACGCCCGAATAGAACAGCCCCGCCTGCGCCGGCGTCGCCCCCGCCGCGTCGAGCACGAAGGGGGAGGCGGCAAGGAAGGTGTAGAACCCCCGCTGATCAACGCATTCGCCGTCGCTAGCGGCAGATACCCGCTCTCCCGCGCCACCCGCCAGTAATTGCCGATCAGGCGGTGCGGATGCAGCGGCGCGCGGTCGCCAGGCCGCGTCTCGGGCAGCATGCGCAATGCCAGCATGCCGCCGATCAGGGTCAGCCCTGCCAAGATCCAGAACAATGCCCGCCACCCGCCGATCCCGGTCACCACACCGCCCACCGCAGGGGCAAGCGCAGGTGAGATCAAGGTTACGCTGGTCAGGATCGCGAGCGGCGCGGCGGCCTTGCCCACGGGCGCGGTGTCGGTCGCCATCGCGCGCCCGGTGACCAATGACGATGACGCCCCGACCGACTGGATTGCGCGGCCGAACAGCATCGTGGCAAGATCGCCCGCCCCTGCGCAGACCAGCGTGCCGACCAGAAATACTACGATCCCGCCGAGCAGCACCGGACGCCGCCCGTGATGATCCGCCACCGGCGCCCACACCAGCTGACCGAGCGCCAGCCCGACCAGATAGACCGATATGACCAGCTGCCCGCCGGCTGCATTTGCGCCGATGCCCGCTGCCAGCAGGGGGAGGGCGGGAACGATGATCTGGATCGCCAGCGATCCCAGCGCGGTGATCGCGCCGAGCAGGATCAGGCGACCCGTCGCGGCGCTCAAATCTCTTCGGGCCAGTAAAGCCGCATCGGATTGTCGATCAGCAATTTGCGTTGGAGTTCGGCGGTCGGCGCGATGCGCGGCAGCACATCGACCAGCTGCCCGTCATCGGGGATGCGGTGTTCCATATTCGGGTGCGGCCAGTCGGTGCCCCACAGTACGCGATCGGGATAGCGCTCCACCACCGGGCGGATCACCTCGACGAAATCGTCGAACGGCGGCCCTTGGATCGACAGGCGCTCCGCCCCCGACACCTTGGTCCAGATGTTAGGATGGGTGTCGAGTAGCTGCTTGAACGCGGTGATATCCGCGCCATCGGGGCCCTGCGCGATATCGGGACGACCTAGATGATCGACGACGATGGTGGTCGGGATCGCCTCGAGGAACGGGACCAGCTCCTCGAGAATATCCGCCTCGAAATAGACGATGACGTGCCAGCCGAGCGGCGCGATCTTGCGCGCGATCTCCAGAAACTTGTCCTTGGGCGCATTGTCGACCAGCCGCTTCAGGAAGTTGAAGCGCACGCCACGAATGCCGCCCTCGTGCAGCGCCTTCAGCTCCTCGACCCCGATATCGGGGTCGACCACGGCCACCCCGCGCGCGAGGCCGCCGGACTTGGCGATTCCCGCCAGCGTCGCTGCGTTGTCGGTGCCGTGGCAGCTCGCCTGCACGATGATGTTGCGGCTGAGGCCCAGATGGTCGCGCAGCGCGAACAGCATTTCCGGCGTCGCGTCCTCGGGATGATATTTCGCTTTCGGGCTGAACGGGAATTCCGCCTCCGGTCCGAACACATGGACATGCGCATCGATCGCGCCGGGCGGTGGCGTCCAGCTCGGCTTTGACGGCGTATCGACCCAAGTCTTGCTGCGGCTCATGCGAAAATCTCTCCATCCATCAGCTTGCGCGCAGTGCGCAGCATCCCCGCCTCGACCGGCGTCCCATCTTCATCCAGTGTCACCACGCACTCGGTGACCCCGGTCGGATGCTCGACGCCCAGGGTCAGCGTCCGCCCCTCCGGCACCACCGCGAGCGCCGCCGCAGGTGACCCCTCGATCAGGCACGCCGTCGCCACGCTGACCGCGCCCAGCACCCCGATCGAGGCATGAACGCGGTGCGGAATCAGCGATCGCACGGCAATCGCGCCGCCGTCGCGGGGCGCCGCGACCAGCATCATCTTCGGCACCGATTTCGCGGCCACATCGCCCAGGTTCATCAGCGGCCCGGCCTTCAGCCTTATCGCCTCGACCTTCGCCTTCATCGCCTCATCGGCGTCGAGCGTGTCGCGGTCCTCGTACCCGGTGATTCCCATATCGCTGGCGGTGATCACCACGCACGGCATGCCATTGTCGATCAGCGTCACCTTGACGCCATCGATCTCGTCCACGCCATTGCCGGTAGGCAACAGTGCGCCGCAGCTCGACCCGGCAGTATCGCGAAAGGCAAGCGGAATGGGCGCGGCGGTCCCCGGCACGCCGCTGATGCTCGCATCGCCGTCGTAACGGACCACGCCGCCTGGCGTCTGGACCGTCGCCACCGCGACCTGTCCGGTATTTTCCATGAAGATCGCGACCCGCGTCTCGCCGTCCTGCGCCGCTACCAGCCCGCGCTCGATCGCGAACGGGCCGATGCCCGCGAGGATATTCCCGCAATTCTGCGCGTCCGTCACGATCGCCTGATCGACGAACACCTGCAGGAACAGGTAATCGACATCGACCCCGTCGCGCGCGGACTTGCGCACCACCGCGACCTTGCTCGTCAGCGGATCGGCGCCGCCCATGCCATCGATCTGGCGCGGATCGGGCGATCCCATCACCCGCAGGAGGAAGGCATCGCGCGCGGCGGTGTCGGCGGGCAGGTCGTCAGCGAGGAAATAGCCGCCCTTGGACGTCCCGCCCCGCATCCACATGCAGCGGACGCCCTCACTCATATTTCAAGCCCATCTCTGCCAGCCGCGGCCGCATGTCGTAGATGTCGAGTCCCAGCTCACCCGCTGCCAGCCGCACGCGCTTGGCCTCTTCGGCTGCCTCGCGCTTGCGCGCCGCCTCCAGCACGGTGGCGGCATCCGCACGCTTGACCACGCACACCCCGTCGTCATCGGCGACGATCACGTCGCCCGGCTCGATCGCGGCGCCCGCGCACACGATCGGCACATTGACCGACCCCAGCGTGTTCTTGACCGTCCCCTGCGCGAACACCGCCTTCGACCATACTGGAAAGCCCATCTGCGTCAGGTCGCGCACGTCGCGCACCCCGGCGTCGATCACCAGCCCCCGGCACCCCCGCGCCATCGCGCTGGTCGCCAGCAAATCGCCAAAATAGCCGTCGACGCATGGGGAAGTGGGAGCGAGGACGAGGATGTCGCCCTCCTTCAGCTGTTCGATCGCGACATGCACCATCCAGTTGTCGCCCGGCGGCGACGAGATGGTGACGGCGTTCCCCGCAATCCGCGCTCCGGAATAGATCGGGCGCATATAATGCGCGAGCAGCCCGATCCGCCCCTGCGCCTCATGCACCGTCGCGACGCCAGCGTGGCCAAGCCCCTCCACGATGTCCAATGGAGTGCGCTGGATATTCTGCACAACGCGTGCCGACATTGGACATCTCCCGAGGGAAAAAGCGAATGGAAGTAGGGGGCGGATGTAGCGTTTATCGGCGACATGTTCTCTATCTGAAATTCCGAGCCGCGATAAGATTTTCTGATATGTCTGCGGAATGATTCGCCCGTTCGACCTCAATCTCCGCCATCTGCGTGCCCTTGGTCAGGTGATTGCGCAGGGCAGCCTCAACCGCGCGGCAGAGGCGGCGGGGTTGTCGCAGCCGGCGTTGACGCAGGGGCTCGCCAAGCTGGAGAAACAGCTTGGCGTCACCCTGTTCGACCGGCATTCGGACGGGGTCACGCCCAGCCCGGCAGGCACAGCGCTGGCCGAGCGGGTGGAGCGCGCATTCGACCAGCTCGCCGCGGCGACGCGGCGGTCGGCGCGCGGCGGGACGCGCGGTTTTGCCCGCCCCGAGCTGCTGATGACCGCGACCCAGCTCGATGCCTTCCTCCACTTCGCCGACGCACAGGGCTTTGCCGGCGCGGCGGCGGCGAGCGGCATGTCGCAACCGGCGGTGCACCGCTCGGTGCGGGAGCTGGAACAGGTCTGCGCGACCCCGCTGGCCGAGCGGCGCGGGCGTGGCATGGCGCTCACCCCGGCGGGGCGGACATTGGCGCGCGGCGTGCGGCTTGCTGCGAGAGAGATCTCCGCCGGGATTGCCGAAGCGCGCGGCGACGAAGGGGAGGGCGGGCGCATCGCGATCGGCGCGATGCCGCTCAGCCGCGCGCTGCTGCTCCCGCACAGCCTTGCGCAATTCCTCCGCGAGGAGCCGCGCACCGTGGTCGATGTGGTCGAGGGGTCGTGGCGTGAGCTGGTCGATCCGCTGCTCGACGGCATCATCGACATCATGGTCGGCGCGTTGCGCGACGACTGCCCGCCGGGGGTGGAGCAGGTGCCGCTGTTCACCGACCGCCTCGCCATTTTCGGGCGGCGCGGGCATCCGCTGGCGCACGGCGCAGTCGACCTCGACACGCTCGCCGCGCAATCCTGGGTCGTCGGCCCGGTCGGCACCCCGCTGCGCGCGCACTGGGAGGCGTTGTTCGCCGGACGCGACCTGCCCCCGGTCCCGATCGAATGCGGCTCGGTGATGGTGATCCGCGGCCTGCTGGTACAGAGCGATCTGCTGACCCTGCTCTCCCCCGATCAGGTCGCGCTGGAGGTGGGCGCGGGGATGCTCGAGCGCGTCGGCCCGCAACTCCCCGGCGCGGTCCGCACCATCGGCATCAGCACCCGCGCAGGCTGGCGCCCCACCGCCAGCCAGGCACGCTTCATCGACCTGCTCCACCGCGCGACAATCGAGACGAGAAGTCAGGAAAATCGATAGGCGCAAATCCAATTGGATTAGCCCTGTCGGGGCAAGCACGACTAAGCCCCGAAATCATGCCACTGCAACGCGAACAACATTGTTCTTGTGATGCGCCTCGCGCCGCCGTTGCGGTTGCTGAGGCGCTTTGCAACGCGCGACACGCGAGTGGCGCGTGATGCACGAAGCGGTCGCCTTGATCGGTTTTGGCGAAGCGGGACAGGCGTTCGCACGTCCCGATATTGCCGCATTCGACATCAAGTCCGAAGCTCCGGAAACCCGCCTCATCAAGATCGCCGAGTTCGAACGGGCTGAAGTGCGCTGGTCGGCGACTCCGGCGGGGGCGCTGGCACAGGCCGATGCGGTGCTCAGCCTGGTGACGGCCGATCAGGCGCTGGTCGCGGCGCAGCGATGCGCGCCCTTGCTCCGCGCGAGAGCCTTGTGGTTCGACATGAACAGTGTCGCGCCGGGGACCAAGCGCGATGCGGCGGCGGCGATCGAAGCGGCGGGCGGACGGTATGTCGATGTCGCGGTGATGGCGCCGGTGCTGCCCGCCCGGCTCGCGGTGCCGCTGTTGGTCGCCGGACCGCATGCACTGGAAGCGAGCGAGGCGCTGCGCAGCTACGGGTTTACCAACGTGTCGGTCGCAGGCCCGAAGGTCGGCGATGCGTCGGCGATCAAGATGATCCGGTCGGTGATGGTCAAGGGGCTGGAGGCGCTGACCGCCGAATGCGTGCTGGCCGCGGAGCGGGCAGGGGTGCGCGATGCGGTGCTCGCCTCGCTCGACGCGAGCTGGAAGGAACAGGGCTGGGCGGAGCGGGCCGATTATAATCTCGACCGCATGCTGGCGCACGGCACTCGTCGCGCGGCGGAGATGGAAGAGGTTGCGAAAACGCTGAGCGATCTGGGCGTCGATCCGGCGATGACGCGGGACACGATCCAGCGTCAGCGGGAGCTAGGGGCGTTGGGCATAACGCCGCCGGAGGGGCTGACGGCGAAGCTGGCAGTGCTTGCTGGCGTTGAAGAGGAAGCTGGGCCCCGGCTCAAGGCCGGGGTGACGATAAGTGAATCTGGGGAGAGTGCCGCGTGATCATCGACTGCCACGGCCATTACACCGTCCTGCCCAAGGCGCACGATGCCTGGCGCGAGGAGCAGAAGGCGGCGTTCAAGGCGGGGACGCCGTGTCCGCCCTATCCCGAGATCAGCGACGACGAGATCCGCGAGACGATCGAGGCGAACCAGCTGCGCCTGATCAAGGAGCGCGGTGCGGACCTGACGATCTTTTCCCCCCGCGCATCGGCGATGGCGCCGCATGTCGGGGACGAGGGTGTCGCGATCGAATGGGCGCGGCGCTGCAACGACCTGATCGCGCGCGTCGTCGGGCTGTTCCCCGAGACGTTTGTCGGCGTGTGCATGCTGCCGCAATCGCCCAAGGCCGACATGACCGCCAGCATCGCCGAGCTGGAGCGTTGCGTGACCGAACTCGGCTTTATCGGGTGCAACCTCAACCCCGATCCGGGCGGCGGGCATTTCACCCATCCGCCGCTGACCGACCGCTATTGGTACCCCTTCTACGAGAAGATGGTCGAGCTGGACGTCCCGGCGATGATCCATGTCTCGGGCAGCTGCAACCCGGCGATGCATGCGACCGGCGGCTATTACATCGCGGCCGACACGGTCGCCTTCATGCAGTTGCTGGAGGGCGATCTGTTCGCCGATTTCCCGACGTTGCGCTTCATCATTCCGCATGGCGGCGGCGCAGTACCGTACCATTGGGGGCGCTATCGTGGCCTTGCCGACATGCTGAAGAAGCCGTCACTGGACACGCATCTGATGAACAACATCTTCTTTGACACCTGTGTCTATCACCAGCCGGGCGTCGACCTGCTGGCGGACGTGATCGAGAACAAGAACATCCTGTTCGGGTCGGAGATGGTCGGCGCGGTGCGCGGGATCGATCCCACCACCGGGCATTATTTCGACGACACCAAGCGCTATGTCGACGCGCTGGACATCAGCGATGCCGAGCGCGCGGCGATCTTTTCCGGCAACGCCCGCCGCGTCTTCCCCCGTCTCGATGCCAAGCTGAAGGAGCGCGGCCTGTGAGTGACCATAGCGACATCCACGCCTATCTTGCCGAGTTCGAGGATATTCCCGGCACCCGCGTGTTCACTGCCAAGCGCGCGCGTGCCGGGTACCACATGAACCAGTTCGCGATGAGCCTGATGAAGGCGGAGAACCGCGAGCGGTTCAAGGCGGACGAGCGCGCCTATCTCGACGAATGGCCGCTGAGCGAGGAAGCCAAGCAGGCGCTGCTCGCCCGCGATTACAACAAGTGCCTGGACCTAGGCGGCAACGTCTATTTCCTCTCGAAGCTCTTCTCGACCGACGGCATCGCCTTTGCCGAGGCGGTCAGCACGATGACCGACATGAGCTTCCCCGAATATCGCGAGATGATGATGCGCGGCGGGCGTTCGCCCCAAGGCGTCCGATCGATCAAGGAAGGTAAATAACCATGGCCCGCATCACCGCAGGCGTCGCGTCGAGCCATGTCCCGCTGCTGGGCGTAGCCGTCGATCAGGCCAAGGATCGCGACGATTATTTCGGCCCGATCTTCGCCGGCTATGACTGGACCCGCGAATGGGAGAAGGCCGAAAAGCCCGACGTCGTCATCCTGGTCTATAACGACCACGCGTCGGCGTTTGACATGAAGATCATCCCGACCTTCGCGATCGGTTGCGGCGAGCGCTACAAGCCCGCCGACGAGGGCTGGGGCCCGCGCAAGGTGCCGGACGTGGAGGGCCATCCCGACCTGGCCTGGCACATCGCGCAGAGCCTGGTCCTCGACGAATTCGACATGACGATCATCAATGAGATGGAGGTCGATCACGGACTGACCGTCCCGCTGTCGATGATGTTCGGGACGCCCGACGTGTGGCCGTGCAAGGTCATTCCGCTGGCGGTCAATGTCGTCACCTATCCACCGCCATCGGGCAATCGCTGCTGGGCGCTGGGCGAGGCAATCGCGCGCGCGGTGGCGAGCTTCCCCGAGGATCTGAACGTGCAGGTGTGGGGCACCGGGGGCATGAGCCACCAGTTGCAGGGGCCGCGCGCGGGCCTGATCAATCGCGAATGGGACAATATGTTCCTCGACGGGCTGATCGGCGAGAGCGATCACCTGCGCCGCATCCCGCACATCGAATATCTGCGCGAGACCGGGTCCGAGGGGATCGAGATGGTGATGTGGTTGATCATGCGCGGCGCGCTGGGCAAGCGCACCGCCGCGCTGCACCGGCATTACCACGTGCCCTGTTCCAATACCGCGATCGGGCATCTCGTGTTGCGCCCCGACAATGGCGAGGGGCTGGATATGACGGGGAGCGGGGTCGCGGCCTGATCCGTCACCCCAGCGAACGCTGGGGTCTCGGGCGGCAAGGGCAAACCTCATGAGACCCCAGCGTTCGCTGGGGTGACGAATTAGACTGGAGCGAAACATGAAAATCGCACTCGCAGGCGCCGGGGCATTCGGCGAAAAGCATCTCGACGGGCTCAAGAACATCGACGGGGTCGAGGTGATCTCGGTCGTCGGGCGCCGGCTCGAACCGACGCAGGCGGTGGCCGATAAATACGGCATTCCGCACGCGACCACCGAGCTCGCCGAGGCGCTGGAGCAGCCGGGGCTCGACGCGGTGATCCTGTGCACCCCGACCCAGATGCATGCGGCGCAGGCGATCCAGTGCATGGACGCGGGCAAGCATGTGCAGGTCGAAATCCCGCTGTGCGACAGCCTGGCCGATGGCGAGGCGGTGCTGGCCAAGGCGCAGGAGACCGGCCTGACCGCGATGGTCGGGCATACCCGCCGCTTCAACCCGAGCCACCAGTATCTCCATCGCAAGATCGCGGCGGGCGAACTGAACGTCCAGCAGATGGATGTGCAGACCTATTTCTTCCGCCGCCAGAACATGAACGCGAAGGGCGAGGCGCGCAGCTGGACCGACCATCTGCTGTGGCATCATGCCGCGCATACGGTGGACCTGTTCGCCTATCAGGCCGGACCGATCGTGGCGGCCAACGCGATCGAAGGCCCGCACCACCCGGAACTCGGCATCGCGATGGACATGTCGATCCAGCTCAAGGCGGAAAGCGGGGCGATCTGTACGCTCAGCCTGTCGTTCAACAATGACGGGCCGCTCGGTACCTTCTTCCGCTATATCTGCGACAACGGCACCTGGATCGCGCGCTATGACGATCTGGTGACCGGGCGCGAAGAGCCGGTCGACCTGACCGGCGTGACGGTTTCGACCAACGGGATCGAGCTGCAGGACCGCGAATTCGTCGCCGCGATCCGCGAGGGCCGCGAACCCAATGCCAGCGTTGCGCAGGTGCTGCCCTGCTACCGCGTGCTGCACCAGCTGGAGCAGCAGCTGAACGCGGCGCGCTGAACGTCAATCGGCCGCGTACGGGCGGCCTTGGGGGAATGACATGAAGACCCAGGTTGCGATCATCGGGGCAGGGCCGTCGGGCCTGTTGCTCGGCCATCTGTTGTGTCAGGCGGGGGTGGATTGCGTCGTCGTCGAGCGCGCGGCGCCCGATTATGTGCTCGGCCGCATTCGGGCGGGGGTGCTGGAGACGGTCACCACCGACCTGATGACGCGGCTGGGCATCGATGCGCGGATGAAGGCGGAGGGGCTGGTCGAGGCAGGGTTCAACCTCGCCACCAACGACCGGCTGATCCGCATCGACATCACCGCGCTGACCGGAAAACATGTCACTGTCTATGGCCAGACCGAGCTGACCCGTGACCTGATGGACGCGGCGCCTGGGCGCGGGCTGGAGATTGTGTATGAGGCGGGCGACGTGGCGCTGCATGAGATCGAGGGCGATTCGCCGTTCGTCACCTATGTGAAGGATGGCGCGACGCAGCGGCTCGACTGCGCGTATATTGCGGGGTGCGACGGGTTCCATGGGCCGTCGCGCAAGGCGATCCCGGCGCATGCGGTGCGTGAGTTCGAGCGGGTCTACCCGTTTGGCTGGCTCGGCATCCTGGCAGACGTGCCGCCGTGCCATGATGAGCTGATCTACGCTAATACCGATGCCGGCTTCGCGCTCGCCTCGATGCGCTCGAAGACGCGCAGCCGCTATTATATCCAGGTCCCGCTGACCGATCGCGTGGAGGACTGGAGCGAAGATCTTTGTGGGACGAACTCGCGGCACGGTTCGACCCGATCAGCGAACATGGCGTGACGCGCGGTCGGGCGCTGGAGATGTCGATCGCGCCGCTGCGCTCCTATGTCTTCGAAACGATGCGGCATGGTCGGCTGTTTCTCGCTGGGGACAGCGCGCATATCGTGCCGCCTACGGGCGCGAAGGGGCTGAATCTTGCCGCTTCTGATGTCGCCTATCTGAGCGATGCGCTGGTCGGTGCGCTGAAGCAGGGGGGACGACGCAGGGCTGGATGGCTATCAGGCGAAGGCGCTGGCGCGCATCTGGAAGGCGGAGCGGTTCAGCTGGTCGCTGACCAAGCTGATGCACCGCTTCCCCGAGGATGGCGCGTTCGAACACCGGATGCAGGCGGCCGAACTGGACTATCTCGCCAGCTCGACCGCGATGCAGACCGCGATTGCGGAGAATTACGTCGGGCTGCCGCTTTAGGCCCTTGTTAGCTGCGGTCGGTTGGCGAGCAGGTGATCGACGACCGACGGATCGGCGAGGGTCGAGGTGTCGCCGAGGTTGCTGACGTCATTCTCGCCGATCTTGCGCAGGATGCGGCGCATGATCTTGCCCGAGCGGGTCTTGGGCAGAGCGGGGGGCGAACTGGATCACGTCGGGGGTGGCGATCGGCCCGATTTCCTGGCGCACCCATTTGATCAGCTCGGCGCGCAGCGCGGCGTCGGGCTCGACTTCGGCATTGGTGGTGACGAAGGCGTAGATGCCCTGGCCCTTGATGTCGTGCGACATGCCGACCACCGCGGCTTCGGCGACTTTGTGGTGGGCGACGAGTGCGCTTTCGATCTCGGCGGTGCCCATGCGGTGGCCTGACACGTTGATCACGTCGTCGATGCGGCCGGTGATCCAGTAATAGCCATCCGCGTCGCGGCGGCAGCCGTCGCCGGTGAAATAGCGGCCCTTGAACGTGCTGAAATAGGTCTGGAAGAAGCGGTCGTGGTCGCCCCACACGGTGCGCATCTGGCCGGGCCAGCTGTCGGTGATGACGAGGCAGCCGTCGCCCGCGCCGGTGATCTCGTTGCCGTCATTGTCGAGCAATGCGGGCTGGACGCCGAAGAACGGCTTGCTCGCCGACCCCGGCTTGAGCGCGGTCGCGCCGGGCAGGGGGGTGATCATCGCGCCGCCGGTTTCGGTCTGCCACCAGGTGTCGACGATCGGGCAGCGGCCCTCGCCGACGACGCGGTGATACCATTCCCATGCCTCGGGATTGATTGGCTCGCCGACGCTGCCGAGCAGGCGCAGGCTGCTGCGACTGGTGCGCGTCACCCAGTCGTCGCCCTCGCGCATCAGCGCGCGCAACGCAGTGGGGGCGGCGTAGAAGATCTCGACCCCGAACTTGTCGACCACCTGCCAGAAGCGACTGTGATCGGGGAAGTTGGGCACCCCCTCGAACATCACACTCGTCGCGCCATTCATCAGCGGGCCGTACACGACATAAGAGTGGCCGGTGACCCATCCGACATCGGCGGCGCACCAGTAGATCTGGCCGGGACGATAATCGAAGACATATTCGTGCGTCATCGACGTCCACACGGCATAGCCGCCGGTGGTGTGCAGCACGCCCTTGGGCTTGCCGGTCGATCCTGAGGTGTAGAGGATGAACAGCGGGTCCTCCGCGCCCATCGCCTCGGGCGCGCAGTCGGCGCTCTGGCTGGATGCTTCCGCCCAGTCGATATCACGGCCCGATATCATCGGCACGTCGGCACCGGTGCGGCGGAGCATGATGACCCGCTCGACCCCCGGACAGCGGGCGAGGGCCGCATCGACATTGGCCTTGAGCGGAATGCGCTTGCCGCCGCGCAGTCCTTCATCGGCGGTCAGCACGATGCGGCTGTCGCAATCCTGGATTCGCCCGGCGAGCGCGTCGGGGGAGAAGCCGGCGAACACGATTGAATGGATCGCGCCGATGCGCGCGCAGGCGAGCATCGCCACCGCAGCCTCCGGCACCATGGGGAGGTAGAGGGTGACGCGCTCGCCGCGCCTCACGCCCTGCGCTTTCAGCAGATTGGCGAAGCGGCAGACATCGACGTGCAGTTCGCGATAGGTGATGACACGGTGGGGCTCGTCGGGGCTATCCGCCTCCCACAGGATCGCGGTTGCGTCGCCGCGCTCGGCCAGGTGCCGGTCGAGCGCATTGGCGCTGATGTTGAGCGTGCCGTCGCTGAACCAGGCGATGCCGAAATCGGCCTCGTCGAAGCTGGTGTCCTTCACCCGCGTGAACGGCGTGATCCAGTCAATCCGCTGTGCCGCCTCACGCCAGAAGCCCTCGGGATCCTGGACCGAGCGCCGATACATGGCGTCATAGCCGTCCGCGTCGACCAGTGCATTCGCCGCCCATTGCTCGGGTACCGGGAAGATCGTCTGGGCCATCTCACTCTCCTGTTCGCGCCGGGCGCTTGGCTCCGCGTTAGCGCATCACGGGGCGCAGGTCAGTCCGACTCTCGTCGTAGAACTGCGACCTTTGTCGGGATAGCAGCGCGACACGGTCTGCGGCATGCTTCCCCGTCCGCGGCACCGTGCGCGGAAGGAATATAGGGGAGAAGGGCCGATGGCCACGGAAGCGGACGAATTGCCCAAGCATCACAAGGCGACCCAGAGCGAAAAGCTGGTCATCACCGCCTCCTCCCTCGGTACCGTGTTCGAATGGTATGATTTCTACCTGTACGGCCTGCTCGCCACGATCATCTCGGCGCAGTTTTTTTCGGGCGTAAACGAGACGACCGGTTTCATCTTCGCGCTCGCGGCATTCGCGGCGGGGTTCGCGGTGCGGCCGTTCGGCGCGCTGGTGTTCGGGCGGATCGGCGATCTGGTGGGGCGCAAGAACACATTTCTCGTCACCATGGGCTTGATGGGCTTTGCGACCTTCGTCGTCGGCCTGTTGCCGTCCTACGCCACGATCGGCGTCGCTGCCCCGGTGCTGCTGATCCTGATGCGGTTGATCCAGGGACTTGCGCTCGGCGGCGAATATGGCGGGGCGGCGACCTATGTCGCCGAGCATGCGCCGAACAACAAACGCGGGCTCTATACCAGCTTCATCCAGACGACCGCGACGCTTGGGCTGTTCGCGGCGCTGCTTGTCGTGATCGGCACGCGCACCTTGGTGGGTGAAGAGGCGTTCAGGGACTGGGGCTGGCGCGTGCCGTTTCTGATCTCGATTCTGCTGCTCGGCGTGTCGCTGTGGATTCGCCTTCAACTCGAAGAGAGCCCGGTGTTCGCGAAGATGAAGGCCGAGGGCAAGACGTCAAAGGCACCGCTGACCGAGGCGTTCGGCAAATGGGGCAACCTCAAATGGGTGCTGATCGCGTTGCTCGGCGCGGTCGCGGGGCAGGCGGTGGTCTGGTACACCGGCCAGTTCTACGCGATGTTCTTCCTTGAAAAGATGCTGATGGTCGATGGTGCGACCACCAATATCCTGATCGCCATCGCACTCGCCATCGGCACGCCGTTCTTCATCTTCTTCGGCTGGCTCTCGGACAAGGTGGGGCGCAAACCGATCATCATGGCAGGCTGCGCGCTGGCAGTGCTGACCTATTTCCCGGCGTTCCAGGCGCTGTCTTCGGCAGCCAATCCAGCACTCGCCCGTGCCGCCGCCGCCGCGCCGGTCACGGTGGTGACGAACGACGCCGATTGCTCGCTCCAGTTCGATCCGGTCGGCGGCAACAAGTTCGACAGCAAGAGCTGTGACATCGCCAAGGCATTCCTTGCCAAGAATGCGATCAGCTACAGCACGGTCGAGGCGGCGGCGGGGACGATCGCGCAGGTCAAGATCGGCGATGCGACATTCACCGCACCCGATCCGGCGCAGGTGACCGGAGCCGACCGCAAGGCTGCGATCAGCACGTTTCAGGGCGAGCTGAAGGCTGCTCTGACCGCTGCCGGCTATCCGTCCAAGGCCGATCCTGCGGCAATCAACAAGCCGTTGGTCGTGGCGATCCTCACCTGGCTCGTGCTGCTGGTGACGATGGTCTATGGCCCGATCGCGGCGATGCTGGTCGAACTGTTCCCGACCAATATCCGCTACACGTCGATGTCGCTGCCATATCATATCGGCAATGGCTGGTTCGGCGGGTTCCTGCCGACCACGGCGTTCGCGATGGTCGCGGCGACCGGGGATATCTATTACGGCTTGTGGTATCCGATCGTGGTCGCCGGGCTGACGCTGGTGGTCGGTCTGCTGTTCCTGCCCGAAACGTTCCGAAAGAATATCGACGATTAGGGTGTATGCCGACTTCCCCTCCCTGAAAGGGAGGGGCTAGGGGCGGGTTTAGCGGCGGACGAGGCTCGATGCCTTGTCCGCCGCTTCTGTTTCAGGCGACGAGTCTTTGGAGCGCGCAGACGCGCGCACCCACCCCCGGCCCCTCCCTTTCAGGGAGGGGAGCTATTGGTCAGCAGCCGCGCTCACCAGCCACCCGTTCGACCGCGCCCAGCTGGCGAACAAGCGGGGCCATGCTGCGACCGGCTCGCCGGGCTTGCCCAGCCCCCCAGCTATGCCCGCCGCGCTGGAACAAATGCATCTCGACCGGGCGCTTTGCCGCATGCATCGCCGCCGCGAGCCTCAGGCTGTGCGCGACATCGGCGGTTGGGTCGTCATAGGCATGGGCGAGGAAGATCGGCGGGGTCGTGCCAGTCACCTGCGCCTCGACCGAGAAGGCATTGCGCCAATCGGGCAGCTTGCTGACATAGCGCGCGGTCCGCGTCGTATCGATCGGCGCGCGCATCGAGATCACCGGATAGATCAGCCCGGCAAAGTCCGGCACGGCGCTGACAGTGTCCACCGCGTCGATCGCGGGGTAGAAATCATGCGCCCCGCGCGTCGCCAGCGTCCCCGCGAGATGCCCGCCCGCCGAGAAGCCGATGACGCCGATCCGCTTGGGGTCGATTCCCAGCGTTTTCCAGTTGCCGCGCAGCAGTCGCATGGCGCGCTGCCCGTCCTGGAAAGGCACCTCGGAGGCCCACCCGTCACCCGGGAGGCGGTAATAGAGCACGAAGGCGGTCACCCCGCGCTTCGCCAGCCACTCGGCCGTCGGCATTGCCGCACTGCCGATCTGGATGCGGAAATAGCCGCCGCCGCCGATCACCAGCACCGCCGCCCCGTTGGGCTTTTTCGGCCGCACCACCACCATGCGCGGGACGGTGACATTGGAGACCGCGCCGGTCGCAGCGCCCTCATTGCCGGTCTTTTTCCGGCCCCGCAGCGGTCCCACCGCCCGGCATCGCGCCCGGCCACAGCGTGATGACCTCACTCTGCGCCGCAGCCGGAACCGCGACGCAGAGCAGGGCAAGCGCGACGATCCAGCGCATCAGAACCGCTTGCCGATCGATGCGTAGAGATAGCGGCCATAGGGAACGTAGAGCGATCCCAGATAGCCATCAGCGACGATCGGCGGATCGGTGTCGAACACGTTACGTGCGCCGATGCGGAACCGGGTGTCCTCCAACGGTCCCTTGCGGATGCGATACTGGGCGTAGAGATTGAAGAACGCCTTGCCCTCGACCTTGTACGGGTTGCCGTTGGTGTCGAGGAAGTTGGTATCGTACACCGTGCCGATATAATTGCCGAACGCGCCGATCTGGAACCCCTGGTGGCTCCAGGTGAGCGATCCGGTGACGCGCCACTTCGGGCGCCCGCGCTGCTCGATCAGGTCGCTGGCGTCGGTCAGCGGAGTGGCGGCGTTGATCTGTCCCGCCGCGCGCGCGTCGAACAGCGCCTGCACCGCCGGCGGCGTCTCACGCGAGAACTTCGTCAGGCGCGCCGCGTTGAACGCCACATCGAACCGCCCGATATCGGTGCGGACATTGTAGAGTACGGCGAGATCGACGCCCTGCACCGTCTGGGGCAGCAAATTGACGAACTGGTCATTGATCCGCGTGACCGCACCTGCGGCGGGCAGATTGGTGCCCGCGAACACCGGTGTGTCATCGGCGGTGGGTGCGGCGCGGATCACGTTCGGGTTGCTCGACCCCTGCAGCCGCAGCAAATAGTCGAGCACCAGCGCGTTCTGTGCGCCGAACTGGCCGACGATCCCGGTCTGCTGGATCGACCAGAAATCCGCGGTCAGCGTCAGGCGGCCGAGATGGCTGGGGATGAACTTGGGCTCGATGACTGTGCCGACCGTCCAGTTGGTGCTCTCCTCCGGCTTCAGATCCGGGTTGCCGCTGATGAAGATCGCATAGCTGATCCCCCGGCTGCACGCCGAATAGGTGGCGATCCGTCCGGCGCGCAGATCGGCTTCGCAGCGATAATAATCGGTGTTCGAGTTGAGCCGCGAGTAGGCGACGGTCTTGGTCTGCTCCAGGTTCGGTGCGCGGAAGCCCTGCGACCACGAACCGCGCAGCCGGAGTCCGTCGACGATATCCCACGCGGCCGCGACCTTGGGCTTTGCCACCGATCCAAAGTCCGAATATTCCTCGGCCCGTCCTGCGATCTGCAGGTCGAGACGGTGGACCAGCGGTACGTCCATCTCCGGCGATACCAGCGGCACGGCGAGTTCGGCATAGGCGGACAGCACGGTCCGGCTGCCGAACACCGAAGGGGTCGGGCTGACCGCGGCGACGTTGGACAGGTTGGTTTCGCCGGTCACCATGTCGGTGAAGGTGATCTGGCCGTTGAGATTCGGATCGCGAATATCCCGCTGCGTCTCGCGCCGCCCTTCGACGCCGAACGCGATGCCGACGCCGCCGCCGGGCAGGTCGAACAGGCTGGAGTTTGACAGCTTGAAATCGCCGAGCAGCAGGGTCGTCTTGGACTTTCGGACGAGGTTGAAGCTGATCGCGTCGATCGTCGCCGCGCTGGCGGGCGAACAGTCGCCGAGCGAGGGCGTGGCCGAGCAGCCGCCGCTGAACGGGTTGTAGGCATCCGGGGTCGACAGCGCGAGGTTGCGCTGAAGCGCGGTCATGTCGATCGCGTTCGAACTGTCGCGCGCCTGCGCCTCCGAATAGAGGATGCCGGTGTCGTAATCGAACGTCCCGATCTTGCCGCGCGCTCCCAACAGGAAGCGCGACTGCCAATTCTCGACCTCGACCAGCTGATTGCCCGCATCGACGAAACGATAGGTTGTGAGGCGCACGGGCAGGCCCGCGGCGGGCACGTTGGTCAGGCCGGGAATGCGGTTCGGGTTGGCCTGTCCATTGGCGAAGGTCACCGGGCCGAACGGGTTCCAGTAATTGCTTGCCGGAATCACGATCGCGTTGAGGTTGATCGTCGGCGGCTGAATGCGCTGCGTGTCGGCGAGGTAATAGCCGAGTTCGGTATAGAGCTCGACTGCATCGCTCACCTCGTACCGCCCGGTGAAGAAGGCGTTGTAGCGGTTGAATGACGGGGTGACGGTGGTGCCGGGGCGGGTGTCGAACCGCTCGTTGCGCAGCGTCGTTGCAGTCGCGCGGGTGCCGGTGCCGAAGCAGACATCGGTGTTGACCGTGACCGCGCAACCGGGGTTGAGCGACGACTGGGTGTGGAACGCGCCCGCCGAGGAGGTCAGCGCCTGGTTGCCCGGGCTGCGCCGGATCGTGCCGGGGCCGCCGACCACCGCCAGGTTCGCCCACGGGCTCTGCGTGGCGCGTCCGTCTGCGGCGAGGTTGCCGGCATAGGCGGGATCGTTGGCGAAGAAGGACAGGAGATTGTCGGTTGCGGTATAAGGCTGGTCCTCGGCCAGCTGCGCGGTGCGGCGGACATAGTTGACGAAAAGCGAGAAATTCCCGCGCCCTTCGTCGAACGTCTTGCCGATCAGGCCGGTGCCCTCGAACTCCTTTCGGTGCGTCCCCTCGGCATAGCCATAGCGCAGGTTCAACTCGCCGCCGTCATAGTCACCCCGCGTCACGGTGTTGACCACGCCCGCGACCGCGTCCGCGCCATAAATCGCCGCCGCACCGTCGCGCAAAATCTCAAGCCGTTCGATCCCCGCGACGGGGAGCGCGTTCGAGTTGTAGCCGAGCACGGGCACGTTGCCGTCACCGGCCTGGCTGGTCGGGTGGCTGACCATGCGGCGGCCGTTGAGCAGAACCAGCGTGTTGCCCACGCCGAGATTGCGCAGGTTGATCGAATTGACGTCGCCGCGCGCGGCGTTGCTGGTCTGCGGGTTGTTGGCTTCGTTGAAGGTCACGTCGCCCGCCTGGGGGATCGACCGGATCAGGTCGTCGCCCGACAGCGCGCCGGTCGCGTCGATCTGCGCGCGGTCGATAACGGAGACGGGGAGGGCGGTGGTGATGTCCTTGCCCTTGATCTGGGAGCCGACGACGACAACCTCCTGCGCGGGCGCGGCTTCCTCGCTTGCCGGATCGGCGGGGAGTGCGTCCTGTGCGTGTGCGGGCAGTGCGATCGCCAGCGCGGCAAGTGCGGAGCCGGTAGCCAGCATGCGGAGCCTGTTGCGGTCGGTCATTGTCTTCTCTCCCTGTCCTGAGAAGGCGGCTTCGACGTCCGCCATTCCCCTTGTCTTCGATCAGTCCGGATCGGTTTCAGCGGCCGGCCATGCCGGTCCCGAGGGAGCATGGCCCGACAGCGCGCGGTCGAGCGCATCCTTGTCCAGGGCATTGTCCCAGCGCGCGACGACGACCGTCGCGACCGAGTTGCCGATGAAATTGGTGAGGCTGCGGCACTCGCTCATGAAGCGATCGATGCCCAGGATCAGTGCCATGCCAGCGACCGGAACCGACGGCACGATCGACAGCGTCGCGGCGAGCGTGATGAACCCCGCACCGGTCACACCAGCCGCGCCCTTGGACGAGATCATCGCGATCAGCAGCAGCGCGATCTGATCGCCCAGCGTCAGATCGACATTGCATGCCTGCGCGATGAACAACGCCGCCAGCGTCATGTAGATGTTAGTGCCGTCGAGGTTGAACGAATAGCCGGTCGGTACGACCAGCCCGACGACGGACTTTTCGCAACCGGCGCGCTCCATCTTGTCCATGAGGCTCGGCAGCGCGCTTTCGGACGATGAGGTACCGAGCACCAGCAACAGCTCGGCCTTGAGATAGCGAATCAGCTTGAAGATCGAGAATCCGGCGAGCCTCGCGACGATGCCCAGCACGACGACCACGAAGATCAGCGAAGTGAGGTAGAAGGTCGCGACCAGACCGGCGAGATTGGCAAGCGATTCGATGCCGTATTTGCCGATCGTAAAGGCCATCGCGCCGAATGCGCCGATCGGTGCCGCCCGCATCAGGATCCCGACCAGCTTGAATACCACCAGCCCGATCCGCTCGAGCATGTCACGCACTGGTGCTGCAGGTTCGCCGACCATCGACAGCGAAATTCCGAACAGGATTGCGACGAGCAGCACCGGGAGCAGCTGATCACCGGTCAGCGCCGACACCAGGGTCGTCGGGATGATCGCCATCAGAAATTCGATGATGCCGCTTTCATGCGCTTTGGCGACATAGCCTTCGACCGCCCCGGTATTCAGTGTGGCCGGATCGACATTCATGCCAGCGCCAGGCTGGACCGTGTTGGCGACGACGAGCCCAACGACCAGCGCCAGCGTCGAGAAGAACAGGAAATAGGCGAACGCCTTGCCCGCGACCCGACCGACCGAACGCAACTCGGTCATCCCGGCGATGCCCGTGACCAGCGTAAGAAAGATCACCGGCGCGATGATCATCTTGACCAGCTTGATGAAGGCATCGCCCAGCGGCTTGAGCGCTTCGCCAACGCCCGGCCAGAAGAAGCCGATTGCGACGCCTGCCGCGATCGCGATCAGCACCTGGACATAGAGCTGGGTGTACCAGCGCCCGGGCTTTGCGGGTTCCGCCGCGTAATCGAGTGCAACCGCCATCAACCATCCCCTCATGCGTGCCTTGATTGGCCCGTCTGGCTATAGTTGCTGCGAGTATGGTGGGGACAGGGGGGGATGGTGAAGCGTGGCATGATATCGCGCTAAAACAGATAGTTATGGCAATTGAGAGGGTCTCCTGCCTGAAAAAATGTGCGAATTTCCGCGCATTGATTTCTATCATTGTGTGATATCTCGCCCGCATGGAGATAGGGACGACTCGCCTTCCGCGCCGCCTGGCGCTCGTCGCGGCAATTGGATTGGCGCTGGTCGCGCTGGTCGGGTTCGGCGCGTCGCGCTGGGCACGGGGGCAGGCGGTCGCGACGACCGATGCGGCGGCGGCGGAGCTGGCGCGCGCCAACGCCGGGCTGTTGACCAGCGAGCTGCAAAAGTTCCGGTTGCTTCCGCTCGTGCTCACCGAATATCCCGATGTACCCGCACTGCTCGAAGCGCCGACGGCGGCGGTCGCCGGGCGGGTCAATGCGCGGCTTGAGCTGCTCGCCGAGCGAACCGACGCGGCGGCGATCTATGTCATCGATGCACAGGGCAAGACCGTCGCGGCGAGCAACCATCGCCTGCCGACCAGCTTTGTCGGCCAGAACTACGGATTTCGTCCCTATTTCCGTGACGCCATGCGCGACGGCAGCGCCGAGCTCTTCGCGCTCGGAACCGTCAGCGGGGTGCCGGGCCTGTATCTTGCCCAGCGGATCGGTAGCGCGGCGCGCCCGTTGGGCGTCGTCGTGGTCAAGATCGAGTTCGAGCGCGTCCAGTCCGCCTGGGCGGGGCAGCAGGGGGCGACAATCGTCACCGACCGGCACGGAGTAGTGATCGTCACCGGTCGCCCCGACTGGCGTTTCCGCACCCTCGCGCCGCTCTCCTCCGCCAGTCGTCAGGCGATCCGCACCACCCGCCAATATGGCAGCCTTCCGCTCGACCCGCTGCCGTTGACCATCGATGGCGCGGATGTGGGCGAAGGCGACGCGGCAGGGGATCGTCGCGTTGCGTCGGTCGCCGCTCCCCTGTCCGGTGCGCGGCTCCATGTCCTGATGCCGCTCCGCCCCGCGCTCGTCAGTGCCAACGCCAATGCCCGGCTCGTCACACTCGCTGCCTTCGTATTGATCGTCGGAGCGCTGTTGCTGTTGTGGCGCGCACGTGAACGGCAACTGCTCCAGGACGCCGCCCGTGCGGCGCTTGAAACCCAGGTTGCCGAGCGTACCGCCGAACTGCGCGACACCAACCGTCAGCTTGAGGCCGAAAGCGCCGAACGCGCGCGCGCGGACCAGCGCTACCGCGCCGCGCGGGAGGAGTTGGCGCAGGCCAGCCGCCTCGGCTCGCTTGGCCAGATCACCGCTGGCGTCGCGCATGAGATCAACCAGCCGGTCGCGGCGATCCGTACCTTTGCCGATAATGCGCGCCAGCTGCTCAACCGGGGCGATGCGGCTCGGGCGACCGACAATCTCGGCCGGATCAGCGCATTGACCGAGCGGATCGGCGCGATCACCGGCGAGCTGCGCAGCTTTGCGCGCAAGCGGACGCCCGAAGTCGGCGCGGTCGAGATCGGATCGGCGATCGACTCGGCCATGCTGTTGATCGGCGACCGCGTCCGCGCCGTCGGCGTTGCGCTGGATCGAACCGGGGACCCTGCGATCCGCGTCATCGCGGACCGCGTGCGGCTGGAACAAATTCTGATCAACCTTGTCCAGAACGCGCTCGATGTGCTCGCCGGGCAATCCGACCCGCGCATCTCGATCGCGGTGGAGGGGCAGGAGGACCGCGCGCGTATCGTCGTGACCGACAACGGACCTGGCGTGCTCGCAGACTTGCGCGACCAGCTTTTTACCCCCTTCGTCACCGGGCGTGAGGAGGGGCTCGGCCTCGGCCTCGCCATCTCGCGCGATATTGCCCGCGATTTCGGGGGTGAACTGACCTTGGCTGAGACGACGGAGGGCGCGCGGTTCGAGCTGACGCTGTTGCGCGCATGATTGCCGAAGCCGATCAGACCGTCTTTTTCGTCGATGACGACGCCCAGCTGCGCGAGGCGAATGTCCAGACGCTCGAACTGGCGGGGCTGCCGGTGCGGGCCTTTGCCGATGCAGCCTCGCTGCTCGCCACGATCGGTCCAGACTTTGCCGGCGTAGTCGTCAGCGACATCCGGATGCCCGGGATGGACGGGCTGCAGCTCTTCGCCCGCCTGCGCGCTCTGGATGTCGAACTGCCGGTCATCCTCATCACCGGCCATGCCGATGTGCCGATGGCGGTCGGTGCACTGCGTGACGGCGCGTTCGATTTCCTGTCCAAGCCGTTCGCGGCAGATCACCTCGTCGCCGCCGTCCGCCGCGCGCTCGCGCATCGCCGGCTGATCCTCGACAACCGTGCACTTCGCGCCGCTGCCGCCAGCCCGCCGGACAGCCCATTGATCGGTGACAGCCCGGCAATCGTGCGGTTGCGCGAAAGCGTCGCGCAAGTCGCCCGCGCCGAGGTCGACGTGCTGATCGAGGGAGAGACCGGAACCGGCAAGGAACTCGTCGCGGCAATGCTTCACCGCGCCTCCCCCGCGCCGCGCGCACCTTTGTCGCGGTCAACTGCGCAGCGCTGCCCGAGGCGCATGCCGAGATCGAGCTGTTCGGCCACGCCGCCGACGCCGTACCGCATGGCCGGTTCGAACGTAGCGGCCGGATCGAGGCGTCGAGCCGGGGCACGTTGTTCCTCGACGATATCGACGGCATGCCGCTCGACGTCCAGCCGCGCCTCCTGCGCGTGCTGGAAGAGCGCGAGGTATTGCCGGTCGGTGCCGAGCGTCCGATCCCGCTCGACTTGCGCGTCATCGCGTCGGCGAAGCGCGATTTGATGGCGCTATCGCGGGAAGGGGCGTTTCGCAGCGACCTTTATTTCCGGCTCAACGTCGTGCGGCTGTCGATCCCGCCCTTGCGCGAACGCCGGTCTGATATCGGCCAGCTGTTTGCCGCCTTCGTCGCCGAGGCGGTGGCGCAGACCGGGCAGACGGGATTCCGCATGACCGACGCGATCCGCCGCCATTTGCTCGACCATGACTGGCCGGGCAATGTGCGCGAGCTGCGCAATTTCGCGTTCAGTGCGGTGCTTGACCTGGTCGACGGCACCGGCCCCGTCGCGGCGAGCCAGAGCCTGCCCGATCGCGTGGCGGCCTATGAGGCGATGCTGCTGCGCGAAGCGTTGCAGGCGACGCGCGGCAATGTCGTCCGCGCGATCGAACTGCTCGGCATTCCGCGCAAGACCTTTTATGACAAGATGGCTCGCGCTGGCCTGGCGGCGGCCGACTTTCGGAAGGGACGTTGAGGCTGGTACGGGCGGGGGACTTGAACCCCCACGGGCCTTGCGGCCCAACGGATTTTAAGTCCGGTGCGTCTACCATTCCGCCACGCCCGCAGGATGAGCTGGCTCTATCCGTCTCAGGTTGATGTGCCAAGCACTTAGGCCGGGCACAGCGCTCAGACGTTGAGACGGACGCGCATTTCCTTGCCGGGCTTGAAATAGGGGACGCGCTTCGCATCCACATTGACCGCTTCGCCGGTGCGCGGGTTGCGACCGGTGCGGGCATCACGGGCGCGGGTGGAGAAGGCGCCGAAGCCGCGCAACTCGACTCGACCGTCCTCAACCAGACGTGTGGTGATTTCTTCGAAGAAGATATCGACGATCCGCTCGATCTCCCGCGCCGACAGGTCGGGATTGTCCGCGCCGAGCATGTGAACGAGTTCCGACCGAATCATGTGCGTCCCCAGTTTCCGCCGCGGCATGGTGCCGACCTGGCGATGTTAACATGGGTTTACGCGGGGTTTGAGCATCGCGGCAACGGAATATTGCTTGCCGCGACGGAATTTTTGAAACAATCGTCTGAAGCCGTTGAAAAGACAGGAAACGGGCGGGCGTCGAAACGCCCGCCCGCTGCCCGATCACTTCTTCTCTTCGCGCGCCTTGAGCGCTTCGCCGAGAATGTCGCCCAGCGACGCGCCCGAATCGGACGAGCCATACTGCGCCACCGCCTGCTTCTCTTCGGCGATCTGCATCGCCTTGACCGAGAAGGTCGGCTTCTTCGAACGGTCGAGGCCGGTGACCATCGCGTCGAACTTCTGGCCGACCTGGAAGCGCTCCGGACGCTGCTCGTCGCGGTCGCGGCCAAGGTCGGTGCGCTTGATGAAGCCGGTCACGCCATCGTCGCCCACCTGGACTTCGAGACCCGCGTCGCGGACTTCGAGCACGGTCACGGTGACCACCTCGTTCTTGTTGACGCGCGAACCTGCGCCGCCTGCTGCCGGGGTCGGCACGCCACCGCGCTCAAGCTGCTTCATGCCGAGGCTGATGCGTTCCTTGTCCGGCTCGACCGCCAGGACGACGGCCTTGACCATCTCGCCCTTGCGATGCAGCGCCAGCGCGTCCTCGCCCGAAATGCCCCACGCGATGTCCGACATGTGCACCATGCCGTCGACGTCGTTGTCCAGGCCGATGAACAGGCCGAATTCGGTGGCGTTCTTGACTTCGCCCTCGACTTCGGTGCCGACCGGGTGCGCAGCCGCAAAGGCTTCCCACGGATTCTGCTGGGCCTGCTTGAGGCCAAGGCTGATGCGGCGCTTGTCC
Organism: Sphingomonas sp. J344; assembly: GCF_024700005.1. NCBI lineage: Bacteria > Pseudomonadati > Pseudomonadota > Alphaproteobacteria > Sphingomonadales > Sphingomonadaceae > Sphingomonas > Sphingomonas sp. J344. Next base: position 436,085 of record NZ_JAJONB010000002.1, on the reverse strand, counting down.
TGATCGACCTCGAGCACCATCACATCGACTTCCTGGCTGGTCGACACGATCTTGCCCGGATGGACGTTCTTCTTGGTCCAGCTCATCTCCGACACGTGGACAAGACCCTCGATACCGGCTTCCAGCTCGACGAAGGCGCCATATTCGGTGATGTTGGTCACGCGACCGGTCAGCTTCGCGCCGACCGGATACTTCGAACCGGCACCATCCCAAGGATCGCTCTCAAGCTGCTTCATGCCGAGCGAGATACGCTGGGTGTCGCGGTTGATGCGGATGATCTGAACCTTGACGGTGTCGCCGATGTTCAGGACTTCCGACGGGTGGTTGACGCGCTTGTAGCTGAGGTCGGTGACGTGCAGCAGGCCGTCGATGCCGCCCAGGTCGACGAACGCACCGTAATCGGTGATGTTCTTGACGACGCCGTCGATCACCTGACCCTCGGCGAGGCTCAGGATCAGGCCCGAACGCTGCTCGGCGCGGTTCTCTTCGAGGACGGCGCGACGCGACACGACGATGTTGCCGCGCTTGCGGTCCATCTTCAGGATCTGGAAGGGCTGCGGCAGGTCCATCAGCGGCTGAACGTCGCGGACCGGACGGATATCGACCTGCGAACCCGGCAGGAACGCCACGGCGCCCGACAGGTCGACAGTGAAGCCGCCCTTGACGCGGCCGAAGATCACGCCCTCGACGCGGTTGCCCTGGCTGAATTCGAGCTCCAGCGTGTCCCATGCGGCTTCGCGGCGGGCGCGGTCGCGGCTGAGCATCGCTTCGCCGTTCGCATTCTCGACGCGGTCGACATAGACCTGGACTTCGTCGCCGACCTTCAGGTCGGCCTTCTGGCCCGGCGCTGCGAATTCGCGCAGCGGCACGCGGCCTTCGCTCTTGAGGCCCACGTCGATGACGGCGAGATCGTTTTCGATGCCGGTGACGGTGCCGATGACAACGCGGCCTTCAAAGCTTTCTGCGCCGCCGAGCGTCTGGTCGAGAAGCGCGGCGAAATCGTCGCGCGTGGGGTTTGCCGTAGAGGCCATAAAGGGTTCAGTCCTAACTATCGTTTTTCCGGCCGGCTGGTTGGATCCAGCGGTCTTTTAGGCCGAAATGCCGCGGCGGCCGAATGCCGGTCGCGGCATTCCGCAAACAGCCAAGGGGAGGGAGGAAACCGCTCTTTCCGAAAAAGCGAAAACGGCGCGTAGGCGTCAACGCCCCGCGCTTCCCTCCACAAGCACCGCTCGCAGAACGGGCGCGCCATAGACGGCGATTGCCCGAAAGGCAAGGAAATCTGGCAATTGCGCCCCGCACCCCGCTTACCGTTTGTTTACCACGCGTCGTCATGGTGCGGACCCAATACAACCTGTGGGGGAGAGGGCGTATGGTAACGGTAACAGTACCGGCCGCAGACGTGCAGGGGCGTGTCGTGGCATCCATTCCGGGGCAATATGAAATCGTCCGCGACGATCGTCTGGGCCTGATCCGGATCAGCTGCACCGGCCTGCGCCTTGGCGAAGAGGTCGATCGTTACCTCGCCGTGCTTGGGCCGATCGTCAACGACGTGCGCGCCTGCCATGGCCGCGTGCGCGTCCTTGCCGACCTGCGCAACGCGCCGGTCCGGACGCAGGAGGCGGCAGACCGGATGCGCGCGGGCAATCTGCGGCTCTATCGCGCCGGCGACCGCATCGCCTTGATCGTCGAGTCCAGCCTGCTCAAGATGCAGCTGCGGCGGACTTTGGTCGAGTATCAGAACATCTTCGTGTCGCCGAATGCGGCCGAGACCTGGGTTACGGCTGACGTCTGACCGGATGCCCGCCGTCCCCTGAAAGAGGGGGATCGGGGACGGCGAGCAAAATGATCAGGCGCTTATGCGCTCCACGCCTGGAAGGGCAGGTCGAGATCGTCGGCAACCGCCTTGAACGCGATCTTGCCCTGATAGACGTTGAGGCCGTTCGCGAGATGCGGATCTGCGGCCATTGCCTTTTCCGCCCCCAAATTGGCGAGCTTCATCACGAACGGCAGCGTCGCGTTGTTGAGCGCGAAGGTGCTGGTGCGCGCCACCGCGCCGGGCATGTTGGCGACGCAATAATGGATCACGCCATCGACTTCATAGACCGGGTCTTCATGCGTCGTCGCATGGCTGGTCTCGAAGCATCCGCCCTGATCGATCGCGATGTCGACGAGAACGCTGCCGCGCTTCATCGTCTTGAGCATCTCGCGCGTCACCAGCTTCGGTGCCGCTGCGCCGGGAACCAGCACCGCGCCGATCACCAGATGTGCGTTGGCCACCGCCGCCGCGATCGCCGCCTTGCTGGCATAGGCGGTCTTGATCTGGCTGCCGAAATGCATGTCGAGTTCGGCGAGGCGGGTGTTGTTGATGTCATAGATGGTGACGTCGGCGCGCAGGCCGGTCGCCATCTGCGCCGCATTGATGCCCGACACGCCGCCGCCAAGGATCGCGACGCGCGCAGGAGCGACGCCGGGAACGCCGCCCAGCAGCACACCGCGTCCACCCTGTTCCTTCTCAAGGTAATGCGCGCCGACCTGAACGGACATGCGGCCCGCAACCTCGCTCATCGGCTTGAGCAGCGGCAGGCTGCGGTCGTTGGCGGTCACGGTTTCATAGGCGATGCAGGTCGCGCCGGACTTCATCAGCCCTTCGGCCTGCGGCTTGTCCGCGGCGAGGTGGAGATAGGTGAACAGCGTGTGGCGCGGTTCGAGCAATGCGATCTCGCTCGGCTGCGGCTCCTTGACCTTCACGATCATGTCGCTCTGCGCGAACACTTCGGCCGGAGTGCCGACGATCCGCGCGCCCGCCGCCATGTAATCGGCGTCGCTGAAGTCGATGCCCATGCCGGCGTTGCTCTGGACGATCACCTCATGCCCGGCGGCGCTGAGTTCGGCGACGAGCGGCGGGGTCAGGCCCACGCGATATTCGTGATTCTTGATTTCCTTGGGGACACCGACGCGCATGGACACTCTCCGAATGATTTTGTTTCGGGGTGATCGTAGCGCAGGTTGCCACCGCAAATCCCTGCAAACTCATGCGCTGTTCAACGGCTTCATGCACGTTTATGACGTGGGAAGATCTTCAGCGGGAATTTTGTGCAAGATGGATCGAATCGACGGAGCAATCCTGAAACTGCTCGCACAAAACGCCCGCGCGCCGGTGAATCAGATCGCGGGCGAGGTCGGCCTGTCCCCCTCGGCCTGCACCCGCCGCATTCAGGCGCTGGAAGCATCGGGGCATATTCAGGGCTATGCAGCACGGCTCGGGTTGCGGCGGCTGGGCTATAGTGTGACAGCCTTTGTCGACATTACGCTGGGGACCGAAGTCGACGAGGACCTCGCCCGGTTCGAGGCTGCGGTTGGCCAGATCGACGGGATCGTCGAATGCGCGCTGGTGTCGGGCGGCTATGACTATCGGCTCAAGATACTGTGCCGTGATCTCGACGACTATGAGCGACTCCACCGCGAAAAAATGGGACGTCTGCCCGGGGTGGTGAAGATCAGCTCCAGCTTCGTCCTGCGATCGGTCCCGACGCGGAGTGAGGCGGATGCGCTGTTCGTAGGGGCGGACTAGGCGGTTGCGGGGCGTGCAGTTGCTACCCCATGCTGCACGTGCTAACCGCCCGCGCTGTTTCAACGGACAGGCATTGGTCGCATGACCCCTCGCTATCTCGCCACGGCACGCAAGTTCCTCCCGTGAGCGAGCCCAACGGTAGCCCCGAGCCGGCGGCCGACTCGACCCCCACCGACCAGCATCACACGCATGGCCGCGAGGCTGCGCTGTGGAAGCTCGCGGTCGGCGCGATCGGGATCGTGTTCGGCGATATCGGCACCAGTCCGCTCTATGCGTTCAAGGAAACCTTCGCGGGGCACCATCCCCTCGCGCTGGACCAGGAACATATCATGGGCGTCATCAGCCTGATGTTCTGGTCGATGATGGCGGTGGTGACGCTGAAATATGTCAGCATCATCATGCGCGCCGACAACAAGGGCGAGGGCGGGAGCCTCGCGCTGCTTGCGCTGATCAATCGGTCGAGCGGGCAGAAGCGCTGGACCGCAGGGATCGTGATCCTCGGCGTGTTCGCCACCGCGCTCTTCTATGGCGATTCGATGATTACGCCCGCAGTTTCGGTCCTGTCGGCGGTTGAGGGGATCGCGGTTGCCGCGCCGACCTTCTCGAACTGGATCCTGCCAATTGCGGTGGCGATCCTGGTCGCGCTCTTTTCGATTCAGCGCACCGGGACCGCGCGGGTTGGCGCGATGTTCGGGCCGATCATGCTTGGCTATTTTGCCACGATCGCGACGCTCGGCACGCTCAGCGTGATCAAGACACCCGAAGTCCTCTGGGCGCTGCTGCCGAGCTATGCAGTCCATTTCTTCGTGATTGACGGCTTTGCAGCTTTCCTTGCGCTCGGGTCGGTCGTGCTGGCCGTGACGGGCGCCGAGGCGCTCTACGCCGATATGGGACATTTCGGGCGCAAGCCGATCCGCGTGTCGTGGCTGTGGTTCGTGCTGCCCGCGCTGATGCTCAACTATATGGGGCAGGGGGCGCTGCTGATGCGCGACGCCAGCGCGCTGCAGAGTCCGTTCTATATGCTCGCGCCGGAGTATCTGCGGCTGCCGCTGGTCGGCATCGCGACGATGGCCGCGATCATCGCGTCGCAGGCGGTGATCACCGGTGCCTTTTCGGTGACTCAGCAGGGTATCCAGCTCGGCTTTATTCCGCGCCTGCGGATCAGCCATACCAGCGCGGATACCGCAGGCCAGATCTACATCCCGCTGATCAACTGGGCGTTGATGATCGCGATCATCCTGCTTGTGCTGACCTTCCAGACCTCGTCCAACCTGACCGCCGCCTATGGCATCGCGGTGACGGGCGCGATGCTGATCGACAATTTCCTGATCGCGGTCGTGCTGTTCGGGTTGTGGAAGTGGAAGAAGCGCTATGCGGTGCCGCTGCTCGCGCTCTTCTTCGTCGTCGACCTCGCCTATTTCAGCGCAAACCTGACCAAGGTGCCCGATGGTGGCTGGTTCCCGCTGCTGGCGGGTGTGGTGATCTTCACCCTGCTCACCACCTGGGCGAAGGGCCGCCGCCTGATGGTCGAGCGGATGCGTGAGGCGGCGATGCCGATCAAGGTGTTCATCCAGTCCGCCGCCAGCTCGGCGACGCGGGTGAAGGGGACGGCGGTATTCATGACCTCGACGCCGGAAGGCGTGCCGCACGCGCTGCTCCATAATTTGAAGCACAACAAGGTGTTGCACGAGCGGGTGATCCTGCTGACCGTCAAGATCGCCGACCAGCCCTATGTCGACGAAGCCGATCGCGTACATCTCGACGATCTCGGGCAGGGGTTCCACCGGATGAAGATCCTGTACGGGTTTATGCAGGAGGCCGACGTTCCGGCGGCGCTGGCCGCGTGCAGCGCGTGCGGCGGGGCGTTCAACATGATGGACACCAGCTTCTTCCTGTCGCGCCAGACGTTGCTGGCGTCGGACAATCCGGGGATGAAGCTGTGGCGCGAGAAGCTGTTCGCGTGGATGCTGCGCAACGCCGAAAGCGCGATGGAATTCTTCCGTCTGCCCACCAATCGCGTGGTCGAGCTGGGGAGCCAGGTGGAGATTTGAGGGCGTTTGTTTACGCGGCAATGCCGCGGCGGCACCAGCCCGCTCCCCCACCCCGCCACCCATATCATGCTACCGCTGGGTGGCCGGGTGGGGGAGCGGGCTGGTGCCGGAGACATCATGACTTCGGCACCTGTCATCGTGTCGGCGCTGTTCGGGCGGCAGGATCAGGCCGCGTTCGACGCGCTGCGGCGGGAGCATTTTCCGCCGTAGCGCAACGTCCTCGCGGCGCATCTGACGCTGTTCCATCACCTGCCGCCATCGGCGCTGGACGAGCTCAAGCACCGGCTCAACGCGGCGACGCGCGGCGTGCGTGCGCCGGCGGCGCGGGCGGCGGGGCTGATGTCGCTGGGGCGGGGCGTGGCGATCAGGATCGAGTCGCCCGGCCTGATCGAAATCCGGCGCGATCTGTGCGCGGCATTCGCGGGGTTGCTGACCCCACAGGACGCGGGCGGGTGGCGCCCGCATGTCACGATCCAGAACAAGGTGGCGCCGTCGATGGCAAAGCTGCGGCTTGGCGCGCTCAGCAAGGATTTCCAGCCGCGCGAGGTCGAGATCGCTGGCCTTGGCGCATACTATTATCGCGGCGGGCCATGGGAGCCGATTTCCCGCCACATGTTCGCTTGACCGGCCCGAAAACCCTGCCTATGTGCGCCGCTCTCGCCCGAAGGGGCCGCCTGGCATGGCGGAGTAGCTCAGTTGGTTAGAGCACGGGAATCATAATCCTGGGGTCGGGGGTTCAAGTCCCTCCTCCGCTACCATGCCATTATCCCCCCGCATCGCGGATTGTCTCCATCGCGACGAAGGTCGATGTGCTCGCGACATGCGGCAGGCTGGAGATGCGTTCGCCCAGCACTTCGCGATAGCGACGGATATCCGCCGTGCGGACCTTGAGCAGATAGTCGAAGCTGCTGGCGATCATGTGGCATTCCTCGACCTCGGGGATCCGCAGCACCGCCGCGCGGAACGCCTCCAGCGCATCCTCGCGCGTGTCGGACAGCTTGACCTCGGCGAAGGCGACGTGGTCGAGGCCGAGGCGCGCGGGGTCGACGATTGCGCGGAAGCCGCGGATCACACCGCTGGCGATCAGCCGCTTTACGCGCACCTGGCACGGCGTTTTTGACAGGCCGACACGGGCGGCGAGATCGGTGATCGAGATGCGGCCATCGACCCGCAAAATCTCGACGATCTTGCGGTCGAACAGGTCAAGATCGCTGTGATCGAGGATGTGAGCGCGCATTTCGCCTGCCAGATCGCCAAAATGAAGGCGAAATGCCAAGCATGGCGCGTTTCAAAAGTCCATCTGCCGCGACACTTTTTGATAGGATGCGCGGATGACCCAGCCCTTCGCCGATTTCGCTCCGCCCATTCGCCCCGCCACGCCGCTGCGCGCCGCGATCACCGCCGCCTATCGCCGCCCAGAGCCCGAATGCCTCGCCCCGCTGATCGAGGCAGCGACGCTGCCTACGGGCACCCGCGAGGCGGCCCGGGCGACCGCGACTGGGCTGATCACGGCGCTGCGCGCGAAGCACAAGGGCACCGGGGTCGAGGGGCTGGTGCAGGAATATGCACTGTCGAGCCAGGAGGGCGTCGCGCTGATGTGCCTGGCCGAAGCGCTGCTGCGCATTCCCGACGCGGCGACGCGCGACGCGCTGATCCGCGACAAGATTTCGGATGGCGACTGGAAGAGCCATGTCGGCGACGGGCGGTCGCTGTTCGTCAACGCCGCGACCTGGGGGCTGGTGGTCACGGGCAAGCTGACCGGTAGCGTCAACGATGCCGGGCTGGCGGCGGCGCTGACGCGGCTGATCGCGCGTGCGGGCGAGCCGGTGATCCGGCGCGGCGTCGACATGGCAATGCGGATGATGGGCGAGCAGTTCGTGACCGGCGAGACGATCGCCGAGGCGCTGAAGCGCGCCCGCCCGCTGGAGGCGCGCGGATTCCAGTATAGCTATGACATGCTGGGCGAAGCGGCGACGACGATGGCGGACGCCGACCGCTATTATCGCGATTACGAGAATGCGGTGAACGCGATCGGCACGGCGTCGCCGGGGCGCGGCGTGGTCGGCGGGCCGGGGATTTCGATCAAGCTGTCGGCGTTGCACCCGCGCTATGCCCGCGCACAGGCCGGGCGCGTGATGGCGGAGTTGCTGCCGCGGGTGAAGGCGCTGGCGGTGCTGGCGAAGTCCTACGACATCGGCTTCAACATCGATGCGGAGGAGGCCGACCGGCTCGAACTGTCGCTCGACCTGCTCGAAAGTTTGGCGCTGGATCCCGATCTGTCGGGCTGGGACGGGCTGGGGTTCGTGGTGCAGGCTTATGGCAAGCGCTGTCCGTTCGTGATCGACTGGATCATCGACCTCGCCCAGCGTGCCGGGCGGCGGATCATGGTGCGGCTGGTCAAGGGCGCGTACTGGGACGCGGAGATCAAGCGGGCGCAGGTCGACGGGCTGCCCGATTTCCCGGTCTATACCCGAAAGGTGCATACGGACGTCGCGTATATCGCCTGCGCGAAGAAGCTGCTCGCGGCCAAAGCCCATGTGTTCCCGCAATTCGCGACGCACAACGCGCAGTCGCTGGCGACGATCTATCACCTTGCCGGGCCGGACTTTACGATCGGCGACTATGAGTTCCAGTGCCTGCACGGCATGGGCGAGCCGCTCTATGACGAGGTGGTCGGTTCGTCGAAGCTGAACCGTCCGTGCCGCATATATGCGCCGGTGGGGACGCATGAGACTTTGCTCGCCTATCTCGTGCGCAGGCTGCTGGAGAACGGGGCGAATTCCAGCTTCGTCAACCGCATCGCCAATCCTGAAGTATCGATTGCCGAGCTGGTCACCGACCCGGTCGAGGTGGTGACCGCGATGGACGCGCCCGGAAGCAAGCACCCGATCATCGCGCTGCCCCGCGACCTTTATGGTGCTCGGACCAATTCGTCGGGGATCGACCTGTCCGATGAGACCGCGCTGGCTGCACTAGGCGATGCGTTGCGGGAGAGCGCGGACATCGGTTGGCTGGCTCAGCCTGCGAGTGGTTTGGGCAAGTCGCGTCCGGTCGCTAACCCGGCTGACGCGCTCGATATTGTTGGGACGGTGGTCGAGACGAGCGCAAAGGCCGCTGCGGACGCGGTGAAGAGCGCGCAGACCGTCGCTGCCGATTGGGCCGCTGTGCCGGTCGCCGAGCGCGCCGCCTGTCTCGACCGCGCCGCGGACATCATGGAATCGCGGATGCAGCTGCTGATGGGGCTCATCATGCGCGAGGCGGGCAAGTCCGCCCCCCAACGCGATTGCCGAGGTACGGGAGGCGGTCGATTTCCTGCGCTATTATGCGCAGCAGGCACGCGCGACGCTGGGCGTTGCCCATGCCCCGTTAGGTCCGGTGACCTGCATCAGCCCGTGGAACTTCCCGCTGGCGATCTTTATCGGCCAGGTCGCCGCCGCCTTGGTCACCGGCAACCCCGTGCTGGCCAAACCCGCAGAAGAAACTCCGCTGATCGCCGCGCAGGGCATCGCGATCCTCCACGCGGCGGGGGTTCCGGCGGACGTGGTTCAGCTGATCCCCGGCGACGGCAAGATCGGCGCGGCGCTGGTCGGTGCTGCGGGGACCCAGGGGGTGATGTTCACCGGATCGACCGAGGTCGCACAGAATCATCCAGAAGCAGCTTGCCACGCGGCTGGCCAGCGACGGCACGCCGATCCCGTTCATTGCCGAAACCGGCGGGCAGAATGCGATGATCGTCGATAGCTCCGCGCTCGCGGAGCAGGTTGTGGCGGACGTCATCGCATCGGCGTTCGACAGTGCGGGCCAGCGTTGCTCCGCGCTGCGTGTGTTGTGCCTGCAGAATGATGTCGCCGACCGGATCCTGACGATGCTGCGCGGCGCGCTGCACGAATTGTCGATCGGGCGCACCGACAGCCTGTCGACCGATATCGGCCCGGTGATCACCGCCGAGGCGCAGGGCAATATCCTCGCGCATATCGAGAAGATGCGCGCCAGGGGCCGCCGCGTCGAACAGATCGAACTGGCGGGAGAGACCGGGCAGGGGACGTTCGTGCCGCCGACGATCATCGAGATCGACGCGCTGAGCGACCTGGAGCGCGAGGTGTTCGGCCCGGTGCTGCACGTGATGCGTTACAAGCGCCGCGACCTGGACCGGGTGATCGATGCGATCAACGCTACAGGTTATGGCCTGACGTTCGGCCTCCACACGCGGCTCGACGAGACGGTCGAGCATGTCACCCAGCGGGTCGAGGCGGGTAACCTGTACATCAACCGCAACATCATCGGCGCGGTGGTGGGCGTGCAGCCATTTGGCGGGCGCGGCTTGTCGGGGACCGGGCCGAAGGCGGGCGGGCCACTCTATCTGGGGCGGCTGGTGAAGGCGCCGACGGTCCCCGCCGACCTTGCATCCGCAGCGTCCGATCCGGCGCTGCGCGATTTCGCGCTTTGGCTCGGCGATGCGGGCGAGTGCGCGCGCGAAGCGGGCGAGGCGTCGCTGCTGGGTGCTCAGGTCGAGCTGCCGGGCCCGGTGGGCGAGGCGAACCTGTACTCCATCCATCCGCGCGGGCGGGTGTTGCTGTTGCCGCAGACGCGCGCGGGGCTGATCGAACAGCTGTGCGCGGTGCTGGCGACGGGCAACCGCGCGGTGATCGGGAACATGGCCCTGCGCGTCTCGCTCGCGGGGCTTCCCGATCGTGTGGCGCAGCGGATTGACTGGGTCGCCGATTGGGGCAGTGCAGGGCCGTATGGCGGTGCGCTGATCGAGGGCGACGACGCCATCCGTTTGGCCGCGCTGGCCGACATCGCCGCGCTTTCAGGCCCGATCGTGCTGGCGCAGGCAGGAACGTCACGGCTCGACTGGCTGGTCGAGGAGGTCTCGACCTCGATCAACACCACCGCGGCGGGCGGCAATGCGAGTCTGATGGCAATGGCCTGAGGCGACCGGGCAAAAGCGCGGCTTTGGGCCACCCGAGCCGCTTTGTGTTGGCCATCGACGTAGCCGCTGCTAGCCGCACCGGAAAATACGGGAGCGGAAGATGCACTTCGATATCGTGATCGTGGGCGCGGGGCACGGCGGGGCACAGGCGGCGATCGCGCTGCGTCAGGCCAAGTTCGAGGGAACGATCGCGGTGATCGGCGACGAGCCGGAATTGCCCTACGAGCGCCCGCCGCTGTCGAAGGACTATTTCCAGGGCGAGAAGAGCTTTGACCGTATCCTGATCCGCCCGGCCGCCTTCTGGGTCGAGCGCAATGTCGAGATGCTGCTGAACCGCCGCGTCGTGTCGGTCGATCCCGCGGCGCACAGCCTGACCACTGCGGATGGTGCGACAATCGGCTATGGCCAGTTGATCTGGGCGACCGGGGGCAGCCCGCGCCGGATCGGATGTGCCGGCAACGACCTGACCGGCGTCCATACGGTCCGCATCCGCGCCGATGCCGACCGGATGTTGGCGGAGCTGGACGGCGTCGAGCAGGCAGTAGTGATCGGCGGCGGCTATATCGGACTGGAGGCGGCGGCGGTGCTTGCCAAGCTGGGCAAGAAGGTCGTGCTGCTCGAAGCGCTCGACCGGGTGCTGGCGCGCGTTGCAGGCGAACCGCTGTCGCGCTTCTTCGAGGGCGAGCATCGCGCGCATGGCGTCGATGTGCGGCTGGGCGCGGCGGTCGACTGTATCGAGGGGGAGGGCCGGGTGAGCGGCGTGCGGATGCAGGACGGTGAGGTGATCCCCGCGCAAATGGTGATCGTCGGCATCGGCATCATACCCGCCGTCGAACCGCTGATTGCGGCCGGCGCACAGGGCGGCAATGGCGTTGCGGTCGATCACCAGTGCCGCACCTCGCTGCCCGATGTCTATGCCATCGGCGACTGTGCGCTTCACGCCAACCGCTTCGCCGACGACATGCCGATCCGACTCGAATCGGTGCAGAATGCGAACGATCAGGCGACGTTGGTGGCCAAGATTATCATGGGGCAGGACCTGGCCTATGACGCGGTGCCGTGGTTCTGGTCGAACCAGTATGATCTGAAGCTGCAGACCGTCGGCCTGTCGACCGGCCATGACGCGGCGATCCTGCGCGGCGATCCGGCGAGCCGCAGCTTTTCTGTGCTCTATCTGAAAGAGGGCCGCGTGATCGCGCTCGACTGCGTCAACGCGACCAAGGACTATGTCCAGGGGCGCAAGCTGGTGATCGAACGGCTGTCACCGGACCCGGTGGCGCTTGCCGACGCAAGCGTACCGCTGAAGGAACTGGTCGGGTAAGGCGTTGGAGGCCCGAGCCGGAATCGAACCGGCGTGCAAGGATTTGCAGTCCTCTGCGTAACCACTCCGCCATCGGGCCTCGACAGCGAGGGCGCGCTCTGCGCGGCGCACGCGCAACTGTCAACCGCTGTTGCGAATTTTGCGGCGTAGCTTGCTTGGCGAAGGCGGCGGCACGCGATACAAGCGCGCGAGCAAACAAGTGTATTGCATGACTATAACAGTTATGCGAACAGGGCTGGAGTGATGATGACCGCGACCATTGAACCCCAGGGCCAGGAGGCCGCCCGCGCCGCGATGGTAGCGAGCCAGCTGCGCACCAGCGGCGTCAACGACGCGCGCGTGGTCGCCGCGATGGCGCAGGTCGCGCGTGAGGATTATCTGCCCGAATCGCAGCGTGCCTTCGCCTATCGCGACCGTTCGCTCCCGCTCGGCAACGGCCGGGCGCAGAATCCGCCGCTGGCCACGGGCTTGTTGCTCACCGAAGCGCGGATCGTGGCGGGGGAGAAGGCGCTGATCGTCGGCGCAGCGGGGGGCTATGCCGCCGCGATCGCTGCGGAACTTGGTGCGGTCGTGACGCTGGTCGAGGAAGATGTGAATCTGGTGGCGCTGGCGCGGGCCGCGCTGGGCAATGGCGTCACGCTGGTGGAAGGTTCGCTCGCCGCCGGTGCGCCGGCCGGTGCACCCTATGACCTGCTGCTCATCGACGGCGCAGTCGAAGAGATTCCCGAGGCACTTGCTGCGCAACTGCGCGAGGGCGGGCGGGTCGTCACCGGCCTGTCCGATCGCGGCGTTACCCGAATCGCGTCGGGCGTGCGTACCGGCGGCGGCGTCGGCCTAGCCAGCATCGTCGACAGTGAAATTGCCCCCTTGCCCGGCTTTGAAAAGCCGCGCGGCTTCCAGTTCTGAGGAAAGCGAACCTGATGCGATTGAGCCTGATCCTTGCCGGTGTAAGCGTTGCCGGCCTGACGCTTCCCGCGCTGGCGCAGACCACGCCGCCTGCGGCGCAGGCGCCCGCGCCGCAGCCGAACGAGACGCTGCGCGAGGCGATGGTCAAGGCGTATCGTACCAACCCCGATCTGACTGCGGAGCGCGCCAACCTGCGCGCGACGGACGAGAATGTGCCGATCGCCCGCTCGCGCGGGCTTCCGGGCGTAAGCTCGAACGCAGGCTATAACGAGAATCTGTACGATACCGATTCGAGCGGGCTGGCATCGCCGCGCACCGGATCGGTCGGGCTTGACCTCAGCGTTCCCGTGTTTTCGGGTGGCGCAGTACGCAATTCGGTTCGCGCGGCCGAAACTCGCGTCGAAGCGGGCCGCGCGGGTCTGCGCAGCGTCGAATCGGCGCTCTTCACCGATGTCGTCGCGGTGTACATGGACGTGATCCGCGACGAGGCGACGGTGCGGCTCAACCAGCAGAATGTCCGCGCGCTCGACGTCAACCTCCAGGCGACGCGCGACCGGTTCGAAGTCGGCGACCTGACCCGCACCGACGTCGCCCAGTCCGAAGCGCGGCTCGCGCTGGCGCAGAGCCAGTTGCGCGGCGCGGAGGCCCGGCTGATCTCCAGCCGTGAGAATTACATCCGTATCGTCGGCACCGCGCCGGGCGTCCTCGCGCAGCCGCCCGCGCTGCCGGGCCTGCCCGCCAGCCCGGATCAGGCCGTACAGGTCGCGCTGACCGACAATCCCGCACTGGAAGGCGCACGCAAGGCGCGTGAAGCGAGCACATACGACGTGCGCGTCGCGCGTGCTGGCCGCCTGCCGACGGTCAGTGTCGGTGTGGGCGGCGACTATTATAACCGCTTCGGATCGGTGCCCGCATTGGGCGTGAACAACGGCCTCAAAAATGACGGTTTCGCGACCTCGGCTGGGGTCAGCGTCAGCCTGCCTCTGTTCCAGGGCGGTCGCCCGGCGGCGCAGGTGCGTCAGGCGCAGGCGCGCGAATCGGCCTCGATCGAACAGGTCACTGCGACCGAGCGCGCCGTGATCGCGCAGGCACGTTCGGCCTACGCCGTCTATCAGTCCGCGCTGCGAGTGATCGAGAGCAGCCGGGTTGCGGTCCAGGCCAACCAGCTGAGCCTTGAAGGCGTCCGCGCCGAGAACAGCGTCGGGACGCGCACCATCCTCGATATCCTGAACGCCGAGCAGGAGTTGCTCAACAGCCAGGTTCAGCTGGTGACCGCCGAGCGCGACGCCTATGTCGCGGGCTTTGCGGTGCTGGCGGCGATGGGCAAGGCCGAGGCCGAGGATCTGGGGCTCGACGGTGGTCCGCTCTACGACCCGGTCGCCAACTATGATCGCGTGCGTGGCAGCCTGTCCGACTGGCGCGACAACCCCACCCCCGAGGCGGAGGCGACGCGCACCGTCGACACCCCCGCGCAGAACCCGAATGTTTCCGGTCCGATCGATCCCAGCCCGCGCTAATCGGTTGACAGCACCCCTGTATTTCTCACAGGTGGCGGCGGTTGCGATTCCTGGTTAAGGAACGATTATGGGGGACGTGAGCAACGAACCGTCGATGGAGGATATCCTTTCCTCTATCAAACGCATCATCGCCGAAGAGGGCGATGCCGCGACCGCTAGCCGTCCGCGTCGTCCGGCGCGTGCGGCGGCGCCTGCTCCCGCGCCTGCCGATGACGAAGACGAGATCCTGGAGCTGAACGAGCCCGCGCCTAGCGAGCCGCTGCAGCCCGAGCCGCGCCGTGCACCCCAACCCGTGCAGCGCGAGACGCCGCGCGTCGATCTGCGCGACGTGGAACCCGAGCCTCAGCCGGCCGCGCGCGCCGAACCGATCCTCTCGCAGACGACCGCCGAAGCCACGCGTGGCCCGCTCGAGGCGCTGTCGCGCATGGTGGTGAAGCCCGAGGCTGCGCCGGCCCCCCGCGCTGCCCGCTGGCGAAACTTCGCTGGAGGCCATGGTGCGCGAGATGATCCGCCCCATGCTGCGCGACTGGCTCGACGCCAATCTGCCGCGCATGGTCGAGGAAATGGTCCAGCGCGAGATTTCGCGGATTGCGGCGGGGCGGGACTGAGTCTTGCCTAAGCCGTCCCGCCCGTTAGAGGGCGGGGCATGAGCGAACTTCCAAAGACCTTCGACCCCGCCGATATCGAGCAGCGCTGGTACGCCTATTGGGAAAGCAACGGGCTGTTCCGGCCGGAACGTCCGGGCGCGCAGCCCTGGACGATCGTCAACCCGCCGCCGAACGTCACCGGCTCGCTGCATATCGGCCATGCGCTCGACAATACGCTGCAGGACATTCTCGTCCGTCATGCGCGGCTGAAGGGCATGGACGCGCGCTGGGTGGTCGGCATGGACCATGCCGGCATCGCGACGCAGATGGTGGTCGAGCGCCAGCTCAACGAACGCCAGCAGAAGCGCACCAACTTCACCCGCGAGGAGTTCGTCGCAAAGGTGTGGGAGTGGAAGGCCGAGAGCGGCGGGGCGATCACCGGTCAGCTGCGGCGCCTCGGCTGTTCGATGGACTGGTCCGACGAGCGCTTCACGATGGACGAGGGCTTTTCGAAGGCCGTGCTCAAGGTCTTTGTCGACCTCCACAAGCAGGGCCTGATCTACCGCGACAAAAGGCTGGTGAACTGGGACCCGGGCCTCGGAACCGCGATCAGCGACCTTGAGGTCGAGACGCGCGAGGTTGCCGGCAAGTTCTGGCACCTGCGTTATCCGCTCGCCGATGGCAGCGGCTTTATCCTTGTCGCGACGACGCGGCCGGAAACGATGCTGGCCGATATGGCGGTAGCGGTGCACCCGACCGATGAGCGCTATGCCGCATTGGTCGGCAAGCAGGTCAAGCTACCGATCACCGGCCGCCTGATCCCGATCGTCGCCGACGAACATGCCGATCCCGAACTGGGGTCGGGCGCGGTCAAGATCACGCCGGGCCATGACTTCAATGACTTCGAAGTCGGCCGCCGCGCCGGAATCGAGGCGCGCGACATGCTCAATATGCTCGATGCCAAGGCGATGCTTTGCCAGACTTCGGACGGGTTGATCCCGGCCGAGCTGATCGGCCTCGACCGCTTCGACGCGCGTGAGAAGGTCGTGGCACGGCTGAAGGACGAGGGTTTCCTCGTTCCCTGGACCGACAAGGACGGCAACGAACACGACGCAGAGCCGCGCAAGATCCAGACGCCGTTCGGCGACCGCTCGGGCGTGGTGATCGAACCGTGGCTGACCGACCAATGGTATGTCGACGCGGCGACGCTGGCGAAACCCGCGATCGAGGCGGTGCGGTCGGGCGCGACCAAGGTCGTGCCGAAGAGCTGGGAAAAGACCTATTTCAACTGGATGGAGAACATCCAGCCGTGGTGCGTCAGCCGCCAGCTGTGGTGGGGGCATCGGATTCCGGCGTGGTTCGCCGAGGACGGCAGCGTCTATGTCGCTGAAAACGAAGCCGAAGCTCAGGCGCAGGCGGGTGAGGGCGTTGCCCTGACGCAGGACGAGGATGTTCTCGATACCTGGTTTTCCTCCGCGCTGTGGCCGTTCGCGACGTTGGGCTGGCCCGAGAATGACGACCCGACGCTCGGCGGGCGTTATCCCAATGATGTGCTGATTTCCGGCTTCGACATCCTGTTCTTCTGGGATGCGCGGATGATGATGCAGGGTTTGCACTTCATGAAAGAAGTGCCGTTCAAGACCTTGTATCTGCACGGGCTTGTCCGCGCCGCTGATGGCGCGAAGATGTCCAAGTCCAAGGGCAATGTCGTCGATCCGCTGGGTCTGATCGACCAATATGGCGCGGACGCGCTGCGCTTCTTCATGGCGGCGATGGAGAGCCAGGGCCGCGACGTGAAGATGGATGAAAAGCGCGTCGAGGGGTATCGCAACTTCGCGACCAAGCTGTGGAATGCGGCGCGGTTCGCGCAGTCGAACGGGATTCGCGCAAGCGAACATGTCGAGGCTCCTCGCGCCACGCTCGCGGTGAACAAGTGGATTATCGCGGAGACGGTGTCCACGGTGCAGGCGATGGACATCGCCTTTGCCGACCATCGGTTCGACGGCGCGGCCAACACCATCTACCAGTTCACCTGGAGCCGCTTCTGCGACTGGTATCTGGAGTTGATCAAGCCGGTGCTCCAGACCGAAGGCGCCGAGGGAGCCGAGGAGACGCGGCAGGTCGCGGGCTGGGTGCTCGACCAGATCCTCGTCATGCTCCACCCGTTCATGCCCTTCATCACCGAAGAGCTGTGGTCGAAGATGGGCGAACGCCCGGATTACCCGATCATCGCCGCCAAATGGCCGATGGCGGATGCGCGCGCGCTCGATCCCGAGGCGGCGCAGGAGATCGACTGGCTGATCCGGCTGGTGAGCGAGCTGCGCGCGGCGCGGACCGAGCTGAACGTACCGCCGGGCGCACGGCTGGCGCTGCACGTGCGCGATGCGCATGCCGACACGCTGGAGCGGCTTGCGCGCCAGAATGCGGCGCTGAGCCGTCTGGCCCGCGTCGACCGCGCCGAGGGCGCGGCGCCGGCGGGCGGCGCATTGCAGATCGTGGTGGACGAGGCGACCTATGTCCTCCCGCTCGAAGGCGTGATCGATCTCGACGCCGAACGCGCGCGCCTGACCAAGGCGATCGCGGCGGCGGAGAAGGAGCGGGATAGCCTCAACGCGCGGCTGTCCAACCCTGCTTTTGCCGAAAAGGCCAAGCCCGAGGCGGTGGAGAAGGCGCGGGCGGACCATGCCGAGAAGTCGGCCGAAGCGGCGCGGTTGGGCGCAGCGCTGGGGCGACTGGGGTAACCATTAATCCTCCCCCGCCAGGGGGAGGTGTCAGCACAGCTGACGGAGGGGAGGAAGCACGACGCTCGAGAGATCGTCGCCGTCCTCCCCCTCCGTCGCCTTCGGCGCCACCTCCCCCTGGCGGGGGAGGATTGTGTGCTTGCCTCTCTCAACGCCGGGAGGCATCAGGTCGGGCATGTCCCACTATCCCGCGCTTCGCCTTCGTCGCACTCGCAGTTCGGCCTGGAGCCGGCGGCTTCATGCCGAGACGGTGCTCACCCCCGCGGACCTGATCTGGCCGCTGTTCGTGACGGAAGGCAACGCCGTCGAGGAGCCGATCGCCAGCCTGCCCGGCGTGTCGCGCTGGTCCGTCGACGCGATCGTCGCGCAGGCGAAAGGCGCGGCGGCGGCGGGGATCCCCTGCCTGGCGCTGTTTCCCAACACGCCGCCCGAGCTGCGCACCGAGGATGGCGGCGAGGCGCTCAATCCCGACAATCTGATGTGCCGCGCGATCCGGGCGATCAAGGATGCGGTGCCGGATATCGGCGTGCTGACCGATGTCGCGCTCGACCCCTATACTGCGCATGGCCATGACGGGCTGGTCGATGCGGCGGGCTATGTTCTGAATGACGAGACGGCGGAGGTGCTGGTCGGGCAGGCGCTTAACCAGGCGCGCGCCGGGGCGGACGTGATCGCGCCGAGCGACATGATGGACGGGCGGGTCGGGCTGATCCGCGAGGCGCTGGAGGATGAGGGCTTCGTCAACGTCCAGATCATGGCCTATGCCGCCAAATATGCCTCGGCCTTCTACGGCCCGTTCCGCGATGCGGTGGGATCGCGCGGGCTGCTCAAGGGCGACAAGAAGACCTATCAGATGGACCCCGCCAATGCCGAAGAGGCGCTGCGCGAGGTCGCGCTCGACCTCGACGAAGGCGCGGACAGCGTGATGGTGAAGCCGGGGTTGCTATATCTAGATATCGTCCGCCGCGTGAAGGAGCGGTTCGAAGTGCCGGTGTTCGCGTACCAGGTGAGCGGCGAGTACGCGATGATCGAGGCGGCAGCTGCGGTGGGCGCGGGCGACCGCGACGCGCTGGTGCTCGAAACTCTGATGGCGTTCAAGCGCGCCGGGTGCAGCGGGGTGCTGTCCTACCACGCGCTTCATGCGGCGCGGCTGATGGGCGGATGATCGAGACCGAGCGGTTATTGCTGCGCCCGCCGGTGGAGGCCGACCACCCGGCGCTCTACGCGATGTGGGCCGATCCGGCGGTGATGGCCGATCTGGGGGCGGTCAAGGACGATGCGGCGAGCGCGGCGGCGCTGGCGCGGCATGCGGGGTATCGGCACGAGGGGCTGGGGTTCCTGAGCGTCATCCGCAAGGAGGATAATGCGGTAATGGGCTTTTGCGGGCTCAAGCGCGGCGATCCACCCAACCCGATCGCGGGGCAGGTCGAGGCGGGGTGGATGCTCGCGCGAAGCTACTGGCGTCAGGGCTATGCGCTGGAGGCGATGGTCGCGGTGCTCGACTGGGGCTGGGTCAATCTTGATGTCGCGCACATCGTGGCGATCACCTCGCAGCGCAATGCCGCCAGCCGGGCGATGATGGAGCGGCTCGGCATGACCTATGTCGCGGGGGGCGATTTCGAGCATCACGCCTTTGCGGCGGATGACCCCTTGCGCCACATCGTCACCTACCGCATCAATCGCCCCGTCAGTATAGCGTGAGAGAAGGGGAGGCGATGAGCGCCGAAGCAGTCGCCGAACCACAGCCGGGCGCGCCCGGATGGCTGAAGGGCGTAGGCGGCCCGCTGTTCGTCGTCACGATCCTGCTCGGCAGCTTCCTGCTGTTCCTGGTCCAGCCGATGATCGCGCGGATGGCGCTGCCGCGGCTCGGCGGCGCGCCCGCTGTTTGGAACAGCGCGATGCTGATCTATCAGGCGCTGCTGCTGGGTGGCTATGCATATGCGCACTGGCTGGGCCGGGTGCCGGTGCGGCGGCAGGCGATGATCCATCTGGCGGTGCTTGCGGTTGCGGCGCTTTGGCTGCCGATCGGGCTGATGGCGATGCAGATGCCGGCGGATGCCGAGCCGGCGGTGTGGGTGCCGTGGTTGCTTGCCGCGTCGATTGGGCCATTGTTTTTCGCGATCTCGGCGCAGGCGCCGTTGCTGCAGCGCTGGTTCGCCGCAGCTTCGGGCGGGCGCGATCCCTACGCGCTCTATGCCGCGTCGAATGTCGGGAGTTTCGGCGGGTTGATCGCCTATCCGCTGCTGGTCGAGCCGGGGATGGCGCTGCATGCGCAAAGCTGGCTGTGGACCGGTGGCTATGCGCTGGTGTTCGTCGCGGTCGCGGCGTGCGCGCTGCTGTTGCCGCGCAAGGTGGCGGACGAGCCGCATGTCCATGCGACCAGTGCGCCGCCGTCGAAGCGGCGCGTGGCGCACTGGATCGCGCTGGCCTTTGTCCCCTCTGGGCTGATGCTGGCGACGTCGAGCTTTCTGACGACCGATATCGTTGCGGTGCCGATGCTGTGGGTGCTGCCGCTGGGCCTGTATCTGCTGAGCTTTACGATTGCGTTCGCGACGCGGCGCGCGGTGGCGGTGGTGCTGACCCGGTTCGCGCCGATCACGATCCTGTTGTTCGGCGGGCTGATGATCGCCGGGCACAACGCCAATCCCGAGCTGAATGCGCTGATGGCGCTGGCGCTGCTGTTCATGGTCGCGGTCGCGCTGCACACGCATATGTACGATCTACGGCCCGAGCCGGATCGGCTGACCGGATTCTACCTCGCGATGTCGGTGGGCGGGGCGTTGGGCGGGGTGTTCGCGGCTTTGGTCGCGCCCTTGGTGTTCGACTGGACCTATGAATATCCGATCCTGATCCTCGCCGCCGGGTTGCTGGTGCCGCAGGAATGGCTGTTGCCGTTCTTTCAGCGGCTCTGGGGTGAACCGGGGCAGGGGCGGCGGGTCCGTATCCTTGCCATTGCGCTGATCGTCGCGCTGATCGTCTGGTTCGGCGTCTCGAAGGGGTCGGACCTTCTTGGCGAGAGGCAGGCCGGGATCCTGTATCTGACGCTGGCGGTGATCGGGCTGTTCACCGTGGGCATGCGGGTACCGTTCATGATCGTGCTGGCCGGCGCGCTGTTCCTGTTCGGCGGGTTCCGCTCGATCGCGATGAGCTGGCAGGGCGATCTGCGGACGCGGTCATACTTCGGCGTCTATACGATCACCGACCTCGCCGATCAGAAGCGGCTGGCGCACGGCACGACGCTGCACGGCGTCCAGCTGGAGGGGAATCCCGAGCGGCTGAAGCTGCCGACTACCTATTATGTCCCCGGATCGGGGGTGGGGCAGGCGATGCAGGCGTTGCCGCCGCTTTATGGCCCCAACGCGCGGGTCGGCGTGGTCGGGCTGGGGACCGGGACGCTCGCCTGTTATGCCAAGCCGGGCCAGTCGTGGCGCTTCTACGAGATCGATCCGGCGGTGGTCGATCTGGCGCGCGGGCCGTTCCGATTCCTTGAGCAATGCCTGCCCGACGCGAAGATCATATTGGGCGATGCGCGGTTGCGGCTGGTGGAAGAGCCGGCACACAGTCTCGATCTGCTCGTGCTGGACGCCTTTTCCTCCGACGCGGTGCCGATGCATCTGATGACGCTGGAGGCGTTCGCGACCTATGATCGCGTGCTGGCCAAGGACGGGCTGTTGCTCGTCCATATCTCGAACCGGTTCCTGTCGCTGGAGCCGGTGGTCGAGCGCGCGGCGAAGCTGGGCGGATGGTCGGCAGCGCAGCTGACCTATCACCCGGCGCTGATCGAGGAGCTGAACGAGGCGGCTACGTCGGACTGGATCGCACTGTCGCGCTCGCCCGAGAAGCTGGCGCAGCTGACCGCACGCGGGGAAGGCTGGCGACGCCTGGAGGGTCGGGCTGACTTTACCCCCTGGACCGACGATTATGCGACGATTCTGCCGGTGTTGCGCAGCCTGAACAAGGATCTGCCCTGAGAGTTACTCGGCCAGGGCATCCTCGAGCGCCTGAACCTTTTCAGTCTGTTCGGCGGCGATGCTGGAAAGTTTGGCGATTGCCGCGTCGAGCGCGGGATAGGGGGCGTGCCGGCGCTCAGCCGTTCGGCGGCCGTCGCTTCAAGGCTCGTGACGATCGCCACGGTCTCACCGCGCACGCCATTGAGGTCGGCCAGTGCCACCTGAGCTGCGACCCAGCTTTCGCCACCCGGCGCGACCCCGCGCGCAATCGCGACCCGCGATTCGGTTTCCATCGCGAGCGAGCGGAAGCGCGTTGCGATCCTATCGGCTGCAGCGACCTGTTCCGTGATCCGGGACTCCAGCGCTGCGTCGGGCGTCACGACCGGGTCGGGGCGCACCACCTCACCCGCGTCCCGCGATTCGATCGGGCGAGGCAGGAGCGAGGGATAGCCATCGCTGACGGTGCTGCAGGCGCACAGCGCGAGGGGGAGCGCAAGGAAGACCAGGTGTCGCATCGCGGCGGGTGTATGCCGCGAAGAAACTCTGCGCAACGGGCTTGCGTTTCGCGAAAACCGCTTCTATCAGCGCCCCTCCACTGCGCACCCGTAGCTCAGCTGGATAGAGCATCAGACTACGAATCTGAGGGTCGGACGTTCGAATCGTTCCGGGTGCGCCATTCAAAGCCCCGCCATCCCAATGGGTTGGCGGGGCTTTGTTGCTTGTTACCCAAATCGACAAATACATGAATTGGCTTCGTGGAGATCGTGTTAAGCATCTCCATGGCCATTTTTCATAGCTTTGCCTGTCTGATTCGTGGGCATAGCTGGAATCGCAGCCGCGCACGCGAGGGGTATCGAACCTGTCGGCGGTGCAAGCGTCGCGAGCCGGACCCCGGCTATACCCCGCCGACCGAGCGAACCGAATAGCCGGGCCTAGAAGATATAGGGCACTGGCGCGCGGACATCCGGGTCGATCCGAATCTCGCTTGCCGCCGGGGGAAGGCGCGCTGGTCGCACTCCGCGCGCGGGCAGATGCGGCAGCTGGTCCCGATCGGTGTCGCGAGTCCGCCCGGGCGCAGGCCATCGGCATAGACGAACTCGCCCGCATGCGCCTCCTCGCATCCCAGCGCCACGGCATAGCGGCGCGGGGGGCGGTCGTAGCTGGCCGAAGGCTTCACCAGCCCCTTGGCCATGATGACGTAGCGCGCGCCATCGGGCGTCTCCGCCAGCTGAGTCAGGATTCTGGTCGGGAATCGCAACCGCCTCATGCACCACCCAGAGCGGGCACGCGCCGCCGAAACGGGCGAATTCCAGCCGCGTCGCCGAGTGCCGCTTGGTGATGTTCCCCGCCATATCGACACGGCAGAAGAAGAAGGGGGTGCCCAGCGCGCCCGGCCGCTGGAGCGTCGAAAGGCGATGGCATGCCTGTTCGAAGCTGGTGCCGAAGCGCTGACGCAGCCGGTCGATATCGTGGCGCAGCGCACGTGCCGCCTCACGGAAGCGGGTGTAGGGCATCAGCAGCGCGCCGGCGGCATAGTTGGCGAGGCCGAGCGCGAGCAGTTCGCGTGCAGCGGGTGTGGCAAGCCCGCTTGCGTCGGCGACCGCGCGCATTTCGTTGGAAAATTCGAGGCGTGCGAGCCTCTGGGCCAGCAGGAATGCGCGGCTTTCGGGCGTCACGACCCCGCTGATCACCAGCCGTCGCGCATCGGGATCGAAGTGCGACAGGCGCGTATCGTCGTCACGTGCCTCATCGATCGCGATGCCGTGCCAGGTGCGCAGCCGATCCTCGATCGCGCGGGGATGGTCGAAGCTGTCTGCCAGCGTCTCCGCCGCGCGGTCGAGCGGATCGATGTAGTTTCCTTCGGCCTGATACCAGTCGCGCACCGCCTCCCATGGCAGCGCGCCCCCGCGCCCGGCACCGCTCTCGACCTTGTCGTCGAGCACGCGCAGCTGCGCCTGGGCGCGCCGCCACGCATCGTGCAGCGCGACCATGCGGCGGGTGAGGCCGGGGTGTTTCTCGACCCCACGCTGCACTGCGGCTTCGTCGAGCGTCCCTGCTGCGATGCTGGTGTCGGTCGCTGCCTCGATCGCGCGGATCAGTTCGGCGGTTCCGTCGTCGCTGCCGACTTCGCCCCATAGATCGGGAAACTCGCGGCTGAGCGCGACCAGCACCGGCGGGGTGAGCGGGCGTTCCTCATTCTCGATCTGCGAGAGGTAACTGACCGAGACGCCGAGCCGCGCGGCGAGCGCCGCCTGGGGCAGGGACAGGCGCTTGCGCAGGTCGCGGACCCGCGTTCCGGCGAAGAGGCGGCGGCGTTGCTCCATGACTTCACCATATATGCGGAGTTGTAAGATGCAACTTCGCAACATTGCATTTGCATGTGCGCGGGTGTCCTGTGCAGGGACGCGGGGCAGGGGGTAGAGCCCAGGGAGCAAGGCAATGTCTTCGACGATCGAGGAACTCGAACGCCGCCGCGCCGCGGCCCGGCTGGGCGGCGGGCAGAAGCGGATCGACGCGCAGCATGCCAAGGGCAAGCTGACCGCGCGCGAGCGGCTGGAAGTGCTGCTCGACGAGGGATCGTTCGAAGAGCTGGACATGTATGTCGAGCATAATTGCGTCGATTTCGGGATGCCCGATCAGGTTGTGCCGGGTGACGGCGTGGTCACTGGCAGCGGCACGATCAACGGCCGCCTCGTCTTCGTGTTCAGCCAGGACTTCACCGTGTTCGGCGGGTCGCTTTCCGAACGGCACGCGCAGAAGATCTGCAAGATCATGGACATGGCGATGAAGGTCGGCGCGCCGGTGATCGGCCTGAACGACAGCGGCGGCGCGCGCATTCAGGAGGGCGTCGCGTCGCTCGCCGGCTATGCCGAGGTGTTCCAGCGCAATGTGCTGGCGTCTGGCGTGGTGCCGCAGATTTCGCTGATCATGGGTCCTTGCGCAGGCGGGGCCGTTTATTCTCCCGCGATGACCGACTTCATCTTCATGGTGAAGGATTCATCGTACATGTTCGTCACCGGCCCGGATGTAGTGAAGACCGTTACCAACGAGATCGTCACGCAGGAGGAACTGGGCGGAGCTGTGACGCATACCACGAAGTCGGGCGTTGCCGATGTGGCGTTCGAGAATGACATCGAGGCGCTGCTGGCGGCGCGCGACTTCGTGGACTTCCTTCCCGCGAGCAATCGCGAGAGCGTGCCCGAGCGGCCGTGCACCGACCCGTGGGATCGTATCGAGGACAGCCTCGACACGCTGATCCCGCCGAGCGCCAACCAGCCCTATGACATGCATGAGTTGATCCGCAAAACGGTGGACGAGGGCGACTTCTTCGAAGTGCAGCCGGCGCATGCCGGCAACATCATCATCGGCTTTGGGCGGATCGAGGGGCGGACCGTCGGTATCGTCGCGAACCAGCCAATGGTGCTGGCCGGGGTGCTCGACATCAATTCGAGCAAGAAGGCGGCGCGGTTCGTGCGCTTCTGCGATGCGTTCGAGATCCGATCGTGACCTTTGTCGACGTGCCGGGCTTCCTGCCGGGCGTCGGGCAGGAGCATAGCGGCATCATCAAGCATGGCGCGAAACTGCTGTTCGCCTATGCCGAGGCGACCGTGTCCAAGATCACGGTGATCACGCGCAAGGCCTATGGCGGCGCGTATGATGTGATGGCGTCGAAGCATCTGCGCGGCGATCTGAACTATGCCTGGCCGACGGCGGAGATCGCGGTGATGGGCGCCAAGGGCGCGGTCGAGATCATCTTTCGCGGGCGCACGCCGGAAGAGATCGCCGAGAAGACGGCGGAATATGAGGCGCGCTTCGCCAACCCGTTCGTCGCGGCGAGCAAGGGGTTTGTCGACGAGGTGATCATGCCGCATTCGACCCGGCGGCGGATCGCGCTGGGGCTACGGAAGCTGAGGAACAAGAGCCTCGAAAATCCGTGGAAGAAGCATGACAATATTCCGCTTTAGGGTGTGGTGATGGAACTCTTTGCACCATTCTATTTGGCCCTCGGTAGCGGTTTTCTGGCGTTCAAATTGCTTCGTACAAACGAGCGGACGGTGCGCCTTGGTATTGGAGAAGGCGAGGAGTCCTACCCTTGGCTTTGGTGGGCTGGAGTGGTTGGCGGAACCGCTGGTTTTCTCGTTTTTGCGGCATTCGGCATGCTGCTTGTTGCGGAGAAGGTCTGATGACTCCCCGTCGGCTCACCTATGTCCTTTTCACTCTAGCGGGCGCGGTAGCGCTGCTGGCGGGCTGCCAGCAGGAACCCGATAGCGGCAACGCGACCGCGGCGACGCCGTCTGCGACCCCGAGTGCAACCGGTGTGCGCGCCTTGCCTGAGGCGGAACAGCTCAAGCTCGCCTTCCGCACGACCTATGGCAAGGATGGTGCGGCGCAGGTGCAGGAGGACGATGCCGGGGTCATCAACGTGACGCCGGGTCAGTTGCTGTGGATCGGCGACATTGCGGTGCTGCTGAGCCCCGGGGCGAATGAGTCCGACTGTCATGCCTGTTCGGGGGCGCTGGCGATTGCCTATCTCAAGCCTCAGGGCGACGGCTTCGCGGTGACCGGGAAGTGGCCGACGCTGGTGCGTGGCTCGGGCTGGGGTGCGGAGCCGGAATGGCGGGTGACGAATGAGTTCACCGACAATCCCGCCATCTATGTCGAAAGCGGCGACACCGCGCAGGGCTATTCGTGCGGTGGCGCGTCGATCACCGAATTGAAGCCCGACGGGCCGGTCCAGTCGGAGCGCATCTGGCTGTCGGCGTCAAACGAGGGCGCGGTCGATGAGGCGACCGGCAAGACCTTTGGCGGCGAACCGCTGAGCAAGCTGGAGGGCGAGATCGTCGATATCGTGAAGGGCAAGTCGTTCGCGGTGCAGGCGAGCGGGACGGCGAAGTTCGTCGAACGCTATGAATATCGCGATGGCAAGTTCGTCCCGCTTCAGAAGGAGTCGCGGCTGTCGTGCTGAACCCGGGAATGATGCCATGAAACTCGGCCGCCTCAACCATATCGGCGTTGCGACGCCTTCGATTGCGGACAGCATCGCTTTCTATCGC
Source organism: Sphingomonas sp. J344 (assembly GCF_024700005.1). Taxonomy (NCBI): domain Bacteria; kingdom Pseudomonadati; phylum Pseudomonadota; class Alphaproteobacteria; order Sphingomonadales; family Sphingomonadaceae; genus Sphingomonas; species Sphingomonas sp. J344. The sequence continues at coordinate 409,454 of NZ_JAJONB010000002.1, read as the reverse complement.
GACGTGATGGGCGCGGGGACGATCCACGAACCCTTCGACCTGCCCGCGCAGGGGGTGAAGGTGTGCTTCGTCGATACGCCGAATACGCAGATCGAGCTGATCGAGCCGCTGGGCGCGGACTCGCCGATCCACGGGTTTCTGGCAAAGAACCCGGCGGGCGGGCAGCATCATGTCTGTTACGAGGTGCCTGACATCCACGAAGCCAAATCGTGGTTCGAGGCTAGGGGCGCGCGGGTGCTGGGTGAGCCGCGGATCGGGGCGCATGGGACGCCGATCTTCTTCGTCCACCCGCGCGACATGGGCGGGGTGCTGACCGAGATCATGGAAACGCCGAAGGGAGAGGCGCATTGACCGACGAGACCGTCCTTTACAGCCTCGACAGTGGCGTCGCGACGATCCGGCTCAACCGGCCCGACCGGCTGAACGCGGTGACGTTCGACATGCTCGACCTGATCCGCGCGTCGCTGCTGCGCGCGGTGAATGAGGGCGCGCGGGCGGTGCTGCTGACCGGGGAGGGGCGGGCATTCTGTTCGGGCGCGGACCTGGCCGGGCGGATGGATCAGGGGCCGGTCGACCCGGCGGAGAGCCTGGAGTTCCACTACAACCCGCTCGCCGAGACGTTGTCGAAGCTGCCGATCCCGATCGTGACCGCGATCAACGGGCCGGCGGCGGGGGCGGGCGTCGGAATCGCGCTGGGCGGCGATATCGTGGTGATGGCGAAGAGCGCCTATCTGCTGCTGGCATTCAGCAATATCGGGCTGGTGCCCGATTGCGGCGCGACCTGGCTGGTCGCCAAGTCGGCGGGGCGGGCCAAGGCGCTGGAGATGGCGCTGCTGGGCGAGAAGATGTTCGCCGATGACGCCAAGGATGCGGGGCTGGTCGCGCGCGTGGTCGCGGACGATGCGCTGATGGCGGAGGCGGGGAAGCTCGCCGCGACGCTTGCCGCCAAGCCGACTGTCGCGCTGGGCCTGATCCGGGCGCAGGTGAAGGCGGCGCTCAACAACACGCTGTCGGAGACGCTGAGCGTCGAGGCGGCGCATCAGCGCATCGCGGGCAAGACCGAGGATTTCCGCGAAGGCGTGATGGCGTTCCTCGGCAAGCGCGCGCCGGAGTTCAAGGGTAAGTGATGATGACGCTGACGATGTGCCAAGCCTCCCTCTCCGCTTGGGAGAGGGAGGGGGCCCGCCCGGCGCAGCCGGGTGGGAAGGGTGAGGGTGACCTCGCGATCGTCACCCTCACCCTTCCGCCGCTGCGCGGCTCCTTCCCTCTCCCAAAGGGAGAGGGAATTTGACCGACAAGCCCACCCCCGCCGACTGGAAGGCGCTGGCCGACAAGGAAGTGAAGGGCCGCGACCTGACGTGGCGCACGCCGGAGGGGATTGACGTCAAGCCGCTGTATACGGCCGAGGACGTGACCGCCGATCCGGGGCTGCCCGGATTTGCGCCGTTCACGCGCGGGGTGCGGGCGTCGATGTATGCCGGGCGGCCCTGGACGATCCGGCAATATGCGGGCTTTTCGACCGCCGAGGAATCCAACGCCTTCTACCGGCGCAACCTGGCGGCGGGGCAAAAGGGGCTGTCGGTCGCGTTCGATCTGGCGACGCATCGCGGATATGACAGCGACCACCCGCGCGTGACGGGTGACGTCGGCAAGGCGGGCGTGGCGATCGACAGCGTCGAGGATATGAAGATCCTGTTCGACGGCATCCCGCTCGACCAGATGTCGGTTTCCATGACGATGAACGGCGCGGTGATCCCGATCCTCGCTTTCTTCATCGTTGCGGGGGAGGAGCAGGGGGTCGACAAGAGCCTGCTCGACGGGACCATTCAGAACGACATTCTGAAGGAGTTCATGGTCCGCAATACCTATATCTACCCGCCCGAGCCGTCGATGCGGATCATTTCGGACATTTTTGCATATACGTCGGCTAAAATGCCGAAATTCAACAGCATTTCGATCTCCGGCTATCATATGCAGGAGGCCGGGGCGACGCAGGTGCAGGAGCTGGCCTTCACCATCGCCGACGGCATGGAATATGTGAAATACGGCGTCGCGTCAGGCCTCGACATCGACAAGTTCGCCGGGCGGCTCAGCTTCTTCTTCGCAATCGGTATGAACTTCTTCATGGAAGTCGCTAAATTGCGGGCGGCGCGGGTGTTGTGGCATCGCGTGATGACGCAGCTGGGCGCGAAGGACGAGCGCAGCAAGATGCTGCGCACCCACTGCCAGACCAGTGGCGTGTCGCTGACCGAGCAGGACCCGTACAACAACGTCATCCGCACCACGATCGAGGCGATGGCGGCGATGCTGGGCGGGACGCAGAGCCTGCACACCAATGCGCTGGACGAGGCGATCGCGCTGCCGACCGATTTCTCCGCGCGCATCGCCCGCAATACCCAGCTGGTGATCCAGGAAGAGACGGGCATGACCAATGTCGTCGATCCGCTGGGCGGAAGCTACTATGTCGAGGCGCTGACCAACGAGCTGGTCGACAAGGCGTGGGTGATTATCGAGCGGGTCGAGGCCGAGGGCGGGATGGCCAAGGCGGTTGCCGCCGGCTGGCCCAAGGCGATGATCGAGGAAGCAAGCGCCGCCACCGCCGCGCGGATCGACCGCGGCGAGCAGGTGATCGTCGGGGTCAACAAATACCGCAAGGCCGAGGAAGACCCGATCGACATCCTCGACGTCGACAACCATGCCGTGCGCGAGGCGCAGGTGGCGCGGATCGCGCGGGTCAAAGCATCGCGCGATGATGCCGCGTGTCGCGCGGCGCTCGATGCGCTGCGTGAGGGCGCGCGGGGCGATGCCAACCTGCTCGAGCTGGCGGTCGCGGCGGCGCGGCATCGCGCGACGCTGGGCGAGATCAGCCTGGCGATGGAGGATGTGTTCGGCCGACACGGCACGGTGCCGACGCCGGTCAAGGGCGTCTATGGCGGCGCCTATGATGCGGACGCGCGCTGGGAGCGGCTGAAGGACGGCGTCGCCGCGACCGAGCGGAGGCTGGGGCGCAAGCCGCGCATGCTGGTCGCGAAGATGGGGCAAGACGGACATGATCGCGGGGCGAACCTCGTCTCCTCGGCGTTCGGCGACCTTGGGTTCAAGGTCGTGCCCGGCCCGCTGTTCCAGACGCCGCAGGAGGCCGCCGAGCTGGCGGTGGCGGAGGATGTCGACGTTGTCGGCGCGTCGAGCCTTGCCGCGGGGCACAAGACGCTGATCCCCCAGCTGATCGGGCATCTGCGCGACGCGGGGCGGCCTGATATCAAGGTGATCGCGGGCGGAGTGATCCCGGCGCAGGATTATCAGGTGCTGCGCGACGCGGGGGTTCAGGCGATCTTTGGCCCCGGAACGAACCTTGTGAACGCCGCTGAAGAAGTGCTTACGCTGCTCGGCCACAATATGCCGCCCGAAGAGGATGCCGCAGAATGACTGCCCGTACCGACTGGACCCGCGAAGAGATCGCCGCGCTGTTCGACCTGCCGTTCATGGAGCTGGTCTATCAGGCCGCGACCGTGCACCGCGCACACTTCGCGGCCAACGAGGTGCAGCTGTCGACGCTGCTGAGCATCAAGACCGGGGGGTGCCCGGAGGATTGCGGCTACTGCAACCAGTCCACCCATGCCGAGACGGGCCTGAAGGCGACCAAGCTGATGGATGTCCGCGCGGTGCTGCAGGCGGCGGCGCAGGCCAAGGACAATGGCTCGTCGCGCTTTTGCATGGGTGCGGCGTGGCGCAACCCCAAGGACCGCGACATGCCCGCCATCGTCGAGATGGTGAAGGGCGTGCGCCAGATGGGCATGGAAACCTGCATGACTCTGGGCATGCTGACCGAGGGGCAGGCGGCGCAGCTCGCCGATGCGGGGCTGGATTATTACAACCACAATATCGACACCTCGCCCGAGCGTTATGGCGAGGTGATTACCACGCGGACGTTCGAGGACCGGCTGGAAACGCTGGACCATGTGCGCGAGGCGGGGATCAACGTGTGCTGCGGCGGGATCGTCGGGATGGGCGAGACGCGGGCGGATCGCGTCGGCTTTATCCATGCGCTGGCGACGCTGCCCAAGCATCCCGAGAGCGTGCCGGTGAACGCGCTGGTGCCGGTCAAGGGCACGGTGCTGGGTGACATGCTCCATGACACGCCGCTGGCGAAGATCGACCAGATCGAGTTCGTGCGCACGGTCGCGGTGGCGCGGATCACGATGCCGGAATCGATGGTGCGGCTGTCCGCCGGGCGCGAGAGCATGAGCGATGAGACGCAGGCTTTGTGCTTCATGGCCGGGGCGAATTCGATCTTCACCGGCGACAAGCTGCTGACCACCGGCAATGCCGGGGACGACAAGGACGCGGCACTGTTCGCGCGGCTGGGGATGCGGGCGATGCAGGCTGAGATGAAGGCGGAGCTGGAGGCGGCGGAGTGATCTACCGCCATGACGCCTCTGCGAACGCCAATGTCGATCGACGTGCTTCTGAGTTAGATGCAGTTTCTCAGGCTGTCCCCGTATGGGGCAGGGTGGTGCTGGGCATCATTGGTAGCGTTTTGTGGCTTGGTATCGGGGCGATGGCCTACTTCGTTCTGGTCGTGAGCGGGGCCCTATTCACCCCAGGCTACGGTTGGGTTTCGATCCTCGCACTCGTGGTCTGGCTTCTACCGCTGTCGTTGTTGTGGCGCTGGGCGCTTGTTCCTCATCAGGTGGCAAATCCGGAAAGTAAGTTCTGATGTTCAAGAAAATCCTGGTCGCCAATCGCGGCGAGATTGCGTGCCGCGTGTTCCGCACCGCCAAGCGGATGGGGATTGCGACGGTCGCGGTCTATTCCGATGCCGATGCGCGTGCGCCGCATGTGTTGATGGCGGATGAGGCGGTGCGGCTGGGGCCGGCGCCGGCGGCGGAGAGCTATCTCAAGGCGGAGCTGATCCTTGCCGCGGCCAAGGCGACGGGCGCGGACGGGATCCATCCGGGTTACGGATTCCTGTCGGAGCGCGAGAGCTTTGCCAAGGCGTGTGCGGAGGCGGGGATCGCCTTTGTCGGGCCGCCGGCGAATGCGATCGCGGCGATGGGGGACAAGATCGAGTCCAAGAAGCTCGCCAAGGCGGCGGGGGGTCAATGTCGTCCCCGGCTATCTGGGCGAGATCGCCGATACCGACGAGGCGGTGCGGATCGCTACCGATATCGGCTATCCGGTGATGATGAAGGCCTCGGCCGGCGGCGGCGGCAAGGGGATGCGGCTGGCGTGGAGCGAGCAGGACGTTCGCGAGGGCTTTGAGGCGACCAAGCGCGAGGGGCTGGCGTCGTTCGGCGATGATCGCGTGTTCATCGAGAAGTTCATCGAACAGCCGCGCCATATCGAGATCCAGCTGATCGGCGATCAGCATGGCAACATCGTCTATCTGGGCGAGCGCGAATGTTCGATCCAGCGGCGGCACCAGAAGGTGGTCGAGGAAGCGCCCTCGCCCTTCGTCACGCCCGAGATGCGCCGCAAGATGGGCGAGCAGGCGGTCGCGCTGGCGCGGGCGGTTGGATATTACAGCGCGGGCACCGTCGAGCTGATCGTTTCCGGTGCCGACAAGACCGGGGAGGGCTTCTACTTCCTTGAGATGAATACCCGGCTTCAGGTCGAGCATCCGGTAACCGAGGCGATCACGGGGCTCGATCTGGTCGAGCAGATGATCCGCGTGGCGGCGGGGGAGAAGCTGGCGTTCACGCAGGATGAGGTCACGCTGACCGGCTGGGCGATCGAGAACCGCGTCTATGCCGAGGATCCGTATCGCGGGTTCCTGCCGAGCACCGGGCGGTTGGTGCGCTATGCGCCGCCTGAGGCGCAGGAGACGCCCTATGGCGATGTGGGCGGTGAGGGGTACGTCCGGGTCGACGATGGCGTCGTCGAGGGGGGCGAGGTCAGCATGTTCTATGACCCGATGATCGCCAAGCTGATCACCTGGGGTCCGACGCGCGACGCGGCGGCGGATCTGCAGGTGGCTGCGCTCGATGCGTTCGAGATCGACGGGCTTGGCCATAGTGTCGATTTCCTCTCCGCGCTGATGCAGCATCCGCGCTTCCGGTCTGGCGCGCTGACCACCGGGTTCATCGCCGAGGAATATCCCGACGGGTTCGAAGGCGCTCCTGCCGACGCGGGACTGACGCGACAGCTCGCGGCGGTGGCAGCAGCGGTACACTGGCGTCAGGCGGAGCGCGCGGCGCAGATTTCGGGGCAGTTGGGCGCGAATCCGGCGACTTCATGCGACTGGGTGGTGCGGATCGGTGGGATCGACCATGCGGTGACACTGGGCGATGGCGCGGTGGTCGATGACGTGCTGGTTGCGGGCGATATCGAATGGTCGCCAGGCGATCGGCTGGCAGTGGCGCGATCGGGCGATGCTTCGTTAGCGGTGCGGGTTGCACGGACGCGGGCGGGCTGGACGCTGGCCACGCGCGGGGCGACGCACAAGGTGACCGTCCATTCCCCGCGCGTCGCCCAACTGGCGCGGCACATGATCGAGAAGATCCCGCCCGACATGAGCCGCTTCCTGCTCGCGCCGATGCCGGGGCTGCTGACCCGGATCGAGGTGGGCGAAGGCGAGAAGGTGGAGGCCGGACAGCCGCTGGCGGTGGTCGAGGCGATGAAGATGGAGAATATCCTGCGCGCCGAGAAATCGGGCGTGGTCAAGGCGATCAACTTTGCCGCTGGCGACAGCCTGGCGGTGGATGCGGCGATCCTGGAATTCGAGTAAGGCGCGGAGACGCGCTCTCTACGAAGAAACAGAAGAAGACCCTCCCCACCCTCCCGCAAGCGGGAGGGGCTGAGAAGATGCATCAGGCCATTGGCGGGCTTGCGGGCAGCACTACGGTGATGCGCAGGCCGCCGATCGGGGGAGTTGCTCGCCTCGATCCGGCCGTGATGCCCCTCGACGATGGCGCGCGCGGTGGCGAGGCTGCGGCCAGAGCCGCCCGGCGTGTCCTTTGCATTGGCACGGTAAAAGGGCTCGAACAACTGTTGGGCGAGGTCGACGTCGATGCCCGGGGCGTTGTCGTCGACGATCAGTCGCCACGCATCCTTCTGGCTTTCGAGGCCGAGGACGATCCGTCCGCCACGCGGGACATAGCGCATCGAATTTTCGATCAGCGCCCCGAACAACTGCTCGATCCGCTCGGCGTCCCACTTCACCAGGATGGTGTAGGGCGGCAGGTTGCTCGTTTCGAGCCGCACGCCCGCCGCCTCGGCGCGCTTGCCGTGGCTCCAAATCGTGTTGTGGATCAGCGCGCGCGGATCGACATCGGCGAAGCGTAGCGGCAGGCGGCCGAGATCGGCGAGCGCGACCGCGTGGAGGTCCTCGGCCATGCGGGCGAGGCGGTTCTGGTCGGATTCGATCGCCGCCTTGAACTCGGGTTCGGCGGTGAGCGCCTCCTGCAGTTCCGCGAGATGGCCGCCGAGCGAGGCGATCGGCTCGCGCAGCTCCTCGGCGATCATCACCAGCCAGGTGCGGCGCGCGGTCTCGATCCGCTCGAAGCGGTTGGCGATGCGGCGCAGATTGCGCATCGTGCCGACGATCTCACGCGGGCCGTGCTCATCGAAATAGATGTCGCCATCGCCGTCGGCGACCTCATGACTGAGGCGCAGCAGCTCACGCTGCGGCTTCGCCCAGCGCCCGGCGAGCCAATAGGCCGCGCCAAGCAACAGGGCGAGGACGCCTGCCAAGATCGCGCCAATGCCGATATAATGGTCGCGCATCAGCGTGCGGTCGCGGTCGGTCAACAGCGGCGGGCGAACGACGCGCGCGCGCGCAACGGTGCGGCCATCGACCACCACAGGACGCTCGACCAGCGCGGGGCCGGCGGCGGGGCCGGCGAGAAGGCGATCGCCATCGCCGACAAATGCAACGCGATTACCGAGGATCAGGGGGTCGCGGCGGTCGAGGTCGGCGATGATCCGGTCGAATGGCTTGCCCGCCGCCGCCGCTTCACCAGCGAGCGCGGCAAATGTCTCGAGATGCTCGGCGTCGCGATTGCGCAGCAACCGTTCGCTGCTGGTATGGACGTTCCACAGCAGGCCCCCGCCCGCCACGGCCACGATCAGCAATGCCTGCGCCGCCAGCGCCGTGAACATGCCCCGAAACAACCGCACCTTTGTCTCCCCATTCCGGCCGCCCCCACGGCCGTTCAAACTCTATTCGATCCCGGCATCGAGCGAATCGAGGATTCGTCCGCCGGCCATGAACACCGCGATGGGGCAGAGCGCGAAAAGCACCCATCCGCCCCAGCCCGGATATTGCTCCAGATAATGCGTCCCGCGGTCGACCGCCCCCAGCCCGAGACCATAGATGACGAGGAACGCCTCGAATCGGGTCTTGATCGTGAACAGGCGTTTGATGCGCGCGAACATGCTAGCCTTAACGCAAGAGCCGGGCCAAGTGCGGAATTGGCGGGGTTCGGGTTAAGGCTTATGGTTACCTGTCAATTAACCCGACAGCTCCGAAGGCGCGATCGCAAGGGCTCCGAGTAAAGCTGTTCGGGCCGCTTCGACGCGTGCGATGAGCGTGGGATCGCCAATCTCGTCCTGAGCGATCCGTTCGGGCCAGTGCGCCTCGATCACTGCGGCAATCCGGTCGAGCTTGGTGGCATCGACGAGAAAGCGGGGATCGACCGTCGCGGGATCGGCGACGACGCGCAGGCGCAGGCAGGCGGGGCCGCCGCCATTGGCCATCGACTGGCGGACATCGACCACCTCCAGATGGCGGATCGGGCCATTGCCGGCGACATGGCGCTGGAGCCAGGTCCACACGCTGGGCGTGTCGCGCGCCTCGGTCGGCAGGATGAGGCCGGTCTCGCCGCCGGGCAGCGTCACCAGCTGGGCGTTGAACAGATAGGAGCTGATCGCATCGGCCAGGCTGACTTCAGCTGCGGGTACTTCGACGATCTCGACGCGCGGCAGCAGCTTGCGCAGATCAGCGTAGAACGCATTCTTGTCCGCAAAGGCCAGTTCGTGCGCGAACAGGACATTGGCGTTCGCGACCGCGACGACGTCGTTGTGGAAGGCACCAGCGGCGATGGCTTCTTCCGATTGCTCGACGAACAAGGTGCGGGCGGGGTCGAGACCGTGGCGGCGCGCGACCGCCGCGCTGGCCTCGCGATGCTGGCGCGCGGGGAAGGGGCCACCGCTGACGCCATAGACGAAGATTTCGACGCCGGGTGCATCATGCTCCGGGGCGAGGCGCATATGGTTGGCAGCACCTTCGTCGCCGAACGGGGCGGGGACTGGGCCGTGCACGCGGAAGGCGTCATGCGCAAATGCGAGGTCCAGTTGGGCGAGGGTTTCGGGCCATTCATGGCTGCGATGCGGCATCGTCACGAGGTTGGCGACGCTGAGGTGGCAGCGTCCGTCCGCCGTGTCTGGCGCGGGGGAGACGGTGGCGGCGTTGGCGGCCCACATCGCGGAGGCGGACAGCGCCTGCGCCTGAAGATGCGCCGCGGCGTCGGCGTAGCGGGTGGCGAGACTGTCCAGCCAGCGATGATCGGGGCGGGCGTGGGGCAGTAATATGCCCTGGGTCAGCCCGAGCGCGAGGTTGGCGCGCATCTTGGCGATGCCCTGCAGCGCGGCGGCGCGAGGTTGCGACACCGCGCCCTGATTGCGGGTGGCGGCTAGGTTGCCGTGGCTCAGGCCCGCGTAGTTGTGGCTGGGGCCGATGATTCCGTCGAAATTGATCTCAACGCGGGGCATGGTGGACCTGCTGGCCGGGTTGGACGTTGAGCAAGGCAGCGGCGGCGGGATCGAGCGTTGCGCCCGTGTCGGACCGGCCGATCCGGCCGTGGCACGCGCGGAAGTCGGCGAGCTGGCCGCGCGCGATGATGCTTGCGTCGCCCCCCGGAGCCAGCGCGGCAACCGCTTCGGCGCGGCAGTCGCGGATCGTCATCACATTGTCGGTGCGCGCGGTCATGGTCGGGCCGCCGTCGAAAATGTCGATGTAATTCTCGAACGCGAAGCCTTCATGCTCCAGCATCCGCATTGCCGCGCGGCCCGAGGGGTGGGGGACGCCGATCACACTGCGCGCATGGTCGGTCAGCATCGCGGTATAGACCGGGTGGCGCGGCATCAGGTCGGCGATGAACTGGTTGCCGTGGATCGCGTTGAACTCGTCCGCCTGCTGGAAATTCATCCCGAAGAAGCGGCCCGCGACCCCGTCCCAGAAGGGCGATCCGCCCGCCTCGTCGATCACGCCGCGCAGTTCGGCAAGGATGCGGTCGGCGAAGCGCGCACGGTGCATCGCGATGAACAGATAGCGGCTGCGCGCGAGCAACATACCGAGGCCCCCCGGCGCGTTCGCCGGGGTGGAGGAACAGCCCGCCGACCTCGCTCGATCCTTCGAGGTCGTTGACCAGGTTGAGGATTTCGGCGCGAAAGGTGCGATTGAGCGCCTCGCTATGCTTGGTCACCGTACCGATGCGGTAGGAATAGAAGGGCCAGCGCTGGCCGACCTGGGTGAATATCTGGCAGGTGCCGCGCACCTCCTGCGTGTCGGTGTTTTCGAGCACGAGGACGAACAGTTCGTCCTTCTTGGCATCGTCGGTACGCGCAAAGGCTTCGGCGCTGCGTTCGAGCTTGGCCTTCAGCGCCGGTTTCTCAGGCGGGAGATTGGTGAAGCCGCCGCCGGTGAGCTTCGCCATCTCATAGAGATGCTGGAGGTCGTCGGCGCGGGCGGGGCGGATGATGAAGGTCATACGCCACCCTTTTCGATGATGCGCAGGATGGTCAGCGCGGACAATGCCGCGCGTTCGGGCAGGCTGTCGGGGATCAGAAATTCCTCCTGCGAATGAATGGCGCCACCACGTGCGCCCATCGTATCGACGACGGGGACGCCGCACGCGGCGATGTTGTTGCCGTCGCACACCCCGCCGGTGGCCTTCCAGGCGACGGGGATGTCGAGATCGGCACCGGCCTGCTTGACCAGACCGAACAGCCGCTCGGCGCCGGGGTCGAGCGGCTTGGGCGGGCGGTTGAAGCCGCCATGGACATGGACCGCGACGTCGTGCGCGGTGGCGATGCTCTCAGCGAGGGCATGGACCGCTGCTCCGGCGCGCTGGATGGCGTCGGGCGAGGCGGGGCGGAAATTGACGCGCAGGATGGCGAGATCGGGGACGACATTGTTCGGTCCGCCCCCCTCGATCCGCGCCGGGTTGACCGACAAGTCATCGGTCATCAACTGGGACAGGCGCAGCGCGAGATCGGCCGCAGCGACAAGTGCGTTGCGTCCGTCGCGTGGGTTGCGGCCGGCATGGGCGCTGCGTCCGCGCACGACGATCGAGAAATTGCCGGTCCCACCACGCGCGCCCGCCAGCGTGCCATCGGGGAGCGCGGGTTCGTAGGTGAGCGCGGCAACCTTGTTCTTCGCGGCCTGAGCGATCAGCGCAGCGGAGGCGAAGGATCCGGTTTCCTCGTCGGAGTTGATGACGACTTCATAGCCGAAGCGTGCTGAGGCGGGGGTGGCCTCGACCGCGCGCAGGGCGGCGAGCATAAGCGACAGCCCGCCCTTCATGTCTGCGGCGCCGGGGGCATTCAGGCTGCCATCGGGCAGCCAGGTCGCGGTCTGGAAGGGGTGATCGGCGGGGAACACCGTGTCCATGTGGCCAGTGAACAGCATCTGCACCGGTGCATCGGGACGCACGCGCAGGTGGAGGTGGCGGCCATCGGACAGTGACTGGGCCGTGCCGCTGGTGTCGACCATCTCGACCGGGGCGGGCTCGACCAGCGCCAGCTCGCCGGGCAAGGCGGCGAACGCATCGGCGAGCAAATCCGCCATCGTCGCCAAGCCGGTCAGGTTGCGCGTGCCGCTGTTGACCGCGACCCAGCGTTCGACCTGCGCCAGCATCGGCGCGGCGCGGGCCGCCTCGACGGCGGCGGCTTCGATTGCGGTCAGCCCCATGCAGGGGGTGTATCGGCTCCCGCGCGTCGGGTGAACCCCTTGTGGCCGGAAAAGTAACAATAGTTACGAGTTAGAACAATCGCGTGAGCATGTAGAACAGCGCGCCGACTGCAGCCGAGGCGGGGATGGTGATGACCCATGCCGCGATCACATTCTGCGCGACGCCCCAGCGCACGGCACTGGCACGCCGAGCGGTTCCTGCGCCGATGATGCTGCCGGTGATGGTGTGGGTGGTCGAAACCGGAATGCCGAGCAGCGAGGCGGTGAACACCATGATCGACCCGCCGGTCGACGCGCTGAACCCCTGATGCTGCGACAATTTTGTGATCCGCGTTCCCATCGTTTCGATGATCTTCCACCCGCCGGATAACGTCCCCAACGCGATTGCGATGTAGCAGGCGATGGCGACCCAGTGCGGCACATGGAATTCGCCCGAGAGATAGCCGGTCGAATAGAGCAGCACGGTGATGATCCCCATCGTCTTTTGCGCGTCGTTGAGGCCGTGCGCGGTCGAATAGGCAGCGGAGGAGACGAGATGGAGCCAGCGGAAGCTCTTCTCTGCGTTGCGGTTGCCGACGCGGTGGAGCGCCCAGCTCGACATCAGCATCACCAGCATCGCCAGCAGCATGCCGAGCAGCGGCGACAGCACGATAGCGATCAGCGTCTTGTTGAGGCCGCTCCACTGGATGCCGGTGAAGCCGGCATGCGCGACGCCCGCGCCGACGATGCCGCCGACGAGCGCGTGGCTAGACGAGGAGGGAATGCCCTTCCACCAGGTGACGACGTTCCAGAACATCGCGCCGACCAGCGCGCCGAACACGACGGCGGGGGTGACCAGATCCTTGTCGATCAGCCCCTTGCCGATCGTCTCCGCCACCTTGTGCAACTCGGGCCAGGCGAGGGTGAGGAAATAGGCGGCGAAGTTGAAGAAGGCGGCGAATCCGACGGCCTGTACCGGGCCGAGCAGCCGCGTGGCGACGACCGTAGCGATCGAATTGGCGGCGTCGTGGAGGCCGTTCAAGAAGTCAAACGCCAGCGCGAGGATGATCAGGCCGACGAGCAGCGGGAAAGCGAGTTCGTGCATGGGATGCGATCAGGCGTGGTCGATGACGATGCCGTCGATCTCGTTCGCGACATCCTCGAGCGCGTCGGTAATCCGCTCGAGATGCTTGTAGATCTCGCGCGCGATGAAGAATTTCATCGGATCGTCGCCATAGGTCTTGAATGCGCGGCGGACGCCGGCGTCGTGGATGTCGTCGGCATGGCCCTCCATCCGCACCAGGCGCTCGGTCAACTCGTGCAGGCGCACGCCGTTCTTCGCGACATCCCGCAGCAGCGGCATCGCTTCGGCAGTCAGCCGCGCGGCATCGACAATGATGGCGACGATGTCACGCATTTCGGGCTCGAACGCATCGACCTCATACAGGTCGACCGCAGCGGCGGCGGCCTGCATTTCGTCGATCGCGTCGTCCATCGCACCGATCAGGCTGGTGATCGCGCTGCGGTCGAACGGGGTCAGGAAAGTCTTGCGGACCGTCTGCAGCACCTCACGGATGATGCCGTCCGCATCATGCTCACGCTCCATGATCTCACGGATATGGTCCTGCGTCGGGCCTGCGCCCTGGAACAAGCGCGATAGCGCGTCAGCGGCGGCGGTGATCGTTACCGCATGCGCCTCGAACAGATCGAAGAAATTTCCGGTCTTGGGAAGAAGGCGCTGAAACCACGCAAACATTTGACTTGCTTTCGATCTTTGCGCGACGACGGCGAGCATGCTCGTCCGCCGCGCGGCGGCATTGAATTCGGTTGGGCCGAAGCTGCGGATCAGGTCGCTGAGATCGGGTTCGTCGACCGCGTCGGCCGCCTCCTCCAGCGTGAACCAGCGGCGTTCGCGCTGGTCCTGTTCCTTCCAGCGGGCGAGTTCTTCGGTGACGGCGAGCGGGAATACCTCGACATCGGCCATCAGGTGCGCGCCATTGCCGCGCCGCTTGCGATAGCGATAGGCGCCGATCGGCGTGGGGCAGGCTGCGCCGACGACTCCTGCCTCTTCCTTGGCCTCTTCGGCGGCGGCGAGGTGTGGCGGTGTGCCGTTCGCGACATTGCCCTTGGGGATCACCCAGCGACCGGTGCCGCGCGACGTGACGAGCATCACGCGAACGGGGGCATCAATGGCGGTCCCTTCGGTACGATAGGGCAGGGCGGCGATCTGGCGAATGGCGATGGCTCCGGGTTGCGGCCCGATGCCCGATTTCGCCGAATGTTACAATCTTGTGAAGTTACTGTGACAGTCATTTGCTGTGTTCAGCTTCGCTGAAACGTCAGCGGCCGGCTCCCCCGCCCGGCCACCTATAGGATGCTGGCGCTGGGTGACCGGGTGGGGAAGCGGTCGGTGCCGAAAGCGACCTAGAAGTCCACCAGCAGTGACGCGCGTGTCGTAGTATCCGTCGACTTGCGCCCGTTCGGCGGCGCGCTTTCATAGTTCACCGCATAGGACATCTGGGTCGAGAAGGGGCCGAACAGCTTCACGCGCAATGCCGACTTGCCCGTGATCGTGCTGTTCTGCTGCTCGACGAACGCCGACGCATCCTGACTGAAGGTGACGCCCTTGCTCAACTTCCAGTCGAGGTCGATCTTGCCGCGCGCTGCGATCTGGCGTTCAGTCGCAGCGGTGATGAAATCGGTATAGCGAAACGCCGGGCCGATTTCGAGATCCAGAGTCAGCGCCGGAGATTTGACCGCCGAGTAGCCTGCCCCTGCCGACACCGAATAGCGTTCGTCAAATCCCAGGAACCGATCGCTCTCGAACTGCGCCGCGCCATAGACATAGGCGCGGTCGTCGATCTTCCAGTTGGGTTCATAGGCAGCGAGATAGCGTTCGCGCACCGTTCGCCCGAACGTCTCCTGATAATCGGCCTGGATCCGCAGCTTGTGGCGCCAGCGGAGCGCTTCGCGCTTCAAGTCGACAATGCCGGTGAGGCCCAGCGTTTCTGTGTTGCCAGTGGTGAAGTAGCCGCCCAGTTCGGCGCGCCCCTTGATCAGGTCGAGGAACTTGGCCTCGCGGATGCGGCGTTCGGCAGCCTCGCGTCGTTCGCGCTTCCAGGTCGCGGCTGCCTTCTCGAATTGCGCGGCGCGCTCCTTGTCGGCGGCCTTGGCATATTTGACGATCGCATTGACCGCGCCCTCGTCGCCCGCCTTCATCGCGGCGTCGAGCATCGCCTTCACCTCCGACGAGCGTTCGACCGATTGGTTTGGCGGCGGCGGGGGAGCCTCCTGCGGCGCGGATGCGGTTACGTCTGCGTTGGCAAGTAGCAGCGGAGCGAGCAAAAGGGGGAGGAGGCGGCGCATGTAACCGGTTACTACCCTTTCTTGGTTAAGGAATCGAGTGCTGCACTGCATCAATCGACCTCTAGCCCAAGAGGTTGGGCGAAAATGTGGAGCAGACGGACATACAGGTCGCGTTTGAACGGGACGATCACATCGGGCAGCTCGCGCGGCTCAAGCCAGCGCCAGGCACGGAATTCCGGCTCGGCGGTGGCGATGTCGATCGCCTCGTCCCCTGCGGTCAGGCGGAACAGGAACCAGCGCTGGCGCTGGCCGCGCCATTTGCCCTTCCACACCTTGCCCAGCAGGTCGTCGGGCAGATCGTACTCCAGTTCGATCTCGGGCGCGGCGAGCAGTTCGACATGGTTGCGGGCGACGCCGGTTTCCTCCCATAGCTCGCGATAGGCGGCATCGAGCGGGTCTTCGCCCGGATCGATCCCGCCCTGCGGCATTTGCCATGCCTCCAGCGTCGAATCGAGACGCTGGCCGACGAACACCTGACCTTGCCTGTTGAGCAGGATGACCCCGGCGCAGGGGCGATAGGGAAGCGCGTCGCGGTCGATCATGCCGCCGCCTGGATCATCACGCGGTTCGCCTCGGCCTCGGTCAGCAATGCGCGGAAGGCGACGAGCATCCCGGCGACGTCGCCTTGCGCTGAAGGAATGGCGCGGCGCAAGGTGATGAAGCCGTGGATATTGCCTACCGCCTCGCGGAACACGACCGGCACGCCTGCCGCCGCCAGCGCTCCGGCATAGGCGCGGCCCTGATCCCGGATTGGATCGAGGCTGGCGGTGATGACCAGTGCCGGGGGCAACCCCTCCAGCGTTGCATGGCGCATCGGCGAGGCGCGCGGGTGCGCGACATCGGCGGCATAGCATTCGTTAAACCACGCCATGCCCTTGGCGGTGAGCAGATAGCCCTCCGCGAAGTGATCGGCGGAGGGGTAGCTGCCCCCGAAATCCGCGGCGGGATAGATCAGCAACTGGCCGATCACCGGCACGGCGGCGGGTGCGTCGCGCAGGTCGCTCGCGGCGACCGCGGCGATCTGTCCGCCCGCGCTGTCGCCCGCGAGCGCGATGCTGGTCACCGCGCGGCCGAGTTCGGCGGGGTTGGAGGCGACCCAGCGCGCCGCTGCCTCGCAATCGTCGGACGCTGCGGGCCAGGGATTTTCGGGAGCGAGGCGATAGTCGACCGAGACGACGGGAAGGTCGAGCAGGCGGCTCATCTCGGCGGTGAAGCTCGCATGGCTGTCGATATTGCCGATGACGAAGCCGCCGCCGTGGAAGAAGACCACGACCGGGCCGGGTTCGCGCTTCTCGCGCACATCGAACAGGCGGGCGGGTATATCTCCGGCGGGCCCAGGGATGGTGAGGTCCTTGACCGTCGCGAGCTCACCTAGCGGCAGATCGACCATATCCTTCATCGCCAGATATTGCGCGCGATAGGCGGCGGGGTGGGGCGGCCAAGGCATTTCCGGCATCGCGGCCAGCATGTCGAGAAAAGCGCGGGTGTCGGGACGGACGAAATGGTCGGCCAAGGAAGGTCTCCTGTCGTGCGACCGGGTTCATAGGCGAGGGAGCATCGCCGCGTCCACCGACCAACCCGCGCTTTGCCGTAAGGAAAGAAGAATTTCGCTGTTCTCCGCGCAATCATGCTGCTAGAGGCGCGGCCATGTTTCGAAAACGGGCCATTATCACCACCCGGACCGTGACGCGCCGCTAGAGGCCGGTCGCGCGGGTCCGGGCATCCGCCGCGAAACATTTCTCTCAGCGCGCCGAACCGGGCGCTGACTTCCCACCGAAGAATGACTATGTGGCTGCCCGTACTCCGGGCGGCTCGACCGCATGAAAGGGTCTATTGATGGGTTACCGTGTCGTAGTCGCAGGCGCCACCGGCAATGTCGGGCGCGAAATGCTCGCCATTCTGGCGGAGCGCGAATTTCCGATCGATGAGCTGGCCGTGCTCGCGTCCTCGCGCTCGACCGGCGACATGGTCGATTTCGGCGAGACCGGGAAACAGTACAAGATCCAGAATATCGACCATTTCGATCCGACCGGATGGGACATGGCGCTGTTCGCGATCGGGAGCGAGGCGACCAAGGTTCACGCCCCGCGCTTTGCCGCTGCCGGCTGCACGGTGATCGACAATTCGTCGCTCTATCGCATGGACCCCGATGTGCCGTTGATCGTGCCGGAAGTGAACCCGGAGGCGATCGACGGCTACAAGGCCAAGAACATCATCGCCAACCCGAACTGCTCGACCGCCCAGATGGTGGTGGCGCTGAAGCCGCTGCACGATGCCGCCAAGGTGAAGCGCGTCGTCGTCGCGACCTATCAGTCGGTGTCGGGCGCGGGCAAGGAAGGCATGGACGAGCTGTTCGAGCAGTCGCGCAACATCTTTGTCGGCGACAGCGCGGAGGCGAAGAAGTTCACCAAGCAGATCGCGTTCAACGTGATCCCGCACATCGACAGCTTCCTGGACGACGGGTCGACCAAGGAAGAGTGGAAGATGGTGGTCGAGACCAAGAAGATACTCGACCCCAAGGTCAAGGTGATCGCCACCTGCGTCCGCGTGCCGGTGTTCGTGGGGCATAGCGAGGCGGTGCATGTCGAGCTGGAGAATGAGCTGTCGGCGGAGGATGCGCAGAATATCCTGCGCGAGGCGCCGGGCATCATGTTGGTCGACAAGCGCGAGGATGGCGGGTACGTCACCCCGGTCGAATGCGTCGGCGACTATGCGACGTTTGTCAGCCGCGTGCGTGAGGATTCGACCGTCGAGAATGGCCTCGCCTTCTGGTGCGTCAGCGACAATCTGCGCAAGGGCGCGGCGCTGAACGCAGTGCAGATCGCGGAGTTGTTGGGCCGCCGGCATCTGAAGAAGGGCTGACGGCTGCTGACAGGTCTCCCCGCCGCGCAAATTTGGTGGCTGCTCGCGTGCCTTGCGGGCGTGCCGTTGAGCGCGGTGGGGGCGGCCTATCCGCCGAATACCTGGTTGCAGATGGGGCCGGTGGTGGCTGGCGTGCCGCTGGCCTGGTGGGCGCTGAGGCGCTGGCCGCTAAACAATGCCAGCGTGGCCTGTGGCTGCGCCTTCGTTCTCCTCCATTTGTTCGCGGCGCGCTGGACGTACAGCAGCGTGCCCTATGACGCATGGAGCGTGGCGCTGACCGGGGTCAGTATCGACGCAACGTTTGGATTCCACCGCAACATGTTTGACCGGCTGGTCCATTTCGCCTTCGGCCTGTGCTTCGCCGCGCCGCTGGTCGAGATCGGCACGCGCCATGCTGGGCTGACGCGGCGGATGGCGGTGCTGTTCATGGTGCTCGCCGTGCTGGCGCTGGGCGCGCTCTACGAGATTTTCGAATGGACACTGACGCTGGGCCTCAGCCCGGAGGCGGCGGACCAGTATAACGGCCAGCAGGGCGACATGTTCGACGCGCCCAAGGATATGGCGCTGGCGCTGCTGGGGTGTTTGATCCCGCTGCCTTGGCTTAATGCCCCGCCGCAGCCGGATCGTTCGCAATCCGGGCCTTTGGACGCTTGAGGAAGAGCACCAGCGGGATTGATGCGGCGGTGACGATCATCATCGCGTGGAAATCGTTGAGATAGGCGATCATCGCCGCCTGTCGCGTCACCTCTGCATTCGCCATGGCCAGCAGCGTGTCTGCCTGTCCGCCGAGATTGGTGAGCAGACTCGGGTCGAGCGTTTGCAGCCGTTCCGCCGTGATGTTCGGGGCAAGGTCGGCATGGCTGATTTGCGTGCTGCGCGCGAGGATGGTTGTGACCAGCGAGATGCCGATCGACGCGCCAATATTGCGCGACAGGTTGGTGAGGCTCGCCGCCTCGGTCCGCTGATGCGCGGGGAGGGTGGCGAAGGCCATGCCGTTGAGCGGCATGAAGATCATGCCCATCCCCAATCCCTGCACAAGTCCCGAGATGATGAACGGGGTCGATCCCATCTGGAGCGTCCAGGTGGTCATGTCCCACAGCGACCAGGCGGCGAGCGCGAAGCCGGTGCCGACCAGCAGCCGCGGATCGACTCCCCGCGCGACCAGCCGCGCCGACAGCCCCATCGTGATCAGCACGCCGACGCCGCGCGGCATCAGCAACAGCCCGGTGTCGATCACGGGATATCCGTAGAGCGTCTGGAGCATCGGCGGGAGCAGCGCCATCGTCGCCATCATCACCACGCCCACCACCTGCATGAAGGCGAGCGCGGTGACGAGGTTGCGGTTTTTCCACAGGCTGCGCTCGAACATCGGGTTCTTGCCCATCGCCATATGCACGACGAACATCCAGATCGCGGTGCCGGCGATCAGCGTCTCGATCCAGATTTCGGTCGAGGAGAACCAGTCGGCATGCTGGCCCCGGTCGAGCATCAGCTGGAGCGCGCCGATGCCGATCGCGAGCAAGGAGAAGCCGAATATGTCGAACGTCCGCTTGCGCACCGGGCGGCTGGGCAGCAGCCACCACAGGATCGCGAGGCAGATCACGCCCAAGGGCAGGTTGACGTAAAACACCCAGCGCCAGTTGAAGTTCTCGGTCAGCCAGCCGCCCAGCACGGGGCCGAGGATCGGGCCGATCATGATGCCCATGCCCCACACCGCCATCGCCTTTTGCTGGTCCTGTGGGCGGTTGATGTCGAGCATCACGGTCTGGCTGAGCGGGTTCATGAATGCCGCCGCAACCCCCTGAAGGATGCGGAAGAACACCATCTGCTCCAGGCTCTGCGCCGCGCCGCACAGGGCAGAGGCCGCGGTGAAGCCGATGATCGAGATCAGAAACAGGTTGCGTGACCCGATCCGGTCGGACACCCAGCCGGTGATCGGGATCGCGATCGCCGACGCGACGATATAGCTGGTCAGCACCCAGGTGATCGTATCGGCCGTCGCGCCGAGCGAGGTCTGCATATGCGGCAGCGCGACGTTGGCGATGGTGGTGTCGAGGATCTGGATGATCGTCGCCAGCATCACTCCGAAGGTCAGTAGGCCCTTGTTGCGCACGGGGAGGGCGGCTTCGGTGGCAGGAGTCGGGGCAGTCGCCATCAAACTGCTCCCATCGTCACCCCCGCGAAAGCGGGGGCCCATCTCCCAAGCGCGCCGCGAACCGCGCCGGTGCGGCGGATCGACAGTCCGGGAGATGGGCCCCCGCTTTCGCGGGGGTGACGGGTTGGGAGACGCATCAGGATTACTTGCGCGTATCGACGGTGACTTCGGCGGAGAGGCCGGCGATCAGCTGGCGCGGACTTTTCTCGTCGATGGCGATGCGGACGGGCACGCGCTGGGTCACCTTGACCCAATTGCCATTGGCGTTCTGCGCCGGAAGGACCGAGGTTTCGGAACCGGTCTGCGATCCGATCGACGCGACATGGCCCTTGAGCTTCAGGCCGGGATAGGCGTCGAAGCGCACTTCGGCGGGTTGGCCGACGCGCATGTCGGCGAGGTCGGTTTCCTTGAAATTCGCCTCGATCCACGACCCGCCGGAGCGGACCAACGTGACGGCGGGCAGGCCCGACATCATCATCTGGCCGACCTGAAGCCGGTCGGCCTGGCTGACCACGCCATCGACCGGGGCACGGCGTGCGGTGCGTTCGAGATCGAGCAGCGCCTTGGCACGTTGGGCGCGGGCGGCGGCAATGGCGGGATTGATCCCTGGTACCGCGCTGCCGCTCGAAAGCTTGGCGCGGGCCTCCTGTGCATCCGCGAGCGCGCTCTGATAGCTGGCGCGGGCCTGTTCGACCGAGTGCTGCGCTTGTTCGAAGCGTGCGCGGGTGGTGAAGCCGCGATCCATCAACGCCTTTTGCCGCGCATAATCCTCCTGCGCCGACGCGATCCGGTCCTGCGCGGCCTGAATGTCCGCGCCGGTGCCGACATAGCTGGCCTGCATCGTCGTCACCTGAACCTGCGCATTGGCGATGGCGGCGTCGGCCTGTGCCAGCGCGATGCGATAGGGTTCGGGGTCGATGCGGAAGAGGATGTCACCGGCCTTGACGCTCTGATTTTCCTTCACCGCGACCTCGACGATGCGGCCCGCGACATCGCTCGCCACCGACACCTTGTCCTGCTGGACATAGGCATTGTCGGTCGAGACGGTGCCGCCAGACAGCGACCACCACAAAGCGATGGCGGAGATGACCACTAGCGGCACGCCGAACATCAGGATGGGGCGGAGCAGACTACGCGTAGGCTTTGCTGGCGGCGCTTCGGATGCGGTCGTGGTTTCGATGCGGGGGTCGGCTTCAGCCATTGGCGGCCTCGTTGGACTGGCCGGTCGAGAGATTGTCGCGCAGCTGTTCGAGCAGCGCGTGAAGCTTTGCCTGATCGTCGGGAGCGATGCCCTCGGCGGCGTCGATAAACAGCGCGTCGGCAATAGACTTGAGCTGGAGCAGGATCGGCTGGGCGGCGTCGGTCAGGTGGATGCGCCAAACGCGGCGGTCGCCCGGATCGCGGCGGCGTTCGACCCAGCCGGCTTCCTCCAGCCGGTCGATCATGCGGCCTAGGGTGATCGGTTCGACCTCCAGTAGTTCGGCGAGCATGCCCTGGTTGCTGCCTTCATGCCGCTTGAGCACGCTGAGCGTTCGCCATTGCTGGCGGGTGACGCCGATGAGACGCGCGCGTTCGTCGAAGCGCTTGCGGAGCAGGCGGGAGACGTCGCTGATCAAGAACCCAAGTGAGTCGGTCATAAGCGGCGACATAATAAGCCTGCTTATAAAATGCTAGTGATATAAGTTGCGAATTGCGACTGATTCGATTGCGTTCAACGCAACCGCCGACGCTTTCGCGCGGGGCCAATCCGGTGCAGAGAACTGCGATGACCGAGACTTTCGAGAGCTTCGACGGCCAGACCCTGGCCTGGCGCGAGATGGGGCAGGGGCGGCCGGTGGTGCTGATCCACGGCTATTTCTCCGACGCGCAGACCAACTGGATCAAATATGGCACCGCCGCGAAGCTGGTGGATGCGGGGTTCCGGGTTATCATGCCGGACCTGCGTGCGCATGGAGACAGCGCGCGACCGCATGATCCCGCCGCCTATCCGCCCGACGCGCTGGCGCAGGATGCGGAGGCGCTGATCGCGCATCTGAGGCTGACCGATTATGATCTGGGCGGCTATTCGCTCGGTGCGCGCACCACAATGCGGGTGTTGGCGCGCGGCATTGCGCCGACGCCGCGGCGGGTGATCCTGTCGGGGCTGGGCGACGAGGGGGTGACCGATACCGGCCGCCGCGCGGGGATTCTTCCGCCGCGTGCTGACCGGCTTCGGCAGCTTCGTGCGCGGCGACAAGGAATTCATGTCGCAGGCATTCCTCAAGACCACCGGCGGCGACCCGGTGGCACTGCTCGGTATCCTCGATACGTTCGTCGATACGCCGCCCGAAGCGGTGGCCATGCTCGACGTGCCGGTGCTGGTGGTCGCGGGGGCGGAGGATGACGAGGTGGGGTCGTTCACCGGCCTAGCCGCGATGCTGCCCGACGCGCGCTTCGTCGAGATTCCGGGCAACCACATGAGCGCGGTGACGCGGCCCGAACTGGGCGATGCGATCGTAACATTTCTGACCGCTTGACCCGGTCGGGGGCCGGGCGCAGGTTGCGCGCCATCCAAACTAGACAATCGAGGGATTGATGATCCGCACCGGAATTTCGACGATCGCGCTCGCCCTGTTGCTGGCCGGGCCGGGGGCTGCACAGAGCCAGAAGGCCGCTGCACCGAGCGCGGGGGCGGCGACCCCGGCCGGAGCCGATGCGTTCCTGAAGCGCGCCGAGGCCGAGTATAAGGAATACTCGCTCGATGCCGCGCGGATCGCATGGCTGTACGCCACCTACATCAACGACGACACCTCCGCGCTGGTCGCGAAGAGCGGAGCGAAGGGGACCGAGATGGCGGTCCGCTTCGCGCTGGAGGCGGCGAAGTATGACAAGGTTCAGGGCCTGTCGCCCGACACGCGGCGTCAGCTGAACATCCTGCGCTCGCGCATCACCTCGCCCGCGCCGACGCGCGAGGGCGCAGCGTCGGCACTCTCGCAGCTGCAGACCGACATGCAGACCGTCTATGGTACGGGCAAGGGGACGCTGAAGGGCCAGCCGATCAGCGGCAGCGACATCGAAGCGGCGATGGGCACCAATCGCAATCCCGACGAACTGAAGGAGATGTGGACCAGCTGGCACGACAATGTCGGTGCGCCGCAGCGTCAGGACTATCAGCGCGCGGTCGGGCTGCTGAACGAGGGTGCGCGCGAGCTGGGCTACAAGGATGTCGGGTCGATGTGGCGGTCGAATTACGACATGCCGCCGGAGGAGTTCGCCAAGCTCACCGACAAATTGTGGAACGAAGTTAAGCCGCTGTACGAGTCGCTGCACACCTATGTCCGGTGGAAGCTCAACGAGAAATATGGCGACGCGGTTCAGTCGAAGACCGGCCCGATCCGCGCCGACCTGCTCGGCAACATGTGGGCGCAGGAATGGGGCAATATCTATGACGTGGTCGCGCCGCCGGGATCGGGCGATGTCGGCTACGATATTGGCGAGCTGCTGGTCGCGAAGGATTATGACGCAATCAAGATGGTGAAGACCGGCGAGGCGTTCTACTCCTCGCTCGGGCTCGATCCGATGCCGGAGACGTTCTGGAAGCGGTCGCAGTTCTTGAAGCCCGCCGACCGTGAAGTGCAGTGCCATGCGTCGGCGTGGAACCTCGACGATGTCGACGATCTGCGCATCAAGATGTGCATCAAGGTCAATTCTGACGACTTCATCACGATCCAGCATGAGCTGGGGCATAACTATTATCAGCGCGCCTATAACAAGCTGCCGATCCTGTATCGCGACGGGGCCAATGACGGCTTCCACGAGGCGATCGGCGACTTTGCGGCGCTGTCGATCACGCCGGACTATCTGGTTCAGGTCGGCCTACTCGACGAGAGCAAGGTGCCGAGCGCGGACAAGGATACCGGGTTGCTGCTGCGTCAGGCGATGGACAAGGTCGCGTTCCTGCCGTTCGGACTGCTGATCGACAAATGGCGCTGGGGCGTGTTTTCGGGCGGCATTCCGGCGGGCGGCTATCAGGGCGCATGGGACGCGCTGCGGCTGCAATATCAGGGCATCGTCCCGCCGGTGAAGCGCGACGAGACGAAGTTCGATCCCGCCGCGAAATATCATATCCCGGCGAATGTGCCCTATACCCGCTACTTCCTCGCGCGGCTGCTGCAGTTCCAGTTCTACAAGGCGGCGTGCGATCAGGCCGGGTGGCAAGGGCCGCTTCACCGCTGTTCCTTCTATGGGAACAAGGAGGTCGGTGCGAAATTGAACGCGATGCTGGAGATGGGATCGTCCAAGCCCTGGCCCGACGCGCTCGAGGCGTTCACCGGCAGCCGCGAGATGTCGGGCGCGGCGATGGTCGAATATTTCGCGCCGCTCAAGGGATGGCTCGACGAGCAGAACAAGGGCAAGCCGACGGGCTGGTAACAGAAAGGGCCGCCCCGAGATGCTCGCGGCGGCCCTTTCCTTTTGACGGGTGAGCGCGGCTACTTGCCCGCCTTGTCCTTGGGCTTGGGCGCGGCGGCATCTTCCGGCCCGCCCTGACCCTTTTGCACCGCATAAAAGATACCCGCGACCGCCGCACCGATCGCGGCGACGCCGCCGATCACGGTCGCGAAGAAATTGCGGTCGCCCATCTTCTCGCGCGTTTCCGACACAAACTGTACGGGCGTTGATTCGGTAACGGTCTGCGCGGCAGTCTGCGCGGCCGACGAGACCTTGGCGGCAGCGGCCTCGACGGCGGCACGGGGCCGGCTGGCGGCGCTATTGCGAGTCGAGGCGCGCGGCTTTGCCGTCGCGGCAGGCTTGCGCGCGGCGGCGGTGCGGCGCGGTGGCGGGGCCTTGTCGGCGACGGCAGGAGCCTTGGCGGCCGGCTTGGGCGCGGTGGTCTTCTTGGCCGGCGTGGCGGGCTTCTCCGCAACAGCCTTTTCGGCCACAGGCTTCGGCGCGGCCTTCGGCTTGGCCGGAGCCTTGGCTTTGGTGGGCGCCTTTGCCTTGGCTGGAGCGGCTTCCTTGGCTTCAGTCGCCTTGGCGGCGGCGGGCTTGGCGGCGGCCTTGCGCGGCCTGGCCGGAGCCTTGGCCTTGGTTGGGGTGCCGTCTTCGTTCGATGTGGTCGGGGCTTTCGCCATCACGCAACTCCAGTGGTTTCGTGTCTGTAACCAACCTGAGGCAATTCGGTTTCCCGCGTCAATCTTTTCCGGTTCCAGTTCCACTGGAACGTTGCAGCACTGGCCCGCGCGAGCGGAAAACCTAACGGAACGGCGGCTCGTTGAACGCGCGCAATTTCCGGCTGTGCAGCTTCGCCCCTTCGCGGCGCAGCTCCTCGCACGTCTCGATCCCGATCTTGAGATGCTCGGCGATTGCGCGCTCGTAGAAGCGATTTGCCTGGCCGGGGAGCTTGAGTTCGCCGTGGAGCGGCTTGTCCGACACGCAGAGCAGGGTGCCGTAAGGAACGCGGAAGCGATAGCCCTGAGCCGCCAGCGTCGCGCTCTCCATGTCGACGCCGACCGCGCGGCTCAAGGAGAAGCGCAGCGCAGAGCGCGAGAAGCGCAATTCCCAGTTGCGGTCGTCGGTGGTGACGATCGTGCCGGTGCGCAACCGGCGCTTGAGCTCGTCGCCCGACTGGCCCGACACCGTCTCCGCCGCGCGGGCGAGCGCCTGTTGCACTTCCGCAATCGCGGGGATCGGGATTTCGGGGGGCAGGACGTCGTCGAGCACATGGTCGTCGCGCAGGTAGGCGTGCGCGAGAACGTAGTCGCCGATCCGCTGGCTCGGGCGCAAGCCGCCGCAATGGCCGATCATCAGCCATGCTTCTGGGCGGAGCACGGCGAGGTGGTCGGTGATCGTCTTCGCGTTCGACGGGCCGACGCCGATATTGACCAGCGTGATCCCGCTGCCGTCCTCCGCCATCAGGTGCCAGGCGGGCATCTGGTGGCGCCGCCAGGCGCTGTCGGTCAGCAGCATCTCGGGATCGTCGCCGGCCTTGAAAATCATGCCGCCCGGCCCG
Organism: Sphingomonas sp. J344; assembly: GCF_024700005.1. Classification (NCBI taxonomy): domain Bacteria; kingdom Pseudomonadati; phylum Pseudomonadota; class Alphaproteobacteria; order Sphingomonadales; family Sphingomonadaceae; genus Sphingomonas; species Sphingomonas sp. J344. The sequence continues at coordinate 383,192 of NZ_JAJONB010000002.1, read as the reverse complement.
GACACGCCGGTAAAGCGGCTGCCTTCGCCAACCTGCTCCGACGCCCAGCGGACGAATTCGTCGACATAGCGGTGATAGTTGGTGAACAGGATATACTGCTGCACATGCTCGGTCGGGGTGCCGGTATAGTGGCGCAGCCGCGCGAGGCTGAAATCAGTGCGCAGAGCATCGAACAGTGCGAGCGGACGGGTGCCGTCCTGGCTGATCCAGCTGCCATCGGCGATCTCGTCGCCGATATGCGCCAGCTCGGTCGCCGGGAAATGCCGCGCGAGTTCGAGCACCGACACCTGATCCATCTTCAGCACATGGCTGGGGTCGATGACATAGGGGAAGGGGATTTCCTGCCGCCCGGTGGTCGCACTGACCTCGACGTCATAATCCTCGATCAACAGGGTCAGCTGTTCGACCAGATAGTCGGCGAACATCGCGGGGCGGGTGACGCTGATTGCATAGTCGCCGGGTTCGACCAGTCGGCCGAAGCTGCGCGCCGGGGTCGGGCGGTCCACTTCGTTGCGATAGCGGACGCGGATTTCGGGATAGGCGAAGCTGCCGTCGGTGCGGCGCTCCGGATCCGGGGCGATCCCCTGGGTCAGATAGAGATCAAGGGCCTCACGCAGGCGGGTGACGGAGGCGGTGTGCAGCCGATCCAGTTCGGCGACGATTTGTTCTGCTTGTGTCATCTTCAACGGCTAATTTGCCGCGATGACGTTGGCAAGACAGGATGGGGACAAGACATGATGGGGCACGCAGATCCGACAGGACCGGCGTGCCCCAGCGCCTCACTTGGTTTCGTCGTCCTTGTCCAGCAGCTTGCTGACGCCGAACGCGGCACCTGCAACTGCGGCAGCCGCGCCTGCGGCGATCGCCGCAGCCGCGACGGGGGTTCTTCTTCGCTGCGTCGACGACATCGTCGAACGCGCCGCTGATCGCTTCGCCCGCGTCGGTCAGGGCTTCTTTTGCCTGGCTGAACAGCGACTCGTCGGCTGCGGCTTCGGTGGTGGTTTCGGTGGTCGCCGGGGTGGCGGCGGGCTTGGTCTCGGTGGTCATTTCGGGGTCTCCCTTCCACAGTGACAACAGCTTCGCCGCACGCCGGTTCCCCCGTCAACGGCGAACCGGCGCGCGACCGAAACCGTTAGAGGTTTTCGAGCAGATGTTCGGCCGAGCTGACCTTGAACTCGCCGGGTGCTTCGACGTGCAGCTGCTCGACGATGCCGTCGTTGATCAGCATCGAATAACGCTGGCCGCGCATACCCATGCCGAATTTGCTGCCGTCGAACTCGAGGCCGACTGCCTTGGCGAACGCGCCGTTGCCGTCCGACAGCATCGTGACGTCGCCCGCGTCGGCGCTCTTTGCCCACGCACCCATGACGAAGGGATCGTTGACCGCAGTGCATGCGATCTCGTTCACGCCCTTGGCCTTGAGATCATCTGCCTTCTCGACATAGCCGGGCAGGTGGCGCGCCGAGCAGGTCGGGGTGAAGGCACCGGGAACCGAGAAGAGCGCAACCTTGCGGCCCGCGAAATATTCGTCCGAGCTGACCTGCTCGGGTCCATTCTCGGTCGCCTTGACGAAATTGGTGCTGGGTACGCGATCGCCGATCTTGATCGTCATCTGGGTCTCCTCTCGCTCCGCGGAACTGCGGGTTGGCGTCCAAGTGGCATGATCGCGGCGATTTTCAAGCGTGGCGGAGCCGATCGCACGGGACTATGTTGAAGCAGACATGGAAGAGACCAGCTTTCTGACCGGGCAAATCCTGCTCGCACTCCCGGGAATCGGCGACCCCAGGTTCGAGCGGGCGGTAATCGCAATCTGCGCGCATGACGCGGAAGGGGCGCTGGGCGTCGGTATCGGTCGCGAGCTCGACGGGCTGAGCCTGCACGACTTGCTCGGCCAGTTCGAAATCGATCCGGGCGTCGCGCCCGATGCGCCGGTCCATTTCGGCGGACCGGTCGAGCCGCAGCGTGGGTTCGTGCTGCATTCGACCGATTGGGGCGGGCAGGACACCATTGACGTGGCGGGCCGCTGGGCATTGTCAGGGACAATCGACGTACTGCGCGCGATCGCGGATGGCACGGGGCCGTCGCGCTGGATCGTCGCGCTGGGCTATGCCGGCTGGGCCGAAGGGCAACTCGATGCGGAGTTGACGCGGCATGGCTGGTTCAATGTGCCGGGCGACGCGGCTTTGCTCTATGACGTGGCGGCGGAGCGTCGATGGGAGCGTAGTTTTGCGCGTGCCGGGATCGACCCGCGCCTGCTGGCGAACGACGCGGGCACCGCCTGACTGCGTGCGCACAAATGCCGGGCTGACAGACGGCGCGCGGCAGTGCAGGAGCGGCGCATGAGCCATCCACTCGACCGTCCGATCTGGTCCTCACTCGCCACCGGCTGGGCAGCTATCGCCGAGGGAACGCCTGCGGCGTTGCGGGTCGACCGCAATATCGGGCTGTTCGGTGCGACCGCGGACGAGTCGCCGGAGAGCCTGGCCGCGCTGGATGCGCTGGTGCCCGAGGATGGCGAGCTATGGCTCGTGGAGCGCCAGCCGTGGAAGGTACCCGACGGCATCCGCCTGGCGAAGGAGGGGCTGGCGGTGCAGATGGTGCTCGACGCGCTCGTTCCCGACGATCGCGCGGTGCCGGACATCGTCCCGCTCGACGATGCCGATGGTGCCGAGATGTTCGCGCTGGCCACGCTCACCGAGCCCGGCCCCTATGTCCGCCACAGCAACCGGCTGGGCGGTTTTGTGGGGGTCAAGGTCGATGGACAGCTTATCGCGATGGCGGGCGAACGGATGCGATTGCCGGGCTATGCCGAGATCAGCGCCGTGTGCACCCATCCTGACTGGCGCGGCCGCGGGCTGGCGGGGCACCTTACCCGTCATGTCGCCAACGTGATCCTGGCGCGCGGGGAGACCCCCTTTCTGCACTGCTATGCCAGCAATCGCGCCACCATCGCGCTGTACGAAAGAATGGGGTTCCGCATCCGCACAGACATCCGCGCATTGATCCTTGCGCGAATGCCGACGGTCTGAACGCCTATTTCCGGGCCTTCGCTTCTGCCGCGCTTGGGGATCGCGCGACAGCCCACCGATCATCTCATCCGGGCTCACCCCGGTGCGCAGCCATTTGGTCACTTCGACCACGCTGCCGAACCGCCGCTTGCGCCAGTGCGGGGACATATCCCGCGCTCGCCATCAGAAGCGCCAGCGCGGCAGTGCCGGTGTTCGACCAAATCTTCATCGGAGATCCCCCAAACCCCTTCGCGCTCAGTCGTCACAGCGGGATATTTCGCTGTCAACACGGCCATTTAGTGCAGGGTGCCGCGTATCATATAAAGATATCTTTATGTTTCATTTGCGCATCGCGCGCCGATCGGCTAGGGGCGCGTGCACAGTCGCGGGCATGCCGCGGCGAATCATTTCACTATCCGGAGAACGATCGTGGCCACCGTGCTCGACAAGACCGATTACGTCATCAAGGACCTCAGCCTCGCCGCGTTCGGCCGCAAGGAAATCGAGATCGCCGAGACTGAGATGCCGGGCCTGATGGCGCTGCGCGAAGAGTTCGGCGCGAGCAAGCCGCTCGCCGGCGCGCGCATCACCGGTTCGCTGCATATGACGATCCAGACTGCGGTGCTGATCGAGACGCTGAAGGAACTGGGCGCCGAACTGCGCTGGGCGACCTGCAACATCTATTCGACCCAGGACCATGCCGCCGCTGCGATCGCCGCCGCCGGCATCCCCGTCTTCGCCGTCAAGGGCGAGACGCTGGAGGAATATTGGGATTACGTCATCCGCATCTTCGACTGGGGTCAGGACCAGACCTGCAACATGATCCTCGACGATGGCGGCGACGCCACCATGTTCGCGCTGTGGGGCGCGCGCGTAGAGGCCGGTGAGGAGCTGTTCACCCCGTCTAACGAGGAAGAGGAAATCTTCGTCGCGACGCTGAAGCGCTTCCTGGCCGAGCGTCCCGGTTACCTCACCAAGACCGTCCAGAACATCAAGGGCGTGTCGGAGGAGACCACCACCGGCGTGCATCGCCTGTACGAGCTGTCGAAGAAGGGTAAGCTTCCTTTCCCGGCGATCAACGTCAACGACAGCGTGACCAAGTCGAAGTTCGACAACCTCTATGGCTGCAAGGAATCGCTGGTCGACGCGATCCGTCGCGCCACCGACGTCATGCTGGCCGGCAAGGTCGCCTGCGTCGCCGGTTTCGGCGACGTCGGCAAGGGTTCGGCGGCGTCGCTGCGCAACGGCGGCGCGCGCGTTCTGGTCACCGAAATCGATCCAATCTGCGCGCTGCAGGCGGCGATGGAGGGCTATGAAGTCGTGACGATGGAAGAGGCCGCGACCCGCGCCGACATCTTCGTCACCGCGACCGGCAACGAAGGCGTGCTGACCGTCGATCACATGCGCGCGATGAAGAACATGGCGATCGTGTCGAACATCGGTCACTTCGACAGCGAGATCGAGATCGCCGGCCTCGCCAACTTCAAGTGGACCGAGATCAAGCCGCAGGTCGACGAGGTCGAGTTCCCCGATGGCAAGAAGATCATCGTCCTGTCGAAGGGCCGCCTGGTCAACCTGGGCAACGCGACCGGTCACCCTTCGTTCGTGATGTCGTCAAGCTTCACCAACCAGGTTCTGGCGCAGATCGAGCTGTGGACCGGTGCGGACAAGTACGGCAACGACGTGTACGTCCTGCCCAAGCACCTCGACGAGAAGGTTGCGGCGCTTCACCTCGACAAGCTGGGCGTCAAGCTGTCCAAGCTGACCCAGCGTCAGGCCGATTATATCGGCGTGCCGGTCGAAGGCCCGTTCAAGCCGGACCACTATCGCTACTAAACGGTAGAGCCGAAACAGAAAGGGGGCGCTTCCGGGATCGGAAGCGCCCCTTTTTCGTTCAGGCGTCGGCGAGCGGGCCGAGCACATCACGCAGCGGATCGAGCCACTGCGCATAGGGTTTCCAGATATCGACGCCGTCGCGGTTGAGCGGGCGGCGAACCTGCTCACTGCTGGGCGTGCGGACCACGCGGTCGAGCTTGTGGAATTGCAGGATTGCCGGATCCCAGTGCAGGCCGAGATAGGCGAGGGCAGGGCGCAGCTGCGGTTCGGGATCATCGACCATCGCGGCATAGTCGATATGGTGGACCAGACCGGGCGCGACGCCGTCGAGATGCGCCATCAGCCGCACATAGTCGACATAGCTCCGTCCGATATGGGTCAGGTCGAACGACGAGGCGTGCGCGCTGGAAAACAGCTGGGTGTAGTTTGAAAAACAGCAGTCCATCGCGTTGCGCCGGATGTCGAGGAAGCGCGCCTGTGGCAGGATTTGCTTCAGGAACAGGAGGTTGCTCCAATTATGGGGCAGCTTGTCGATAAAGAAGGGAGAATCGCTGCGGCGGTGCTCGGCCGCGCGGCGCAGATAATCTTCGCCCAGCACCCGTGCCTGATCGTCGGTAAGGGTCCGGGTCAGCTGCGGCACGGTCATGGAGCCGCGGCGGGTTGCGAGCTCGATCGCGGAACGCAGGATGGCGGGTCCGTAGGGAAGCTCGCCCACCGGCTCAAGCGCGGGATGGCTTCCCAGCATCTGTTCCAGCAGGGTCGAACCGGAGCGCGGCAGGCTGACGATGAAGATCGGAATTGCCCCGTCCCCGACGGGTTCTTGCGGGAGCCGGGCGATGAAATCGGCGTCAATCGTGCGCTCAATCTCGGTGATCTCCGCGGTCAGTTCGGCCGGGTCATATTTGAGGCTCTCGGCACGTTGGGCGTTGCCCTTTGCATAATGGGCGAATGCCTCCGCATGGCGCTCCCGATCGTGCAGCGCCTTTGCCATTGCGAAATGTAACGGCGCACTGTTCCGGGGATCGATCGCGACTTCGATCCCGCGTGCGATCATTTCGAGATCCTGATCGGTAAGGACTTTGCGCTTGATGCTGGCCAGGCCCCACCACGCCTCGCCGAACTCGAAATCGGCCCCGGCGGCGCGGCGGTAGGCGGCGACTGCCTCATCGACCCGGCCCATCGCGCGCAGGATGTGGCCGAGCGGAATCAACAGATCCGGATGCGTGTCGCCGGCCTGCTCGACCAGTTGTTGTTGCAGTTCCAGCGCCTCATCGTGCCGGCCGAGCTTGTCGAGCAATGCGCTTCGTGCGGATGGAATTGCGAGGTCGGAAACCTCTCGTTCCAGCTCCTCCATCAATGCCAGCGCCTCAACCGGGCGTTGCTGCTGATTGTAGACCGCAGCAAGTTCGCGTCGCGCGTCAGGGCCGCGCGCGCCGGCTGCGATCGCCTGGCGCAGGAATTGTTGCGCCTGTTCGAGCGCGCCGAGGCGGTTCGCGATCGACCCCAGCATCGTCAACCCCTCCGGGTCGCCGGGGTGCCGGCGGAGATGGTTCATCACTTCCCGCGCCGCAGCCTCCGGCTTTTCCGCCGAGAGCAGGTTGCGCGCACGTGCGAGCGCGGGGCGGGACGAGATCAGCGGATCGGTCTGGTTCATCCGGTCAGCCTAGCGATATCCGAGCAGGGCGCGAAGGCCAGGCGCATGGAAATCGACGAGCGCGCGATGGCGATCCCCCAACCGATCGGGCAATTGCTTGGCAACGCCAGTGAGGTTGTCCCGCGCGGTTCCGCTCTGCGCAGGGTCGGCACCGATACGGACGCGCGCCTGCCAGTCCGTCGGCACCGCGATGCCGCATGCTTCAAGCAATGCGGCGAAATAGGCAGCCGCCGCGTCGGTCTCGGGTTGCCGCGCATGCGCGACCAGATCCTCGAACCTGATCGGATAGACGCTGGAGCCGAGCCAGGCGGCGACGTTCAATTCATACATGCCGTGCAGCGAAGGCTGTTTTCCCGGGATGCCGAAGATCATCATCGTCAGCAGTTCATCGATGCCGAGCGCTCCCGATTTCAGAAATTCGACATTGCCGCTGAACTGTTCGGACAGGAAAAAGCGCGCCTGTGCGATCACCCAGTCATACGGGTCGCGATAGAGAAGGATGCGCCGCGCCGATGCGGTCTCGATGACTGACGCATCGGCGAAAAACAGATGGCCCCAGCTCAGCCTGGGATGTGCCGGATCGAACGCGACGCGGTGGCGCTGGAGCGTCGGCCACTGGATGAAGTCGGCCTGATATTGCTGATCTACGGGAACGAACATTCGCAGGATGTTGCGCAACAGATGGCTGCCGCTTTTGGGCAGGCTGTTGAGAAACACCGGATGGGTCAGCGGTGCCTGGGTGAACTGACGGTTCGCATCATCCAGATTGTCGGGGGTTACGAGGACTTGCGGCATTGCGCGGCCCGACTCCTTTCGTTCGACAAAATGAAAACGGGCGACATGTTACCATGACGCCCGTTCCCAATCATTGATCTTCCTGGATCAGAATTTTGCCGAGACGTTGATGAACGCGCGTCGGCCGACAAAGCTGTACTGCGACGCGGCGACGACCGGGCCGAGCATGCTGATCTGACCGCCGTTCAGCACCGACACGCGCGGCGGGCGGGTGTTGAACAGGTTGCTGACACCCAGCGTGATCTCGAACTTGTCCGCGACTTCCTGGGTGATCGACGCATTGTGGTAGAAGGTCGCGTTGGTGGTCAGCACCGGGCAATAAATGCCGCGGATCGCAACGCCGTCTCCACGGTCGCCGTTGATGCACGGATTGCCGTTATTGTCGGCGAGGAACTCATCCACGTTCGACGTCGCGCCGATCACGTTCATGCCGTAGAACAGCGTGGTCCCGCTGCTCGGCAGGTTCCAGGTCAGGCGGAAGTCGCCGACCCAGCGCGGCGATCCGGCTTCCCCATTGTCGGTCTGAATCGGCGACGTCGGGAGCAGCTGGAAGGTGTCGCGGGTCTGCCAGGTCATGTCGGCGGTGAAGCTGATATTGCCCCATGCACCCAGGTCGCTGCGCACATTCGCGGTGAGGTCGACACCGCTGTTCTGCTGACTGGCAATGTTGATGTACTGATCCGACACCGTGTTGATGTTGAACGGTGCGCCGGTCTGGCCGCGCGTGAAGAGCGAGCAGAGCGGATCGGTCGGGAAACTGGCCGAGTCATAGCAGCCGAAGATGATGCTTGCCGCGCCGAGCTGAGCGACCTGGCCCGACACCTTGATGTCGAAATAGTCGACCGCGATGTTGATGCGCGTGCGGCTGCCCAGGAAGCCCAGTCGCGGAGTCAGGACGCCGCCGATCACGAACGCCTTCGAGGTTTCCGCTTCCAGCTGGCCGATGCCGCCCTGCGAGGAGACCGTCGCCGAGACACCCGACCCGTTATAGGTAGCCGGAATACCCTGTGCGATGCAGTTGTCGCGCTGACGCTGGTTGATCCGACCGGTGAGGAAGCCATTGGTGTAGCCGGCGCACGGGTCGATATTGCGCGAGAACTGGAAGCTCGTCTCGTTCGCCAGGAACTGTTCGAACAGAGCAGGCGAGCGGAACGACGTGCCATAGCTGCCGCGGACGCGGAACCACTCGGTCGGAGCCCAGTTGCCGCCGAGCTTGTAGGTCCAGTTGCCGTTGTCGCTGTCCGAGAAACCGTCCGACGTGCGCGTCGACGTCACGTTGGTGACGCGACCGGCAGCCGAGAGGGACAGTTCGTGGACGAACGGCAGATCCTTGAGCAGGGGCACGTTGATTTCGCCGAACGCTTCCCAGGTCTTGCTGGAGCCGGCAGTGATGCCCGAGGTCGAGGCACCCCCATGCGTTGCCCGCACGGGTGATCTCGCCGGGCGTATCGTTGATCTCGTCCCGACGGAAGGCTGCGCCGATCGCGACGCCGAGCATACCACCCGGCAGCTTGAACAACTCGCCCGTGAGCGCGGCTTCACCGGTCCACTGGGTGTAGAGCGTGCGGCCCTCCTCCCAATCGAACAGATAAGCCTTTTGCGCATCGGTGATCTCGCCGCGCAGGAAGTAGGGGTTGGTCCAGGGAATATCGACACACTGGCGACCCGAAACCGGGGTTACCATGCCGACGCACGAACCAATTGATCCAAAGCCCTGCTGGGTGCTGATGTCGTAGGCGTCCTGCAGGATCTGCTGGGTGCGGTAGCGGCCGATGCTGCGGCTGTACTGGCCGTAAACTTCCCACTTCCAGTTGTCGGTCGCGCCGAACGAGCCGCGCAGACCGGCGACGCCGCGATAGTAATCCACCTTCTGGCTGGTATCGCTCTGATCGGTGATCGCGGTCGGGCTGATCAGGTTCACACCGCCGAAGCCGCCACCCCAGTAATTGTAGAGGTTGCCGCCCGGATTGTAGCCGTAGAGGTCGCCCGTGTAGCCAAAGCTCCAGAACTGGCGCCAGCCATTCTGGTAGGTTTCACGACGGTTGAACAGGAATTCACCGAACAGCTCGATCGAGTCGGTGATCTCTTGCGACCCTTCCGCGAACACGGTGTAGAGGTCGGTCTTGGGGACGATGGTCGACTGCTCGACGAACGGGTGATAGGCGTTCTGCACCGCAAGCGATGCGGTGTCGTATCCGGTCGGGAACCAGCCCGCAGGGGCGCTGAAGTCGCCGGGATATGCGGGGGCGCCATAGGCAGGAATGCCCAGCGTTTCACCGGGATACTGGTACTGAAGCAGCACAGTCGAGCGGTTGAACGACGTGTTGCGCCCGGTGTTCGGGCCGCCCGGCCCGTCGAGCTGCAGGTTGTCGATCAGGTTGTAGGTCCAGATGTGACCCCAGCGCAGATCTTCGCACGCGAAGCTGCCGGTGCGCGGATCGACCAGATCTGCGCGCGTCCCGTCCTGACGGAAGGTGTAGGCTTCAGGGCAGGCGAGATAGTCGCGGTCGCCGCGGGTCAGTTCGTTCTGATGCCAATAGTCGGCACCGATCAGGAAGTGGCCCGTGTCCCACTTCTTGCCGAAGATCGCGTTGATGCGGTAGGTTTCGCCGCCGCCGTCGAACGGGGTGGACACGTTCCCCGACAGCTGCAGACCTTCGATATCGGTCTTGGTCGTAATGTTGACCACGCCCGCGACTGCGTCCGACCCATAGACCGACGAGGCACCGGTCTTGAGGATGTCGATGCGCTGCGCGAGCGACGAGGGCAGCACGTTGAGGTCGAAGGACGAGACGCCGCCGCGCGTACCGGCCGGGCCGGCGCGACGGCCATTGAGCAGGACCAGCGTGCGGTTCGCGCCGAGACCGCGAAGGTCGATCGTCTGCGCGCCCGGCCCGCCATTGGTCACGAAGTTCGACGAAAGTGCCGACGTGATCTGGGTCGAACCTGCTGCGATCGGGCTGCTCTGGAGCATCGAGGCCAGGTCGGTCTTGCCTTCCTTCGCGACCAGCTCGGGGTCGATCTGGCTGATCGGATCCGGGCTGTTGAACGGCGTAATGCCGCGAATGCGCGAACCGGTCACGACGACTTCGGCCTCCGACGAGGCCTGAGCGGTGGTCGGTGCCTCCGGTTCCTCGGTTGGCGCTTCCTGCCCGAACGCGGGAGCGGATCCGGTGATTACAAGACCGAATATCGCGATGGAGCGGAGCGCGGTCGCGCTCAAAAAGCTGGATTTCGCCATGACTTGTGTCCCCTGTTACACAATAATCGCTGGATTGTTGCTGCATTGCAGGAAGATGACAACCCGGTTTCGGGCGTGACCACCGATATGGGGCGAGGCTGGAGGCAGGTGTTGCCGCAGGGCCACAGGCGATCGTCGGCGCGCGGGCGTTGCCGGGCGCGGCGCGACTTCGTAAGAGCGACGATAATGAGGGATTCCGCGCGTTGATCGAAATCACTGAAACGGCAGCGACACTGGCCGGCGCGGCGATCGCCGTAACGCTGGCGGGCGGGGCCGCGATGCTGTTCGCCGGACTTCGCGCCCGCGCGCGTGCGGCGCAGTTGATCGATGCAAATGCCCGGCTGCTGGCCCTGGCTGCGGGATCCCCCGCGCTGGCAATGATCGTGCGCGCCGACGGGCGGATCGAATTGCCCATCGCGCTTGCCAATTTGTTCGGGTTCGATGCCGTGCCGACGCAATTTTCCGACCTGATCGACAATGACGCGGTGCTTGCGCCGGAAGATGCGCGGGTGCTGGAGATCGAGGTGAGCGCGACGCAGCGGGCGGGCAAGCCGTTCCGGATGATCCTGCCGGTGCGCGGGGCGAGCCGGACCCTGCTCGCCACCGGAATCCGTGCGCCTGACGCGGTCCGCGCACCGGGCGGGGCGGTGCTGTGGTTCCTTGATGCGACCGAGTCGAGCGAAGAGGTGGCGCGCTTCGCCGCAGAGGCGGACCGTTACCGCATCGCGTTCGACGCGCTGACCGGCCTGATCCAGTCCGCGCCGATGCCGATGTGGTATCGCGATCCCGAGCTGCGCATCGCGATGGTCAACAACGCCTATGTCGAGGCGGTCGAGGGCAAGGATGCCGAGCAGGTCGTCGCGTCCGGCGTCGAACTGGTCGATGCTTCCGCGCCGGGCGGTCCGCTGGCGAGCGCGGCGCATGCGCGCGAGGTCGGCGCGCCGCAGATGGTCAAGCTGCCCGCGACAATCGGGGGCAAGCGTCGCACGCTGCACATCCATGACGTGCCGCTGCCGACCGGCGGGGTCGCGGGCTTTGCCGTCGATGTCGAGGAACTGGAACAGGCGCGCAGCGGGATCAAGCGCGCGAGCGAGGCGCAGCGGTCGATGTTCGACCGGCTGTCCGCCGGAGTCGCGCAGTTCGGGCCGGATCGCGCGCTGGTCTTTTGCAACCAGCCGTTCCGGCGCATCTTTGAGATGAAGAACGAATGGCTCGCTGATCGTCCCGAGTTCGACCGCATTCTGGAGCGGATGCGCGAGGCGAACCGGCTGCCGGTGGTGCGCGATTTTCCGGGGTGGAAAAATGAGCGGCGCGAGTGGTTCGTCGCGGCGGAGGCGGCGCATGAGGAGAATTGGACGCTGCCCGGCGGCACGCATCTGCGCGTCGTTGCCCAGCCGCTGCCCGAAGGCGGGCTGCTGACGATCTTCGAGGACCTGACCGAGCAGGTTCAGCTGGCGAGCGCGCGCGATACGCTGCTGCGGGTGCGGACGGCGACGTTCGACAATCTATTCGAGGGGCTCGGCGTGTTTGCCGCCGACGGACGCCTTCAGCTTTGGAACAACCGGTTCAAGACCGCCTGGGGCTTTTGAAGAGACGTTCGTCACCAGCCATCCGCGTGTCGATGCACTGGCAAAGGAAGTCGCGAACAAGCTTGCCAAGCCGGGTCGCGCGTCACTGATCGGTGATCTGGTGCGTGCCGCGACGGTCGAGCGGCAGCAGCGGGGCGGATCGATCGAGTTCGCCGATGGGCGGCATTTCGAGGTGGCGGCGGTGCCGCTGCCAGATGGCAACGCGCTGTTCACGATGCTCGACATTTCCGACCGTCGGCGGATCGAGAATGCGCTGCGCGAACGCAACGACGCGCTGGAAGCGGCCGACCGGATCAAGACCGCGTTCGTCGCGAGCATGAGTTACGAGCTGCGCACCCCGCTGACCTCGATCAAGGGCTTCGCCGAGATGCTCTACAACGGCTATGCGGGGGTCTTGCCCGAGACGGCGGTCGATTATTCGGGGGCGATCCTGGAGTCGGTCGGGCGGCTCGGCGATCTGGTCGACGATGTGCTCGACCTGACCCGCGACGGCGGTGTGCTGGCGCGCGAGGCGGTTGATCTGGAACTGGTCGCGGGCGCGGCGGTGGAGAATGTCCAGCCGTCGATCAAGACCAAGAAGATCGAGCTGGCGGTGGAGATTCAGGGCAGCGCGGGCAGCGTTCAGGGCGACCCGCGCCGTATCCGCCAGATCGTCGAAAACCTGCTGCGCCATGCGGTGAGCGGAACGGGTGAGGGTGGCCGGGTGCTGCTGCATATCGACGGGTCGGATGCCAGGGCGCGGATCGTCGTGTCGGACGACGGCGCGGGGCTGGCACCGGAGGTCGCGGCCAAGGCGTTCGACCGGTTTGCGCAGGCGGGGATCAGCCGCAATGGCGAACGCGCGCTGCAGCTGGGTCTGCCGCTCGCCAAGCAGTTCGTCGAGGCGCATCGCGGGACGATCGAACTGGTGTCGGAGCCGGGGCAGGGGACGATGGTGGTCGTGGAGCTGCCCCGCGCATGATCGCGCTGGCGGATGCGGCGGCGACCGAGGCGTTTGGGCGCGCGCTTGCCGCACGGGTGCGACCGGGCGATGTCGTGGCGCTGTCGGGGCAGCTGGGCGCGGGGAAGACCAGCATTGCGCGCGGGCTGCTCGCGGCTTTGGGGCTGGAGGGCGAGGCGCCGTCGCCGAGCTTTGCGATCGTCCAACCCTATGAACCGCCCGAAACCGCGATTCCCGTGCTGCATGTCGATCTGTACCGGATCGAATATCCCGATGAGGCCGACGAGCTCGGTCTCGACGATGCCCGCGGCGATTCACTGCTGCTGGTCGAATGGCCGGAGCGATTGCCCGAAGGCACTTGGGCGGACGCCTTGTGGCTGACACTGACGATCGAAACCGACGGTTCGCGCGGCTTGACAGCGCGGGTGCCGGCGGCATGGAAGGACCGATGGCCCCTGTAAGCGACGGCGTGATTTCGCCCCCCGACATGAACCCGCCCGAACGGGCACCGCATTTCCTGGCCGAGATCGGGTGGGGCGATGGAGAGATCCTGCCGCTCGCTGGGGATGCGTCGTTCCGTCGCTATTTCCGGGTGCAGGCACCGGGGCGCAGCGCGATCCTGATGGACGCGCCCCCGCCGCATGAGGACCCGCGCCCGTTCATTTCGATCGCGCGCTGGCTGACCGATCGCGGTTTCGCGGCGCCAACGATCTATGGCGAGGACCTCGATGTCGGGCTCGTCCTGATCGAGGATTTCGGCGACGCGCGGCTACGGGAGACCGCCGACGCCGCGCCCGAGAGCGAGCTTCGCCTGTACGAGGCGGCGATCGACGTGCTGATCCGGCTGCGCGGGCATGAAGCGGCGGACATCGATCCCTATGATGCCGATACCTGCCAGCGCGAGGCGGCGCTGCTCACCGAATGGTATTGCCCGGCGATTGGCGTGGATGCTGATGTGGAGGGGTATCGCGCGGCGTGGGACGCGGTGCTTGCCCCGGCGCTGGAGGGGCAGCGGGTGACCGTGCTGCGCGACTATCATGCGGAGAATCTGATGCTGATCGAGGGGAGCGAGACGCTGGGCCTGCTCGATTTCCAGGACGCGCTGGCAGGGCATCCGGCCTATGACCTCGTCTCGTTGCTGCAGGATGCGCGACGCGATGTGCACCCCGATCTGGAGGCGGCGATGCTCGACCGCTATCGCCGGATTACCGGGGCAGATCAGGCGTTTGTCGACGCCTATCATGTGCTCGGCGCGCAGCGGAATGCGAAGATCATCGGCATCTTCACTCGGCTGTGGCAGCGCGACGGCAAGCCGCGTTACCCCGGGCTGTGCCCGCGCGTATGGGGCTATCTGGAGCGCGACCTTCAGCATCCCGCACTGGCTCCGGTGAAGGCGTGGTTCGACGCGAACATTCCGGCGCAGCTGCGCGGTGATCCGATGGTGGTGGTGCAGGCGTGAGCACGAAAAAGACGCTGGCGATCCGGCCCGTTCCGGCCGGTGCCGTGCCGCGCACCGCGATGGTGATGGCGGCGGGGCTGGGCAAGCGCATGCGCCCGCTGACCGCGACACGGCCCAAGCCGCTGATCGAGGTCGCGGGCAAGCCGCTAATCGACCATGTGTTCGACCGGCTGCGCAGCGCGGGCGTCGCGCGCGCGGTGGTCAATGTCCATTACCTCGCCGATGCGCTCGAGGCGCATGTCACGCACCGGGTGAAGGATATCGAGGTGCTGGTCTCCGACGAGCGCAAGCAGCTGATGGAGACCGGCGGCGGGCTGGTGCAGGCGCGTGACATGCTGGGCGATGAGCCGTTTGTCTGCGTCAACAGCGACAATCTGTGGGTCGATGGTCCGATCGACGCGATCCGCCAGCTGGCGGCGGCGTGGGACGATGAGCGGATGGATGCGCTGCTGCTGCTCGTACCGCTGGCGCGTGCGCATTGCCATGGCGGGCAGGGGGACTTCCACCTCGATCCATTCGGCAAGATTGTGGGACGGCGCAAGCCGGGGCGGCTGGCACCGTTCGTTTACACCGGGGTGCAGATCCTGTCGCCGCGCGTGATCCGTGACTGGCCGGAAGGACCATTCTCCACGAACCTGTTCTGGCAGCGTGCAATGGAGGCCGGACGGGCGTTCGGCGTGGTGCACCAAGGGCTGTGGTTCGATGTCGGCAGTCCGCCGGCGATTGCGGCGACCGAGGCGGTGCTGGCGGACGGGTGAGTGTGTACATTCGGGTTTCCGGGTGGCGGCTGTTCTGTGCAATATAACCAAATAGGTTCTTGTAGGAAAGCTGGGGGCTGAAAGGCGCAGATTTCTGGCGGTTTTTGGCGTCTGCAAGATTCCGAAGGTGGCGTGATCGCACGAGATGGGGCGGGGCGGTCGCATGAGGCGATGCGAACATGTCGCCGAAGAACGCGCCATCGGTGCCAAAGTGGTCGTGTCGGTCTGTGCGGGAAAAGGCGAGCATGTCTTTTCGGGCGGCTTCGGGGGGGATCGACGTTGACCAGAACAAGAAGAAGACCCTCACCCAACCCTCTCCCGCAAGCGGGAGAGGGCTAAGAAGAAGCGGCGCAACGCGTTGTCCTTGCTTGCCTCTCTTTCGTCGCGCGCTACGGTCGGCGGACCGATGACCACCCGCCTCAACCTCTACACCGTCCCGCCGCATCGCGCCTTTGCCGATGCGCTCGCGCAGGGGTTAATCCGGCGGCATGGGGGCGATCCCCTGCGGCTGGCGCGGGGCGTGGTGCTGGTGCCGACCAATCGCGCCAAGCGGACGATCACCGATGCGTTCGTGCGGGCGAGCGGGGGCGGGTTGTTGTTGCCGCGCATGGTGGCGATCGGCGATCCCGAGCTGGACGAGGCGGCGGGGCCGTTTCTCGATCCCGCCGACGATGACGCGCCGATCCCGCCCGCGGTCGATCCGTTGCAGCGGCGGATGATCCTGGCGCGGTTGATCGAGGCGCATGACCGCAGCGTCGATGCGGCGGAGGCGGTGCGGCTGGCGGGCGATCTGGGGCGGACGCTCGACCAGATGCTGGTCGAGGAAATCGCGCCGATTGCGCTGCGCGACGTGGTGCTGCTCGATCATTTGACCGTGCATTGGCAGCGCGCGCTCGACCTGTTCGAAATCGTTCTGGAGAAGTGGCCGCAAGAGCTTGAGAAGCTGGGCCGGATCGATCTGGCCGAGCGGCGCAACCGGTTGCTCGACCGGGTGGCGGGGCGGTGGCGGGCGGAGCCGCCCGGGCGCTTCGTCTGCGCCGCGGGGATTACGACGAGCGCGCCCGCGATCCGCGCGGCTGCTGCGTGTCGTCGCGGGACTGCCGCAGGGGCAGGTCGTGCTGCCGGGCGTCGATCTGGCGATGGCGGATGAGGAATGGGCGATGCTGGGGCCGTTTCCCGCCGATCCCGCGAGCGGACGACGGCGGCGCAGCCTGGAGACGCATCCGCAATTCCATCTGAAGCTGCTGATCGACCGGATGGGGGTGCAGCGCGGGGAGTTCGAGAATTGGCGGGTCGCGACCGAGCTGGATGCGCCGCCCGCGCGCAGCAAGGCGATTGCGAGCGCGATGATGCCGGCCGAGCGCACGACGTTGTGGAGCGACCTGCCCGCGGGCGAGCGGCGATTGGCGGGGGTGCGCGCGCTGGAAGTCGCGACCCCGGCGGAGGAGGCGCAGGGGATTGCGCTGGCACTGCGGCAGGCGCTGGAGGAGCCGGGGCGGACGGCGGCGCTGGTGACGCCGGATCGCGCGCTGGCCAAGCGGGTGGCGGCGCATTGCGCGCGCTGGGGCATTGCAATCGACGATTCCGCCGGGTCGCCGCTGGCGATCCTTCCGCCGGGGACGCTGCTGCTGGCGCTGGCCGAGGCGGCGGCGCAGAATTTTGCGCCGATGGCGTTGCTGGCGCTGCTCAAACATCCGCTGGTGCGCGCGGGCGAGGCGCGGATCGGCTGGCTGGAACAGGTGCGCAGCCTCGATCTGGCGGTGCGCGGGCCGCGACCGCCTGCCGGGCTGGCCGGAGTGACGGCGCATCTGGCCGACCCCGAGGGGTATGACGCGCGGACGCGGGCGCGGGCGATCGAGCCCTGGGCGGAGATCGCGGCGCTGCTGGAGCCGATCGAGGCGGCGTTTGCGGCGGAGTTGGTGCCGCCCGCGATGCTGTTGGCGCAGTTGCGTGAAGGAGCGGAGCGGTTGTGCGGCGAGCGGCTGTGGGCGGGCGTCGATGGTCGCGCGGCGGCGGCGTTGCTCGACGATCTGGAGCGTGAGGCGGTACATGGCCCCGCGCTGATCGCCCCGGCGAGCCTGCCCTCATTGCTGCGGACATTGATGGACGAGGTGGCGGTGCGGCCGCCGCAGGGCGGGCATCCGCGTCTGGCCATTCTTGGCGTGATCGAGGCGCGGCTGCATGCCGCCGACCTGCTGGTGCTGGGCGGGCTCAATGAAGGGGTGTGGCCGGGGCTGCCCGCGCCCGACCCGTGGCTGGCACCGCGTATCCGCAGCGAGCTGGGGTTGCCCGGGCTGGAGCGGCGGATCGGGTTGGCGGCGCATGACCTGGCGCAGGGGCTGGGTGCGCGCGAGGTGCTGCTGACGCGGGCGAAGCGCGATGCGGGGGCGCCGACGATTGCGTCGCGCTTCTGGCTGCGGCTGGAGGCGCTGTCGGGCGGGTTGGAGCGGGCGACCGAGCTGGAAGCCTGGGCGCGTGCGATCGATGTGCCCCGTGAGCACAAGCCGGTCACGCGGCCCGAGCCATGCCCGCCGGTGGCGATCCGGCCGCGATCGATTCCGGTGACCGATGTCGATCGCCTGAAGGCCGACCCCTATGCCTTCTACGCCAAGCGGATGCTGCGGCTGCGTCCGCTCGATCCGGTCGATGCCGATCCGAGCGCGGCGTGGCGCGGGACGGCGGTGCATGACGCGCTGGAGCAATGGGCGCGGCATGATGGCTGTGACCCCGACGCGCTGGAGCCGCGCGTGCTGGAGATGCTGCGCGCGGCGCACCCGATGATGCGCGCGCTGTGGCAGCCGAGGTTGATCGAGGCGGTGCGCTGGATCGTGCGCGAGACGGCGGCGCATCCGGCGCGGCGCATCCTGGCAGTGGAGCAGGAGGGCGGAATCGACATTGCCGGCGTGCGGCTGACCGGCAAGTTCGACCGGATCGACGCGATGGGTGACGGGACGATCGGGATTGTCGATTACAAGACTGGCCAGCCGCCGAGCACGCGAGCGGTGCGGGCGGGCTATAGCTTGCAGCTGGGGCTGTTGGGCCTGATCGCCGAGCGGGGCGGGTTTGCGGGGATTTCCGGGCGCGCGAGCTGTTTCGAATATTGGTCGCTGGCGCGGAAGAATGGCGAGTTCGGCTATGTTGCGACGCCGGTCGATCCGGCGGAGAAATATGGGCGGATGAAGCCCGAGGAATTCGTGCCGACCGCCGCGGAGAATTTTGCCGATACGGCGGGGCGCTATCTGACCGGGGGCGAGGCGTTTACCGCGAAGCTGCACCCCGAATATGCGCCCTATTCGGATTATGATCAGTTGATGCGCCGGGACGAATGGTATGGGCGGGAGCGGCGGTCGTGAGCCTGTCCGCTATCACCCTCACCCTTCCGGCGCTTCGCGCCTCCCTCCCTCTCCCAATGGGAGAGGGAAGGGGGCCCGCCGCCGCAGGCGGTGGGGAGGGTGAGGGTGACCAGCTTGAGTGACGACCGTGAGCGGCGTTAATATCTCCGCTCTCCCCCGCTCGCCGGGAGCCAGGGCGCGGCGTCGCAGCCCGAGGCGAGCGTGTGGCTGTCGGCCAGCGCGGGGACGGGGAAGACGCAGGTGCTGGCGGCGCGGGTGTTTCGCCTGTTGCTGCGCGGGGTCGATCCGGGGGCGATCCTGTGCCTGACCTTCACCAAGGCGGGCGCGGCGGAGATGGCGGCGCGGGTCAGCGGGCGGCTGGCCTATTGGGTGCGGGCGAAGCGGACCGAGCTGTTCGCTGATCTGGAGGCGCTCGGCGAACCCGCCGATGATGCGCAGATTGCGCTGGCGCGGACATTGTTCGCCAAGGTGCTGGATGCGCCGGGAGGCGGCCTTCGCATCCAGACGATCCATAGTTTCTGCCAGACATTGCTGTCGGCATTTCCGGTCGAGGCGGGGCTGACGCCGGGGTTCCGGCCGCTGGAGGCGCGCGAGGAAGCGGCGCTGGCGCGCGAGGCGCTGGCGGAAATGCTGGTGACGGCCGAGCGCGAGGGGCGCGGCTGGGTGATCGACGCGGTCGGGGCGCTGAGCCTGCGGCTGGGCGAGGGCAAGGCGGAGGCGTTTCTGAGTGCCTGTGCGCGCGCGCCCGAGGCGATGGCGGCGCTGCCGAGCGGGATCCAGCCATGGTTGCGGCGGGCGTTTGGGCTGCCTTCGGGGGATGTCGCGGCCGAAGCACAGCGCTGGTGCGATGACGAACATTTCGACACAGACGCGGTGCGCCGTCTCGCGGATGCCAACCACGCTTGGAAAACGGCGACCGGAGACAAGGATGCTGCGATAGCCGAGCGCTGGCTCGCGGCTGATCCCGCCGGGCGATTTGAGCAGCTGCGTGACCTCAGCCTTATCGCCCTGAAGAAGGACGGCGATTTCCGGGTATTCAAGGGCAAACTGCTCACACTCGAACCGGATTACGCAGAACTGGCGGTCGCGCTGGGTGAGGCGTGCGTTGCGGTGCAGGGGATGGTCGCGCGGGCGGGCTATGTCGATTGCCTGGCGCAAGGGCTGGCGGCAGGGCGCGAATATGCAGCGACCTATGCGGCGGCGAAGCGGCGCGCGGGGGCGGTCGATTTCGACGATCTGATTGGCAAGGCGGTTGCGCTGCTCGAACAGCCGGGGATGGGCGACTGGATCCGCTACAAGCTGGATCAGGCGACCAGCCATGTGCTGATCGACGAGGCGCAGGACACCAATGTCGCGCAATGGCGGATCGTCCGCGCGTTGGCCGACGAGTTCTTTGCCGGCGAGGGCGCGCATGGCGAGGAGGTGCGCACGATCTTTGCGGTCGGGGATTACAAGCAGGCGATCTTTGGCTTTCAGGGCACCGACCCGGTCAATTTCCGCGCGGCGCAGCAGCATTTCGACACGCGTGCGGCGGGGGCGCTGGATACGCTGTCGCTGGTGCACAGCTTCCGCTCGACCGCGCCGGTGCTGGAATTTGTCGATGCGGCGATCGGCGCGCTGCCGCCGCCGGGGATGGGCGAATTTGCCGAGCCTGAGCCGCATGCCAGCCGGGTCGAGGGGCCGGGCACGGTGACCTTGTGGCCGCCGGTGGTGACGGGCGGCGACCCGGAGGATGAGGAAGGCTGGATCGACGATGCGACCCGCGAACTGGCCAACCGGATTGCGCGGCAGATCCGGGAGTGGATCGGTACGCTGGAGCTGGAGAGCAAGGGGCGGACGCTGCGGCCCGAGGATGTGATGATCCTGGTGCGGCGGCGCGGCGAGCTGGCGGGGCTGATCGTCGCGCGGCTGTATGCCGAGGAGGTGCCGGTCGCGGGGGTCGACCGGCTGCGGCTGAATGCGCCGCTGGCGGTGCAGGATTTGCTCGCGGCGGTGCGGTTTGCGTTGCAGCCGGACGATGATCTGTCGCTCGCGGCGCTGCTCGTGTCGCCGCTGATCGGGTGGACGCAGGACGAGCTGATGGTCGCGGCGATGCGCGAGCGCGGGAGCCTGTGGCGGCATCTGCGCGCGACGCAGACGCCGGAGCGGCTGGAGCCGCTGTTCGGGCTGTTGGCGCGGGCGGATGTCATGACGCCGCACCGGTTTCTGGAGGCGATCCTGACCGGGCCGATGGACGGGCGGCGCAAGCTGCTGCACCGGCTGGGGGCGGAGGCGCTCGACCCGATCGAGGAGTTGCTGACGGCGGCCTTGGGGTTCGAGGGGGTGGCGACGCCGACGCTGCAACGCTTCCTCGACTGGTTCGATCGCGGCGATGTCGAGATCGTGCGCGACGCGGCGCAACCGCAGGCGGCGGTGCGGGTGATGACGGCGCATGGAGCGAAGGGGCTGCAGGCGCCGCTGGTGATCCTGGCCGATGCGACCGCCGATCCGGTGGCGGGCAATCGCGGCGATTTTGTCGAGTGGCAGCCGGACGGTGAGGCATTCAAGCTTCCGGTTTTCCGCCCCGGCAAGACCGAGCGGGGCGGGCCGGTCGATGCGGCGGTGAGTGCGGCGGAGGCGCGCGAGCTGGAGGAGCATTGGCGGCTGTTTTATGTCGCGGCGACACGTGCGGAGGAGCGGTTAGTGATTGCTGGAGCGCTGGGGCCGAAGGCGAAGGGTGAGCCGCCGGAGTTGAGCTGGTACACGGCGGCTGCTGCCGGGCTGGATGCGCTGGGCGTGCCGGAGAGTGAAGGCGAGCGGAGCTTTACCGGGCTGGCACCCACGCGAGCGGTGCCGCGCAAGGCGGTTGTTGCCGATGCAGGTGAGGCGGCGGGCGCAGTGCCGGATTGGGCGCGGCGTGCGGCGCCGGTTGAGGCGCGGCCGCCGCGACCGCTGGCACCGTCTTCGCTGGGTGAGGATCTGGTGGCCGATCCGCCTCCCGCTGCGGCGCTGCGGGCGGCGGCGGAGCGGGGGCGGTTGATCCATGCGTTGCTGGAGCGGCTGCCGGTCGTTGCTGCTGAGCGGCGTGAAGAGGTGGCGGAGCGCTGGCTGGCGGGTGCGGGCGGCGTTGATGATGCGGGCGAACGTGCGGAGCTGGCGCGCGCGGCGCTGGGGGTGCTGGCCGAGCCGCGCTTTGCCGATTTGTTCGGGTCGGAGGCGCTGGCCGAGGCTCCGGTCGCAGCAGTGGTCGGGGGCGGGCATGTCGTGTCGGGCACTGCCGACCGGCTGCTGGTGACCGACAGCCGCGTGCTGGTGGTGGATTTCAAGACCGGGCGGCGCGCGCCGGGTTCGCTCGGCGATGTGCCGCCCTATCACGTCAAGCAGATGGCGGCCTATGTCGCGGCGCTGGAGGTGATCTTTCCGGCGCGGGAGGTGGTTTCGGGGCTGCTCTACACCGCGGGGCCGGTGCTGTTCGAACTGCCGGGCGATGTGGTCGCTGCGCACAAGCCGGGCTTCGCGACCGGGGAGCAAAGCTTGGCACTCGATGCTTGAGACGCGCGGCTGCCGACCCTAGTTAAGCAGCAACAGACAGGAGATTTGAGACATGGCGAAGGCCGTTACCGACGAGAGCTTTGCAACCGACGTGCTGCAGTCCGACAAGCCCGTGATCGTGGACTTCTGGGCGGAATGGTGCGGCCCGTGCAAGATCATCGGCCCGAGCCTGGAAGAGCTGGCCGAGGAGCTGGCCGACAAGGTGACGATCACCAAGCTCAACATCGAGGAAAATCCGGACACGCCGGGCCAGCTCGGCATTCGCGGCATCCCGACCCTGTTCGTCTACAAGGACGGGCAGAAGGTCGCGCAGCAGGTGGGGATTGCCGAGATCAACACCAAGTCCAAGCTGAAGGCGTGGATCGAGAGCGTCGTCTGACAAGATCGCGGGGGCCGGGATTCGGCCCCCGCTTCCTAACTATTCGCGCCAATAATCATGCCGTTCCGCGCCGTCGAAACCGGCCCGAATGCATGCAGCAGCGCTTGAAATCTCTTCCCCGAACCGCACGGGCAAGGGTCGTTTCGACCGAGTTTTTCGATCAGCTCGACGTCGCCATGGACGAAGCGCAGGCCGCGCTTCACATGCGTTTCGGAGGGATAACCCCGCCGCCGCTTTGAGCTACGCTCGAAAGCAGGGGAGGTCGGCGAAGGTGTCGATGCGTGCCATAATGGCCTCCTGTCGCTGACGCGCGATGAGCCGCGCGGGAGGGCCGATAGCAGGCTGACCTCAGCTGCGATAGTCCGCGTTGATCGAGATGTAGCCGTGCGTCAGGTCGCAGGTCCACACCGTGGCGCGGCCTTCGCCGAGGCCGAGGTCGACGCCGATTTCGATGTCCTGGCCCTTCAGATGCGCGGCGACGGGGGTTTCGTCATAGCCTTCGACCGCGAGACCGCCTGACGCGACCTGGACCCCGCCGAAGGTGATCGCGAGCTTGTCGCGGTCGGCGGGTTCGCCGGCCTTGCCCACCGCCATCACGATGCGGCCCCAATTGGCATCCTCGCCCGCGATGGCCGTCTTCACCAGCGGCGAGTTGGCGATGCTGAGCGCGATGCGGTGCGCGCTGGCGTCGCTTTCCGCGCCCTCGACATCGATGCGGATGAATTTCGACGCGCCCTCGCCGTCGCGGACGACGAGGTGGGCGAGCTGGAGGCAGAGATCGGCGAGCGCGGCGCGGAAGGCGTCGGCGCCGTCGCTGTCGTCGTTGGTCAGCGGCGCATTGCCCGCCGCGCCGGTGGCGAAGGCGAGGACGGTGTCGCTGGTCGATGTGTCGCTGTCCACGGTAATGCACGAGAAGCTGGTGCGGTTGGCGTCGGACAGGGCGTGCTGGAGGAAGGCGGGATCGACGGCGGCGTCGGTGAAGACATAGCCGAGCATCGTCGCCATGTCGGGCGCGATCATTCCGCTGCCCTTGATGATGCCGACGAGGTTGACCGTCTTGCCGTCCACGACGGCTGAGGTCATCGCGCCCTTGGCAAAGGTGTCGGTGGTGCCGATAGTGATTGCGGCATCCTCCCAGGTGCAGGGTTCTGCGGCGAAGGCTGCTTCGAGCCCGGCTTCGGCCTTGTCGATCGGGAGCGGGACGCCGATCACGCCGGTCGAGGAGACGAATACGTCCGACGGCTGGCAGTTCAGGTGCCCGGCCACGCGCGCGGCGATGGCTTCCACGGCGGCGCGACCGCGATTGCCGGTGAAGGCGTTGCTGTTGCCGGCATTGACCACCAGCGCGCGGGCCTTGCCCAGCGGGAGCGCTTCGCGGCACCATTCGACTTCGGGCGACGGGCATTTGCTGGTCGTCGTGACGCCCGCGACCGCCGTACCCTCGTCCAGCGTGACGAAGGTCAGGTCGCAGCGGTCCCATTGCTTGTAGCGCGCGCGGGCGACGCGGAGCGTGACTCCCGGGATGGCGGGCAGGGCGGGGAAGGCGGCGGGGGCGAGGGGGAGCGGGTCATGGAGGCGACCTAGCTTCCCCCGCGGCGCGGATCAAAGCGATTCGCATTGCCTGCACACCCTGATCCGATTTGTAGAGCATTGATCTAGAGCAATAATCCATTTCTTCTTGACGTAGGCGAAACGAAGCGCTTCGCTGGCCCTCGACAGGGAGCGATTGGGAGACGGGACATGAGCAAGTTGAACTGGATCGGCGGACTGGTGGTCGCGGGCGCGGCGTTCGTCGCGGTGCCTGAGGTACAAGCGAATACACAGCGCAATTGCGCGGTGGACAGTGTCGCGGTGATCGACGCGCGGATGCACATCAAATGTGCGCCCATCCCCGGCATCGGTCATACCCACGCGATTTACTATTTCGCGCTCAACCTGACCGAAGGGCCGGCCAAGGTGCAGAGCCTGATCGCGCTTGCCATCGCCGCCAAGCAGCAGGGCAAGCCGATGGTGCTGTGGTTCGACATGAACGATTACAAGAGCGTGCCGGGGTGTGCGGGCAGCAATTGCCGCAAGCTGCGCGGCGCGGCGATGGAGTAGCTTCCTAATCCCCTCCGGCAAGGGAAGTGTAAGCGCAGCTGACAGAGGGGGATGCAGGGTATCGGATTGAGCCGGGAAGGCTCAGCCGTCCTCCCCCTCCGTCGCCTTCGGCGCCACCTCCCTCTGGCGGGGGGAGATCGATTTATCACCCCAGCGCCCCCGCCGCGCTCAGCACCGCGCGGACGCTGGCGGTGGCGACGTCCTCGTCGATGCCGACGCCCCAGACGGTGCGGCCGTCGGGAGTGCGGCATTCGACATAGGCGGCGGCCTGCGCGGTCGAGCCATGGCCGATCGCGTGTTCGGCATAGTCGGCGATGTCGAGATCGACGCCGAAGCCTTCGCGGATCGCCGCGACGACGCTGGAGATCAGGCCGTTGCCGCGGCCGCTGACCGAGCGCGCGACACCATCGACCTCGATCGCGCCTGCGAAGATGCGTTCGCCATTGGTGGCGCGGGTCTCGTCATAGGCGCCGAGCGTGAAGCGCTGTGGCTGCATCAGGCGGTAGGCGGACTGGAAGGTCGCCCAGATATCCTGCGCATTCAGCTCGCGGCTGGTTTCGTCGGCCATGCGCTGGACGTGGCGGCTGAAATCGGCCTGGAGGCGCTTCGGCAGCTTCAGCCCCTTGTCCTGTTCCAGCACCCAGGCGACGCCGCCCTTGCCCGACTGCGAATTGACGCGGATCACCGCCTCGTAGCTGCGGCCGAGATCGGCGGGATCGATCGGGAGATAGGGCACCTCCCACAGATCGTCGTTGCGCGCTTCCTGCGCGGCGAAGCCCTTCTTGATCGCGTCCTGATGGCTGCCCGAAAAGGCGGTGAAGACGAGGTCGCCGGCATAGGGCGTGCGCGGGTGGACGGGGATGTTGGTGCAATATTCGACCGTCTTCACGACTTCGTCGATGTCGTTGAAGGTCAGGCCGGGGTCGATGCCCTGCGTGTACATGTTCATCGCCACGGTCACGAGGTCACAATTGCCGGTGCGCTCGCCATTGCCGAGCAGGCAGCCCTCGACCCTGTCGGCACCCGCCATCATCCCCAGCTCCGCCGCTGCTACGCCGGTGCCGCGGTCATTATGGGTGTGCAGCGAGATGACGACGCTGTCGCGATTGGGGATGTGGCGGCAGAAATATTCGATCTGGTCGGCATAGATGTTGGGTGTCGCCGCCTCGACCGTCGCGGGCAGGTTGAGGATCAACGGACGCTCGGGCGTGGGCTGGAGCACGTCCATCACCGCGGCGCAGACCTCGATCGAGAAATCGAGTTCGGCGGTCGAGAAGGTCTCAGGCGAATATTCGAACTGCCAGTCGGTGTCGGGCTGTGCCGCAGCACCGTCGCGCAACATGCGTGCGGCGTCGGTGGCGATCGTCTTGACCTCGTGGCGCTCCATGCCGAACACGATGCGCCGCCAGGCCGGGCTGACCGCGTTGTAGACATGGACGATCGCCTGTTTCGCGCCGCGCAGGCTCTCGAAACTGGTTTCGATCAGGTCGCGGCGCGCCTGGGTGAGCACCTGAATGGTGATGTCTTCGGGAATGCGTCCGTCGCGGACAAGGCCGGAGATGAAGTCGAACTCGGTCGCGCCGGCGCTGGGGAAGCCGACCTCGACCTCCTTGATCCCGACGCGACAGATCAGGTCGAAGAAGCGCGTCTTCTTCTCCGCATCCATCGGGTCGATCAGCGCCTGATTGCCGTCGCGCAGGTCGGTCGAAAGCCAGCGCGGCGCCTTGGTGATCGTGCGGCTTGGCCATTGGCGATCGGGCAGATCGACCTGGGGGAAAGGGCGGTATTTGACGCTGGGGTCGCGCAACATCGGACTTCTCGCTTCGGGTATCGGGCGGTCGGGGGAGGGGGATTGCTCTGCCCTTAGGCCGTGTGCGCGGCGCATGGCCACGCGAATCCACGCCCTAAGGGCGGGTAAGTCGAAGCAGAAGAAGGCTGCGATACGGCAACATTATGCGAGCCGCTTAGCCCGAAGGCGCAACAAAAGTCCAGTCCCCCCTTGTGGTGATACTTAGAAACGGCGATTGTAAGCTCGTTCCGACCCCGCAACGGACGGGCGGAGCGAGAGGATGCGCATGACCCGACCAACCTTGGCGCGCGTGCTGACGATCATCGGCGCGCTGCTGCTGCTCTACGCGCTGCTTGGCAATTATCTGGTTTTGCCGGGCTATCTTCGCTTCCTCGCGCGGGAGGGGAGCGGCGACGCGCCCTCGACCGCGGCGTTCGTGATCGGTGCGGTGAAGACAATCAGCTGGATGCTGTCGGTCCAGCTGGCGGTTCTGTGTCTCGGTACCGCGCATGCCTTGCGCGCGGGGTTGCGGGCCGGGTGGTTTGCGGGTGCGATGGTCGTTTGGATCGGCCTGTGGTCGATCCCCAGCCTGCCTGCGCCGGGCGGCTGGTTCTATGCCGGGTTCGGCGCGGTGCTCCTCGTCGCGATTGGCTGGACGCTCGCGCAGGGGCGTGCACCCGAGCGCGCGGATCGGGGGCGGCTCGCCTTCCTGTTCGCGATGTCGTTCTTCGCTTTGGCGACGTGGGAGGTGTGCGGGCTCGGCAGTGCCGGGCGGATGTTGCGCCCGGATGAGGCGACCGATTTCTCGCTCAACCTGCTCGTCACGCAAAGCAGCAAGCTGATGATCGAGCTGGTCATTGCATGGATCGCGCTGGCGCTGAGCCTGCGACGCTAGGGCGTAATGGTGCGACCGGAGGTGCGCGCTATCATTCTCTAAACCTTTGAGGTGTAACGATAGTCCCGGGCGGGGGCGAAGGGACAATCATGTATCAGCTTATGTATATCAGCAGCGTCCGTGCCGGCACCCAGGTCGAGGTGGCGCCGATCCTGCTCGCCTCGCGCCGCAACAACGATCGCCACGGGATTACCGGCTTTCTCTACGCCGACGGGCGCCGGTTTCTGCAGGTGCTGGAGGGGCCACAGGACGCGGTCGAGCAGACCTTTGCCCGGATCGCGGCGGATCCGCGCCATTGTGCGATCGTCATCCTGTCACGCCGGGCGATCGAGATGCGCGAATTTGGCGACTGGGCCATGGCGCATCGCGTCCCCGGAGCGGAAAGCGATGCGCTGATGGCGCAGATTGCCGACCGGCTGAGCACCGCTTCGCCGAATGTCCGCGCCACGTTTGAGGGCTTTGCGAAGATCCGGCGCGCGGCGTGACGCCTACTTCTGGAAGGCGGCGGCGATTTCCAGCTTGACCTCGTCGCTGACCAGCGGGACGGCATAGCCCAGGCCAAAGTCGCTGCGCTTGATCGTCGCCTCGGCCTCGAACCCGACATTCTCCTTGCCGCCCATCCGCTCGGGCGCCTTGCCCGCGCCGTAGAAGTCGACGTCGAGCGTCACCGGCTTGGTGATGCCGTTGAGGGTCAGATTGCCGTGCACCTTCGCCTCGTCGCCGTCGGGATCGACGACGACATGGTGCGAGACGAACTTGGCGTCAGCGGGGGCGGAGCCGAAGAAATCGGGCTTGCCGCCGTCCTTGCCGTCACGCAGCAGATGCGCGGTGAAGCCGGGGACGCCGGTGACCATCTTCGACACCGGGATCGTCACGTCTACCTTCGACGCGCCGGGGTTCTTGGGATCGAGCTCCAGTGTACCGGTCACCTGACCGAACAGGCCCCAGAGGGGCGAGAAGCCGAAATGGTTGACCTCCCACTTCACCAGCGTGTGGCTGGCATCGACGGTGTAGCTGCCGCCGGTGATTGCGGCCTTGTCCTTCGATCCGGGCATTTGCTGCGCGACGATCGGGGTGGCGATGGCGGTGGCGGCGATCAGGCTGGCGATCACGAGGCGCATGGGTCGGTCTCCGGATAGCGGGAAGGCGTCGCGACAATGCGCGACGCCCTCAAGATGTTCAAATGGCGATGTGCGAACGCAAGGTTTCCCGAACTGCGATCAAAGCTGCGGGAGGATCAGATATTTCTCCCCCGTGGCGCGGCGATTATAGGCGGCGAT
The DNA here is from genome assembly GCF_024700005.1 of Sphingomonas sp. J344. Classification (NCBI taxonomy): domain Bacteria; kingdom Pseudomonadati; phylum Pseudomonadota; class Alphaproteobacteria; order Sphingomonadales; family Sphingomonadaceae; genus Sphingomonas; species Sphingomonas sp. J344. The sequence continues at coordinate 354,585 of NZ_JAJONB010000002.1, read as the reverse complement.
GGTCGCGGGCTGGACCGCGTCCTCAAGACTGATCCGGTTGCTGTAGCTGCTGGCGAAGGTGGTGCGGATTTCGGCGGCGACCTTGGCGCGCATCCGCATCACTTCCTCCATGCCGGCTTCCATCAGGTACGGGGTGAGCAGCCAGCCGCCGATGCCCCATTTCATGCCAAAGCCGCGGGTGATCTCGGTCGGGGCCATGCTGAGCCCGCCATAGATATAGACCTGCTTCATCGTCGACGAGCCATAGGGGCCATTCGCCGGGTTGGTGCGGACTGCTGCAGCCTCCATCGCCGTGAGGATCTGGCCGGCGAGTTTGCCGCCGCCGATGGCGTCAAAGGCGAGGAACGCCTGGGTTTCGGCGATGGCGTCGGTGAGCTGGGCCATGAAGTCGGGCGCGCTGCTGTCGATCACATGCGTCGCGCCGAGATCGCGGAGCAGCAGCGCCTGGGTCTGGCTGCGCACGATGTTCACCAGCGGCACGCCTTCGGACAGGGTCAGCTTGACCAGCATCTGCCCAAGATTCGAGGCGGCGGCGGTGTGGACGAGGCCGGTATAGCCCTCGCGCCGCATCGTGCCGACCATGCCCAGCGCGGTCATCGGATTGACGAAGGACGAGGCGGCTTCCTCCGCGGTCACGCCATCGGGGAGCACCAGGCAGTCGCGGGCGCGCAGCAGGCGATATTGGGTGTAGAAGCCGCCGCCCGCCGCCGCGACGGTCTTGCCGACCAGCGCCTGGGCCGCGGGGTCATCGCCCGCCGCGACGACTGTGCCCGCGCCCTCATTCCCGATCGGCAGCGGCTTTCCGAGGCGCGGCGCGACATGGCGGCGCAGCGCTTCGGGGATTTCCGCGCGCGCGCCATAGCCCAGCGGGGCGAAGGCATTGGAGTCGGCGACGCTGAGCATGACCGCGAGGTCCGAGGGGTTGATCGGCGTTGCCTCGACCCGGATCAGCACTTCGTCGCCACTCGGCTGCGGGACCGGCATGTCGCGGAGCGCGAGTTCGAGGCCACCATCGTCGGTGACGGTCGAAAACAACTGCTTCGCCTGTGCGGGGATCGGGTGGGTCATGGCATCCTCCTTATGTCGTTGCATGCGGCATACCGTGAATTCGAAACAGGGATCAATGGGGTGGCGTGGATTTGCGCGGCAGGGGCATTGCCCCTCGCATCCCGTTCCAGTTTACGTTAAGGTGAAGCTATGACGCGCGCAGCCATTCCGTTCGAAGTCCCGATCCCGGTCGATCCCGCCGACATCGATTTCATGGGGCATGTCAACAACGCCAGCTACCTCAAATGGGTGCAGGAAGCGGTGTTGACGCACTGGCAGAAGCTGGCCCCCGCCGAAGAGGTCGCGAAGCATCTGTGGGTCGCGCTCAAGCACGAGATCACCTATCGCAAGCCCGCTTTCCTCAACGATGAAGTTGTCGCGACGGTTCTGCTTGAAAAGGTGCAGGGCGTCAGCGCTTTTACGAGACGATCATCCGCCGCGGCGACGATGTGCTGGCCGAGGTCAAGTCACGCTGGTGCTGTGTCGACGCGACGACGCTGCGCCCGGCGCGGATCGCGGAGCATATCGTCGAGCATTTCTTCGGCAAGCGCGAGGGTTAGAGCCAGCGCGGAACGCGGTGCGCGTAGTTGATATAGGATACGCCGAACTTGTCCGCCATGTAGCGTTCCTCGCGGGCGATCACGCCGTAGTGGATCGTGAGGATCAGCGGGATGAACAGCCACAGCACGACAGGTGCGTTGGCGGCGACAGCAAGACCGAGATAGATCAGTGTCATGCCGAGATACATCGGGTTGCGCGTCCAGCGATAGACGCCCTGCACGACAAAGGCGGTGGTCGGCTGCCAGGGCGGGGCGGGGGTGCCCGCCGCCTTGAACCGCACGAGCGCGGCGGCGATCAGTCCGAGACCGGACAGGAGAAACAGCGCGACGACGGTCCAGCGAAGTGAATCGGGCATATCGAGCCCCTGCGTCCTCACTACCAGATACTCGAGCGCGATTCCCGCGATCAGATAGCCGAGAAAGATCAGCGGCGGCGGCGCGATCACGCCGGGAATGTCGGACTTGGTGTCGGTCATGGGCCGTTCCTAACCTTCAGATCGAACTTGTCGCGCTTTCGCTTGCCGAACAACAGGCGGCGTTCGAGATGGCGGCGCGCGGCGGCGTAATAGGCGTCGAGAAAGGCGCGGTCCTCGCCGACATGGCTGCCATGATCGGGACGGCCGATCTTGCGCCGGATCACGCCGGCGACGGTGACGATCGTGTCGGCATCGTCGCGATGGAGGACCTCGGCGAGTCGCTGGACCTCCATCTGGCCATAGGTTTCGAGCTCTTCGGGGGTGAAGGCATAGCGCTCGACATGCTCGGTTTGCGTCTCCGCGAGGAGATCGGGGGCGATTTTCGGGCGCTCATTCTCGACCACCCAGGTTCCCGCGATCAGGTCGCCCGCGCGCAGCCGGTCGCGGTTGAACAGCGGGAAGAGCATGAAGATCGCGGTCCAGCCAAGGCCAAAGAGCGTCATCCAGCGACTGCTGAACCCCTCCGCCTGCGCCGTAAGCAGGAACAGCAACGGCATGAACACCTCAATCTCGCGCGTCAGGTTGCGCGCGAGAATCGCGCCGCCGGTCAGCCGACCCCCGTCGCGCGCCACCACCCGGATATTGAGCGCACGCTTGCCAATTGTCGCCGCGCGCGCGCCGCTTTCGAACAAGGTGAAATAGAAATTGCGCAGCAGGAAGAAGCCGAGCAGCCACAGGATCGCCGCCACATTGCCCGATCCGCGTTCGCTGAGCAGTCCCACCGCCGCGATTGTCAGCGCGATCAGCGTGCCCAGCATGATCCCCGCGTCGATGGTGAATGCACCGGCGCGCGCACCCGCGCTGGCCAGACGGAGGTGCAGCACGGCCCCTCCGGCGTCACCAGTTCGCGTACCAGCCGATCCTTGCGATCAGCCATGGCGGCGGCGTCCGCCGAGCGCGAAATAGACGACCCACAGCGCGAACATCCCCGCCGCGATCGCGAAACGCGCGGCATCGACGGTGATCAACTGGCGCGCAAATCCCTCCAGCAACCCTGCGGCGAGCAGCATGATGACCACGCCGATCATCACCAGCGCGCCGCGCCGTCCAGCTTCGCCAGCGGCCGCGAGGCGGCTGCGCACCCCGGGAAATGCGACCGCGCGCCCGATATGCAATCCGGCAGCGCCGGCAAGGATGATCGCGCTCAGCTCGGTGGACCCGTGGATCATCAGCCATCCGGTAAACCCGACCCCCAGACCCTTGGAGACAAACACGGCGTAAAAGGCCCCGAGCAGCACGCCGTTGCTCGCGATCAGCAGCAGGGTGGGGATGCCGAAGGCGAAGCCGAGCGCGAAGGCCATGATCGAGACTCGACTGTTGTGCGTGAACAGCTCGGTAGCGAAGACCTCCAGCCCCCCTGCTTTGGGGACACCGTAGATCGACTCGCGCAGGGTTTCGACGCTCGCCTGCATGTTGCGACCGGCGGCGAACTCGCTGGGCACGATCGCGCCGAACCATGCGGGGTCCGCCATCACCAGGAAATATCCTGCCAGCCCGCTGCCCATGAACAACGCGGCGATGATCAGGATTTCGGGGACAAGCCCCCGTACCGCAGCGGGCCAGCCATGGGTGAAATAGCCACCCAGCTGTCGCCACAGCGAGTCGCGACAGCCGTAGAGAATAAAATAGGCGCGGTTGGACAGGCTCTCCAGATAGGCGATCATCGACCCGTCGAGCGAGGTTTCGCGCGCGATCGACAACGCCGACAGCGTCGAGCGGTAGAGGCGGGGCAGCTCGAACAGATCGTCGCTGGTCAGCCGTCGCGGAGACTTTTTCTCGACGAGGTCCAGCAGGGCTTCGAGCCGCTTCCAATCGGCCTCGCGCTCGGCGCGGAACTGGCTGACGCCGAATACGGTGCTGGTCATGGGCGTTCGCGGTCCCGGACATAGCGCTCGGCGAGCGCAAGGGCGAGGTCGTCGGGGCCGGCTTCGAGCACTTCGATGCCCAGCCGCTTCAACCGTTCGATGACGATCCGCCGTTCGCGCAGCAGTGCATGGGCGACATTGGCGCGGATGACGTCGTCGGCGCTTTCGGGGCGCGCCTCCAGAAACGCCTCAAGCTCGACGTCGCGGAACAGAACGAACAGCACGCGGTGGCGTTTGAGCATCCGCGCGGCGGCGCTGAGCATCAGTTCGGCGCTGGTCGGATCGGTGAACTCGCTGAACAGGATGATCAGGCTGCGGCGCTGGAGCCTTTGGTCGAGCGTGACGAGCGACAATGTGAAATTGCTCTCCTGCGCGGCATAGTCCAGCTCGGCGGCGGTGCGGTGTAGCGACGCGAAGCTGCGCGCACCGGTCATGCTGCCCGAATCCGCCGTGGGACGCCCGGCGATCCGAACAGGCGCACGGTATCGCCCGATTTGAGCGCGACGAAGGCGGCGAGCAACGCAGCGGAAACGGCGCGATCGATGCGCGGCACCCCGGCGACCGGCTCGCTCATCGTCCGCCCGCAATCGACCGCGAAGACGACGCTGTTGTCGCGTTCGGTGCGATATTCGCGGGCGAGCAGCGACAAATGACGCGCGGTCGCCTTCCAGTCGATCGCGCGGCGTTCCATGCCGGGCTGGAAATCGGTCAGCGCCTGAAATTCGGTGCCGTCGCCGCTTTCGGGGCGGATGCGCGTGCCGAACTGGCGGCTGCGCAGGAATTGCCGCATCCCCTGTTCGCGGACCGGGCGCAGGTCGGGGAGGACGCGCATGCTATCTTCAGTTGCCTTGCTGCGCTGGCGATAGGCGAGTCCGAGCGGCCCGGATGCGCGCGCCCAGATGCGGGAGAGGCGCGCGGTGCCGCGCCGGGCGGCGGTGTAGGCGAGTGGCGCCGGAGCAGGATCGAGCGGGGCGCTGAAGTCGGCGGCGTAGCGCAACGCTGGGTTGCTCCCCGCGAGCGCGACCGTCGCACCGACCTCGGTCGAACCCGGCCCCTCCAGTCGCAGATCGTCCTTGCGGATGCGCGGCGCGAGCAGGCCGTCGAGCAGTACCAGCAGCGCGATGCCCAGCGCCCAGGCGACGCCGAGCAGCCAGCCATCCGGACGCCACACGCCGAGCAGCAGCGCCATTGGCGCGGCCACCAGCGCGAGCGCGACCGCACGCTGGCTGGGAACGATCAACGCGGTGCCTCGACCCGGTCGATCAGCTGGGCGACGATGTCGTCGGCGCTGCGGCCGTCGATCTCGGCGGCGGGCGACAGGACCACGCGGTGGCGCAGCAAAGGCTGGGCGAGCAGCTTCACATCGTCGGGGATGACATAATCGCGCCCGTCCAGCGCAGCAGCAGCGCGCGACGCGGCGGCGAGCGCGGAGGCGGCGCGGGGCGATGCGCCATGCGACAGGTCGGCATGGTCGCGGGTCGCGCGGATCAGGTCTACGACATAGGCGATGATCTCATCCGCCAGCCGCACGGTCAGCACCGTGTCGCTCGCGGCCTTGAGCGCGTCAGGAGTGGCGACCTGTTCGACGCCGCTATCCTCCGGGCGCTGCGATCCGGTGCGGGTGCCGTACTGCGCGACGATCGCGCGCTCGGCCTCTGCATCGGGATAGTCGATCGCGAGCTTGAACAGGAAGCGGTCGAGCTGAGCCTCGGGCAGCGGATAGACGCCCTGTTGTTCGATCGGGTTCTGGGTCGCGACCACGGTGAAGCGGTCCGACAGCTGTTCGGTCGTGCCGTCGATCGTCACTGCGCGTTCCTGCATCGCTTCGAGCAAGGCGGCCTGGGTCTTGGGCGGGGTGCGGTTGATTTCGTCGGCGAGCAGCAATTCGGTGAACACCGGACCGCGCCGCAGCTCGAAGGACGAGCTCTGGAAGTTGAACAGGCTAGCCCCGACGATATCGCCAGGCATCAGGTCGGGGGTGAACTGGATGCGGCCGAAATCGAGGCCGAGCGTGCGCGCGAAGCTTTGCGCCAACAGCGTTTTGGCAGTGCCCGGTGCGCCTTCGAGCAGGACATGGCCGCCCGAGAGCAGGGCGATGGTCAGCAGCCGCGTCGCGCGACCCTGTCCCACCACCGCCTTGGCCACCTGGCCGTCGATCGCCGCACCGAGGTTGCGGACGTCGTCGAGTGTCATGCCTTCACTTCCTTTCGCCAATCATCGAGCGCCTGTGCGGCGTGGAGCAGTTCGGTTTCGGTCTTTGCGTCGCGGACCCGTTGGGCCGTCGCGGTATAGGAGGTCGTGGTCGGGATTGCGTCGAGTTGTGCGTCGAGCGCATCGCCCTGTAGCGTGCGGGGCAGGGCGAGGCGGCGCGCGGCCCAGTCGCGGATCGCGTCGGCATAGGCGCTGCCGCCCTCGCGCGTGCGGCGGGCGCGGCGGGCGAGGCTGACGATATTGTCGATCAGCGCCGCTTTGCCGAACGGGACCGCGAGCTGTTCGCGGCGGACCGGGCCGAACCGCGCGAGGGTGGCGATCCCGGCGAGCAGGGCAGCGATCAGCAGCGCGATGCTTACCCCGGCGAATGGCGGTTCGAAAGCGAGCTGAAGCAGATTGCGCCCGCCGCTGCCATAAGGAAGCATCGTGTCGAAGATGACCGTGCCAGGCGTATCGGGATCGAGCGCGGCAAGCAGGGCGAGCGCGGCGCGGGCATTCTCCCGGTACGACAGACCCTGATTATTGAGCAGATCGGGATCGGCGAGGATGTAGGTCCCGGTATCCCCGACCTGCGAAAGAACCGACGCGCCGTCCGGCGCGACAATCAGCGGCACCAGCTTGTCGCTTTCTACCGCCTGAATCTCCCCTTGGAGGCGAAACGGCGGTAGCTCCAGCCCGGAGGCATAGCGCAGCAGGGTTCCGCCCTTTTCCGAATGCGGCGCAATATCGACGGTCTGCTCGAGCATCGAAATCAGGGGTTGCGGCATGACGGTCGTGACCCGCTGCTCGCGGTTGCGACGGTCCTTGATCGGGGCGGCCACCCATTTGGGGAGGATCACCAGAATCGGGCCATCATGCGCCCCTATCGCGCGCTGAATCTCATCGGACTTGGTACCGATATTGGGGGTCAGGATCAGCAGTCCATCGCCCGGTCGCTCGTCTGGCGAACCGTTGAGCGTGACCGTGCCGCCGGCAAGCTCGACCAGCCGGGCGAGGCCGTGGAAGCCGGTGGCGAAACGCGAGGCCGGGCTTGGGACATTGCCGCGCTGGCGGTCGAAGCGGTCGCCATAGGCGCTGACCAGCAGGAAGCCGAGCGCGAGGATGAACCCCGCCCCAATGAGCAAGAGTACCGTGCGGGTGCGGAATGGGTTGGCGCTGCTCGGGGTCATCGGCCGAGCGCGAATCCGGAATAGTCGGCGCGCGCGCGGGTCCAGTCGGCCTCGCCCAGCGGCTGGCCGGCGAACAGGCTGCGTTCGACATCGGCGACGATGCGTCCGAACAGCGCGCGTGCCGTTTCGGGCAGCGCGTCGATCCGGGCGATGTCACGGCTGGTCCAGGACGGACGCAGCCGGTCGCCACGCCACCGTTCGATATCCTCGACGCTGCGATGGAGCAGCAGGCGGACGGCTTCGTCGTAGCGCCCTGCGGCGGCAAGCTGGTCGGCCTCTACCAGCAGCGCACGCGCGACCGATGCTTCGGGAATCCAGCCCGGTGCCGCCTCGACCCCGCCGCGCGACCCGAACCGGTCGAATAGCCAGCCGCGCAGCGGCGGGAAGATCGCGAAGGCGAGCGCGATCACGACCAGTGCGATCGCGATCCACATCAGCACCGTCCACCCGCCGCCGACCCATTCGATGAAATTGCCGAGCGCACCGAACAGATCCCTGAGCCATTGCGGCATCTCGCGCTGCTCGGGGACGAACCAGGGGAAATCGAACTGGATGGTCGGGTCGGCCTTCAACGACTTGTGCGCGGCATCCGCTGTGGCGGGATCGCCGAACGGCTGCGGGGCATTGCCGGCGACCGCGCCATCGCGCGCGGTGGCGCTTGCGCCCTGTGCCGTCATTGCCGTGAATCCCCCGGAAGCTGTTCATACCCTTGGAGCAAATCGGCAAATTGCGCGCAACGATTTTCATCCCTAACGTCGCGGGCATGGCGCGGCGGACGACCGTGCATCATCATCGGGCAGGGAGATTTTCGCGTTGATCCGGATCATTATCGGCACGGCCGCAGCGGCGACGCTGGCAGCCTGTAGCGCGAGTGCGGGGGGCAAGGCCCAGAGCGCGTCGTCGGAGGCCCCGCGCAAGGGGCCGGGCAAGAACAAGGGATATGACCACAATCCCTATCCCTCGACCTACAAGCCCTATCCCGGCGTCCCGACGCTGTTGACGAACGTCACCATCCTCGACGGTGAGGGCGGCAAGATCGAGCGCGGCGCGGTGTTGTTCCGCGACGGCAAGATCGTCGAGGTCGCGCAGAGCATCGCGGCGCCCGAGGGCGCGGTGGTGATCGATGGCGCCGGCAAGTACGTCACGCCGGGCGTGATCGACGTGCACAGCCATCTCGGCAACTATCCCACCCCCGGCGTTCAGGCGCATTCGGACGGCAACGAGGCGACCGGGCCGGTCACCGCCGAAGTGTGGGCCGAACATAGCGTGTGGCCACAGGACCCCGGGTTCAGCCGCGCGCTCGCCAATGGTGGTGTGACCACGCTGCAGATCCTGCCGGGCTCGGCGAACCTGTTCGGTGGGCGCAGCGTGACGCTGAAGAATGTCTATGCGCGCACGATGCAGGGAATGAAATTCCCCGGCGCGCCCTATGGCCTCAAGATGGCGTGCGGCGAGAACCCCAAGCGCGTCTATGGCGGCAAGGGCCGGATGCCGTCGACCCGCATGGGCAATATCGCGGTCGATCGCCAGACCTGGACGCGCGCGCAGGATTACAAGAAGCGCTGGGACCGGTACGAGGAAAATGGCGGCGAAGCGCCATCGCGCGACATGGCGATGGACACGCTGCGCGGCGTGCTGGCGGGCGAGATCATCGTCCACAACCATTGCTACCGCGCCGACGAAATGGCCATCGTCCTCGATATGGCCAAGGAGTTCGGCTACAAGGTCGGAACGTTCCACCATGCGGTCGAGGCGTACAAGATCGCCGACCTGCTCAAGGCCAACGGCACCTGTGCGGCGGTGTGGGCCGACTGGTGGGGGGTTCAAGATGGAATCCTATGACGCCGTTTCGGAGAACCTCGCCATCCTCGAGCGCGAGGGCGCGTGCGGGATGATCCATTCGGACGACGCCAACGGTATCCAGCGGCTCAATCAGGAAATCGCCAAGGTCCGCGCCGCCGCCAAGCGCGCCGGTTTCGTGATCCCCGAGGAGATTGCGTGGAAATGGGCGGCGATCACGCCGGCCAGGGCGCTGGGTGTCGACAATGTCACCGGTAGCCTGAAGGCGGGCAAGATGGCTGATGTCGTCCTGTGGAACGGCAATCCGTTCAGCGTCTACACCCGTCCCGAGAAGGTGTGGGTCGACGGCGCATTGCTGTTCGACATGCACAACCCCAAATTGCGGCCGGTATCCGACTTCGAGCTCGGCCAGCCCGGATCGGGAGACGTGAAATGAAGGCGCTGTTGCTAGCCGCTGCGGCGATGGGTGCCGCGTTCCCCGCCGCCGCTCAGACGGTCGCGGTCACCAACGCGCGCCTCGTCATCGGCGACGGTTCCGCTCCGGTCGAGGGCGGGACGGTCGTCGTGCGTGACGGGCGTGTGGTTGCCGCCGGGGCAGGGGTCGCCGTTCCAGCCGGCGTTCCGGTGGTGGACGCCGGTGGACGCTATGTCACGCCAGGGCTGTTCGCAGGGTTCACCCGCATGGGCATCGTCGAGGTCGATGGGGTCAGCGAGACGGATGACAGCGCCGCGAGCGGTTCGCCGTTCAACGCCGCGATCGATGTATCGCCTGCGGTGAACCCGAAGACGAGCGCGATCACGGTCAACCGCGCCGAGGGCATTACCCGCGCCGTGGTCGCACCCGAGGCGCGCGGTTCGGTGTTTGCCGGGCAGGGCGCGATCATCGACCTGGGTGCCGACATGGATGCGGTGAGCAAGCCGCGCGCGTTTCAGTTCATGGTCTATGGCGAAGAAGGCGCTCGCCGCGCCGGGGGCAGCCGCCCCGCCGCGATAGCGATGCTCAGGAATATCCTGTTCGAGGTGCGTGACTATGCCCGTGCGCCCGCCAGCTTTACCGATCGCGGCAAGGACGCGCTGCTGACCCGCGCCGATGCGCAGGCGCTGGTGCCGGTGGTGAACGGACAGGTGCCGCTGCTGGTGCATGTCGAGCGTGCGTCCGACATCCTGGTGATGCTCGACCTGAAGCGAGAAGTGCCGGCGCTCAAGCTGGTACTGGTCGGCGCGAATGAAGGCTGGACGGTGGCGCGCCAGATCGCGGCGGCGAAGGTGCCGGTGCTGGCATCGGCATTGGCCGATCTGCCCGCATCCTTCGAGCAGTTGGCGGCGACGCAGTCGAATATCGGGCGGATGCAGGCTGCGGGCGTCATGGTGGGCATCGGCATGATCAACGACGACGAGGCGCGGCAGGCGCGGCTGGTCAAGCAATATGCGGGCAATCTGGTCGCGCTGACCAAGGTTCCGGGCGCGTCTGGGCTCGACTGGGGTCAGGCGTTCGCGACGATCAGCTCGAAGCCCGCAGAGGCGATGGGGGTGGGCGGCGAATATGGCTCGCTGCGCCCCGGGCGGCGTGGCGATGTGGTGGTGTGGGACGGCGACCCGCTGGAAATCGGGACGGCCGCAGTGCGGGTGTTCATCGACGGCGTCGAACAGCCGATCGAGACGCGTCAGGATCAACTGCGCAAACGCTATTTCGATCCGAAGGAAGGCGCCTTGCCCAAGGCGTACCAGCGCTGAGCACCCCCTTTCACACGGCTTGCGCGGGTGAGGAACCACGCCGCGCAGGCCGTCCGCGCGATCCCGCAAAATATGCGGCGATCATCGAGGCGGCACGTCAGGCGTTCTTCACGCGTGGATTCCACGCCGCGACGATTGAGGAGATCGCCCAGGCGGCGGGTGTGTCGAAGGTCACGGTCTATAGCCGCTTTGGCGACAAGGAGACACTGTTCGAGGAGGTGATTCGCGTGGAAAGCGCGCGGATGGCCGAGGTATTCGACGCGCAGGTTGCCGACCAGCGGACACTGGAGGATCAGCTCAACGCCTATGGCGTCGCCTTGCTCAGCTTCATGTTCAGCGAGGATCATGTCGCGATCGACCGGGTGCTGCTCAACGAGATTTCGCAGATCCCGAGCCTTGCGCGCCGTTTTTACGAGGCGGGGCCGGGGGTGTGCTTCGGACGTCTGGCTGAGGTTCTGGCCGAAGCGGCAGCGCGCGGCGAGGTCGAGGTGGATGATCCCAGTCTGGCTGCACAGGATTTGTGCGGGCTATGGAAGGGCGCGGCGGACTTGGGAATGAAGCTGGGACTTGAGCCGCTCCCGTCGCCCGAGGCGATCCGCGCACGGGTCGAACGCGCCACGCGATTGTTTCTCAAGATGATCGGATCGAAGCCGTGACGATCGGCGTTGTACGAGAACGGAGGTGCTGGCCATGCGAATCTTGATGGCGGTTGTGGCAGGTGCGGCGGCGTTGGCGGGATGCGGCGGCGCACCCGAGGCCGATAGCGAAACGAACGTGGTGCAGCCCAATCTGGCAGCTGATCTGACCAACTATCAGGCCGAGGTAATCGCGCTGCCCAAGCGGCTGCAGGATGGGGTCATGCTTCGGGCGATCCGTGACGCGAAGCTGACCTGTCAGACTGTTACCGAGCTGACGCGGGTCGAGGATCGCGGCGGCAAGCTGCGCTGGCGCGTGGTGTGCGACAATACCGAACCTTATGTAGTCGAAATCACGCCGGACGGCACCGCGCGGATCCGCAGTCGCCGTTGAGACCGTTTGAGCGGCGCGTGGTGATCCGAGTGGCGGCGTGATCGAGGCTGGGCAGGCGCGAGCGGCTTCGCTAGACGCCGAGGCATGACCGAGCCGCGCGACAGCCTGACCGACCGGCTCGCCCGGAACGCGTTGCATGCCGCATGGGTCCGTTCCCCCTGGACGGCTGTGGATCTGCGTTTGGCTGCGGCGCTGGTCGGGATGTTGGCGCTGGGTCCATTGCTGACGATTATGGGTGCGACCTTGCTACGTGCGGGTGTCGAAGCCGAGAATCGCGCGCTGGAGGCGCAGTTGCGCGTGCGCTCCGCGCCGGAAGCGGCGCGGGACGGTGCTGCTCGCGCGCTGCGCGACGCCGTTCGTTCGCCCACCTTGACCGCGACGCTCGAACGGCTCGCGCGGGCGATGCCGGACGACGCCCGGCTGGTCTCGGCCGCGCGGGGAGCGGATGGACTGTTGCAGGTCGAGGTTTCGGCAAGCGATCCCGATCAGTTGCGCGATGCGCTGCGCCGCGACGCGGCGCTCGCGGCGATGCGCGAGACCGGGCAGCGCCGGACTCAGGATGCGCGGGTCGTCGTGACTCTACGGGCGCGCGGGTGAGGCGGGGTGGTATCGTGGCTGGCCTGGTCGGCGGGGTGCTGGCCGGTGCAGCATTGATGCTGCCGGGGCTGGAGGCGTTGAGCGAGCTATGGTCCGCGCGCGCGATGCGCAGCGATCTTGCCGCGCAGATCACGGCTCCGCCGGAACCGCTGCGCCCGATCGTCGCGCCGGGTCTCGCCATCCGGGCGCAGGACCGGGCGGCCGCCGGGCGTGCCCTTGCCACGCATGTCCGGGGGCGCGCGGCGTCAGCCGGCGTGCTGGTGGAGACGCTGACACCCACCGCGCCGCAACCCGGCATCGTGACGCTGGGGATAAGGCTGTCGGGACCGGAGAAGGCGGTGATCGCGATGATCGATGGGGTCGAGCGCGGGACGCCGCTTATCCGACTTCGCTGGTGGCGGGCGACCGCGCTTGCCGACGGTGGAGTGCGCGTCGAAGGGGAAATGGCGGCAGCATGGGAATGAGCCGCCACGAGAAGATGTTGTTGGGCGCCCTGGCGCTGGTCGCGGTGGCGGTACCCTGCGTCGCGCTCTATCCCTATGCCTCGACCCCACGATCGGCCGATCGGCCGGCGATCGCGCCGATCGTGCCGCCGCCCTTGCCGACACCGGTGCGGGTCTTCGCGCGGCCCTTGTTCGCCACGGCCGAAGTCGAGGCCGGTCCTCCAGATGCGCCCGTTCTGACGGGCATTGCCGGGCGGCTGAACCGCGATGCGGTCGCGCTGGTACGGATTGCCGATGGCAGCGCGCGGACCTTGAAGGTGGGGGAGAGCGTCGATGGCTGGCGGCTGGAGAGCCTGGCAATCGATGCGGCGTTCTTCACCCGCGGACGCGAGCGGATTCGGGTGGAGATCCCGGAGGAAACGCCGCCCGCAGGCTGACTAATGGTCGCAGGTCTTCAGCGCTTCAGCCCGCGTCGTGCGTCCGCTGGTGATCCAGCTTTCCGGAATCACGCCCAAATTCTGCTGGGTGATGAGATAGGATCCCGGACGCTGGCGATAAATGACCAGCGTGCCGCAATAGGTCGCGATCTTGGGGTAGGTTCCGGTCACCTTCACGAAGGCATAGCGGCCCGGGTGTGACGCACCCTCCGGATTGTTGACCCAGCCGAGCGTCTGGAGCGTCCAGCGACCTTTCCCGCCCGCATATTGCTTGAGCATGTTCGGGACGCTCAGCCATTCGTCCTTTTCGATCTCCAGCATCGGCTCCATCATCGGCATGCCCGCAACGTAATCGGCGCGGTCGAGCAAGCCCATATAGCGTTCGGCGAAGGCGGTCAGGTCGGCCTGATCCTGTGCGCTCGGCTTCCAGTCGGCGGGCGCGCGCTCATAGGGATCGGTCGCCGGGTCGTAGCAGGTGAAGCTCGCGCGATACTGGGTCAGCGCTGCCCGGCCCTGCGCATCGGTGCTGGTGAAGTATTTGTAGCGGCCCATGCGTGCCGACAGGCGGCCGCAGCGCTGTTTGGCGAGCGCGCTGATGCGGTCGCCGACCGACGTGAGCTGGCTCACCGGGAAGGTGTCGACGACTGCGGCATAGCCCTTGCCGGGCACTGTCTCGATTTTGATTGCGGGCTGCGACGGGGGCGCGGGCGGTGCCACGACCGGCGTGCTGGTCGTTCCGCCGCATGCGCGGACCAGACGGTCGATGGCGGCCTTCAACGCTGCCGCGGCCGTGCCGGCGTAGAGAAACCGGCCGCGCTCAGGCAGGCCCGGCCCCACCACCACGACATATTGATCGCCATTGGAGAGCCGGGTCGATCGGACCTGCCCCCACGAGAAGTTCGTCGTATCGGCCCGCGCCGGATGCGATGTGGTGCCAATCTGGTGAGAGGGGTAGCTCACCTCAAGCCGCGTGCTGCACCCTGCTCCCGAGATCGAATAGGTTGCCGTCTTCCCCGGAACCGTCGCGCCAGATGCGGCATACATCGGTGCTCGGACGCGCTCCAGCAAAGCCTTGATTTCACCCTGCGCGCTGGTCTGGTTATTCTGCGCCGACACCATTGCGGGAAGCAGTGACGCGATCAAACCGGAAACCAAGATACGCATATGAAGTTCCCCACGGCAGACGTAGACTATTGCCCGGAAGCTTCACTCTATTTGACGCGCGCATTTCTTCAAACGAAATCTGACAGTTGCACCTTGAAGCTACGCGGTCAGTAGATCCCGTCTATCTCCAGCGTCAGGCGTGGTGCAAGCGGCTTGAGCAGCAGGTTGCTGGGCTTGTCGAGGTCGAGTTCATCGGCGCGCAGCCGCGCATATTTGGCCTTGGCTATCGCCGCCGCATCCTCGCCATTGCGCAGGATCGTAGGCTTGAGGAAGATGAACAGGGTGCGCTTCTGGCGGCTCTCGCGGCGGCCCTTGAACAATTCCCCCAGGATCGGGATGTCGCCGAGGATCGGGACCTGGCTCTTGATCTGGCCGTAATCGTCCGAGGTCAGGCCGCCGAGCACGATCGTCTGGCCATTGTCGGCGAGGACGGTGGTGTTGATCGCGCGGCGATTGGTGATGAGGTCGGTCGCCTGGCTGAGCTGGGTCGCGGCGATCGACGATGCCTCCTGTACGACTTCCAGCCGGATCGTGTCGCCGGCGTTGATGCGCGGCAGCACCTTGAGCGTGATGCCGACATCCTTGCGCTCGACCGAGGTATAGGGGCGCACGTTGCTGGAATCGGTCAGGATCGACCCGGTGATGAACGGTACTTCCTGTGCCACCACGAACTCGCCGACCTTGTTGTCGAGCGTGGTGATCTGGGGCGTCGAGAGCAGGTTCGACTTGGACGACGTGCCGAGCGCCTGGACCAGGATCGAGAAATCATTGCCGATCGCGACGTTGCCGGTCAGCCCCTGGCCCAGGATCGACCCGGCAGGAACGCCCAACGCGGTGAGGATCGCGCCGAGCGACGGGCCGGCGGTCCCGAACGACGTGCCCGCACCTTCGACCTGGCTGAGCACCGCGCCGCTGGTACCGAGCTGGACGGCGAGCGCCTCCGCCTCCTCGCCGGTGATCTCGGCGATGGCCGCTTCGATCAGCACCTGAGGGCGGCGGACGTCGAGATCGTCGATCAACGCTTCGATCGCTGCGACTGCACTGGGGGTGCCGCGCACGACGACGGCATTGATGTCGGGGGGAGGGCTGTACGGTGATCTCGGGAGTCGAGAAGCCCTGAGGCGTCGCGTCCTGCTGCTGGCCGAGCTGTGCGGATTGCGCGGTTGCGGCGGTGGCAGCAGCGGCTGCGGTTTCGGCCGTGCTGGTCCCGCCCGAGGCAATCAGGCCGCCGAGCACGCCGGTCGGGCTGCGCGGATTGCTGCGCGATCCCGACAGGCTGCGGGCGACGGGGTTGGTGGTGCCCGATTCCTGGCCGAGGATGCCACGCAGTACCTCGGTCACCGACTCGGCGTCGGCGTAGTTCAGGCGAAACACGCGGGTCATCGGCGTCGCGCCGCCCGGAGCGTCGAGCGAAGCGGCCATGCGGCGCGCATCCGCGACGGCGGCGGGCGAACCGCGCACGATGATCGTGTTGCTGCGGGCGTCCGCCGCGACCCGCGCGCCGCCCGATGCGGCGTCGCCGAGCACGGTCTGGAGCGCCTGGGCCACTTCGGGCGCGCTGCCGTTGCGAAGCGTAATGGTGGCGAAGCTCATTCCGCTGCCATTGCCGTCGAGCGAACGCAGGATCGCCTCCACGCGGCGGACATTGTCGGCATAGTCCGTGACGACCACGGCGTTGGGCTGGGCGAGCGGTTCGACGCTGCCGAAGCTGGCGACCAGCGGGCGGACGACGCGGGCGGCCTCGGCGCTGGGCACGTTGGACAGGCGGATCATCCGCGTCACCAGTTCCTGCCCCGATGCGGAGCGCGAGGAGACGCCGCCGTCACGGACGGCGTTGCCTGCGGGGACGATGCGCCACGCGCGGCCCGAGCGGACCGCCGCGAAGCCATTGGCGCGCAGGACGGAGAGGAACAGTTCCCACACGCCAGCCGAGGTCAGCGGGGTGGCGGAGGTGACCGTGACGCTGCCCTTGACCGCCGGGTCGAGGATCAGCGTGCGACCGGTGAGGCGCGAAATCTGGTCGGCGACGTCCGCGATCTCGACCCCGCGCATGTTGACGACGATGTCGGCGCTGTCGGCCTGTGCGGCAACAACCGGCTGGGCGGTCATGGCGGCGAGCGCGAGGGCGAGTGCGGTCTTGCGGATCATGTGCGGCACGGTGGGTTACCTAGCGGGTCGGGATGGTCAGCGTCACGGGCTTTCCATCGCGGGTGATCTGGACTTGGACGGAGCCGCGCGCTTGCGCCGCAGCGAAGGCGGAAGCTGCGCTGGCCGGGCTGGTCAGCGGGGTTCCGCCGATCGAGGTGATGACGTCGCCGGTCTGAAGGCCGGGCGGGGCGTTGGCGCCGACCTGCATTCCACCACCGGGCGCTGGGCTCATTGCGGCAAGTGCCGCTGCCGCGGCGCTCTCGGGCGGCGTTGCCTGGGGCGCCGACGCGGGCTGCGGGGGAGGCGCGGCAGCAGCTTGTTGCTGGTCGGCGGTCAGCGACGGATCGGGGAAGGCGAGATACTCGATCCGACCCGCGACGCGCAGGATCACGCGGTCGCGCAGGATCCCCTCGATCGTGCCGCCGCCGGGGGCTTCGCCGATGCGGAACGGCTTCGCGGCCTCACCGCCGACCTCGATATAGGCGACCGACAGGGTGGCGGGGACCGCTGCGAACACGCCCTTGAGCTTGAGCGGCAACGCGGTCGCCTGACCCGCGTCGGTCAGCGACCCCTTGCCGAACGGGGCAAAGGCGAGGGCGGGGGTGACATCGGTGACCACCGCGACCGGGCGCGCGCCCGACGGAACAGTGACCGCGCCGGTGCTGGCATGGCCCGCGATACGCCAGGTGAGCCCGGCGAGGGCGATCGCGACCGAGACGATTACCCCCGTCGTCACGATGTCGAGCGTGGTGCGCGCCTGACGCGGGGAAAGATCGGGGAATCGGATCATGCGCGTCTGCCCTCGACGAAGCCGTCGAGCGATGCAAGCGGGGAGCGTTCGCCCTGCGGCGTGACCCGAATGCGGACCTTGTCGATCGCGGGGTCTTCGGTGCGGGTGCGGGCGACATCGACCTGCCATTGCTGGCCGAGCAGCTCGACTTCGCCCTGCGCGGCGGCGGGGTCGGAGAGCTGGAGTTCGGCGAGGCGGTTTTCCGCGACCCACATCGCGGCGGCGCGGCGTTCGAGGCCGCGCGTGGAGTCGACATGGCTCTCGACCGCGCGGACAAGGCCGACGGTGGCGATGGCGAGCACCGCGAGCGCGACCAGCGCCTCGATCAGCGAGAAGCCCTGTTCGTTCTTCACGAAGCTTCGCTCCGGCTGGCAGTGGCTGTCATGCCGTCATAGTGCACGACCCAGATCTGCTCGCCATTGCTGATCGTTGCGTTGAGCGGTTTGCCCGCGCCGTCGACGCCCATCATCACCGGGGGGCACGTCGAGTTCGACCGCGATCCCGCCGGGCAGACGATGAAAGGCCAGGCCATCGGAGAGGGGGCCATCGACCCGTCTCGGCCGACTGCGGCGAACCCGTATCCATCCTTTTCGACGGTGAAGGCGATGATGCGGTCGCCGATCATGGCGTCGTCGGCGGCGGCCTGGAGACGCAAGGCGAGGCGGCGGGCTTCCGTCTCGACCGAGGGCGCGCGGGTCGCGGCACCGACGCCGAGCGCGACTCCGCCCGCCGCAACGCCGATGATGACGAGCACGATCAGCATTTCGATGAGCGTCATGCCGCGCTCACCGTTTCCGATGCTGCTCCCCCGCATGGTTTTTATCCGCCCTTGGCAGGCGTCGTCGCCGCGTCGCGCGAATCCAGATCGGCGTCGAGATCGGTCCCGCCGGGCTTGCCGTCGCGACCGAGGGACTTTAGCTCGAAGCTGCTGCCGGTCGAGCTGTAGCTGTAGGGATTGCCCCAAGCGTCGACCGGATCGGTCTTCACATAGCCGCCATCGGGCCATGCTGTCGGCAGCGGCGGGGTGGTGGGCTTTTCGACCAGTGCCTTCAGCCCCTGCTCGGTCGTCGGATATTGGCCATTGTCGAGGCGATAGGTGGTCAGGGCGCTCGAAAGCGTGACGAGGTTGGTCTTGGTCGTCGTCACCCGCGCCTGATCGGGTCGGCCGACGACATTCATCGTCACCAGCCCCGCGACGATCGCGATGATGACGAGGACGACGATCATCTCCAATAGGGTAAGGCCCGCTTCGCCGTGCGACACCGCCGGACGCTTGCTCTTCGCGGCGTCGACTGCCACGGTGTCATCGAACTGTTTCAAAACTATGCGCATCGCGGCCCCATGCGTTCCCATCGTGAAAGCCATGTTACAGCCGGAGCACCCCACAGCATGACCGGCCAAGCCATTTCGAGCGCCACGGAATCCCGCGCCACCGGCGTGTGGACGCTGGCGGGCGGTCGGGCGATCATAGCCGAGCCTGAAGGCCCTGCAACCATCCTCGTCCCGAGCGATCGGTCCTGCTGCTGCGCGTCGAGGCTGCCGCTGGCGAGTCGGGCGAGGCGACTCGAGGCGCTGCCCTTCGCCATCGAGGATCGCATCGCCGACCCGATCGCATCGGTCCATATCGCGCTGGGCGCCGAGGTGGCACCGCGAACCTATCTGGTCGCCGTGGTCCGCCATGCGCAGATGGCGAGCTGGGTCGAGGCGGCCGAGCTGGGCGGACTGGGGCATGCCGCGATGGTACCGGATGCATTGGCTTTGCCATTGCCGGAGCCGGGCGAATGGTCCGCCGAGGCGACCGATGGCCGCGTACTGGTGCGCAGCGGTGATGGCACGGGATTCGCGATGCCGAGCGCGCTGATCGGTTCGGCGTGGGAGCGGGCGGGGCGTCCGCGCATCTGGACCACCGGCCCGGTTCCGGTCGGCGAGCTGCCGCAGAGTCCTTGGACGGGTGGCGGCGGGGGGCTGGCCGAGCGGCTGGCGAGTCCCGCGATCGATTTGCGGCAAGGTCCTTATGCGCGCCGCGCGACGGCAGGGAGCAGCTGGAGAAAGCGCCTCGCGTGGATCGCGGCGGCGGGGATTGCGGCGCATGTCGTGATCGCGGCGGCGGATGTGGTGATGCTGCGGGTGATCGCGGAGCGGCGGGCCGACGATGTGCGCACCGCGGTTGCGCAGGCTGCGCCGGGGGCCAATCTGTCGGGCGATCTTGAGGCGAGCGTCGTCGGAATGCTGCCGGTATCGGGGCCACCGCCGGGTCGTCTCATCCCGCTTGTCACTGCCGCCGCGCGGGCGCTCGCGCCGCTGTCGAGTGCGGTGACCGCGCGGGCGATGCGGTTCGAGGGGGCACGCTGGTGCTCGATCTCGAGCCCGGCGCGCCTGATCTGCCCGATCGCATCCGCGCGGCATTCCGCGCGGCGTCGGTTCCGGCGCAAATTTCGGCAGGGGCCGATGGTGCAATTCGCGTGACGGTGACGGCATGAGGATCGAACGTTCGCCGACCATCGACGCGGCGCTGGTGAGGCTCCAGCTGTGGTGGAGTGGCCTTAGCCCGCGCGAACGCGTGCTGGTCGGCACGCTGGGTGCGATCCTAGCGGCGGCGATCCTCGTCTTCGGCATTGTCCAGCCACTGCAGGCGGCACGGGCGGAGGCGATCGCCGATATCCGCAGCCATGAAACGCTGGCGGCGCGGGTGCGTGCCGCGGGGACGTTGGTTGCGCCGGGCACCCAGCCCAGGCTCAGCGACGGCCCGCCGATCGAGGCAGCACAGGTGGCAGCGAGCGCAGCGGGCCTTACCGTGACGCTTACCCCCGGCGGCGCGGGCGCGACCGGGCAGGTGGCCGAGGCCAGCTATGAAGCCGTGGTCGGCTGGATCGCGACGGTCGAGCGCACCACGATATTGCGCGCGCGGCGGGTCGAGATGACCAAGGGTGGCGCGCCCGGCCGGGTCGTCGCGAGCGTGGAGTTCGGCCAGTGAACGCCGTGACGATGGGCGTGCCGACGCTTCCCTATAGCTATGCGCGCAACCATGGCGTGGTGCTGCGCGTGGGAACGGGCGGCTTGGAATGCCTCCACCGCAGCGATGCGGGGCTGGATGCATTGCTCGAGGTACAGCGGATCGCGCCCGGCATCCATTTCGTCGCGGTCGCCGACGCCGAGTTCGACCAGGCGCTCGCCGCCAGCTATTCGGGCAGCGCCGGGGCTGCGGCAGAACTGGACCTTGGCGGCATGGACCTTGCCGCGCTCGCCGACAGTGCGGCGGCGGTCGACGATCTGCTCGACTCGCGCGACGATTCACCGGTGATCCGCCTGATCAACGCGCTGTTGCTGGAGGCAGTGAAGGAAGGGGCTTCGGACGTGCATGTCGAGACGCAGGAAAAGCGTGTCGTCGTGCGCTTTCGCATCGACGGCGTGTTGCGCGACAAGCTCGAGCCGCGCCGCGAGCTCGCACCGCTGCTGGTCAGCCGGATCAAGGTGATGGCGAAGCTCGACATTGCCGAGAAGCGCGTGCCGCAGGACGGGCGCGTGACGCTGCGCATCGGCGGGCATGACGTTGACGCCCGTGTATCGACCATTCCGACCCAGCATGGCGAGCGGGTGGTGATGCGCTTGCTGGAGAAGGGCTCGCTCAAGCTCGACATGGAGGCGCTGGGGATGAGCGCGCGCGACCGGGCGGTGTTCGCGCGGTTGCTCGAACGGCCGCACGGGATGCTGCTGGTCACCGGTCCCACCGGGTCGGGCAAGACGACCAGCCTCTATGCCGCGCTCCAGCGGCTCAATGACCGCAAACGCAACATCATGACGGTGGAAGATCCCATCGAGTATGAACTTGCCGGGGTGGCGCAGACTCAGGTGAATGCGCGGACGGGCATGACGTTCGCGCGGGGACTACGCGCGATCCTGCGGCAGGACCCGGACGTTATCATGGTCGGCGAAATCCGCGATCAGGAGACCGCCGAGGTTGCGGTGCGATCGGCGATGACCGGGCATTTCGTGCTGTCGACGCTGCACACCAACAGCGCGGTCGGATCGGTCACGCGGCTGATCGACATGGGGGTCGAGCGCTACCTGCTCGCACCGATGCTGGTCGGTGTGGCGGCGCAGCGGCTGGTGCGGCGGCTGTGCCCCACTTGCCGGACACAGGATATCGCGAGCGATGCCGATGCGGCGCTGCTCGGCGGCGCGCTGAAGGCGGGCGACCCGGTGTGGCGTGCGGTCGGGTGCGAGGCATGCCATGGCGACGGCTATCGCGGGCGCGCTGGCCTGTACGAGGTGGTCGCGGTGGACGACGTGTTTCAGGCGATGATCCATGACGGCGCGTCGGAAGCGGAGATTGAGGCGCATGCGCGGCGCGAGAACCCGTCGCTGCTCGACGATGGCGTGGACAAGGTGAGGTCCGGGGTGACGACGGTCGAGGAAGTCGCGCGGGTGGTGAGGGACGAGGGCTAGTGGCCGCCTTCGCCTATCGCGCCGCCGACCGGACCGGCGCGCAGAAAAAGGGTGTCGTCGAGGCCTCGAGCCCCGCTGCGGCGCGCGCGATGCTGCGCGATCAGGGGCTGTTGCCGCTGGCGGTCGAGGCGGCGGGCGAACGGCGGTCGGTCGGGAGCATCCAGCTGCCCCGGCTCGGCCGCTCCGGCATGAATGCGCGCGAGTTGGCGACGGCAACGCGGCAGATTGCCACCCTGGTCGGATCGGACATTCCGGTCGAGGAAGCGCTGCGGCTCGCGGCGAGCCAGTCGGAAACGCAGCGCGTGTCGGCAATCCTGATGGAGGTGCGCGGCGCGATCCTCGACGGGCGCAGCTTTGCGAGCGCGCTGTCGACGCATCCCAAGACCTTTCCCGAATTCTACCGCGCATCGGTCGCGGCGGGGAGGCGTCGGGGAAACTGACTGACGTGCTCGGCCACCTCGCGCATTTCGTCGAGAACCGTCAGGCAAATGCGCAGAAACTGCAGCTGGCACTGCTCTATCCCGGACTGCTGGCGACGGTGTCGCTGGGCGTGATCGTGCTGCTGCTGGTCTATGTCATCCCGGATATCGTCAATGTGTTCGTGTCGCGCGGGACCGATCTGCCGCTGCTGACCCGCGTGCTGATCGCGGTGTCGGGCTTTTTGCAGGATTGGGGGCTGTATATCCTGATCGCGGGATTGATCGGGATTGTCCTGTTCAACCGCTGGGCGGCAATCCCGGCGAACAAGTTGAGGGTGCATCGCGGCTTTACCGAGCGCTGGCCGTTCAGGCGCTTCTCCCGCCAGCATAACGCCGCGCGCTTCGCCGGGAGCCTCGCGACCCTGGTCGAAAGCGCGGTGCCGCTGGTCGAGGCGCTGCACGCCGCTGCAGCGGTGACGCCGAACCTGTGGGTGCGCGATCGCGCACTCCATGTCGCGGCACGGGTGCGCGAAGGCATAAGCCTGCGCGCGGCGATGGCCGAAGCCGGGGTGTTCCCGCTGATGCTGACCGCGATCGTCGCCTCGGGTGAGGCATCGGGCAAGCTCGGCCCTGCGCTGTCGCGTGCCGCGGATGAACTCGACCGCGAGCTCGACGCGGTGACGACCGCGCTGGTGGCGCTGGTCGAGCCGATGGTGCTGCTGCTGATGGGCGGCATCGTGCTGATGATGGTGCTGGCGATCCTGCTGCCGATCATCAATCTGAACGATCTGGTGACGTTGTAAGGCGGACTTGCCCGCCCAGTGCTCGTCACCCTGAACTTGTTTCAGGGTTCACCGCTTCCGGGGTGACCCGTCGCTAGTGGCACGGTGGATGCTGAAACGAGTTCAGCATGACGGATTGGGGAGGGGGAGCGCTTAAAGCTCCCCGGCGATGCTCGCCCCGGCGGGTAGCCCGGCGAAGGGCAGGATGCGCGCGCCTTCGGGCGTCATGCGGATCGTGAGCTGGCCGTCCTCGCTGAGCGTCGCGGTCATCAGGATCTGGCGACGCTGGGTGCGGGGGGGTGAGGCGGATCTGGGTGGTGGTGCCGATCTTTTCGGAAGTCAGCAGTAGCGGGGGGACGGGAACTGCTGCGCCACCGCCCTTGGGCGTGCAGGTGCCGGCGTCGGTGGTGAGGCGGCCGTCGATGCCCTGGCTGGAGCCGCCGACCGCGATCCGGTCGAACTCGAGCTGCATGACCATGTCGCAGGTGAAGGGGAGATTGGGCTGAAGCGCCTGAAGCAGCGCGGCGTGGCTGCTGCCGCTGACCTTGTCGAGCACGGTGCTGGAGAAGCCCGCCAGCGCGCGACCGCCCATGTCGGTATCGGGGCCGGTCGCGGTCCAGTCCGCCGCGAACCCGAGGCTGGTGAGCGAGCGCAGCGGCGCCCAGTGCCACTCGAACTTGCTGCCGCCCGAAACGCCGACCTCGCCATTCCACACCGTTCCGGCGACGCCGGTGCGCCACGGGCGGTTCTTGACGAACACGCTGGCGGGCATGGTCGCGACCATGGCGAGGGCATAAGCCGCTATGCCCAGCACCACGAAGACGGTAAGACGCCGCCGAGCCGACCAGGATGCCCGTGACAATGCCGCCGATTCGACGCCGTGCGCTACTGACCGCTCTGGGATCGGGGCTGATAGTGCCGTCGGCATTGGTCGCTGGTCCCTCTGTCTTCGCGGCCGACAAGGTCAAGCGTGACAAGCGGCCGGTGGCGTTGCTGCTGCCCCTGTCGGGGCCGCGTGCCGCGCTGGGCCATAGCATGCGTCAGGCAGTGTTGCTCGCTGATTCTGGGCCGGAAATCACCGCTTATGATACCGGCGGGACGCCCGAGGGTGCGGCGCTGGCGGCGCGCAATGCGCTCAAAGCCAAGGCTGCAATGATCCTGGGGCCGGTGACTGCCGAGGAGCTCAACGCGGTGACGACGGAGGTGGCGCGGCGGGTGCCGGTGATCGCCTTTACCAATAACGCGGTCGCGCGCGGGCCAGGCAGTTTCGTGTTCGGGATCACCCCGGCCCAGGTGACCAGCGCGGTGCTGCGCTATGCCCGATCGCGCGGGGTGCGCAGTGTCGTGGTGGTCGATGACGGATCGCCGTGGAGCGTTGCGGCGGCGCTGGCGGCGGGGAAGATGCAGAGCGAGGTCGGGCTGGACGTGCGGTCGCTGACTGTGGTCGAGGGACAGCCTTTGCCGGCCGCAGGCGATGCGCCCGATGCGGTGTTGCTGCCGGGGAGCGGCGAAGCGGTGCTGGCGGCGGCGCGCAACCTGAAAGGGACCGGCGTGCAGCTGCTCGGCACGGTGCAGGCGCTCGACCACCGGCCTTCTGCGCTCGAGGCACTGGACGGTGCGTGGATCGCCAGCCCCGATCCGGCGGCGTTCGGACGCTTTGCGGGCGAATACCGATCGCGTCATGGCGATACGCCGGGGGCGCTGGCGGCGCTCGCCTTTGACGCGGGCGGGGTGGTCAAGACGTTACGCGACAAGGGGTCGCTGGACGAGGCGGCGCTGCTGGCGGAGACGAACTACACCTGCGTGACTGGCAATGCGCGGTTCCGGAGTGATGGCAGCGTGGCGCGCGAGCTGGCGATCCTGGTCGCCGGGGCACAGGGCTATGCACCGGTGGCGGTGAGCCTGGGGGCGTGAACGCGCCTATGCCGTCGCCCCGGCGGAGGCCGGGGCCGCTAGAGGCATCGCAGGACGACCCATCGGGCGGCCCCGGCCTGCGCCGGGGCGACGATGGGTTTACGTTGCTCGAACTCATCATCTCGCTGGGGTTGTTCGCGCTGATCGCGGTGGCGGGGCTGACGTTGCTCAACAGCGTGATGACGACGCAGGAGCGGACCGAAGGGCGGCTCGACCGGACGGCGGCGATCCAGCGGACGATGTTCGTGCTGCAGAGCGACCTCGATCAGATTACGCGCGGCGCGGTGAGCGGTGGGGGAGCAATGTCGCCTTTACGCGTGTCGCTGCGGGAATGGGCGGGCCGCCGGTGCCGCTGCGCTATGCCGCGACCGGGGGCGCCTTGGTCCGTGCCGCGCCGCAGCCGCAGCTGTTGCTGACGGGGGTGAGCGGCGTGCGCTGGCGCTTTCTCGACGGACAACGCTGGGTCGATCGCTGGCCGCCGAATGCGGAGCGCAAGGACGAGTGGCCGCGCGCGGTGCA
Source organism: Sphingomonas sp. J344 (assembly GCF_024700005.1). NCBI lineage: Bacteria > Pseudomonadati > Pseudomonadota > Alphaproteobacteria > Sphingomonadales > Sphingomonadaceae > Sphingomonas > Sphingomonas sp. J344. Next base: position 329,035 of record NZ_JAJONB010000002.1, on the reverse strand, counting down.
GGTCGAGATGCAGCTGGCGGGTGAGCGCGGGCCGCAGGGGACGCTGCGTCGCGTGGTGGCGCTGCCGGTCCGGCCGCAGGATGAACCGCAATGACCCGGCGCGACGACGAGCAGGGCATGATCCTGGTCAATGTGCTGATGTTCGTCGCTATCGCCAGCGGGCTGGTGCTGCTGATGATCGGACGCGAGGAGCTGGCGCTCGACCGGGCGCTGCGCAGTCGCGAGGCGGCGCGGGCGGCGGCGATCGTGCGCGGGGGCGAGCTGTCGGCGCTTGCCGCGCTCCAGCGCGATGCGCTGGCCGCGCCGCAAGTGGACCATGCGGGCGAGGAGTGGGCGTCGATCGGGGCCAATGGCGCGACGATCGACGGGGGCACGTTCGATTTGGCGGTCAGCGATGCCGAGGGGCGGTTCAACGTCAACATGCTGCGCAGCGGTGACGCGGTCCCGGTGATCCTGTTCCAGAAGCTCGCGCGGATCGCCGGGCTGGACGAGCAGCATACGGTTGAGGCGATCGCCTATATCCGAACGCAAGGGCCGGTCAGCGATGTGCGGCCGATCCGGCTGATCCCCGGCGCGGACCCGGCGGCGATTGCGCGGCTGGAGCGGATGGTGACGGCGCTGCCCGGCAAGACCACGATCAACCTGAATGCCGCGGATCAGGAGCTGCTGGCGTTCCTGATCGGCGATCCGGTCGCGGCCGAGCGGATCGTCGCGATCCGCAAGCGCAACGGGCAGATCACGTTGCGCGACCTGTCCGATCTCAAGGTCAGCCAGCCGCCGGGGACGGCGTTCAGCTCCAACACCTATTGGACGCGGGTGCGCGCGAAGATTGGCGATACGACTCAGCAGGGGGCAACGCTGATCCAGCGGCGGCGGACGCCTGAGGGCAAGGTTGAGACTGTGCCGGTGGCACGCTGGCGCAACGCGGCGGTGCCGCCCGAGGCTCCAGCGCTCGCGGGCGGTTGAAATTTATGTGATAAAGTATCATTTGCCCGCGAGCGAAGGAGTTTGCGATGCGGGCAATGGTGGCGAAATGGTTTGACGGACTGGCGGTTGGCGCTTCGGCGCTGTGCCTGATCCATTGCCTGGGGCTGCCGTTGCTGATCGCCGCCTTGCCCGCGCTGGCGGGGCGGCTCGATCTGGGCGAGGGGTTTCACCTTGGCGTGCTGGCGTTTGCATTGCCGGTCAGCGCGGTCGCGCTGGTCGACGGATGGCGGCGGCATCGCGGGCTGACGCCGTTGTTCGTCGGGGCCGCCGGTCTGGCGCTGTTGGCGGCGGGGCTGGCGTTCGAGGAGTGGGTTGCGGTCGAAACGGGTGTGACGGTGGCGGGGAGTTTGTTGCTGGCCGGGGCGCATGTGGCGAACTGGCGGGGGCGGGGTTTGGTCGCCCCCTCGGCACCTCGGTCTCGGTGAGACTTCGCGGCCCCACCCCAACCCCTCCCCTGAAGGGGAGGGGCTTATAGGATCCCCGGCAGGTCTAGTCCCATCTCCCCGGCGCAGGTCTTGGCGATTTCATAGCCCGCGTCGGCGTGGCGCATCACGCCGGTTGCCGGGTCGTTCCATAGCACGCGCTCGAGCCGTTTCGCCGCTTCAGGGGTGCCGTCGGCGACGATGACCATGCCGCTATGCTGCGAATAGCCCATGCCGACGCCGCCGCCATGGTGGAGGGAGACCCAGGTTGCGCCGCTGGCGGTGTTGAGCAGGGCGTTGAGCAGGGGCCAGTCGGATACCGCATCGCTCCCGTCCATCATCGCTTCGGTCTCGCGATTGGGGCTGGCGACCGATCCGCTGTCGAGATGGTCGCGACCGATGACGATGGGGGCTTCGAGTTCGCCGCTCGCGACCATCTCGTTGAATGCCAGTGCAAGGCGATGGCGGTCGCCTAAGCCCACCCAGCAGATGCGCGCGGGCAGCCCCTGGAACGCGATGCGCTCGCGCGCCATGTCGAGCCAGTTGTGGAGGTGGTGGTTGCCGGGGAGTAGTTCCTTCACCTTCTGATCGGTCTTCCAGATATCCTCCGGGTTGCCGGACAGCGCCGCCCAGCGGAACGGGCCGATACCGCGGCAGAACAGCGGGCGGATATAGGCGGGGACGAAGCCGGGGAAGGCGAAGGCGTCGGCGACGCCCGCGTCCTTCGCGACCTGACGGATATTGTTGCCATAGTCGAAGGTGGGCACGCCCATTTCCTCGAACGCGAGCATTGCGCGGACATGGGTGGCCATCGAGGCGCGGGCGGCGGCTTCGACCTCGTGCGGGGCGGTTTCGCGCTTGGCAAACCACTGGTCGAGCGTCCAGCCGGCGGGAAGGTAGCCGTTGATCGGATCATGTGCGCTGGTCTGGTCGGTGACCATGTCGGGGGCGAATCCCGCGCTTGACCAGTTCGGGGAGCACTTCGGCGGCGTTGCCGAGCAGGCCGACCGAGATGGGTGTGTCCGATGTGTGAATGATTTCAAGCGCTTCGTCGATGCTGTTTGCAGAGCGATCGAGGTAGCGGGTGCGCAGGCGCATCTCGATGCGGCTCGGCTGGCATTCGATCGCGAGGCATGACGCGCCCGCCATCGTCGCCGCGAGCGGCTGTGCGCCGCCCATGCCGCCGAGGCCGGCGGTGAGGATCCAGCGGCCCGACAGATCGCCGCCATAATGCTGACGCCCGGCCTCGACGAAGGTTTCGTAGGTGCCCTGAACGATGCCCTGGGTGCCGATATAGATCCACGACCCCGCAGTCATCTGGCCGTACATCGCCAGCCCCTTGCGGTCGAGTTCGTGGAAATGCTCCCAGGTTGCCCAATGCGGCACGAGGTTGGAATTGGCGATCAGCACGCGCGGGGCATCGGGATGCGTGCGGAACACGCCAACCGGCTTGCCCGACTGGACGAGCAGGGTCTGATCGGCGTCGAGGCGGCGGAGCGTCTCGACGATCTTGTCATAGGCTTCCCAGTTGCGCGCCGCCCGGCCGATCCCGCCATAGACGACGAGGCTCTCGGGCGCTTCGGCAACATCCGGGTCGAGATTGTTCATCAACATGCGCAGCGCGGCTTCGGTGAGCCAGCTTTTTGCGGTGCGATCGGTGCCGGTGGGTGCCTTGATGCGGCGGCTATTGTCGGTGCGGGTGGTCATGCTTGGGCTTTCGCGAAGTCGATGGCGGCGGTGAGGATCGGGCGAAGCGTGGCGTGTGCCTGCGCGGCGTGGATGCCATCCCAGCGTGGCGGCCAGTTGGCGGCGGGCACTTCCTCGACATAGGTGCGCATCGCCAACTCCATCTGGATGGCGTGGACGCCCTTGTCGGGTTCGCCGTAATGGCGGGTGGTCCAGCCGCCCTTGAAGCGGCCGTCGACGACATGGCTGCGTTGCTGATCGGTACAGATCGCGGCGATGGCGGCGGCGAGTTCGGGGGCGCAGGCCGCGCCGCTGTTGGTGCCGATGTTGAATTCGGGCAGGCGTCCGTCGAACAGTTTGGGCACCACGCTGCGGATCGAATGCGCTTCGTAGAGAACGATGGTTGGGTGAAGCGCGCGGAGGCGGTCGATCTCGGCGCGCAGTAAAGCGTGATAGGGGTCGAAATAGGCGCTGCGGCGGCGCGCGATTTCGGCGTCGTCGGGTTCCTTGCCCGGGTGGTAGAGCGGGTCACCGTCGAACGTCTCGACCGGGCAGAGGCCGGTGGTGAACTGGCCCGGATAGAGTGTCGCGCCGCTGGGATCGCGGTTGACGTCGATCACGGTGCGCGAGGTGGTGGTGCGCACGATCGTCGCGCCGAGCTTGAACGCAAAGGCGTAGAGCTGGTCGACATACAGATCGGCGTCGTAGCGCGCGCGGTTGAGCGAGACGAGCGACGGGGCGATGTCGGCGGGGATTTCGAGGCCCGCATGCGGGATGCTGACGATCAGCGGGCCTTCGCCCCGGACGGTGACGATCATCCCGTAACTCCCGGCAGATCCGCGCCCAGCGCGCCGCTGGTGACCAGCGCCGTCGCCAGCGCCATGTCGGGGGCGAAGTGGCGGTCGTCCTCCAGATGCGGCACCTGATCGCGGAGCAGCGCGCGGGCGGCTTCGAGCGGTTCGCTGGAGGTGAGCGGCGAATGGAAGTCGCAGCCTTGGGCCGCAGCAAGATACTCGATTCCGAGGATGTGCGAAAGGTTGGCGGTCATGTCGAGCAGGCGGCGGGCACCGTGCCCGGCCATCGAGACATGATCCTCCTGATTGGCGCTGGTCGGGATCAGATCGACGCTGGCCGGGTGAGCGCGCTGCTTGTTCTCGCTGACCAAAGCGGCGGCGGTGACCTGCGGGATCATGAAGCCCGAATTGAGCCCGGGGCGGGGGGTCAGGAAGGCGGGGAGGCCCGACAGCGCCGGATCGACCAGCATCGCGATGCGGCGTTCGGCGAGGCTGCCGATCTCGCAGATCGCCAAAGCGAGCATGTCGGCGGCGAAGGCGACCGGTTCGGCGTGGAAATTGCCGCCCGACAGTGCTTCTCCGGTGTCGGAAAAGATAAGGGGGTTGTCAGTAACGCCATTCGCCTCGATCGCCAGTGTTGCGGCAGCCTGACGGATCAGGTCGAGACATGCGCCCATCACCTGGGGCTGACATCGCAGGCAATAGGGGTCCTGCACGCGCTCATCGCCCTCGCGGTGTGAGGCGCGGATCGCGGAACCTTCCATCAGCCCGGCGAGCGCCTGTGCGACCTCGATCTGGCCGCGATGGCCGCGCACCTGATGGATGCGGGGATCGAACGGGGTGTCGGAGCCCTTGGCCGCCTCGGTCGATAGCGCGCCGGTGACGAGCGCGGCGCGGAACAGCTTTTCGGTCTCGAACAGCGCGGCGAGGGCGTAGGCGGTGCTGAATTGCGTGCCGTTGAGCAGGGCCAGCCCTTCCTTCGGCCCGAGGGTGAGGCCGCCGAGCATGGTGCGGGCGGGGATGCGACGCGGGCCCATCTCGACCTCCCCCACGCCGATCATCGCGGCGGCGAGATGGGCGAGCGGGGCGAGGTCGCCGCTCGCGCCGACCGATCCCTGTGAGGGGATGATGGGGGTGATGCCGCGGTCGAGCATGTCCTGAAGCATCGCGATCGTCTCGGGCTTCACGCCGCTTTGCCCCTGGGCGAGGCTGGCGAGCTTGAGCGCGATCATCAGGCGCACGACGGGCGCTGGCATGGGGTCGCCGACGCCCGCCGCGTGGCTGAGCACGATGTTGCGCTGGAGCGTTTCGAGGTCTTCGTCGCCGATGCGGACGCTGGCGAGCTTACCGAAGCCGGTGTTGATGCCATAGACGGGCTCGTGGCGGGCGAGGATGGCCTGTACCGCATCGGCGCTGGCCGCAACCTTAGGGTGGCAGGACGGGTCGAGCGGGGCGGGTTCGCCGCGATAGATGGCGTTCCAGGTGCTGAGCGGGGTGTTGCCGGGCGTAATCATTGGCCTGCAAATACTCGGGAATGGAGGGGTTCGCGCCGATGCGATAGACCAGCTCGGCGGGGTCGGAGATGTTCCAGATGGCGAGATCGCACGGGCTGCCGGGCTCGAGGACGCCAAGCTCCAGTCCAAGCGCATGGGCCGCGTTGATCGTGACGCCGCGCAGGCATTCCTCGACCGTGAGGCGGAAAAGGGTCGCGCCCATGTTCATAGCCAGCAGGATCGACGCCATCGGGGAGGTGCCGGGGTTGCAGTCGGTGGCTAGAGCGATCGGCACGCCGGCGTCGCGAAGTGTCTGAACCGGCGGGCGGCGTTCCTCGCGGGTGAAGTAGAAGGCTCCGGGGAGCAAGGTGGCGATGGTCCCTGAACGCTTCATCGCGGCGATACCGGCGTTGTCGAGATGCTCGAGATGGTCGGCCGACAGCGCGCCATGGCGGGCGGCGAGCGCAGCGCCGTTCAGGTTGGAGAGTTGTTCGGCGTGGAGCTTTACCGGGAGGCCATGGACCACGGCGGCGGCGAAGACGCGACCGGTCTGTTCCGGGGTGAAGCCGATGCCCTCGCAAAAGGCGTCGACCGCGTCGGCAAGGCCGACGGTGGCGGGGATGATCTCGCGGCACACCAGATCGACATAGCCATCGGCGTCGCCGCGATATTCGGGCGGCACGGCGTGGGCGGCGAGCAGGGTTGTGCGGACGCGGATGTTGCGCACGTCACCGAGGCGGCGGGCGGCGCGGAGCATTTTGAGTTCGTCGTTCAGGGTCAGGCCGTAGCCGGACTTGATCTCGACCGTGGTGACGCCCTCTGCGATCAGCTGGTCTAGCCGGGGTAGGGCGGTGGCGATCAGTTCGTCCTCGCTCGCCGCGCGGGTCGCGGTGACGGTGGAGAGGATGCCGCCGCCGGCGCGGGCGATCTCTTCATAGGTCGCGCCCTCCAGCCGTGCCTCGAACTCCTTGGCGCGGTTGCCGGCATGGACGAGATGGGTGTGGCAATCGATCAGTCCGGGGGTGATCCAGCGGCCGTCGCAGTCGATGATCTCGGCGGCGTCGGGAGCTTCGGCACCGGGGCCGACATAGCTGATCGTATCGCCGGTTGCTGCGACCGCACCATGCTCGACAACGCCCAGCCCGCCGCCGGTCATCGTCGCGAGACGGGCGTTGCGCCAGAGTTTGTCTGCGGGAGTCGCCATGCGTTTAGTGTTGGACAGTGCGGTCATTATGTCTAGACATATTCGCATGGCGCTTTGGTTCGAAACTGCGTTGCTGGATCATGGCTGGACCGATCGGGTCCGGTTGACGCTGGCGGGCGGGCGGATTGAGCGGGTTGAGGTCGGGGTCGATCCTGAGCGCGGTGACGAGCGGCACTTCGCGGCGTTGCCGGGGCTGCCGAACCTGCACAGCCACGCATTCCAGCGCGCGATGGCGGGGCTGGCCGAGGTCCGCGGGGCGTCGAACGACGACTTCTGGTCGTGGCGGGAGTTGATGTACCGCTTCGTGGCGCGGATCGGGCCGGAGCAGTGCGAGGCGATTGCGGCGCTGGCCTATGCCGAGATGCTGGAGAGCGGCTTCACCCGGGTCGGCGAGTTCCATTACCTGCATCACGCCCCGGATGGGTCCCGCTATGCCGATGTCGCCGAGATGAGCGGGCGGATCGCGGCGGCGGCGGAGATCGCCGGGATCGGCCTGACTCTGCTACCGGTGTTCTATGCGCATGGCGGGTTTGGCGGACAGCCACCGGGCGCGGCGCAGGCGCGGTTTATCAATGATGTCGACGGCTTTGCCGATCTGGTCGACCGCGCTGGAGCGAAGCTGTCGCATGACGGGGTGATCGGAATCGCGCCGCACAGCCTGCGCGCGGTGACGCCCGACGAGCTGGGTGCGCTGCTGCCGATTGCCGATGGCGGGCCGGTGCATATCCATATCGCCGAGCAGGTGAAGGAAGTGGACGACTGCATTGCGTGGAGCGGGCGGCGGCCGGTACGCTGGTTGCTCGACGCGGCACCGGTCGATGCGCGCTGGACGCTGGTGCATGCCACGCATGTCGATCCGGGCGAGGTCGCCGAGCTCGCGGCGCGCCGGGCGGTGGCGGGGCTGTGTCCGATTACCGAGGCCAATCTGGGCGACGGGCTGTTTCCTGCGGGCGCATTTCTCGATAGCGGCGGGGTGATCGGCGTGGGGAGTGATTCCAACGTCCGGATCGATGCGGCGGAGGAGTTGCGGTTGCTCGAATATGGCCAGCGGCTGACCCTGCGCGGACGCAATCAGCTGGCGAGCGATGTGCAGCCATCGACCGGGGCGCGGTTGTTCGACGTCGCCGTGGCGGGGGGTGGGCAGTCGCTGGGTGTCGAGACGGGCCTTGCCGCAGGACGCCCGGCCGACATCGTATCGCTCGATCGCAATGACCCGGCGTTCGAAGGGCGCAGCGGCGACGCGCTGATCGACAGCTGGATCTTCGCCAGTCGCCGCCCGATCGACAGCGTGTGGCGCGGGGGCGTCAAGCAGGTCGAGGGTGGACGGCACCGGCATCGCGATGCGATCGAGGCGCGTTACCGCGTGGCGCTCCGGGAATTGCTCGCATGAGCGTCGAGGCGCGCATCCGCAGCGAGATCGAGGCACGCATCCGATCGGGCGAATGGACTCCCGGAACGCGGGTGCCGACCGAATATGAGCTGATGGAGGCGTATCGCTGCGCCCGCGCCACCGCAAACAAGGCGCTGAGCCGCCTCGCGCGCGAGGGGCTGATCGAGCGCAAGCGGCGCGCGGGAAGCTTTGTCGCGCCGCCCGCGATCCGCACGCCGGTGGTAGGCGTGCCCGACATCGCCGCGCTGATCGCCGATCGGGGTGAGGCGTATCGCTGGGAGCTGCTGACGGTGAATTTGCACCGCCGCGCGCCGGCGGGCTTCCCGGTACGCGGGTCGGGCAGCGGCTGGCTCGTGCTGACCGGGGTGCATCATGCGGGCCGCGCGCCGTTCGGGTGGGAGGAGCGCTGGCTGGACCTTGCCGCCGCGCCGGGGGCGGCCGAGGCGGATTTTTCGGCGACCGCGCCGGGCAGTTGGTTGCTCGCCAACATCCCGTGGACCGATGCGCGGCACCGGATCGCGGCGGTCGGGGCGAGTGCCGAGGCGGCAGGGCGGCTCAAGCTCAAGGAAGGCGCACCCTGCCTTCAGGTCGAGCGCTGGACGTGGCGCGGCAAGGCACCTGTCACATTTGCGCGCCAGATCTTTCCGGGCGAGCATTATCAGCTGGTCGAGGATTTCACGCCGCGCGGGTAGCGGCATGCACGGAGACGAAGATGTTCAACCGCCTGTTCCTGAGCCACCCACGCGACGTCGGCGAAAGCTATGGCGAGCATTTCGCGACCGCAGCGGGGTTTGGCGTGCGGATGGTCGTGGGTGGCGTCGCGTGCATCATCCACGCGCTGATCCCGGCGCTGTTCGTGCGCACCGCGAGCGACACGGTGAAGTCGCTCTATGCGACGATGAAGGCGCGGCAACCGGCTTTCGCCAAGGAACGACCGGCGTTCGAAGCGCCCGAATGGCAACTGGATTACGAGATCTAGCGGCGTGCGGATCGAGCATGTCGCGATCGTCGGCGCAGGCTTTTCGGGGACGCTGCAGGCGATCAACCTGTTGCGGCACAAGGGGCCGCGCGCGACGCTGATCGAGCGGGCGGCGACGCCGGGGCTGGGGCTGGCCTATGGCGCGGCGCATCCCAGCCATGTGCTCAACGTGCGCGCGGGGAATATGAGCGCGTTTCCTGACCAGCCGGGGCATTTTGCCGACTGGCTGGCGGCGCGCGGGGTTACGGATGCGGGCAATGCGTTTGCGGCGCGGGTGACCTATGGAGAATACCTGCGCGAGCTGCTCGACGCGGCGGTTGCCACCAGCGGGGACAGGCTGAGCGTTGTGCGGGGCGAGGTGACTGCCTTGGATCAGCCGGCTGATGGCGTTGCGCTGGCGATGGCGGACGGAAGCGTGATCGCGGCGGACGCGGCGGTGCTGGCGGTTGGCAATCTGCCGCCACACGACCCGCCAGGGCTCGACCCCGCGGCGTTGCCGGAAGATCTCTACAAGGGCGATCCCTGGGCGGGAGATATCGCCGACGGGCTGAGCGATTCCGACACGGTGCTGGTGATTGGTACCGGGCTGACGATGGTAGATGTCGCGCTGATGCTGGAGGCCCGCGGCTTTGGCGGGCGAATCGTCGCGCTGTCGCGGCGCGGCCTGCTGCCCCGGCGGCATGAGAGCGGCGCGGCATGGGACAAGATCGACGAGCGGCCCGCGACGGTCGCCTCGGCGTTGGTGCGTCGTGTGCGGGCGCGGGCTGCGGAGATCGGATGGCGCAATGCGGTGGACGAACTGCGCCCGTTCACTCAGCCGATGTGGGCCAATGCCAGCGCAGCAGAGCGCGGGCGATTCCTGCGGCATCTGCGGCCGTGGTGGGACGTGCATCGCCACAGGCTCGCGCCGCAGGTTGCCGACCGGCTAGTAGCGATGGAGGCACGTGGGCAACTGCGGGTGGTGGCCGGGAAGACGTTAGGCTTTGACCCGGTCGATGGTGGGGTGACGGTGAACTGGCGACCGCGCGGTCAAGGGAATGCAGAGGTGATGCAGGTCCGTCGCGTAGTCAATTGCACCGGGCCGCTCGGCGATCTGGGGCGTACTATCGATCCCCTGCTCGTCGCACTGCGGGAGTGCGGAGCGATCCGCCCGGACGCCGCGCATCTTGGCATCGACGTCAACGGTGCTGGCGAGGTGATCGGCGCGGACGGATGCGCCAATCGCCGCATCTTCGCGCTCGGCCCGATGACGCGCGGAGCGTTCTGGGAGATCGTCGCTGTACCGGACATTCGCCGCCAGACCTGGGATGTCGCGCGGCGGCTGTCCAACGCGCACTGGGTGGGCGGCGAGGGGCTCTAACTACTCCCCGCGCAGTGCCATACCGCGGTCGATATCGCGCGCGACGACGGCGGCGGTCATGCGCGACAAAAGCCGTTGTGCTGCCTGCCAAGCGCCTGGCGCACGGTGGCGGTCGGCGATCATCAGGCGGCTGCCCCAGCCGTCGATCAGATCCTGCATATCCCCGGGCGCGGCGACACGGTTCCGCGCGGTGACCACCATCGAAGGGAAGGGAAGCACGACGCCGGGAGAGGCGAACAGTGCGCCGGTTTCCCCGGTCGGTGCGACCGGATCGAACAGCAGCGCCCCCGCTACCCGATCGGCATAGTGGCGCGGCGAGAGGCGCGCCCACCACGCGGCGGCCGCACATCCGACCCCTTCGGCAACCATCAGCACCGCGCGGTCAGCGTGCAGTACGGCATCGTCGATGCGGCTGGCCCAGACATTGCGGCGCGACGCATCGCGCGCGTCGAGCGCTACGTGGTTGTCCCCATGGAGCGGCCAGCCCAGCCGGTCGCTCCACACGGGTGCCCCGGCATGGCGGTCGGCGATGGTGAGCACCGAAAATCGCGATGTGGGGGCAGCTAGGGTCAGCGCGGTCATCTGCGGAAGGTCTCCCATTCGAACGCAAAACGCTCTGGCGCGCGGCAATGTTGCATGGTGCGCGCACGAGATCGCGATAGCGGTTCTTTCCGCCAGGAAACTATTCCTACTGCTGCGATAGGTGAAATGGTCGGGGAAAGAGGATCTGAACCTCCGGCCCCTGCCTCCCGAAGGCAGTGCTCTACCAGGCTGAGCTATTCCCCGACTGAGCGGCGAAGTCCTTGTCAAAGGCCCCGGGTGGGCAGACCGCGTCGCTTGGAGGCGCGCCTATAACCGGCGCCATCTGGCCTTGCAAGCGCCCCTGCGCGCTTTTTTACCCGCCGCGCGCCTCGAGCATCCCGGCGACGCTGGTGAACTTCTCACGCGGGGAATCGGTGCGCGCCGCGGCGATCTCGGCAGCGTCGATCTTTTGCCAGTCGCGGAAGGTGACGACATCGACGTTGCGCGATGCAAGCAGCGCGTCGAGGCCAGGGCGCCCCGCCTTGCCACTGCCGCCGGGCGCGTCTTCGGCGATCTTCTCGGCGATCGCGAAGCCGTCGGGGCGGTTGGTGCCGATCGTGCCGGTCGGCCCGCGCCGCGCCCAGCCGACCGCGTATAGGCCGGGCAGGATGCGCCCCTCGTCATTGGCAAATCGACCGGCGCGATCGTCATAGGGCACGCCTTCGATCTTGGGGGTGCGGTATCCGATACACGAGACGACGAGACTGGCAGGTACCGCATAGGTTTCGCCGGTTCCGACCGCCGCGCCACGTTCGTCGAGGCGGGTGCGCTCGACGATCACCCGCTCGGCGCGGCCATCGCCCTCGATTCGGATGGGCTGCGCGAAGAAGTCGAAGATGATGTGCACCGGCTTGTCGACGCTGGCGGCGGCGAAGTTGCGCAAATGCGTCACTGACTTGCGGTGGCCGGGTTCGAGCATTGCGTCGTCGAGAAGCGGCGGAAAGTCGGCGGCATCGACCACGGGCGCGGCGCGCGCCAGCTCGGCCAGTTCACCCAGTTCCTTGGGCGTCATCGCGATCTGGTGCGGGCCGCGCCGACCGAGCAGGGTGATCGTCTCGATCCCCGAACTGGTCAGCGCGTCGAGCGCAGGAGAAACGATGTCCGATCCCGCAAACTCCGCGCGCGTCTTGGCGAGCAGGCGCGCGACGTCGAGTGCGACGTTACCGTTGCCGATCACCACCGCACCGGGGCCACCCAGCGGCGGGTTGAGTTCAGCGAAGTCGGGATGGCCGTTATACCAGCCGACGAACGCCGCCGATCCGGTCACGCCGGGCAGGTCCGCGCCGGGGATTTCGAGCGGGCGGTCGAACGGCGCGCCGGTCGCGAGGACCACGGCGTCGTACAGGCCCATCATCTCGGGGATGGTGACGTCCTTCCCGACCGTGACATTGCCGACGAAGCGGACATTGTCGGTGAGCGCGACTGCTTCATAGCGGCGCGAGACGCCCTTGATCGACTGATGGTCCGGCGCGACGCCGCTGCGGATGAGGCCGAAGGGGACGGGCAGCCGGTCGATGATGTCGACCCGGACATCCTCCCCGAACTGCTTCTGGCATGCCTCTGCGGTGTAATAGCCCGCCGGCCCCGATCCGATCACCGCGATATGCCGCATGCCCGGTCCTTATTCTGTTGTGGGTGGGAGGCTAGCGGCGAATTGCGGAAGCGCAAGCGGGCCGCGTTCGATGGCGCGCAGCAGGGCTGGTTTCGGGAATGTAACCGGTTTAGCTTCGTGCGATGCGCATCCTCTCCGCCTGCTTCGCCCTGATTGCGATCCTGCTTTCCGCCTGTGCACCGACCGCCAGGCCAGGGGAGCGGGTGCGCGTGGTGACAGCGTTGACTGAAGAATGGCGGTTCCTCGATGGCCCGGCGTCGGTTGCGCAGGCGAGCAGCCCGGAGTTCGACGACAGCGCGTGGAAGCCCGTCTCGTTGCCGCATAGCTGGAACCGGCTGGGCGAATATCGCACGACGCGCAGTCGACCTGCCGACGATCGGCAGGGCGAGGGGTGGTATCGTCTCAAGATCGATGGTGTGCGGCTTCCGCGACGCGACCGGCACGTGCTGGCGTTCGAGGGGGCGGGCAACGTCGTCGATGTGTGGGTCAATGGTGTGCATGTGGGGCGGCATGCCGGCGCATTCTCGCGCTTTCGGTTCGACATCACCGATCATCTGAAGCGCGACGGCATCAATGTGATCGCGGTGCGCGCCGACAACAGCAAGCCGGCGCCGGGCAGCGTCACCGAACATGTCGCGCCGCTGCTGGGGGATTTCTTCATTCATGGGGGACTGTACCGGCCGGTATCGCTGGTCAGCGTTGACGCGGCGCATATCGACCTGATGGATCATGGCAGCTCGGGCGTGTTCGTTCGGACGGCGTCGGTCAGTGCCGAGCGTGCCGAGCTTGAGTTGAGGATCAAGACCGACGTACCGCGCGGCACCGATATCCGCACCACCGTGACCGACCGGGACGGGCGCATGGTGACGGCAAGCCCGATCGAGAAGGTGATCGAGGGACGCAATACTCATCGCCAGTCGCTCGCCATCGCGCAACCGCGGCTATGGGACGGCCGGCGCGATCCGCACCTTTATACCGCGCGGGTCGAACTGCTGCGCGGCGGCCAGGTGGTGGACCGTGTGGACCAGCGGTTTGGCGTGCGCAGTTTCCGCGTCGATCCGGCGCAGGGTTTCTTCCTCAACGGCCGCCACATGCCGTTGCAGGGCGTGTCGCGGCATCAGGACATGCTCGATCAGGGCTGGGCGCTCAGCCGTGCCGATCACGAACGCGACATGCAGCTGATCGAGGAGCTGGGCGCGAACACCGTCCGCTTCGCCCATTATCAGCATGCGCAGGAATGGTTCGGTCTTTCGGACGAAAGCGGGATGATCGTGTGGGCGGAGATCCCGTTCGTCAACAAGGTGTCGTTCGGCGACATGCCGGCAAGTCCGGAGTTCACCGCCAACGCGCGCCAGCAGCTGATCGAGATGATCCGCCAGCATTACAACAGTCCGGCGGTGGTCACCTGGGGCATCGGCAACGAGATGGACATCGACCTGGCCTTCAATCGGCTGGGGCCAAAGGCCGATCCGCGCCCGCTGCTCGACGAACTGCATGCACTGAGCAAGGCGGAGGACCCCGATCGCCCTACCGTGCTCGCCGATTGCTGTGAAGCGACGCCGGGGGACAAGGCACCGTACCTGCCGATTTCGACCGGTCACGCCGATCTGGTCGGTTATAATCGGTACTTCGGTTGGTACTATGGCAAGCCCGCCGATCTGGGGCCGCACCTCGACGCGATGCACAAGCGACACCCCAAGGTTCCGATCTCGGTCAGCGAATATGGCGCGGGCGGGGCGACCAGCCAGCATAGCGACAATCCGGAAGGCGGCCCGATCAGTTCGGGCGGACGGCCGCATCCCGAGGACTATCAGGCCTGGTTTCACGAGCAGAGCTGGCCGCAATTGAGGGCGCGCCGCTATGTCTGGGCGAACTGGATCTGGAACATGTTCGATTTCTCGTCGCCGATCCGGCAGGAGGGGGACGCGAGCGACATCAACGACAAGGGGCTGGTGACGTTCGACCGCGCAATCCGCAAGGATGCGTTCTTCTATTACAAGGCGAACTGGTCCGACGTGCCGGTGCTGCACATAGCGCAGCGGCGCTATGTGGAGCGGGCCTATCCGGTCACCGATGTGCGGCTGTACAGCAATGCGGCCACAGCGCGGCTGATCGTGAATGGCCGCGATCTGGGCGAACGGCCATGCAAGGGTGGCATCTGTGTCTTCGCCGCAGTGACGCTGGATGCGGGGGCGAACCGGATCGAAGCGCGCGCGGGTGCCCTACGCGACAGCGTCGAATGGCGCGCGCCTGATGCCGCGGCGGGCCTGGCGATGAACGTCGGAAGTCTGACGGGCTATGTCGACGTGACTGGGCAGCGGGTGGGATCGGACAATTGGTTCATCGGCGGCGCGGCGAAGCGCCCCGGCAATGCGCTGCGCAAGACGCTTGCCGCGCGGGTCGATACACCGTCGCTCGACGGATATCGTGACGGCGCATTCCGCTATTCCATCCCCGTTCCAAACGGTCGGTGGCGCGTGACGCTGCTGCTGGGCAATCCCGACGACAAGGCATCGCGGCGCTATGGCGTCGATGTGGAGGGAAGGGCGGTGCTTCGCGACGTGAGCGAATTGCCGGCCGGCCTTACAAAGCGCGCGTTCGACGTCGATCTGCGCGATGGCGTGCTCGACCTCAACTTCACGGGTCAGGCTGCTCTGTTCGGCATTGAGGTGCGCCCGGCGAGCTGACCAAAAAAAGGGGCCGCTCTTTCGGGCGGCCCTTTCGATAATCCGGCTTGTACCCCTTACTGGTCGAGGAACGAGCGCATCTTGCGGCTGCGGCTCGGATGCTTGAGCTTGCGCAGCGCCTTGGCCTCGATCTGGCGGATGCGCTCGCGGGTCACGCTGAACTGCTGGCCGACCTCTTCGAGCGTGTGATCGGTGTTCATGCCGATGCCGAAACGCATGCGCAGCACGCGCTCCTCACGCGGGGTCAGGCTGGCGAGCACGCGGGTGACCGTTTCCTTGAGGTTTGCCTGGATCGCGGCGTCCACAGGGATGATCGCGTTCTTGTCCTCGATGAAGTCGCCGAGGTGGCTGTCTTCCTCGTCGCCGATCGGCGTTTCGAGGGAGATCGGCTCCTTGGCGATCTTCATCACCTTGCGCACCTTCTCCAGCGGCATGGAGAGGCGTTCGGCCATCTCTTCCGGGGTCGGTTCGCGGCCCTGTTCGTGCAGGAACTGGCGGCTGGTGCGGACGAGCTTGTTGATCGTTTCGATCATGTGGACCGGGATGCGGATCGTGCGCGCCTGATCGGCGATCGAACGGGTGATCGCCTGACGAATCCACCAGGTCGCATAGGTCGAGAACTTGTAGCCGCGGCGATACTCGAACTTATCGACCGCCTTCATCAGGCCGATATTGCCCTCCTGAATGAGGTCCAGGAACTGCAGGCCGCGATTGGTGTATTTCTTGGCGATCGAGATCACGAGGCGGAGATTGGCCTCGACCATCTCCTTCTTGGCGATACGCGCCTCGCGCTCGCCCTTTTGCACCATGTTGACGATACGGCGGAATTCGCCGAGCGCCATGCCGGTCTGCTGGCTGATCTCCGACACTTCGACCCGGATGCGATCGACGGCGGCGGCTTCGTTCTCGACGAACGCCTTCCACTTCTTGTCGAGGCCGGCGACCGATTCCAGCCAATTTTCGTCCATCTCATGATCGACATAACGATCGAGAAAGTCCTTGCGGCTGACCTTGTGCCGCTCGGCGAGGCGCAGCATCTGGCCGCCCAGCGCGGTCAGGCGCCGGTTGTAGCTGTAGAGCTGATCGACCAGATATTCGATCTTGGCGTTGTGGAACTGGACGCTCTCTACCTCGGCGGTCAGTTCCTCGCGCAGCTTGTGGTATTTCTTCTCGTCGCCCGACGAAAGCTCGCCGCCCGCCGCCATCGCGTCGAGCCGGTTCTGCTGGATCTTGCTGAACTTCTTGTAGATCGCAGTGATGTTGGCAAAGCGCTCAAGCGCCTGCGGCTTCAGCGTCTCTTCCATCTGGGCGAGGCTGAGGGTGTTGTCCTCTTCTTCCTCATCCGAGATGCGCGGTGCGCGCCGCTCGGTCAGTTCGTCATCCTCGTCGGCGGGGGCCTCTTCGGGCTCTTCCTCTTCCTTGAAGCTGGCGCCGGCGGTCTTTTCACTGATCTCGCCCGAATCGTCGTCCTCGGCGCCCTCGACCTGCTCGGCCGACGGACCCTTGGACAGCATCGCGTCGAGATCGAGGATCTCGCGCAGCTGCATCGTGCCTTCGTTGAGCGCGTCGGACCAGCCGATGATTGCGTTGAAGGTGATCGGCGATTCGCACAGGCCGAGGATCATCGTGTCGCGACCGGCCTCGATCCGCTTGGCGATCGCGATCTCGCCCTCGCGGCTGAGCAGCTCGACCGCGCCCATCTCGCGAAGATACATGCGGACGGGGTCATCGGTGCGATCGACGACCTCCTTCTTCTTCGCCATTTCAAAGGCGGGTTCGTCGTCCTTGCCCTCGGCATCGACCTCGTCGGGCGTGTCGTCCTCGGGCTGGTCGTCCTCGCCGACATCCTCATTTTCGACGACGTTGACGCCCATGTCGCTGAGCGCGGACATGACGTCTTCAATCTGTTCGGAGGTGAACTGGTCCTGGGGCAGCATCTCGTTGAGCTGGTCCACGGTGATGTAACCGCGCTTTTTCGCGCGGGCGACCAGCTTCTTGATCGAGCCTTCGTTGAGATCGATCAGCGGGGCGTCACCAGATTCCGTGGGTTCCGCACCGTCTGCCATATTTGCCTTAGCCATCGACTGCCTTTGAAATCATATGGCGGCAATTATACGCCGCCCTAATCACCTAATTACGTCTCGTCCGCAAGCATCAGATTGGCGAGCCGCATTTCCAGCTCTGCCTTGCGTCGAACCAGGGCCACCTGACGCTCGAAAGCCTCGTCGCTGAAACGCGCCTGAACCGCCGCAGTTGCCTCCGCCAGCGCCGCCTCGACCTGAGGCCGTGCCGCCAGTACCGCAATCGCTTCGCCGAGGTCGAGCGCGGCCCGTCCCGCGTCCCATTCCTTCTGGGTGAAGGTGAAGGGAAGCTGGTCGGCGCGCAGCAACTCCGCTGCCTGTGAATCGAAACCGGACGCCGCCAATATGGTACGAAGGCGTGCGGTATCAAGCGCCCGGTCCTCCAGCGCGACATCGACCACCGCCTCGAACAGTCGGCCAAGGGCGCCGTCGGCATGGGCGAGGCTGGTCAGCGTTTCGACATGGCGGGCAATCTCCGCCGGGTGGCGGATCAGCCCCGCGAGCACGGCTTTTGCCAGTACCCGGTCGATCCCGCCTGCGCCGACCGCCTGAAGCGCGGGGCCGGGGGGCGGTTCGGGTGGTTGCCAGCGCTGACCGGGCTTGAACGGGCCGCGGCTTTGGGTTCGCGGCGTGAAGGCGCGTGGGGCCGGGGCGAAGTGCTCGTCGACGCGGCGGCGGAACTCGTTGATATATTCGTGGCGGACATTGCCGTCCTGAATCGTGGCGGCGAGATCGGACAGGCGACGCTTGAGCCCGGCGCGGGCTTCGGGCGTATCGACCGGCTCGGCGGCGAGTTCGTGTTGCCAGAGGCGATCGGCCAGCGGCTGGGCCGAGGCGAGCAGCGCCTCGAACGCCTGGGGTCCCGATGCGCGGACGAGATCGTCGGGGTCCTGACCCGGGGGCAGGGTGACGAAGGCGAGGCTGCGGCCCGGTTGGAGCAGGGGGAGGGCGCGATGCGCGGCGCGGATCGCCGCCTTTTGCCCAGCATTGTCCCCGTCGAAGGAGAGATAGGGGATGTCGGCCATCCGCCACAGCCGTTCGAGCTGATGCTCGGTCATCGCGGTGCCGAGCGGGGCGACCGCCTCGCCGAACCCGGCTTGGGCCAGCGCGATCACGTCCATATAGCCTTCGACTGCGATCACCCGGTTGGCCTTGCGCGAGGCGGCGGAGGCGCGGTCGAGATTGTAGAGCGAGCGGCCCTTGTCGAAGAGCGGGGTTTCGGGGAGTTGAGATATTTGGGCTCGCCCTCGCCGATGATCCGCCCGCCAAAGCCGATGACGCGACCGCGCGCATCCTTGATCGGGATCATGAGACGGCCGCGGAAGCGGTCATAGGGCTCCTTGCCTTCGACCTGGATCAGCAGCCCGGCTTCGACCAGCATGGCGTCGCCATAGGATTTGAGCGCCTCGCGCAGCTTCGTGCGCGAATCCGGCGCATAGCCCATGCCGAACGTCCGCGCGGTCTCGGCGGTGACGCGGCGGCGCTCGAGTAGCGCGCGCGCCTCCGCCCCGGCGATGCCGTGGAGCTGTTCGGTGTAGAATTTGGAGGCGTCGGCCATAACCTCGTGCAGCCCCTTGGCGCGCTCCGCCCGCTGCGCCGCGCGCGGGTCCGCCTCCGGCATGTCGAGGCCGGCGGCCTGCGCCAGCTCCTTGACCGCATCGATGAAGGGCAGGCCGTCATGCTCGGTCATCCAGCGGATCGCATCGCCATGCGCGCCGCAGCCGAAGCAGTGGTAGAAGCCCTTTTCGTCGTTGATCGTGAACGACGGGGTCTTCTCGTTATGAAAGGGGCAGCACGCCTTGTACTCGCGTCCCGCGCGCGTGATCTTCACGCTGCGCCCGATCAGGGCGGACAGGGTGGTGCGGGCGCGCAGCTCGTCGAGAAAGGCGGGGGTCAGACTCATGGGGCTGAATCGGACATGCCGAACCCCGGCCCGGGTCGCAAGCGCGGCGGACGGCCTAGAGCGATGCGACGGTCTTCAGGAAGGCGGCGATCCTGGCCGCGTCCTTCACTCCCGGCGCGCTTTCGATGCCGGAGGAGACGTCGACCAGCCGTGCGCCGCTGATCGTAACGGCTTCGGCGACGTTGGCGGCGTCGAGGCCGCCGGACAATGCCCAGGGCAGCGGGTGGTCGAAGCCCTGAAGCAAGGTCCAGTCGAAGCGGAGACCCATGCCCCCGGGGGAGCTTTGCGTCCTCGGGCACCTTGGCGTCGTAGAGGATGCGCTGGGCCGCGCCGCGAAAGCTGTGCGCGGCGTCGAGATCGGCGCGGGTCTTGACCGCGACGGCGGCCCAGACGGGCAGGCGGGTGCGCGCGCCGATCGCGGCGGCACGCTCGGGGCTGGCACGGTGGAGCTGGATCGCGTCGAGCCGGGCGGCGCGAATCGCCTGATCGAGCAATGCGTCCTCGGGATCGACGAATACCCCGACCCGGCCGGCGCCATCGGGCACGCGTGCGGCGAGCGCGGCGGACTGGTCGAAGGTGACGTGGCGTGGGGAGGGGGGGAAGAAGACGAAGCCGATATGGCTTGCCCCGCCCGCGACTGCGGCGTCGAGCGTCGCGGCGGTGGACAGGCCGCAAATCTTGGCTGAGACGGGCATCGCGGCTGGCAATCGGCTGCGCGGGGCGCTTTGGCAAGCGGAAGTTGGGGCGTGATGCCCTGAGCTGTCCGCAATCCTCCCCCGCGCGGGGAGGATCGTTAAGCCGCTTGCCGGTCTACCGCTCGAATTCTCGGACCAGTGCGTCGAACAGGCGGACGCCATAGCCGCGCGCGCCCTTGGGTATCGTTGGGAGTGATTCCTCGGCGCCATCGACCCCGGCCATGTCGATATGCGCCCAAGGCGTCGGCTGGGGCGTGAGGAAGCCGATGAAATGCGCGCCGCGCCCCGCGCCGGGGCCGGACTTCGTAGTGCCGTTGGCGATGTCGGCGACCTGTGACTCCATGTCCTTCGCGTAGCTGGGGTGGAGCGGAAGCCGCCAGACCGCCTCGCCCGATGCGGTCGCGGTAGTCTGGACACGGGCGGCCAGCGCTTCGTCGCGGGCGAACAGGCCGGCATAATCGTCGCCCAGCGCGGTGCTGACTGCGCCGGTCAGCGTGGCGAGATTGACCAGGGCAGCGGGCTTGAACCGTTCGATTGCGTATTGGTTGGCGTCGACGAGGACCATGCGGCCCTCGGCGTCGGTGCTGATGATCTCAATCGTCTGGCCGTTCATCGTGCGCACCACGTCGCCGGGGCGCGAGGCGTTGCCGCCGGGCATGTTTTCGGCCAGCGCAGCGATGCCGACTACGTTCGCCTTCGCGCTGCGCTTGGCCGCTGCCAGGACACTGCCCATGACGGCGGCGGCGCCGGCCATGTCGCCCTTCATCGCCCCCATGCCCGAGCCGGGCTTGAGGCTGATCCCGCCAGTGTCGAAGGTGATGCCCTTGCCCACCAGCGCGAGCGGAGCGGCATTACCGGCGCCAGTATATTCGACGATCAGCATCCGTGCTGGATGGCGCGATCCGGCGGAGACCGAGAGGATCGATCCCATGTTGCGGCGGCGCATCTCGGCTTCGTCTAGGACGGTGATGCGCACATTGGGCACACCGGCGAATTGCGCACGAACGGCGGCGACGAAGCTGTCGGGCGTCTTGGCGTTGGAGGGGAGGGTGATGAGGTCGCGGGCCATACGCGCACCATCGGCGACACCGGCGAGCTCGCGCGCATATGTCGCCTCTCCGCTCGTCGCCACGATGGTCAGCGGCTGAACGGCGGGGGCATCGACGCTGCTCTTGAGCTTGTCGAAGCGATACTGACCAAGGCTGGCTCCGAGCGCGACATGCGCAGCAGGGTCGGTGGCGGCGCTCGACAGGGTGCCGGCGAGGATTGCGACTGGCTGGCGATTGTCGCGGGTCTCCTGCGCGGCACGACCCCCGAAATCGGCGAGCGCGGCGGCATCGAGCTGGCCAGCGGGTACGCCGATCAGGACGATACGGTGGTAGCCGCCGACGCCGTAGAGCGAGAGCGTCTTGTCGGCGGCAGCCTTGAACGCGGCAGTATCGACCGCGCTGGTGACGGCAGCGCGGAGCGCGGTGGGGACGTGGCTGAGGTCGCCCGGTCCCGCCATCGGGATGACGAGGACCCCGTCGGCGGGGGCGGTGGCGGCGAAGCGGATCGGCCGTTCGGCGCTGTTCTGCCGGTCGCTGGCGCTGACCCCGGTGCCGATCGCGGCGCGCTCCGACTGGGCGAGCGCGGGGGTGGTGGCTAGAATCGTGGCGGCAAGCAACAGGACACGCATCGGCAACAACTCCCTGGTCGGTGTAATATGGTCACATGGTTAACCGGCTAGGGCGATCAGGGCAATTGTCGTTGGTCGAACAACGGTTTGACCAGCACGGTCATAGTCAGCGGGGGATCGACCAGGACCGGGAAGGGGCGGGTCTCGCCCGAGCGGGTGTAGCCGTGGCGTTCGTACCAGGCGATCAGTTCGACGCGACGGTCGATCACCGTCATCTCGATCCGGTCGGCGGCGAAGCTGTCGCGGGCAGTGGCTTCGGCGGCTGCGATCAGCTGCTTGCCGATCCCGCGTGCCTGGATTTCGGGGTCGACGCAGAGCAGGCCGAGATAGGCGAGGCCGTTGCCCCGGCTGGCGACGTTGACGCAGCCGAGGATGGTGTCGCCGTCGAGCGCGATCAGCAACCGGCTGTTGCCTTCGATCAGCGTCGCGAGCGTGTCGAGATCGGTACGCGCGTCGCTGAGCATGTCCGCCTCATGCGTCCAGCCCTGGCGCGCGGAATCGCCGCGATAGGCGCGCTCGACCACGGGGTGGAGGCGGGGGAGGTCGGCGGCGGTGGCGGGGCGGATGATGGTCATTTCTACTCCATCACTCCGGGCTCGATCTGCGGTCCCGTTGTCCTCGCGACGAGGGAGAAGAAGCTGGGCCCCGGGTCGAGCCCGGGGCGACGAATGCGGTCAGAGCGTCGCCTCGATCTCGCGTGCGGCGAGGTCAGGGTCTTCGGCTTGCGTAATCGGGCGCCCGATGACGAGGATCGAGGCGCCGGCGTCGAGCGCGGCGCGTGGTGTGACCACGCGCTTCTGGTCGCCGATCTGGCCGTTCGACGGGCGGACGCCGGGGACGACGAAAAAGCCGTCCTTCCAGGCGGCATGCGCGGCCTTCACTTCTTCGCCCGAGCAGACGATACCGTCGACGCCGGCCGACTTGGCGAGTTCGGCGAGGCGAACGACCTGTTCGTGCGGGTCGGGCGACAGGCCGATCGAGGTGAGGTCATTGGCGTCGAGGCTGGTGAGCATCGTCACCGCGACGACCTTGGTCCCCGTCGGTGCCGCGGCCTTCGCATCCTCCAGCATGGCGCGGCCACCCGCTGCGTGGACCGTGATGATCGCGGGTTCGAGCGGGCGGAGCGCCTGAACCGCCTTGCCCACGGTATTGGGGATGTCGTGGAATTTGAGGTCGAGGAAGATCGGCAGGCCGATGTCCGCCATTTCGTGCACGCCGTGGCGGCCATTCGCCATGAAGAATTCGAGGCCGAGCTTGATCCCGCCGACATGGTGGCGGACGCGGGTGGCGATCGCCTTTGCGCGGGCGATGTCGGGGGTGTCGAGGGCGACGTAGATCGGGCTCATGGCATGACCAAAGGCGGAGCGGAAGGCGTTTCAGCGGCTGCTTCGAGGTCCCCGGGATCGCCCGCCACGACGGGCGCGGGCGGCACGGCGGGAGCCGGGCGGAGATCGTCGACGGTGCGCTCCAGCATCGCGATCCGGCTGCGCATCCGCCAGCGGACGGTGTGGTAGATCGCCAGCATGGGCAGCAGCCCGCCGAGATAGACGACGAACAGCAGGAACGGCAGATTTACGTCAGCGATCAGGCCGCTCCACAGGTGAATCTCGACCGGATGCCAGTTGGTGACTGCGAACGCGGCCGCGAGACCGAGAAGCAGGAACCAGAACAAAGCCTTCAGAAACTGCATCCGCCGCGATCACCCTGTTACCTTGGACCCCCGTCTTAGGACGCGGGGGAGCGCTTGGCCAGACTCAGCCGATTTCGGCGCGCAGCTGGGCGAACAGGCCGGGCACGGCCTTGAGCCGCGGCTCCTCCTCGTCGAGGATCGCGTGGAACAGTTCGCGCTTGATCGTGGTCACGCGGCCGGGTGCGAGGCGCGCACCGGGGGACAGGGTGGAGAGGATAATATCCACCAACCGGTCGGCTCCGTGGAGGCGGCCCCAGAGATAGTCATTCTCACGATAGGCCCGGCTGAAAAAGGCACCGAAATTGTTGAACTGGATGCCCTTGAGCGTCGCTTGCGCGCCGCCGCTGCGGATCGCTGTGGCGTCGTCGGGCGAGATGCGGTCGACGCGGACCGGGTCGAATTCGTTAAGTCCCTCGCCGCGCAGCAGCGGGAGAGTGGCGATGTCGAAGAAGGGGAAGCCAAGATAGGCGAGCAGCATCGGGCGGCGCAGGTCACGCGGTAATTGGCTGAGTCCTTCGGACAACCGCGCATCGGTATCGTCGTCGAGCGTGCGCAGGTCCATTCGTGCGGCGAGTTCGTCCATCAGCGCGCCAGCGTTGCAGTCGGTCGCGCGGATCGATTCGCGCATACCGAGGAACGGGTCGGCGCGCTGACATTCGAGATAGCCGGCCAGCGATTCGTAGATCGCGGTGCGGATCGGCATCAGTTCGGCGCGGCTGTTGTCCTGGTCCAGCTCAGTGGCGCGACGGGCCAGCAGGCGCAGGCGACGGATGCGAAAGCCGAGATCGTGGGCGCGGAGCAGGTCGAGCGTCGCAGGGCTGGCGGAGGCGGGATACTCGACCCCGAAATCGTCCGCGCCGCGCCGGTCGATTTCCGCGCCGATCGCGGTCCGCATTCGGTGCCAGCGATCCGAACCGTGCAGGTCGGCGATCTGGTTGAGATGCGTGGCGATCCGGTCTGCGACACCCTCGACCTTGAGCAACCCGTAGGCGGCGTGCCCGTAACCGGCACGCGATGCCGCCGCCTGTTGTGCGCGCTTGCGCCAGCCGGCGAGGCGCTTGGGCGTCGGATAGTCGAGAAACAAGGTGTAGCCGAACAGCGATTCGACCTGAGCCTCGACCTCCGCGCGGATGCGTTCGATGATGGTCAGCATCCGCTCGATCTGTGCCGAGCGCTGGCTGAGCGATTCGAGATTGTCGCGGATCGGCTGCTGGCGCGGCAATTCGGACAACGCCCCGATGATCGTTCGGAAAAAGCCGGGGCTTTCCTGCGTCGTCTCTCGCGACATACCGATGCTGAGCCCGGGCGTCGGGTCGATGAACACGAAGCGCCGGTCGATCTGGCGGCGGGCGGGCCGTTCGCGCAGTGCGTCTATTGCGGGGCGGAACGGGGCGTTGGCGAGCACCGACCCGTCGATCAGTGGGGCGGTATCCGCCACACCCGCGGCGAACTGGCGGGGCAGAGCGTGTTCGAGAAAGGAACTGCGTCCCGGCCATTGGGTGCCGCGTTCCGCGAGCACGGCATCGACCTCTGCGACTGTCGCGGGCGGAAATGCACCGGGAAAGCTGGACGTGGCGCGCGCCGCAAAGGCCAGTTCCGCATGGTGCCCCAACGTACCGCCGTCATGGCCATGGTCGCTGAACGAGAAGACTAGGCGGTGCTCGGTTTCGACCACTTCGGGCGGGGAATTGAGGCGAAGCCGCTCGGGATGGCCGCGAAAATCGGTAACGGTGACGAACAGGTCTAGGGGCTGTCCCTCTGGCAGAAGGCGTTGACCGGCCGGCGAGTCGCGCATGGTCTCCAGCGCGTCGAGCAGCATGTTCATCAACTGCTTGCCCCCGAAGGGCGGCTCAAACCAGCGCGAGCGCACGAAACGCTCAAGCTTGCTGCGCACCTCTGCCCGCGCGGCTGGCTCCACCGTGCTGTCGACCGCCGAATCGCGCCCGGCGAGCATCCAGGCGATCGGCATCGCCCAGATTTTTGCAAAACGGTGCGACGGGCCGTGGTCGGGATTGAGCAGTGCCTCAACATCCGCGATTTCGAGCCACAGGTCGGTCAGCGGGTCGAGCGATTGGCCGCTGGTCACCGCCTGCGCCAGGAACACGCCGTTAATCCCCCTGCGCTGGCCCCGGCCACGATATCGACCATCACCCGCAAATTGGTCGCGGTGTCGTCGGCTATCGATTCAAGTAGCGCATGATAGACCTTTTCGCTGGCCCCGCTTGCGGGTTCAAAATCGCGATGCGCGCGGCTGGCGCGGGCAAGGTGCCAGATTTCCTTGGTGATGCCGTGCATGTAGATGGCAAGGCTGATCCCGCCGTAGCAGACCAGCGCGAGGCGGAGTTCCTTGTCCTGCACTAGACCCTACCGCTCCGCACTTCGGCCCATACGGGCAGGTGATCCGATGCGGTGCGCGCGGCGGCGCTGTCGTTGACGCCACAATCGGCGATGCGGAGGTCGCGCGACACCATGATCCGGTCGAGCCGGGCGATCGGCCGGCGCGCGTGGAAGGACCGGCCGGTTGGCGCGAAAGCGAAATCCTTACCGAAATCGCGCAGGCAGCCGGATTGCGCGCTCCAGTCATTGAGGTCGCCCATCATCACCGTCGGCATCGCCCGTTCGCTCGACGAGAGATGGGTGAGGATTGCGTGCGCCTGCCGCCGCCGCCACAGTCCCGACAGGTCGAGGTGCATTCCGACGATTCGCAGCACTTCGCCCCGGATCCGCAAGTCCGCCATCACTGCGCCGCGCGGCTCCAGTGCGGGCAGGTGAATGATCTCACAATCGAGGATCTGCGCGTCCTTGCGCACCAGGATCGCATTGCCGTGCCAGCCCATTGATCCCGAGCGGACCCCGAACGATACCGCCTTCCAGGGGCTGTGCTCATCGAGCATGTGGGGGGTGATGACCCCCTGCCGCTGGCCAAATCGACGATCGCATTCCTGCAGCGCGACGACGTCGGCATCGATCTCGCGCAGCACTTCAAGCGTGCGCTCGGGCCGGCGGCGACGATCGGTGCCGATCGCCTTGCGCATATTGTAGCTGGCAACCTTCAGCATCGGTCCTGTTTGGGACGCGTAACGATCAGAGGCAAGCGCGCGATCAGCGGGTGAGCGGCGGCATCGCCATTGGCGGCTGGGTGCGTGCCTCGGCGGCGGCTTCCTGAAGGCTGCGCGCGGTGGCCTCTGCCGCATCCGGAGTCATCGCAATGGCGACTCCGTCCGGGCCGTCGAGGAGGACGAGGCCCGCTTCGGCGCTGGCAACGCCCGATTTTCGATGTGGTTCGCGTCCATGCCCGTGCATCGCCCCGACTTTCCCAATTATTCGCGCTAATCGCGCAGAACGCGTGGTTTCCGCAAAATATCCCGGAATTTTCAGGGGTTTTTGTAGCGTTTCGGGTCACCGCCCGCCTGCTTCGAGCAGGCGGCGCGGGGCGATCAATTCCCAGCTGATCGCGACCCGGTCGCCGACGCGGTCCCAGTCGGTGTCCGGACGGTCGAGATGGATGCCGATCCAGCCCGATGGGCCGAAATAGGGCGGGCGGTAATAGAGGCCCGGCTCCATCTCGATCAGCATCGCCTGTTCCTCGGTCCCGCTGGTCTTGACGATCGCCGCGGTGACATTGTCGCCATGATGGGCGTGCCAGAAATAGGCGAACATCTTGCCTTTGGTGATGAAAAACGCTGGCATGCCGTGGGACAGCTTCTCATCGGCTTCGGGAAGGGCGAGCGCGATGGCGCGAAGCTTATCCAGCGCGGCGCTCGCCTGAGGGGTCATCTGCTGAGCCATTCCGCGACAATGCGGGGATAGAGCTTGTGTTCCTCCGCCAATACCCGTTCGGCGAGTGTTTCGGCGGTGTCACCGGGGCGGATCGGGACTTTGGACTGGCCTAGCACCTCGCCGCCGTCGAGTTCCTCCGTGACGAGGTGGACCGAGCAACCGCCATGGCTGTCGCCCGCGTCGACGGCGCGCTGATGGGTGTCGAGGCCCTTGTAGAGGGGGAGCAAGGAAGGGTGGATGTTGACGATCCGCCCGCGCCAGCGCGCGACGAAATCGTCGGAGAGGAGGCGCATGTATCCGGCAAGGGCGATGGCTTCGACGCCAGCGCTGCGCAGCGCGGAGTCGATCGCGCTCTCATAGTCCGCCTTGGCAATGCCCTTGGGGGATTGGGCGAAGGTCGCGATGCCCTGTTCGGCTGCCCATGCCAGACCGGCGGCGTCGGGCTTGTCGGACGCGACCAGTGCGACGATGTAGGGCGCGTCGGGCAGTCGGGCGGCTTCGGCCAGCGCCTGCATGTTCGATCCGCGACCAGAGATCAGGATGCCGAGCTTGCGTTTCACCCATGCCTCTCCCGCTTGCGGGAG
Source organism: Sphingomonas sp. J344 (assembly GCF_024700005.1). Lineage (NCBI taxonomy): Bacteria > Pseudomonadati > Pseudomonadota > Alphaproteobacteria > Sphingomonadales > Sphingomonadaceae > Sphingomonas > Sphingomonas sp. J344. The sequence continues at coordinate 301,428 of NZ_JAJONB010000002.1, read as the reverse complement.
GGGAGATCATGCATTGTGCGTCGCTTCCCAGTCCGCACGGGCGCTCCAGGTTTCGGCGCTGCCCGAAACGGTGCAGCCGCGCTGGCCTTCGACGATGGTGCCGATGCGGTGGACGGTCTCGCCCGCCGCTTCGAGTTCCGCCGCGACGGCGTCGGCCTGATCCGCTGCGACCACCGCGATCATGCCGATGCCGCAGTTGAAGGTGCGCGCCATTTCCTGTGGCTCGATATTCCCCTGCGCTTGCAGGAACGCCATCAGGCGCGGTTGGGCCCAGCTATCGGCATCGACCCGGGCGTGGCAGCCCTCGGGCAGGACGCGCGGGATATTCTCGAGCAAGCCGCCGCCGGTGATGTGCGCGAGGCCGTGGATCGTGCCCTTGCGAAGTTGCGGAAGCAGACTCCGCACATAGATGCGGGTCGGGGCCATCAGCGCGTCGAGCAGGATCACCTCCTGATCGAACAGTGCGGGGCGGTCGAGCTTCCAGCCCTTGTCCGCAGCGAGGCGGCGGACGAGCGAATAGCCGTTGGAGTGCACGCCGTTGGAGGCAAGGCCGAGGATCACGTTGCCCGGTGCGATCTTCTTGCCGTCGAGCAGCTGGTCGCGCTCGACCGCGCCGACGCAGAAGCCGGCAAGGTCATAGTCGCCATCGGCGTACATGCCCGGCATTTCGGCGGTCTCGCCGCCGATCAGCGCGCAGCCGGCCTGTTTGCACCCCTCGGCGATCCCCGCGATGACGCGCTCGGCGACGCCGTTGACCAGCTTTCCCGTCGCGAAATAGTCGAGGAAGAAGAGCGGTTCGGCGCCCTGCACTACAAGGTCGTTGGCGCACATCGCGACGAGGTCGATGCCGACGCCATCGTGCGAGTCGTGGTCGATCGCGAGCTTGAGCTTGGTGCCGACCCCGTCATTCGCCGCGACCAGCAGCGGATCGGTAAAGCCGGCCGCCTTGAGGTCGAACAGGCCGCCGAACCCGCCGAGATCGGCGTCGGCACCTGGGCGACGGGTGGAACGGGCGAGCGGGGCGATGGCACGGACCAGCGCATTGCCGGCGTCGATCGAGACGCCCGCCTGGGCGTAGGTATAGGACTCGGGGTCGGTCATGGGAGGCGCGTAGCCACATCGCGCTTGGATTTCCACGTCCTCTTCGCCAAAAGGGCGCGGAATGTCACTTCGTCCTTCCCCCGCCATCGCCGCGATCGGCATCGCAGCCCCTGCTCGCATCGGCCGGATTCGCCGTGGCACAGTCCGGAAAGGGAGCGGCCAAGGCCGATGCGGGGCAGGAGGCTGGTAGCAGTTCGGGCAGTTTCGAGGTCAGCGGCGTCGACGTCGATGTGCGGGGCAAGAGCGCGGAGGCGGCGCGGCTCGGCGGGTGGCGACTGGCACAGCGGCGCGGCTGGTCGATGCTGGCGAAGCAACTGACTGGTTCGCCTTCGACCCTGTCCGATTCGGCGCTCGACGGACTGGTGACGGGTATCGTCGTCGAAAATGAGCAGATCGGTCCGAACCGCTATGTCGCGCGGTTGGGCGTGCTGTTCGACCGCAATCGCGCCGCGTCGATCCTGGGCGTCGGCGGCACGTTGATGCGCTCGCCCCCGATGCTGCTGGTGCCAGTGCAGGTGTCGGGCGGCGCGCATCGCGTGTTCGAGGGGACCAGCGCCTTTGCCGAGGGCTGGGCGCGGTTTCGCACGGGGAACAGCTCGATCGACTATGTTCGTCCCAATGGGACCGGCCCCGACCGGCTGCTGATGAATGCGGGACAGGTGGCGCGGCGAGGGCGTGGCTGGTGGCGCGCGATCCTGGACCAATATGGCGCGACGGATATCCTTGTACCGACGGTCGAGCTGCGGCGGAGCTATCCTGGAGGACCGGTCACCGGTATCTTCACCGCCGGGCATGGGCCGGACAATGTCCAGCTGGCGCAATTCGTGCTGCGGGTGAATGACGGCAACGCGATCCCTGCACTGATCGACGCGGGCATCGCGCGGATCGACAAGGCGTATCAGGACGCGCTGCGCGCCGGGATACTGAAGCCCGATCGACTGCTCGTCACCGAACCGCCGCGCCCCGAGGTACCGGTCGAGGAGACCGGCGAGGAAGAGCTGATCGACACCGGCGAGAGCCCTGCGGTCGCGACCGGGGCGAGCTTTACCATCCAGTTCGACACGCCGACGGTCGGCGCGCTGACCGGGGGCGAGGCCGCGTTGCGCGGCGTGCCCGGGGTCAGTTCCGCGATCACCACCAGCACCGCGCTGGGCGGAGTGTCGCTGATGCGTGTGACCTATGACGGCAGCCAGGCATCGCTGCGCGCGGCGCTGGAGGCGCGCGGGTGGCAGGTTCAGGAGGGGGGCAGGGGTGCTGCGCATCCGTCGCGGCGGCGGATCGCCCACGCCCGCTCAACCTTCGGTGCCGATTGCCGAAGCGGGGAACAGTATCAGCGAATGAGTCAGCTCTCCCTGCCGCTCGCCCGGCCGGCCGGCGCACGCGAAGACAGGTTCCTGATCGGCAGATCGAACGCCCGGGCGGTGCAGATGCTGGAGCGCTGGGCAACTTGGCCGGTCATGACCGGAATTATCACCGGTCCGCGCAAATCGGGACGCAGCCTGCTGGCGCGCACGATGGTGAAGCGCAGCGGCGGGATGATGATCGACGACGCCGATCGCGCGGACGAAGTGGCGCTGTTCCATGCCTGGAACACGGCGCAGGCCGAACACAAGCCGCTGTTCCTGGTCGCCGAGCGCGCGCCGCCGGGCTGGACGGTGCGGCTCCCGGATCTACGGTCGCGATTGGGAGCGAGCGTGATCGCGCAGATCGGCCCGCCCGACGATGCGCTTGGGCATGACCTGTTGGCGCAATTGATCGACCGTCACGAACTTGTCGCGCCGCCTGATGTAGTGGCGTGGATCCTGCGGCGGATCGAGCGGACGCACCTTGCGATTCTGCGCACCGCCGAAGCGCTGGAGGAAGATGCGAGTCGCCGCAGCAACCGGCGCTTGTCGATTCCGACGGCGCGCGCCACATTGACCGCGGCGGGGCTGCTTCGCGAGCCTGACGCCCAACCCTGAAACGAGGCCCGATGACCCGCGCGCATGCCAAAGCCGACTCGACCCGTGCCGAGGGTGGCGAGGTTCCATCTGCGGCGGCATTTGCCGATGCGCGCTATTTCAACCGCGAGCTGTCCTGGCTGGCGTTCAACCGCCGGGTGATGGAGGAGGCGCGGAACCCGGCCCATCCGCTGCTCGAACGGCTGCGCTTCCTGTCGATCTCCGGCTCCAACCTCGACGAGTTTTTCATGGTCCGTGTCGCGGGGCTCAAGGGCCAGCAGATGCAGGAGGTCGAGGCGCATTCCACCGACGGCCTGACCCCGGCGCAGCAGCTGGCGGCGATCGTTTCCGATGCGGCGGATCTGGTCGATAGCCAACAGGCGGTGTGGCAGGATATACGTGGCGAACTGGCCGAGCGCGGGATCGAGGTGCTCGACGGCGAGGGGCTGACCGGCGAGACCGCAGCTTGGCTGGAGGAGCATTTCCGCCTTCAAATCTTCCCGATTCTGACCCCGCAGGCACTTGATCCCTCTCACCCGTTCCCGTTCATCCCCAACAAGGGGCTGAGCGTGATCTTCGACCTCGTCCGCACCAGCGATGGCGAGGCGGTGCGCGAGCTGGTGCTGCTGCCCGCCGCGACGCCGCGCTTCGTGCGCGTGCCGGGGGACACGGCGCGCTACATCGCGGTAGAAACGCTGGTGAAGCGGTTCGCGCCGGTGCTGTTTCCGGGCTTCGAGATTCGCAAATCGGCGACGTTCCGGGTGCTGCGCGACAGCGACATCGAGCTGGAGGAAGAAGCCGAGGATCTGGTCCTCTACTTCCGCACCGCGATCAAGCGGCGACGGCGCGGGCGTGTGATCCGGCTCGAGATGGAGGAAGGGATCGATTCTGGTCTCGAGGCGGTGTTGAAGGATGAGCTGAGCGGCAGCGAGGCGTTGCTGACCGAGACCGGCGGGTTTCTGGGCAATGGCGATTTGGCGCTGATCGTCGAAGAGGATCGCCCCGACCTTAAATTTCCGCCCTTCGTCGCGCGCTTCCCCGAACGAATCCGCGAGTATGACGGCGATTGCTTCGCGGCGATCCGGGCCAAGGACATCGTGATCCACCACCCCTATGAATCGTTCGACGTGGTGCTGGCGTTTCTGCGCCAGGCGGCGAGCGACCCGGATGTGGTGGCGATCAAGCAGACTCTGTACCGCGCGGGCAAGCAATCGGCGGTGATCCAGGCGCTGATCGCCGCAGCCGAGGCGGGCAAGTCGGTCACCGCAGTAGTCGAGATCAAGGCGCGGTTCGACGAGGAACAGAATCTGCTTTGGGCGAGCGCACTCGAACGCGCGGGCGTTCAGGTCATCTATGGCTTCACCAACTGGAAGACCCACGCCAAGGTGTCGATGGTGGTGCGGCGCGAGGGCGACGGTTTCCGCACCTATTGCCATTTCGGGACCGGCAATTACCACCCGATCACCGCGCGCATTTACACCGATTTGAGCTTTTTCACCGCCGATCCCCGGGTCGGGCGCGATGCGGCGAAGATCTTCAACTACGTCACCGGCTATGTCGAGCCGCAGGGGCTGGAGCTGCTGTCCGTCTCGCCGCGCCATCTGCGCGAAAAGCTGATCGAACTGACCGATCGGGAGATTGCCAACGCGCTGGCGGGCAAGCCGGCGGCGATCTGGGCGAAGATGAACAGCCTGGTCGATCCGGTGATGATCGAGAAACTGTACGAGGCGAGCAATGCCGGGGTCGAAATCGACCTGGTGATCCGTGGCATCTGCTGCCTTCGCCCCGGCATTGCTGGCATGTCGGAGCATATCCGGGTCAAGTCGGTGGTCGGGCGCTTCCTGGAGCACAGCCGGATTTGGGCGTTCGGTAATGGCAAGCCGCTGCCCAATGACGGGGCCTTGGTCTATATCTCCTCGGCCGACTGGATGCCGCGCAACTTCGACCGGCGGGTGGAGTTCATGTTGCCGATCATCAATCCGACGGTGCACGATCAGGTGCTGGACCAGGTAATGGTGGCGAACCTGATCGACACCGAACAAAGTTGGGAGTTGCAGCCCGATGGCCGCTATGTCCGCGACGATCCCGGCGCCAAGCCGTTCAACCTGCATCGCTACTTTATGACGAACCCGTCGCTGTCGGGTCGCGGTGCAGCGCTGGAGGCGAGCGGCGGGGCGGTGCCCAAGCTGTCGCTGCGTCGCTGGCGGGCGGAGCGTGGCGGGTGAGCGTCACGTCGCTCTTGCAGCGCAAGCCGCGCGCCGTGACCGTAGCAGAGGCCCAGCGCACCGCGATCATCGACATCGGGTCGAACTCGATCCGCCTGGTCGTCTATGATGGGTCGGCGCGACTGCCCGCGACCCTGTTCAACGAGAAGGTGATGGCAGGACTGGGTCGCTCGCTGGCACAGACCGGGGCGATCGACGACGATGCCTTGGTACTGGCGACGACAGCGCTGGCGCGCTTCTCAAGCCTGGCGCGCGAGATGGAGGTGGATTCGCTGCGTACCGTGGCGACGGCGGCGGTGCGCGATGCGAGCAATGGCGAGCGGTTGCTGGAGATTGCCAGGGCATTGGGCCTGAAGGTCGAGTTGCTGTCGGGCGAGGCCGAGGCGCTGGCGGCGGGCTATGGCGTGCTTTCCGGGATTCCGGAGGCGGACGGGATCGTCGGCGATCTGGGCGGTGGATCGCTGGAGCTGGTTCGGGTCGTCGCGGGGACAGTGACCGATCGCGTGTCTTTCCCGCTCGGCGTGTTGCGGCTGGAGGCAATCCGGTCGCAGGGCAAGGGGACGCTCGACAAGACCGTCGCCAAGCTGCTCGACGAGGCGGGGTGGAGCAAGCGCGGGGAGGGATTGCCCTTTTACCTCGTCGGCGGGTCGTGGCGCGCGCTGGCGCGGCTGGACATGCATCTGACCGGCTATCCGCTGCCGGTGATCCACGAATATGCGATGCCCGCCGCGACGGTGACCCGGTTGCAGCGAACGATCCAGCAAATGGGCAAAAGCCGCATCCGATCGGTGCCGAACCTGTCGTCGGGGCGCGTCGCGACGCTGGAACATGCCGCCGCGTTGCTGGGATCGCTGATGAAGCATCTCGGCAGCAGTGAGACGGTGGCGTCCGCGTTCGGGCTGCGCGAGGGGCTGCTGTATGGCGAGTTGTCGATCGCGGAGCGCCAGGCCGATCCGCTGATCGTCGCTACGCGCGACGAGGCGCGGCGATCGGGGCGGTTTCCCGAGCATGGTGACCTGCTCGATGCGTGGATCGCGCCGTTGTTCGGTGACGATGACGAGTCGCTGGTGCGGCTGCGCCATGCCGCGTGCCTGCTGGCGGACGTGGGCTGGCGCGCGAACCCGGAGTTCCGGGCGGAGCGCGGGACCGAGATCGCGCTGCACGGCAATTGGGTCGGGATCGACGCGCGGGGGCGGGCCTTGCTCGCGCAGGCGTTGTTTACCTCGCTGGGAGGTGGTCTGGAGTCACCTGCACCGGTGGGACAACTTGCCGCGCCCGACGCGCTGGAACGCGCGCGACTGTGGGGGCTGGCGATGCGGCTGGGTCAGCGGCTGTCGGGCGGTGTCGCCGGGCCGCTGCGGAGGTCGCGGGTCGCGGTCGATGGCGAACTGCTGCAGCTTCATTTGGGTGAGGATGATGCGGCGCTGTATGGCGAGGCGGTCGAGAAGCGTCACCGCGCGCTCGCCGGGGCGCTGGGGCTGACGGCGAGTGTGGCGTTGGGATAGGTCCTGTGCTCCTGCGGAGGCAGGAGCCTAGAGCCGCACGGGAATCGCTCAGCTACTCTGGGCTCCTGCCTTCGCAGGAGCGCATGTGCTACCCGCAGCGCAGCGCCTTGATCGTGTTCACATCGTCCAACTCGACGTTCAGCCGGTCGGAGCGATAGTCCATCGTCACCGCCATGCCCGGCTTGATCACGCGGACGATGCCCGCGCCCGAGCGTTGCTTGGCGCGCTCGATCACCTGCGGCTTGGCTTCGCGACCAACCAAGGGCTGGACGCGGTCGGCATTGCATTCGCGGATACCGGTACCGGGTGCCGGGCGCTCGTAGCTGCACGCGGCGAGGCTCAGCGACAGGGCGATCAGGGCAGCAGCTTTCATGGATTCGGCTCCTCGGTACGCGTCATCTTGAGCTTTCCGTTACGCACGGTGAACCCAAGCTGACCCTCGACGAGCGCGAGCGCGTCGCGGCCGAATTGTTCGAAGCGCCAGCCATTCAGGATCGACAGCCCTTCGCGCTGGCCGGCCGCGAGCGCCTCGAGATCGTCGGAGCGGGCGAGCAGGCGGGCGGCGACATTGATGTCGCGTGCGCGGATCTTGAGCAGCAGCTTGAGCAGGTCGGCGACCAAAGCGCCTTCCTTGCCCAGCGGAAGCTTGCGGTCGTCACGCGCGGGCATTTCGTTGGCGGGCATCGGCTCGGCATTTTCGAGCGCGGCCATCAGGCGACCGCCGATATCGTTGCCGCCCCAAGTGGCGGACAGGCCGCGCACCTTGGTCAGGTCGCTCTGCTTGCGCGGCGGATTGCCGGCGAGGTCGGCGATCGTCTCGTCCTTGACGATGCGGCCGCGTGGCAGGTCCTTGCCCTGCGCCTCGCGCTCGCGCCATGCCGCCAGCGCCTTGAGGCGACCGAGCACTTCGGGTTTGCGGCTGGAGATGCGGATGCGCTGCCACGCCTTGTCGGGGTCGCTGCGATAGTTTTCGGGATCGCCGATCCGCTCCATCTCCTCGTCCAGCCAATCGCCGCGACCGGTTTTCTTGAGCTTCGCGAGCATCTTGGGGAAGATTTCGGAGAGATAGGTGACGTCGCAAATCGCGTAATCGATCTGGCGCTTGTCGAGCGGGCGGCGCGACCAGTCGGTGAAGCGCGCGCCCTTGTCGACGGTGATGCCGAGATAGGTTTCGACGAGGTTGGAATAGCCGATCTGCTCGCCCTGACCCAATGCCATCGCCGCGATCTGGGTGTCGAACAGCGGGTGCGGGGTCTTGCCAGTGAGGTTGTAGACGATCTCGAGATCCTGGCCGCCGGCGTGGAAGACCTTGAGCACATCCTCATTGTTGACGAGCAGGTCGAGCAGGGGGGTGAGGTCGAGTCCCGGCGCCATCGGGTCGATCGCCGCAGCCTCATTGGTGTCGGCGATCTGAATCAGGCACAGCTCGGGGTAGAAGGTGTTTTCCCGCATGAACTCGGTATCCACCGTGATGAACGGCTGCTGCGCGAGGCGGGTGCAGAGGTTGGCGAGCGTCGCCGAGTCTTGAATCAGGCCGTGAATATGCATCGCAGGCCCATAGCCAAGCCCGCGCGGGTTGACAAAGGGGCGTGTGAGAAGGATGCGCGCGGCCTGTTATTTTCACCAGAAACCGTTGGAAACCGCTCATGCACGCCTATCGCACCCACACTTGCGGCCAGCTGACCGCCGATCAGGTCGGCGAAAACGTCCGCCTGTCGGGCTGGATCCATCGCAAGCGCGACCATGGCGGCGTGTTGTTCGTCGATCTGCGCGACCATTATGGCGTGACGCAGATCGTGTGCGACAGCGACTCGCCGGCGCTGCCGGTGCTGGAGGGGCTGCGCGTCGAATCGGTCGTGACGATCGATGGCGTGGTGAAGGCGCGCAGCGAGGCGACGGTGAACGCCAACCTCGCCACCGGCGCGATCGAAGTGTTCGCCAAGGGCGTGACCGTCCAGTCGTCGGCGCAGGAGCTGCCGATGCCGGTGTTCGGCGACAGCGACTATCCCGAGGAAATCCGCCTGCGGAACCGTTTCCTCGACCTGCGTCGCGAGGGGCTGCACGCCAACATCATGCTGCGCAGCCATGTGATCGCGAGCCTGCGCCGCCGGATGATCGAGCAGGGCTTTACCGAGTTCCAGACGCCGATCCTGACCGCGTCGTCGCCGGAGGGCGCGCGCGACTATCTGGTGCCGAGCCGCGTGCATCCGGGCAAATTCTATGCGCTCCCGCAGGCACCGCAGATGTTCAAGCAGCTGCTGATGGTCGCGGGTTTCGACCGCTATTTCCAGATCGCGCCGTGCTTCCGCGACGAGGATGCGCGCGCCGACCGCAGCCCGGGTGAATTCTATCAGCTCGATTTCGAGATGAGCTATGTCACGCAGGACGATGTGTTCGCGGCGATCGAGCCGGTGCTGCACGGCGTGTTCGAGGAATTCGCGAACTGGCAGGGCAAGGGGCGCACCGTCAGCCCGCTGCCGTTCAAGCGCATCCCGTACCGCGAATCGATGCTGAAATATGGCAACGACAAGCCCGATCTGCGCAACCCGATCCTCATTTCCGATGTCAGCAGCCACTTTGAAGGCTCTGGTTTCGGGCGCTTTGCGTCGATGGTCGCGGCGGGCGACGTGGTCCGCGCGATCCCCGCGCCAAACACGGCAGAGAAGAGCCGCAAATTCTTCGACGACATGAACGCATGGGCGCAGGCCGAGGGCTTCCCGGGCCTGGGCTATGCGACGCAGAAGGATGGCGTGTTCGGCGGCCCGATCGCCAACAACCACGGGCAGGAGGGCATGAAGGCGATTGCCGACGCACTTGGCCTCGGCCCGAATGATGGCATCTTCTTCGCCGCGGGCAAGGAGGCTCAGGCCGCCAAGCTGGCGGGCCTCGCGCGCACCCGCGTTGGCGAGAGCCTCGAGCTGATCGACAAGAGCCGGTTCGAATTCTGTTGGATCGTCGACTTTCCGATGTTCGAATATGACGAGGACGCGAAGAAGATCGACTTCAGCCACAACCCCTTCAGCATGCCGCAGGGCGAACTGGAGGCGCTGGAGACCAGGGACCCGCTCGACATTCTCGCGTGGCAGTATGACATCGTGTGCAACGGCATCGAACTGTCGTCGGGCGCGATCCGGAACCATCGCCCGGAGATCATGTACAAGGCGTTCGAGATCGCCGGGTACAGCCAGCAGGACGTGGACAGCAATTTTGCAGGCATGATCAATGCGTTCAAGTATGGCGCACCGCCGCATGGTGGATCGGCTCCGGGCGTCGACCGCATCGTGATGCTGTTGGCGGATCAGCCGAACATCCGTGAGGTCATCGTCTTCCCGATGAACCAGAAGGCGGAGGATCTGATGATGCAGGCCCCGTCGCCGGTCAGCGAGAAGCAGCTCAAGGAACTGCATATCCGGCTGGCTCCGCAGGCGCTGGACAATAAGGGCTGAGCTAAATCCCCGCCAAGCTCCCCTCCCGCTTGCGGGAGGGGCTGGGGGAGGGCATGTTCGAGGACATGCCCAGCCCTCAACGCACAGGCCCTCCCCTGACCCCTCCCGCAAGCGGGAGGGGAAATTGAAGATTGACCTCTCGGATTTCGAGGAGGGCGACGAGGTCGATGACTATCATGACCGCCTGAAGGCTCTCCAGGAGCGCCTCAGCCACATCCAGACCGCGCATATCATCCACAAGCGCCGTGCGATCATCGTCTTCGAAGGGTGGGACGCGGCGGGGAAGGGCGGGATCATCAAGCGGCTGACCGCCGAATGGGACCCGCGTTATTTCGAGGTTTGGCCGATATCCGCGCCGACGCCCGAGGAACTGGCGCACCATTTCCTGTGGCGCTTCTGGCGGCGGCTGCCGGCGCAGCACAATATCGCCGTGTTCGACCGCAGCTGGTACGGTCGCGTGCTCGTCGAGCGGGTCGAAGGCTATGCGAGCAAGGCCGAATGGACGCGCGGCTATGACGAGATCAATGATTTCGAGGCGCAGCAGGCCGAGACCGGCGCGACGCTGATCAAGATCTTCATCCACGTGACCCAGAAGACGCAGGACAAGCGCCTGCGGGAGCGGATCGAGAGCCCGTGGAAGCGGTGGAAGACCGGGCTCGACGATTATCGGAACCGCGCGCGGCGGGCCGACTATCTCGATGCGATGCACGACATGTTCGCGCGGACCAACACGAAGCAGGCGCCGTGGATCGTGGTCGACGGGAACGACAAAAAGGCGGGGCGGATCGCAGCGCTGACCGCGATTGCCGACGCGCTGGAAGCGTGCGTGCCGATGGAGCCGCCCGCGCTTGACCCCGCAGTGGAGACGGCGGCGCGCGAGGCAGGGGTGATCGACTGAAGCGGTGGACGGAAAGGCGGTTCGGGCGTAGGTCGCCGTAAACGATACGATATGATCGAGAGAGTGATGCTGGACCCCAATAGCGCGCCCACGCTTGACCGTGCGCAGGCGACGATCGGCATCGCCGACCTGTTCACCATCGGCATCGGGCCGTCGAGCTCGCACACCGTGGGACCGATGCGCGCGGGGTTCGCCTTTGCCGAGGCAGCGCTGGATCGCGGGACGCCGGTATCGGTGTCGTGCGAGCTGTTCGGGTCGCTGGCGCTGACCGGCAAGGGCCATGCGACCGATGTGGCGGTGATGCTGGGGCTGGCCGGGTTTCTGCCCGAAAGCGTCGATCCCGATGCCGTGCCGACCATCGTCGAGACAATCCGTGTCGAGGCACAGTTGAAACTGGCCGGGCATGTTCCGGTACCGTTTGTCGAGGGGACGCACCTTGTCTTTCGTGGCGACCGGTTTCTGCCTGCGCATCCGAACGGAATGCGCTTCGTCGCGCACTATGCGCAGGGCGAACCCTATGAGACCTTCTGGTACTCGATCGGCGGCGGCGCGGTGGTCGAGGGCGGCTGTGAGCTGCCGCAGAGCAATGTGCGGCTGCCCTTTGCCTTTTCGTCCGGCGCGGAACTGCTCGCGGTTGGCGACGCGGAGGGCAAGAGCATCGCCGATATCGTCCGGGCCAATGAATCCGCGTGGCGCGACGATGCCGAGACCGATGCGTTCGTCGACTCGCTGCGCGCGGCGATGTCGGCATGTATCGAGCGCGGGATGCGCGGCGAGGGGAGCTTCCCGGCGGTCTGAAGGTCAAGCGGCGCGCGCGCGACTTGCACCAGCGGCTGATCGCGCGCGGGCCTCGCTCCGATCCGTCGCTGGTGTTCGACTGGGTCAGTCTGTGGGCGCTGGCCGTGAACGAGGAGAATGCGGCGGGTGGTCGCGTCGTCACGGCACCGACCAACGGCGCGGCGGGGGTGATCCCGGCGGTGCTGCGTTACTACGAAACCTTCTGCGCCAGCCCGACCCCGGCGGGATCGCGGACCTTCCTGCTGACGGCGGCAGCGATCGGGTTCCTGTACAAGAAGCGGGCGTCGATCTCTGCCGCCGAGATGGGGTGTCAGGGCGAGGTCGGGGTGGCGTGCTCGATGGCGGCCGCTGGGCTGGCGGCGGCACTAGGCGCAACCAATGCGCAGATCGAGAATGCCGCCGAGATCGGGATGGAGCACAATCTGGGCCTGACCTGCGACCCGATCGGGGGCTGGTCCAGATCCCGTGCATCGAGCGCAACACGATGGGTGCGATCAAGGCGATCAACGCCGCCTATCTGGCGATGCACGGCGATGGCAGCCACATCGTAAGCCTCGACGCGGTGATCGAGACGATGCGCCAGACGGGGGAGGATATGCGGTCGAAGTACAAGGAGACCGCGCAGGGCGGGCTGGCCGTGAACGTGGTGGCGTGTTGAGCACCGGCGCCTGATCGCCCAATTTCAAACAATCGCGTTCGGCTAGGAACGCCAGCCCACCCGGTCCGTTTGCACGCGATCGGGAGAGGTTCGATGACTGCCAGCGCACGCCTGACAACACTGACGCGGATCGGATTTGCGACGCGCGGCGTGTTGTACGCCGTTATCGCGTATCTGGTAATCCGCACCGGCCGTGCCGAGGACCCAGGCGGGGCGCTTGAGTATCTGAGCGACGGCTCGGGGAAATTTCTCCTCGGCGTGATGGCCGCAGGATTGCTGGCCTACGGCATCTGGCGACTTGCCGATGCCGCACTCAATATTGAAGATCACGATGCAGACAAAAAGGGCGTGGTGGAGCGCGTGGGTGCAGGGCTCAGCGGTCTCGTGCATCTGTTCCTGACCTGGCAGGCGGTCCAATTGATGCAGGGCGTGTCTTCCGGCGGCAATGGCGTGCAGGAGAGTGCGCGCACCGCGCTGACCTTTCCCGGGGGCGGCATCGCGATCCTGCTGGTCGGAGCGGTCGTATTACTGGTCGGCATCGTTCAACTGGTCAGAGCTGCGAAGGGTTCGTTCCTGCGTCACCTTGAGCCCGAGATGGCGAAGCGGACATGGGTGGCATGGAGCGGACGCGCGGGTTATGCGGCGCGGGGTGTGGTGTTCCTCATTGTCGGCTATTTTCTGGTGGCGGCCGGATTTGATGCCTCGTCCAGCGAGGTCGGCGGCATGGATGCAGCGCTCGCATGGATTGACAGCCCGGTCGATATGATTGTCGCGCTCGGCCTGTTCGGATTTGCCGTCTTCAGTCTGGTCGAGGCACGGTGGCGGGTGCTTCAGTCGGTGCCCGTCGAACGACTGACCAAAGCCAGGCTCTAGGCCGAGGTCGGGTAGTCGATTTCTACGACCTCATATTCCTTTTCCCCCGCCGGGAGCATGACGCGGCGCAGGTCGCCCACGGCAGCGCCGCGTAGTGCGCGGGCGAGGGGGGAGTTCCAGCCGATGCGACCTTTGCCCGCGTCCGCCTCGTCGTCGCCGGTCAGGGTCAGGGTGCGGTGGTTGTCGTCCTCGTCCGCAATGGTGACGGTCGCGCCGAACCAGACTTTCGATTGATCTTCCTGCCGCGCCGGATCGACGACCTTGGCCGCCTTCATCCGCTTCGCCAGCCAGCCGAGCCGCCGGTCGATCTCGCGCAGCCGCTTGCGGCCATAGATATAGTCGCCATTCTCGGACCGGTCGCCATTGCCCGCAGCCCAGGCAATCGTCTCGACCAATGCCGGACGTTCGGTGCCGAACAGCATGTCATATTCGGCCTTGAGCGCGGAATAGCCCGCCGGGGTGATGTAGTTCGGACGGTCGTTCAAAGCTGGCGGCCCATGCTGATTCGTGGCTCGACCGCATAGCCCATATGCGCCCAGAAGGCGGCGGCGTCGTGGTTGGTGTCGCGCACCTGCAGATTCACCTTGGTGCAGCCTAGATCGGCCAGCGCGGTTTCGGCGGCGCGGATCAGCGCGCGCGCGATGCCGCAGCCGCGCGCGCGGGGATGCACCGCGAGCTTGTAGAGCCAGCCGCGATGTCCGTCATAGCCCGCCAGGATCGTGCCGAGGACATGCCCGTCCTCCTGCGCGACGAGCAGCAGGTCGGGCTGAATTGCCAGCTTTTGCGGGATCGCGACGGGGGCGTGGCTGTGCGGCGGATCGTCGGGAAAGACGGTGCGCCACAGCGCGTCCACATCCGTGAACTGCGCCTCCTCATAAGGGTGGATCGCGATCACCCCGGGCGGTTCTTGCCCAGATACCAGCTGATCCGGTGCGGCCCGCGCGAGCGGGAGCGCTGGGGGTGCAGCATATCGTACACCACGGCGTTTTCGAGCACGCGGTGCACGTAATTCTTGGTCTCGAAGATCGGAATATTCTCGACCCACACCAGCATATCGACGCCGGGCAGGCGTGGATCGCCATTGGCGCGGATCCACTTGTTCACATTGCCTGGCCCGGCGTTGTACGCCGCGACGGCGAGCGGGTAGCTGCCGCCATAATAATTGAGCATCCGCTGGATATAGCTGGAGCCGAGCCGGATATTGTAATCGGTATCGACCGTCAGAGCAGCGCGGTCGTAGCTGAGACCGAGTTGTCCGGCGACCTCGCGCGCGGTGCCGGGCATCAACTGCATGATCCCGCGCGCGCCGGCATGGCTGACCGCCGCCTTGTCGAACTGGCTTTCCTGCCGCGCGATGGCGTGGATGATCGTGAAATTGGCCTCCTGACCCGGCGGGACCGGAACAGAGGGGTAACCGGCGACGGTATAGTCGGTCAGGCCGTTGAGCAGTGCACTGCGTCCAACCATGACACCCAGATCGGGGCGACCGATGGTGCGCGACAGCTCGGTGGCGAGGACATGATCCTCCGCGCTGGTCGCATCTGCGGCGATCTGGCGCAGGAAATAGCCCTGATCCTCTGCGCGGCCCAATGTTCCGAGCATCTGCGCGGCGCGGACCACTTCGCGATTGTAGAAGGCTGTGCGCGCGGCGGGGCTGACCTGGCGGAAATCGACCGGCGGGGGTGCCTTCAACTCGCGACCGATCCGTTCGGCGGCGAGCTGGCCGTAGAACAGGTCCGAAAAGGCGGCGGCGCGTTCGTAATAGGCGCGCGCTACTGCAGCCTGCCCGGCGGCTTCGGCGGCGCGACCGGCCCAGTAAATGCCCTTGGACTGGGTGGTGGGCGTGCGCGATCCGCGCGAATAGCGGTCGAACATGCCGACCGCCTCTGCCGGCCTGCCCAGCTTGTGCATTGCGACCGTGCCGGCCAGCCAGACGAGGCTGGTGTAATCGTCGCGGATGCCCAGACCCATGTCCGACACGTCGGTGCCCGGCGCGAAGGCATCATCCACCTGGCTCGCAATGGCATAGGCCAGCGC
This sequence comes from Sphingomonas sp. J344, assembly GCF_024700005.1. Classification (NCBI taxonomy): domain Bacteria; kingdom Pseudomonadati; phylum Pseudomonadota; class Alphaproteobacteria; order Sphingomonadales; family Sphingomonadaceae; genus Sphingomonas; species Sphingomonas sp. J344. Next base: position 285,947 of record NZ_JAJONB010000002.1, on the reverse strand, counting down.
AAATTGACGGTCGGATTCCGCCGCGCGCGCGTTGGTCAGCAGCACCTCATACCATTTCTCGACATTGCCGGGGCGGCTGTCGAGGCTGCGGGGTCGAGCGAGCAGCGAGCGGGCCGAGCCGCTCGCGCCATTGTTGCGATACCAGCTCGCACGGTCGGCGATGAAGCCGGGATCGCGCGCACCCGGCGCCTCGACTGCAACAGCGCGCGACTGTGCGTCGGGGGAGCTGGATTTGAGCGCCAGCCGCGCCTCAAACAGCGCGCGGCGTTGCGGAGAGGTATAACCGATATGGCGGGCGGCGGCCGTGCGGGCGTCCTGCCACAATAGCGCGTCCATCCGCGCATCATGATCGTCCGGGGACAGGGCAGATGCAAATGCGCCAAGGACTGCGGTCTCGTCGGTCGGGCGGAGTACGCCGCTGCGCCAGGCGCGGCGCGCCTGCTCGACCGCTTCGGCCCGGCGGCCCGAGATTGCCAACGCTTCGGCAAAGCGGATGCGCCCTGCCGCGGTTACCGGGGGAAGCGCTCGAAGAAGCGTACCGCGAGCGAGGGCGCGTCGGTACCCGCGCCCAGCGAAGCCTCGGCAGCCGCGCGGCGGCTGGTCTCGCCGGGCCAGCCGGGGTGCGCGAGCATGAAATTGGCATAGTCGCTGAACGGCCAGCGATCCGACTGTTGCAGCCGCTTCCACTGGTCGATCGTATATTGAATGCTGGACGCAGAAGGAGGCGGGGCGGCAGGCAAGACCTGCGCCGCGACCGCAGCGAACTGCGCTCTATACCATTCGGCTCCGTCCTGCACGACCTGGGACGAGACCGCGACACCCGATACGCCGGCGAGCAAGAGCCCGCTCTTGAATACAGAAGCAAGCATGCTGGACATGATACGCAATCGCCCCCTATTGGCCACCCCGAATTTCCGACGATTGGGGCATTTTGACGCATATGTTCTCCGGCTCGATCCCCGCACTCATCACGCCATTCCGTAACGGCAGCTTCGACGAGGCTGTATTCCGGGATTTCGTCGAGTGGCAGATCGCCGAAGGATCGTCGGCTCTGGTCCCCGTCGGCACCACTGGCGAGGCAGCCACCTTGTCGAAGGACGAGCATTTCGAGGTCGTGCGCGTGTGCGCGGATCAGGTGCGCGGGCGCGTCCCCGTAATCGCGGGGGCAGGGTCGAACGACACCCGCGTGGCGATTGGCAACGTCCAGGCGGCGAAGGAAGCCGGCGCCGACGCGGTGCTGATGGTCCCGCCCTATTACAACCGCCCGAGCCAGGAAGGCATCTTCCAGCATTTCGCGGCGGTCGCCGCCGAATGCGACCTGCCGATCATCCTCTACAATGTCCCCGGGCGCACCGTGACGGATATCCAGCCCGAAACGGTGATCCGGATCGTTCAGGCGTTCCCGGACAAGTTCGTCGCGATCAAGGACGCGACCGGCGACCTTGCCCGCGTGTCGAAGCACCGTGCCGCGCTGCGCAATGGGCTTGCCCAGCTGTCGGGCAATGACGAGACCGCGCTGGCGTTCAACGCGATGGGCGGGGTGGGGTGCATCTCGGTCGCCGCCAATGTCGCGCCGAAGCTGTGCGCGCAGTTCCAGGCGGCGTGGGCCGAGGGGAACACCGCCATCGCGCTGGCGCTGCACGACCGGCTGTTCGCGCTGCACCTCGCGCTGTTCACCGATGCCTCGCCAGGGCCGGTGAAGTACGCCGTCAACAAGCTGAAGCCCGAGATTTCCGCCGAACTGCGCCTGCCGATGGTCGCACCGAGCGATGCGAGCAAGGCGGCGGTCGATGCGGCGATGGCGGCGGCGGGGTTGATCTGACGCGATTGTCCTGCTGCGAAAGCAGAAGCCCAGGCGTCGCCGGGGTCGTCCTTAGTAACTCTAGGCTCCGGCGTTCGCAGGAGCACTGACAGAAACTGAAGCCATCGCTTCCCTTTCTCCTTCAGCACCCCTACATCGCGCGTCCCATGGCACGCCCTCGTCCCCTAGAATTCGACAAGAAAAAGGTCGTCGCGGAGAACCGCAAGGCGCGCTACGAATATTTCCTCGAGGAATTTTTCGAGGCGGGCATCGCGCTGCAGGGGACCGAGGTGAAGTCGCTGCGATTCGGCGAGGGGTCGATCGCGGAGAGCTATGCCGAGGTGCGCGACGGTCAGGCGTGGCTGGTTAACGCAAATATCCCCGAATTTTCGCACGGAAATCGCTTCAATCACGAGCCCAAGCGTCCCCGTAAATTGCTCCTTCATCAACGGCAGGTAGAAAAGCTGCATGGCGCGGTCGCGCGGGAGGGCATGACGCTGATCCCGATGTCGATCTACTTCAACGGTCGCGGCCGGGCGAAGGTCGAGCTGGCGCTGGCGAAGGGCAAGAAGACTCACGACAAGCGCGAGTCGATCAAGGAACGGGACTGGAAGCGTGAACAGGGGCGGATCCTCCGCGATCGCGGGTGACATGAAACCGAATCGCCTCAGCGCATGGTGGCACCGCAACATGCCAACCCGCGAGTCGATCGAGCAGATCCGCTGGCTGCGTCCGGTGGCGCACCGCGTCCTCGCCCCTGAGTTGTGGCGGTTCACCCGCCGGTCGGTGCCGCGTGGCGTGGCGCTGGGATTGCTGGTCGGTATCTTCCTGTTGATCCCGGGCCTGCAGATCGCGGGCGCGGCGATGCTTGCGCTGCCGTTCCGTGCCAACGTGCCGATTGCTGCGGCGATGACCTTCCTCAGCAATCCCGCGACGACGCCGTTCATTCTCTACGGATCGGTCTATACCGGCAATGCGATGCTGGGGCGGAGCGCCGACGTGTCGGGCTTCATGGCGCTGATCGAGCATCATGCCGGGGTCGGCGAATGGCTGAACTGGCTGTTCTCGCAGGCAGCACCGGCGTTGGTGATCGGCCTATTGGTGATTTCGGTCGCGTCTGCAGCCGCAGGCTATGGCCTGTCGATCTTCGCCTGGCGCGCCTGGGTTGCCCGCAAGTGGCGCAAGCGTGTGGCCCTCCGTAATAAAGTTTCGTCGGAGACTTGATCGGGCGTATCATCGGCGTAAGACACGGGCGTTTTCCAATGTCCGAAGGGTAGCCGATGCGTCTCCTCCTGATCCCCGTCCTGCTTGCCGGAACCGCGCTGGCGAGCGGCTGCAGCCCGTCCACCAGCGCTGACGCGCCTACGGCAGCACCGGCGGCCAAGCCGCAACTCGGGAGCTTCGGGTTCGACGTGGCCGGGATGGATCGCAGCGTTGCACCGGGCGAAGACTTCTACGCCTTCTCGAACGGTGTTTGGGCAAAGAACACGCCGATCCCCGCCGACAAGTCCAACTATGGCATGTTCACCGCGCTCGACGACCTGTCGAAGCAGCGGGTGCGCGGTATCCTCGACGAGGTGAAGGACGATCCCGCCAGCATGGTCGGTCGTGCCTATTCGAGCTATCTCGACACCGCGACCGTCGAGGCGCGGGGTCTTGCGCCGATCCAGCCGTGGCTGGGCAAGATCAAGGCGCTCGACAGCAAGGCGGGCTATGCCGCGCTGGTGGTCGAGGGCGCGAAGATGGGCGTGCCAGGGCCGTTCGGCGGCTATGTCGGGCAGGACGACAAGATCCCGACCCAGTATATCTTCAGCATGTATCAGGGCGGCACCGGCCTGCCCGATCGCGACATGTATCTGCTCGACACCCCGAAGATGGTGGCGAACCGTACCGCCTATCTCGGCTATCTCGCCAAGATGCTGACGCTGGCGGGTGAGGGCGATGCCGAGGCGCGCGCCAAGGCGATCCTTGAGATGGAAACGAAGATCGCCAAGGCGCAGTGGACTCGCGAGGAATCGGGCGACGCCGCCAAGACCTATAACAAGTACACGCTGGCGGAGACCGCACAGTTCAGTTCGGAGATGGTCGACCTGCCCGCGATCTTGCGCGGGCTAAGCCCCAAGATCACCGAAGTCCTGATTGCTCAGCCGAGCGCGTTCAAGAGCATTTCGGGCATCCTCAATGACGCGCCGCTGGCGGTGGTGAAGGACCAGATGCTGGTGCGCAGCCTGGGATCGCTGTCCGACTATCTGCCCGATGCGGTGTCGAACACGCAGTTCGCGTTCTACGGGACGACGTTGCAGGGCACGCCGCAGCGCGAGGAGCGCTGGAAGCGCGGCGTGAGCTTTGCCGAAGGCGCGCTGGGCGAGGAGCTGGGCAAGGAATATGCCGCACGCTACTTCCCCGCCGAATACAAGGCGGAGATGAACAAGCTCGTCGCCAATGTCCTCGACGCGATGGGGCGCCGCATAGACTCGCTCGACTGGATGCAGCCGCAAACCAAGCTGCGCGCCAAGGCGAAGCTCAAGAATTTCACCGTCAAGGTCGGCTATCCCGACAAGTGGCGCAGCTATGCGGGGCTGGAGGTCAAGTCGGACGATTTGTTCGGCAACGCCGTGCGCTCCAACCGCTTCGACTATGCGTACATGCTCGACAAATTGGGCGGGCCGGTGCGCAAATGGGAATGGGGAATGCTTCCCCAGACAGTGAACGCCTATGCCAATTTCGGCATGATGGAAGTCGTCTTCCCCGCCGCGATACTGCAACCTCCCTTCTTCGATCCCAAGGCGGATCCGGCGATCAACTATGGCGGTATCGGTGCCGTCATCGGTCACGAGATCAGCCACCATTTCGACGATCAGGGCGCGAAGTATAACGAGAAGGGCGAATTGTCCGACTGGTGGACGCCGCAGGACGTCAAGGCATTCGAGGCGGCCGGCAAGGCGCTGATCGCGCAATATGACGCCTATGAGCCGTTGCCGGGCGAGCATGTGAAGGGTGAGTTCACCCTGGGCGAGAATATCGGCGATCTCGCCGGCCTCACCATCGCCTATGATGCTTACAAGCATTCGCTCGGCGGCAAGGACGCGCCGGTGATCGACGGCTTCACCGGCGACCAGCGCTTCTACCTCGGCTGGGCGCAGGTGTGGCGGCGCAATTATCGCGAGGCGAATTTGCGTCAGCGGTTGCTGACCGACCCGCACAGCCCGTCGATCCAGCGCGCCTGGGTCGTCCGCAACCTCGACCCCTGGTACGGCGCCTTTGGCGCAAAGCCGGGTGAGAAGCTGTATCTGGACCCGGCAAAGCGCGTCCGCGTCTGGTGAGCGCTTGACGCTGTGCCAGTGGGGCGGGAAAGGGGGCCATGGCCGCCACTTCCGCCCCGACTGACGACTCCCCCGGACTGACCGGCCCGTTGATCACCGCGATTGCGGCCGGAGCGGTGGCGGGTGGCGTGGTGCTGTGGGCGATCGACTCGCTTCCGGTGGCGGCAGGCTTCTTCGCCGCCGCCGTGCTGATCGCGCTGGCTGTCACGCTGCTGCGTCGCCCTGCGACCGCCGCCGATGACGCGGTTGAGAGCGCAGCAGTCGACTGGTCGCTCGCCAATATGCTCGCGTCGATCTGCAGCGATGCGATTGCGGTGACCGATCGCGCCGGGCGGCTGGTTTGCGCGAATGAACGATTCGGGACGCTGTTTCCCGGCTATCCCGCCCCTCCGGCGGTGGTGATAGGTGACTGGGCCGCATCGCAACTGGGCAGTGCGGGCCGTGCGGCATGGCGCGACGGCGAGGCGTCGAGTGGATCGTTCGACGCAGCAGGGACGAAGCTGACCGCGCATGTCACCCGCGTAGGTGATTCGATGCTGATCTGGCGCTTCGCGGGCGCCGATGCGGTCGATCTGACCAAGCAGGCGCAGGCGCTGGTTGCGGGAAAATCGGGCGACCGGCTGGGTCAAGCCGGGATCATGATGGCGTTGATCGGCGCCGATGGCCGCGTGCGCGCAGCGAACCGTGTCCTCCGCCTCCGCGCGGCGGGCGACGAGATGGCGATGATCGAGGGACGGGACATCACCCGGTTCCTGATCACCGACAATCGCGGCACGGTGCGGTTCGAGCGCGAGGGGCTGTCAGGGACGCCGATCCGGGTCTTGGAAATTCCCTTCCTCGATGGTGATGCGACGCCGATGCTGGTCGCGCTGCTCGACGAGGAATATGCCCCGGCGCAGGAAATGGGCGAGGAATCGACCGCGCATGTCCGGTCGCTGATCGCGCTGCTGCCGACGGGAATTGCGCTGGTCGGCGCGGACGGTCGCTTTGCCTATATGAACGATGCGTTCGTGCGGGCGGCGCATGTGAACACCGACGCACCGCCGCTCTATCCCGGCGATCTGGTGGTGCGCGAGGACAAGAGCATTCTGGCCGATGCCGTGCGGCGCTTTGCCGCGGGCGCGGCGCATTCGATGGATCTGACCGTCCGTTTCGCCCCGGCGGCTGAGGAGGCGGTGTCGCTGTCGATCGCGTCGGCCCGCGGGCTGGGCGATGCGGCGGTGCTGCTCAGCCTGCGCGATGCGGGCGAGGAGGGGCAGCTCAAGCGGCAGGTGGCACAGGCGACCAAGATGCAGGCGGTCGGCCAGCTCGCCGGCGGCGTTGCGCACGACTTCAACAACATTCTGACCGCGATCATCGGTCATTGCGACCTAATGCTGATGCGCCATGCGCCGGGCGACAGCGATTATGACGATATCCAGCAGATCCTGCTCAATTCCAATCGCGCGGCGGCGCTGACCCGCCAGCTGCTCGCCTTTTCGCGGCAACAAACGCTCCGGCCACAGGTGCTGCAGCTGCCCGACATCATCTCCGAAGTGTCGAACCTGCTCAAGCGGCTGCTGGGTGAGACGGTCGAGCTGGTGGTCAATCACGGGCGAAACCTGGGCCCGGTGCGCGCCGATCCGGGGCAGCTGGAGCAGGTTGTCGTCAACCTCGCCGTCAATGCGCGCGACGCGATGCTGGCCAAAAATCCCAATGGCGGCGGCACGCTGACGATCGAGACGCTGAGCGTCGCGGCGCGTGAGGTGCGGGCGATGGACGACGACGTCCTGCCCGTGGGCGACTATACCGCGCTGCGCATTTCCGACACCGGATCGGGCATCCCGGCCGATGTGCTCGCGCATATCTGGGAGCCGTTCTTCACCACCAAGGAAGTGGGGAAGGGGACTGGCCTGGGCCTGTCGACCGTCTATGGCATCATCAAGCAGTCGGGCGGGTTCATCTTCGCGGAGAGCGCGCCGGACAAGGGGGCGGTCTTCACCATCTACCTGCCCGTCCACAACGCGCCCGAACCGGCCGCGCAGCTCAATGCGCCCAAGCCGGTGCAGGGCGACTTGTGGGGGAGCGGCACGATCCTGCTGGTCGAGGACGAGGCAATGGTGCGCGCGGTCGCAGAGCGCGCGCTGGCGCGGCAGGGCTATACCGTGCTGACCGCCGAGAATGGCGAAGCGGCGCTGGAACTGCTCGAAAAGAGCGGCAAGCCCGACCTTCTCATCAGCGACGTGGTGATGCCGACGATGGATGGACCGACGATGGTCCGTCACGCGCGCAAGAAATACCCCGACCTCAAGATCATCTTCATGTCGGGCTATGCCGAGGAGCAGTTGCGCAAGTCGATCGACATCGACAAGGTCGCATTTCTGCCAAAACCCTTTTCAGTCCAGCAACTTGCGGAACTGGCACGTTCGGTAATGACCGCAAAATAGCACTCGACCGGCGAGCGATAGTGCGGCACATGCTGGCGAAATGAGCGCACCGCAACGCATCCTGATCGTCGAGGACGAACCCCTGATCGCCATGATGATCGAGGATTTCCTCGACATGCTGGGCAAGGAACATGCCGGCACTGCGGAGAGCGTGGCGGCTGCGCTGGAGATCGTCGCGGCAGGCGGCGTCGATGCCGCGATCCTCGACGTCAATCTGGCGGGGGGTGAGCAGAGCTGGCCGATCGCCGATGCGCTCGCAGCGCAGGGCGTGCCCTTCATCCTCGCCACCGGCGGCAGCGGCGACATGGTGGCCGAGGCATATCGCGACCGTCCGGTACTCGCCAAGCCGTTCACCATGGACGCGGTCGAACAGGCGCTCGCCGCGCTCTGATCCTTCAGGCGATGCGGTCGGGTAGTTCGGCGGCGTCGGCTTCGATTGCGGAGTCCGGGGCGACGGCTTCCCAGGGGAAGATGAACCAGTCCTTCGTCACCGACCTGTCGATGGTCCGCGCCGCGTATTCAACGCGCTGATGAGACGTGACATTGTCGAGCAGTGTCGCGAAACGCACGTTCGTCGCATTCGCCCCCGCCGTTGCCAGCCCTTCGCGCAGCCGCCCGATCGTCGCACCGCTGTCGTTGATGTCGTCGATGAACAACAGCCGGGCGCCGTCGCGCGTCCGTTCCGCGAGCCGGGCAAGGGCGGGGGCGGCGAGATCCTCGTTTCGCGCGCTGTAATCGACCGACAGCATCGGGCCGATGATCGCGTGGCTGAGATAGACCGCCGGAATCAGCCCGCCGCGCCCAATGCCGATCAGATAATCGGGCTGCCAGTCCGGATCGGCGCGTACCGCATCGGCCAGTGCCAGCACATCGGCGACAAACTGTTCATGCGGGATCGGGGTGAAGACTGGCATCAGTTCGCCGCCACATAGGCGTCGAGCCGGGCGACGTGCGCCGCCTTCTCCGCCTCGTCGAGGAACGATCCGGTGAAGCTGTTGCGTGCCAGCTGGACGATCTGGTCGCGCTTCAGCCCGCGTGCGGCGGCGACCGCGCGGTAATTGTCGGCGACATAGCCCCCGAAATAGGCCGGATCGTCCGAATTGACCGTCGCGCGCAGCCCTTCCTCCAGCATCCGGTCGAGCGGGTGGTTCGTCATATCGTCGACCACGCAAAGCTTGAGGTTTGACAGCGGGCAGACAGTGAGTGTCATCCCTGTGTCGGCAAGGCGGCGCACCAGCGCCGGGTCCTCCAGGCTGCGATTGCCATGGTCGAGCCGGTCGACGTTGAGCAGGTCGAGCGCCTGCCAGACATAGTCGGGCGGTCCTTCCTCCCCGGCATGTGCGACCCGCTTCAGCCCCATGGCACCTGCCGCCGCGAATACGCGCGCGAATTTTTCGGGCGGGTGGCCGAGTTCGGACGGATCGAGCCCGACCCCCTCAATCCGGTCGAGCCACGGCTCGGCTGTCCTGAGTGTCGCGACTGCCGCCTCCTCGTCGAGATGGCGCAGGAAGCAGAGGATCAGCTTTGAGGTGAGGCCGTGCCGTCCCTCAGCATCGCGCATGGCGCTCAGTAGCCCGTCGGCGACCACCTGAAACGGAATGCCGCGATCGGTATGTGTCTGGGGATCGAAGAAAATTTCGGCATGGACCACGCCATCCGCCGCCGCGCGTCCGAAATAGGCGTCCGCGAGGTCGTAGAAATCCTGCTCGACACGCAGCACGTCCGCGCCGGCATAATAGATGTCGAGGAAGTCCTGGAGGTTGGAAAAGCTGTACGCGGCACGCACCGCCTCCACACTGTCGAACGGGATGGCGACGCGATTGCGCTTCGCCAGCGCGAACATCAGCTCGGGTTCAAGGCTTCCCTCGATATGCAGATGCAGTTCGGCCTTGGGCAGGCCGGCGATGAAGTCAGGAGCGATCATCGGTGGAGGATCGCGCGATTGGAAGGGTAGGGCAAGGTGTTTGGATGCTGCGACGAAAATGAGAACAAAAAAGATCGTTCCGCACTTGTTCCATCGGAACATATGTTGTACGACGCGCTTCAGGCAATGGTTGAACGCAGGCCGCAAAGCCTTTAGCGACGGAGACTTCTCATGGCAGCTTCCCTCAAGGTGATCGACGGAAAGATGGGCATTTCTCCCGACAAGCAGAAGGCGCTCGACGCGGCGCTGGCACAGATCGACCGCGCGTTCGGCAAGGGCAGCGCGATGCGGCTCGGCTCCAAGGAGACGATGCAGGTCGAAGCGATTTCGACCGGCTCGCTCGGGCTCGACATCGCTTTGGGCGTCGGCGGCCTGCCGCGTGGTCGCGTGATCGAGGTCTATGGTCCGGAAAGCTCCGGCAAGACGACGCTTGCCCTGCATGTGATCGCCGAGGCGCAGAAGAATGGCGGCGTCGCCGCGTTCGTCGACGCGGAGCACGCGCTCGACCCGGTCTATGCCAAGAAGCTGGGTGTCAATATCGACGAACTGATCGTATCGCAGCCCGACACCGGCGAGCAGGCGCTCGAGATCGTCGACACCCTGGTGCGTTCGAACGCGATCGACGTACTCGTGGTCGATTCGGTTGCGGCGCTTGTTCCCCGTGCGGAAATCGAAGGCGAAATGGGCGACAGCCACGTCGGCCTTCAGGCGCGCCTGATGTCGCAGTCGCTGCGCAAGCTGACCGGTTCGATCAGTCGCTCGCGCTGCATGGTAATTTTCATCAACCAGCTGCGGATGAAGATCGGCGTGATGTACGGCAATCCGGAGACCACGACCGGCGGCAATGCGCTCAAATTCTACGCTTCGGTTCGCCTCGACATCCGTCGCACCGGCGCGATCAAGGATCGCGACGATGTGATCGGCAACTCCACCCGGGTGAAGGTGGTGAAGAACAAGGTCGCCCCGCCGTTCAAGCAGGTCGAGTTCGACATCATGTATGGCGAGGGGATTTCGAAGATCGGCGAGATTCTCGACCTCGGCGTCAAGGCGGGGCTGGTCGAAAAGGCCGGCGCGTGGTTCAGCTATGACAGCATCCGGATCGGCCAGGGGCGTGAGAATGCCAAGACCTTCCTCAAGGAAAATCCGGACGTTTGCGACAGGCTCGAGCGGGCGATCCGGACCCGTACCGAGCAGGTAGCCGAAGAGATGATGGCCGGCCCGGATGCCGAGGACGACCTCTGATTCCACAGTAAGCGCGGCTAAACAGTCGTTAACCAGTTTCGGGCAGCAATGCCTGTTGCGGGCCGTACCGGATCGACAGGTCGGTGGCGGTCAAGGGACCAGTCTCCCATTGGAAGGCCCGGCGTGGCGTGCGCCGGGCCTTTCCTGTGTCGGGCCCAGTGCTTCATCCCGGATTATGCGCCGCGTGCTCCAGCTCGTGCCGCAGTCGCGCCACATGTGGCTTGGCTCGTTCGGCCGGCTGCGTTCGCAAAGCCGCGCATTCTCACCTTGCGGTTGCAGGCGTGCTGATGTGCGTGGCACACTGGCCGCATGGCCGAGCTCAGCTTTCAGGTACAGGTGCGTCGCGCGGTCGAACGTGATTACCCGGTCTGGGCGGAGATGCTTGCAGCGCTGCATCCGGGGCAATCGCCCGAGGCTTTTCTCGCCGAGATCGGCGAACTGCTCGCGTTACCCGAGCCTTATGTCGCGTTCCTCGCGTTCGACGATGCGGGTCAGGCGTTGGGAATGATCGATGCACGTTTGCGCAATTATGCCGAAGGTGCACCGCGATTCCATGCGGCCTATGTCGAGGATCTCTGGGTCAGCCCGGATGCGCGAGGACGCGGGGTCGCGAGCGCGCTGCTCGCGGCGGTCGAGGACTGGGCGCGGGAGCAAGGGGCTGACTGGCTGGGATCGGATACCTCTCCGGACAATGATGCCAGCCGGGCATGGCACAAGGCTGCGGGTTTTGCCGAGGTCGAGCAGCTCGTCGTGTTCGGCAAGCCGCTCGGCTGACGGTCGGCCGCAGGCCCGATTGCCGCTGGTCATTCTGTCTCAGCCGAGACAGATTCGCGTAAACCAAGGGGGCACCCGTCGATGATTACCGTCCACCATCTCGAAAATTCGCGCTCGCAGCGGGTGCTCTGGCTGCTTGAGGAGCTTGGACTTCCCTATGAAATCCGCCGCTACCGGCGGAACCCGAAGACCATGCTGGCCCCGCCGGAGCTTCGTGCGGTGCATCCACTGGGCAAGTCGCCGGTAATTGTCGACGGTGATCCCGACGACGCCCCGCGCATCGTGGCGGAGACCGGCGCGATCATCGAGTATCTGGTCGAGAAGGCCGACGGTCAGCTCGGCCCGCCTGCGCATCGCGACTCGGCGCTTCGTTACCGGCACTTCATGCATTATGCCGAGGGTTCGCTGATGCCGCCGCTGCTGGTCAAGCTGGTGCTGATGCGCGTGCCAATTTTCGGCAAGGCGGCGCAAAAGCGTATCCAGCCGATGATCGACGTCCATCTCGACTTCGTCGAATCCGAACTGGCGAGCCGTCCCTGGTTCGCGGGCGATGCGATGTCCGCGGCGGATGTGATGATGAGCTTCCCGCTCGAAGCAGCGCGGGCGCGAGGGGGGCTCGATGCCACTCGCCCGGCGACGATCGCGTGGATCGACAAGATCCATGCACGCCCCGCCTATCAGACGGCGCTCGCCAAAGGCGGTCCCTATGCCTATGCCTGAGCGCGCAACAAAATAAGGGGTAAGCATGTCGGGCGCAGAGGCGATTACGGAGGTGCGGCGCGAATCGACGCTGCAATGGCAGATGCTGGGCGGCTTCGTGCTCGGGCTGACACTCGGCCTGTTCGTCCATTTTGCGGCGACCGATGCGGCGTGGGTCAAAACCGTGACGACGTATGTCACCGGCCCGATCGGCCAGGTCTTTTTGCGTCTGTTGTTCATGCTGGTGATTCCGCTGCTGTTCTCCGCGCTTGTCGTCGGCATAGCCGAGATGGGCGAGATCGCGGCGCTCAAGCGCGTCGGTCTGCGCACGCTGGTCCTCACCGTCTGCGTTTCGACCATCGCGGTGATCGTCAGCCTGTTACTGGTAAATCTGCTCCAGCCCGGCGCCGGGGTGGACCGGGTCGAGGCTCAAGCATTGCTCGCCGCATCGGGCGACAGCGCCGGCGCGATCCTCGATCGCACCGCCAGCACCCCGACCGGGGTCGATGCGATCCTGAACATCGTTCCGATCAATGTCGTCGCGGCAATGAATGCGAACGACATCCTCGCCATCATGTTCTTCGCCCTGTTCTTCGGCATCGGCATCCTCCTCACCGCCGACCGGCCGCAGGTGCAGACGCTCAAGCGCGGCATCGAGGGGATTTTCGAGGTGTCGATGCGCCTGATCGGTCTCGTCATCCGGCTCGCGCCGATCGCCGTGTTCTGTTTCTTGTTCAACCTGGCCGCGCTGTTCGGCTGGGAATTGCTGGTGCGGTTGCTCGCCTTTGTCGGCGTAGTGCTGGCGGCGCTTGGTACACAGATGTTCGTGATCTTCCCGATCCTGCTGCTGCTGCTCGCGCGCAAGAGCCCAATCGCCTTCTTCCGCGAAACGCAGGAGGCCAGCGTGATGGCCTTCTCCACCGCGTCGTCCAACGCGACGCTGCCCACGGCACTGCGCGTGGCCGAGACCAAGCTCAAGCTCCCGCCCAAGATCTCACGCTTCGTGCTGACGATCGGCGCGACGGCCAACCAGAACGGCACGGCAATGTTCGAGGGGGTGACGGTGATCTTCCTCGCGCAGTTCTTTGGCGTCGACCTGACATTGGGGCAGCAGATCACGGTGATGCTGGTGTGCATCCTTGGCGGCATCGGCACGGCCGGGGTCCCGGCGGGATCCTTGCCGGTGATTGCGCTTATCCTTGGCATGGTTGGCGTGCCACCGGCGGGGATCGGACTGGTGCTGGGCGTCGACCGGTTTCTCGATATGTGCCGCACCGTGCTCAACGTGATCGGCGACCTGGTGCTCGCGACGATCGTGTCGGCGGGTGAGAAGGAGACGCCGGAGCCTGTGGCATGAGGTTGACCCGGCGCGGGTTGATCGCAGCTGGGGCGCTGGCGCCGATCGGGTTTTCCGCCGTGGCGCGGGCAGCGCAGCCCGACCTGTCGGCGCTTCAGCCGATCACCGGCGATGCGGTGCCGATCGGCCGCGAAGAGCGCGCCGCCCGGCTTGGTCGCGCGCAGGCGCTGATGAAGGCGAACGGCATCGGCGCGGTGCTGATCGAGCCGGGGGCGAGCCTGCTCTATTTCACCGGGGTGCGCTGGGGGCGGAGCGAGCGGCTCACGGCGGCGGTGATCCCGGTCGAGGGCGATCCGATCATCGTCACGCCGTTTTTCGAAGAGCCATCGGTCCGCGAGTCGCTCGGCATTCCTGCGGAAATCCGGGTGTGGCAGGAGCATGAGGATCCGTTCGCGGTGGTCGCCGGCTTCCTGCGCGAGAAGAAGCTGCTCGGTCGCCCGCTGGGGATCGAGGAAACGGCGCGCTTCTTTGCGGTCGACGGCATGTGGCGCGCGCTCGCGGGCGTGAAGATCGTGTCGGCCAACCCGGTCGTGCGCGGGTGCCGGATGTTCAAGACGCCGGCCGAGATCGCGCTGATGCAGAAGGCGGCGGACGTGACGCTGGCCGCCTATCGCTGGACCTACCCCCGGATCGAGGCGGGGATGACCCCGGCCGACATCGCCGCGCTGATGACCGCGGCGACGGTGAAGCTGGGCGGGCAGGTGGCGTTCAACCTGATCCTGCTGGGCGAGGCATCGGCCTATCCGCACGGCACCGGCAAGCCGCAGCGGGTGGTGAAGGGCGAAGTCGTACTGATGGACTGCGGCGCGCGGGTTCATGGCTATGAAAGCGATATCAGCCGCACCTTCGTCCATGGCGCGGCGAGTGCGGAGCAGCGCAAGGTGTGGGAACATGTCCGCGCCGGGCAACAACGCGCCTTCGCCGCCGCGCAGCTCGGCGTTCCGGCGGGCCGCGTCGATGATGCGGTGCGTGGATGGTATGCGGCCTTGGGCTATGGTCCAGACTACAAGCTCCCCGGCCTGTCGCACCGTACCGGCCATGGCATCGGCATGGACGGGCATGAGCCGATCAATCTGGTGCGTGGCGAGATGACGAAGCTGGCTCCGGGCATGTGCTTTTCGAACGAGCCGGGGCTGTATCTGCCGGGCAAGTTCGGCGTGCGGCTGGAGGATTGCTTCCATATGACCGCGGCGGGGCCGAAATGGTTCAGTGTGCCGCCGGGGTCGATCGAGGACCCGATCGGGTGACTTATGAGGAAGCCTACAAGTGCCTCCCTATCTGATCTCGAAGGCCGGGGTCTGCGGGTCGCAGAACGCCGCTTTGACGATCGCCACTTTGGCAATTTCGGGATCGCCTTTCGGCGAAGAGGCTGGAAACACACGCTGATAAATGACCGTGGACAATTGGTCTGCGAGTCCCGGACGTGGTTTCGGCGGCGCGTCCAGACATTGGCCGATGACCTAGGTGCGGTGTCGTGCGCCGAACTGCGTGGAGTGCTGGATAACTTCCAATCACCCTGATCGAACCGTTTCGCTTGAGCGAACGCCTCGGCGCGCTTAAGTCGCGCAAATGACCTCGACCAACGATATTCGCCGCAGCTTCCTCGACTATTTCGAGGGCCATGGCCATGCCCGTGTCCCGTCCGCGCCGCTGGTGCCGCACAACGATCCGACGCTGATGTTCGTCAATGCGGGGATGGTGCCGTTCAAGAATGTGTTCACCGGCCTGGAGACGCGGCCCTACACCACCGCGGCGTCGAGCCAGAAGTGCGTCCGCGCGGGTGGCAAGCACAACGACCTCGACAATGTCGGGTACACCGCGCGGCACCATACCTTCTTTGAAATGCTCGGGAATTTCTCGTTCGGCGACTATTTCAAGGAGCAGGCGATCACCCATGCGTGGACGCTGCTGACCAAGGAATGGGGGCTGCCCGCGCACAAGCTGACCGCGACCGTCTATCACACCGACGATCAGGCGTTCGATCTGTGGAAGAAGATCGCGGGCCTGCCCGAAGAGCGCATTATCCGGATTGCGACCAAGGACAATTTCTGGGCGATGGGCTCGGACGGGCCGTGCGGACCGTGTTCGGAAATCTTCTACGACCATGGCGACCATATCTGGGGCGGCCCTCCGGGCAGTCCGGAGGAAGATGGCGACCGTTTCGTCGAGATCTGGAACCTCGTCTTCATGCAATATGTGCAGGAAGCCGACACGATCATCGGCGAACTGCCCAAGCCGAGCATCGACACCGGCATGGGGCTGGAACGCGTCGCAGCGGTGCTGCAGGGCGTGCATGACAATTACGACACCGACACGTTCAAGGCGCTCATCGCAGAGAGCGGGGCGCTGACGCATTCGGCGACGACCGGCGACAATCAGGCGAGCCATCGCGTGATCGCCGACCATATCCGTACCTCTGGCTTCCTGGTCGCCGACGGTGTGCTGCCGGCCAATGAGGGGCGCGGCTATGTGCTGCGCCGGATCATGCGCCGCGCGATGCGTCATGCGCATATCCTGGGCGCGAAGGAGCCGTTGATGCACCGGATGGTGCCGAGCCTGGTGGCGGAGATGGGCGGTGCCTATCCCGAACTGGTTCGCGCCCAGCCGCTGATCGAGGCGACGTTGTTGCAGGAGGAAACCCGGTTCCGCCAGACGCTGGCGAACGGGCTCAAGCTGCTCGACGAAGCGACGGGATCGATGGGCGAGGGCGATACGCTGCCCGGCGAGACCGCGTTCAAGCTCTACGACACCTATGGCTTCCCCTATGACCTGACCGAGGACGCGCTGCGTCCGCAGGGGATGAAGGTCGACCGCGACGGGTTCGACACGGCGATGAAGCGGCAGAAGGATGCCGCGCGCGCCGCGTGGAAGGGCTCGGGCGCCAAGGCCAGCGACGATGTGTGGTTCGACATCGCCGAGGAGCTGGGGAGCACCGAATTCACCGGCTATTCGGCGACCGAGGGCGAGGGGCAGGTCGTGGCGCTGGTCAAGGACGGCGTGCGCGTCGACCGCGCCGGTGCCGGCGATGAAGTCACGATCCTGACCAACCAGACGCCTTTCTATGGCGAGAGCGGCGGCCAGATGGGCGACGCCGGCACGATCGGCAACGACAATGCCGAGGCGATCGTCAGCGATACGTCGAAGCCGCTTGGCCGGCTGCACGCGCATCAGGCGACGTTGGCGCGCGGCGAGATCAAGGTCGGCGACACGGTGAAGCTGGCGATCGACGTGTCGCGCCGCGATGCGATCCGCGCTAACCATTCGGCGACGCACCTGGTCCATGCGGCGCTGCGCAACCGGCTGGGCGGGCATGTGACGCAGAAGGGGTCGTTGGTCGCGCCCGACCGCTTCCGCTTCGACTTCTCTCACCCGACTGCGCTCAGCGCTCAAGAGATCGCGGATGTCGAGGCCGAGGTGAACGCCGAAATCCGCGCCAATGAGACGGTGGGTACGCGGCTGATGACCCCCGACGACGCAGTCGCGGCGGGCGCGTTGGCGTTGTTTGGGGAAAAGTACGGCGATGAGGTTCGCGTGCTGTCGATGGGACGGCTGACCGATAAACATTATTCGGTCGAGCTGTGCGGCGGCACCCATGTCCGCGCGACCGGCGACATCGGCGTGTTCAAGATCGTCAGCGAAAGCGCGGTCGCGGGCGGCGTGCGCCGGATCGAGGCGCTGACCGGCGAAGCGGCGCGCTCTTGGCTGAACGATCGCGATGCCAAATTGCGTGAGGTGGCGGCGACGCTCAAGACCTCACCCGACGAGGTGAGCGCGCGCGTTGCCGCTTTGGTCGAGGAACGCCGCAAGCTGGAGCGCGAGCTGGCCGAAGCCAAGAAGGCACTGGCGCTGGGCGGCGGCGGGGCTGCTGCTCCGGCCGGGCCGGAGCAGATCGGCGGCGTGAACTTCGTCGGCCAGATCCTCGACGGGCTCGATCCCAAGGCGCTGCGCGGTGCCGTGGACGAGGCCAAGGGGCGGATCGGTTCAGCTGTGGTAGCTTTTGTCGCGGTAAATGAAGGGCGTGCAGCGATCGCGGTGGGTGTCACCGACGACCTGACCGGCACCTTCAGTGCCGTCGAGCTGGTCAAGCGTGGTGTTGCCGCGCTGGGAGGGCAGGGCGGCGGTGGGCGACCGGACATGGCGCAGGGTGGCGGACCCGAGGGCGGCAACGCCCAAGCCGCGATCGATGCAGTCAAGACGGCGCTTGCCGAGGAGAAAGAAGCTGCGTGATCATGTCCTGAAGGCCGCCGCAATCGCAGCGGCCCTCATCATCGCCCCCGCCGCCACGGCGCAGGGTAAATTGCCACCCTATCCCGAGGCGCTGAACTGCGCCGCGCTGACCCATGCCGCCGCCAAGATCGGCAAGGGCACGCCGCAGGAATCGGTGCTGTTCGATCACCTGATCTATTGGGGCATGGCCACCGCCGATGCCGGTCGCGCTGCGGGCAAGTCCGGCAAGGTGGTCGACGCCGAAGTGGCCGCACAGTCGGCTCAGCTGGAGCCGAAGCTGCGCGCGCAGGATGGTGCGACCGCATCGGCGCTGGCCGCGTGCGTTGCGCGTGTCCCACCTCTCGACAAGTAATCCGGAGACTCCATGACCCTGCGCCGCCGTTCGTTCGTCCAGTCCATCGGCGCGGCAGCGCTGGCCACCAGCATTCCGGCCACTGCGCGCGCGGCGGGTGAGGCCAAGGCGGGGGCAGGAGATGCGGCGCTGCGCACGCTGCTCGACCGGATCTTCAACGACCGGCTGACCGAGAGCCCCGAGGGGGCGACCGCGCTGGGGCTGGATACCGGAAAGAATGCCGCGCTCAAGTCGCAGCTGTCCGGGCGGAGTGCGGCCGATGAGGCGCGCGATCTGGCGCGGGCGAAGCGCGAGCTGGCGGCGATCAAGGCGATCGATCCGGCGACGTTGGGTGAGAATGCGCGGCTGGACTATGACGTGGTCACCTACCAGCTTGAGCGCAGCGTCGCGGGGCGGGAGAAGTTCACCTATGGATCGGCGGGCGGGCGATATGCGCCCTATCGGCTGAGCCAGCTGACCGGTGCGTACCAGGATGTCCCCGATTTCCTCGACAACCAGCACCGGGTGAAGGATGCGGTCGACGCCGACGCCTATCTCGCGCGGCTGGAGGCGTTTGCGACGGTACTCGATCAGGAAAGTGAGCGGCAGCGAGCCGACGCCGCGCGTGGGGTGTTCGCGCCCGACTATGTGCTCGACACGACGCTCAAGCAGTTCGCATCGCTGCGCGACAAGGCGGCGAGCGAGACCGGGATGGTCACCGGATTCAAGGCGAAGCTGGAGACCGCCAAGCTTCCGCCCGAGCGGGTGGCGCAGGCCGAGAAGGTCGTCGTAGAAAAGGTTTTCCCCGCGCTCGATCGCCAGCGTGCATTGATCACCGAACTGCGCGGCAAGGCCACGCACGACGCGGGCGTGTGGCGGCTGCCCGATGGCGCGGCCTATTACACCGCAGCGGCAGAGGCGGCGACGACCACGCGGCTTACGGGCGACGAGATCCACCGCATCGGGCTGGAGCAGGTTGCGGAGATCAGCGCGCGGATCGACACGATCCTGAAGGCGCAGGGCATCACGAATGGCGCCGTAGGCGCGCGGCTGGTCGCGCTCAACGAGCGGCCTGATCAGCTGTTCCCCAACACCGATCCGGGCCGCGAGGCGCTGCTTGAGGCGCTCCGCGCGCAGGTGAAGGCGATGGAGAAGCGCCTTCCCGAACAGTTCGCGACCCTGCCCAAGGCCCCGGTCGAGGTGCGCCGCGTGCCGCCGGCGATCCAGGCGGGGGCACCGGGCGGCTATTATCAGGCCGCGACGCTCGATGGCTCGCGCCCCGGCATCTATTACATCAACCTGCGCGACACGTTCGACCGGCCCAAATTCGGGCTGGCGACGCTGAGCTATCACGAAGCGGTGCCGGGACATCATCTTCAGGTGATGCTGTCGCTCGAATCGCAGGATATTCCGCTGATCCGCCGTCGTGGCGGGTTCAGCGGCTATAGCGAGGGCTGGGCGCTCTACACCGAGCAGCTGGCGGACGAGATGGGGATGTATGAAGGCGATCCGCTGGGGCAGGTCGGCTATCTCCAGTCGCTGCTGTTCCGCGCGACGCGGCTGGTGGTCGACAGCGGCATGCATGCCAAGCGCTGGAGCCGCGAGAAAGCGACCGACTATTTCATCGCGACCACCGGCATCGCGCGCGGCCGCAGCCAGGGCGAGATCGATCGCTACACCGTCTGGCCGGGGCAAGCGTGCAGCTACAAGATCGGCCACACCGTGTGGGTCGAGCTGCGCGATGAGGCCAAGGCGAAGGCCGGGGACAAATGGGACCCGCGCCACTTCCACGACGTGCTGCGCAAGGGCGCGATGCCGCTTGATGTGCTGAAGCGCGTGGTGCGGAGCCGGATGGGGTAGGGGGCTAGGCCTCCGCCTCCTTCTGTCGCACGCGCCGGATGCGCGGTTCGCGTTCCAGTCCTGCGGCTTCCTTGATCGACTTGCGCATCTCGTCGCGCTTTTCGTGGATCGACGCGATCACCGGGCCGACTGCGACGCCTAGGTCGACGAGTGCCGCCTCCGCCAATTGCAGCGAGCTTTCGAGCGTTTCCGGCACTGCGTCGGTTGCGCCGGCCTTGTAGAGCTCGGCGGCGTGGGCCGCGTCGCGCGCGCGGGCGATGATCGGGATGTCGGGGACCCAACTGCGCACACGGCGGGTGAGGCGCACCGTCAGCACGGGGTCGTCCATGGTCAGGATCAGCGCCTTGGCATGGCCGAGGCTCAGCCGATCCACCAGCTCGCTGCGGGATACGTCGCCGAACATCACCGAATAGCCCTCACGCCGGGCCGCCGCGACGCCATCGATATCGGCGTCGACCGCGACATAGGGTTTGTCATGCGCGCGCAGCATGTCGGCGACGGTGCGCCCGACGCGGCCAAAGCCGATCACCACCGTGCCGCCCGGAACAATGTCGGGGTTCGACGCCTCGTCCAGCGTCGGATCGCGCTCCTCGATCTTGCGCGCGGCATAGCGGCCCGCGGTAGCGAGCAGCGGCGTGATCGTCAGGCCGATCGCGGTGACGGTGGTCCAGAAGGCGGCGGTCGAGGGCTGGATCAATCCCGCCGCTGCGGCAACGCCGAGCACGATCAGCGTGGTTTCTGACGGGCTCGCCATCAGCACGCCCGCTTCGGCTGCGGTCCCGGTGCGCGCGCCCGACAGTTTGAGCAGTGCAATGGTGACGCCAACCTTGATCGCCATCACGCCGATGATCGCGGCGAGCAGCAGTGCCCAGTCCTGCATGATCATGCGCAGGTCGAGCCGCATGCCGACGGTGATCAGGAACACGCCGAGCGCCAGCCCCTTGAACGGCGCGGTGATCACCTCAACCTCGCTGTGATAGTCGGTTTCGGCGATCAGCACGCCCGCGAGCAGCGCCCCGACGATCGGCGACAGGCCGACCACGGTCGTGGCGAGGCTGGCGGCGATCACGACCAGCAGACTGGCCGCAAGGAACAATTCGGGCGACTTGGTCCGTGCGGCCTGAGCGAACAGACGGGGCAAGAAAAAGCGGCCGCCGATGAACAGCACCGCGACCACGATCCCGCCACGCAACAGGGTCATCATGAAGTCGCCGAACGCCGCGTCGCCCGCCGCCGGAGCCAGCGCGCCGAGCAGAAAGACGATGGGGACCAGCGCCAGATCCTCGAACAACAGCATCGCGAAGGCGGATTTGCCCACCGGACTGGTGGTCCCCGCAATCGGCAAGACCAGCGCGGTCGAGGACAAAGCGAGCGCAAGGCCAAGACCCAGCGCGCCGGACCACGCCTGACCCATCGCATACAGCCCGACGCCGATCAGCAATGCCGCACCGAGCAACTCCGCCACGCCCACGCCGAACACCAGCCCGCGCAACGTCCACAATCGCTTGAACGACAGCTCCAGCCCGATCGAGAACAGCAGCAGGATGATGCCGAACTCCGCGAAGGGCTCGATCGAATGCGGGTCGGTGATGGTGAAATAGAAGAGCCAGGGAAACTGGCTGACCAACTGTCCCAGTCCCGCCGGCCCGACCAAGGCGCCGACCAGGATGAAGCCGATCACCGGGCTGATCCGGAAACGGGTGAAGGCCGGGATGACGATCCCCGCGGCGCCGAGGATGACGAGCGCGTCGCTGAAACCGCTGTTGGACAGGTCTAGGGCCATGACCTACCCTAGCGGGCGGCGAAACGCTTTGTCACCGGGCTTGTGCAATGCGGTACGATATATGTGTGGCGGGCGGCGGCCCGGCGGGGATGATGGCTGGGCTATTGTTCGCGCGCGCCGGATTGAAGACGGTCGTGCTGGAAAAGCATGGCGACTTCCTGCGCGATTTTCGCGGGGATACGGTTCACCCGTCAACGCTGAACCTGTTCGATGAACTGGGGCTGCTCGACGCGATGCTGGCGCGACCGCATGACCGGGTCGAGCGGATCGGCGCGGTGGTCGGTGGGCAAGAGTATCGCATCGCCGATTTCCGCCATTTGCCGGGTCGTGGCCGGTTCATCGCGATGATGCCGCAATGGGAGTTTCTGGACTTTGTCGCCGATGCGGCGCGCAGCTTTCCGACGTTCGAACTGCGGATGAACGCGCGGGTCGATGGGCTGGTCGAGCGCGATGACCGGGTCGAAGGCGTGCGGCTGGCGGGTGGCGAGACGGTCGAGGCGCGGCTGGTGATCGCGGCGGACGGGCGCGGATCAGTGCTGCGCGCTGCGGCGGGGCTGCCGCTACGCGATCTGGGGGCGCCGATCGACGTTTTCTGGTTCCGCGTGCCGAAGGCGCGGACCCCCGACAACCGGACCCAAGGCTATATCGACCGGGGCGAGATGATCGTCGCGATCGATCGTGGCGACTATTTTCAGGGCGCGCGGGCGATCGCCAAGGGTGGCGCGGAAGCCGTGCGGGCGCGCGGGATCGCCGACTTCCGTGCTGACGTCGCCGCGACGGCGCCGGTGATGGCAGAGGGGATCGATGCGTTAGCCGGATGGGACGACATCAAGCTGCTCAGCGTGTCGCTGGACCGGCTTGAGCGCTGGTCGCGCCCCGGTCTTCTCGCAATCGGTGACGCTGCGCATGCAATGTCACCGGTGGCGGGCGTCGGGATCAACCTCGCCATTCAGGACGCGGTTGCCGCCGCCAATATTCTCGCCGCGCCGATGGTGCGTGCAGCGGACCCCGATCCGCTGCTGCCGCAGGTCCGGCAGCGGCGGATGTTCCCGGTCCGGGTGATTCAGGCGATGCAGCGACTGGCGCATGAGCGCGTGATCGGCGCGGCGCTGCGCGGAACGCTGCGACCACCCGCCGCGCTGCGCCTGCTTGACCGTGTGTCGCTGCTGCAGCGCATTCCAGCGCGGGTTATCGGGTTGGGCCTGCGGCGCGAGCATATCCGGTCGCCGCGCTCGAACTGAGCACAATGAAAGGGCCGCGTCCCTGGAGGAACGCGGCCCATTTCCTTGCCGACGGCAGTAAGGCTTACGCCCAGGTCGCCATCTCGGTTTCGAGGTTCTGGCGGATCGCCTCGAAGAACTGCTCGGTGGTCATCCACGGCTGGTCCGGGCCGATCAGCAGCGCGAGGTCCTTGGTCATCTTGCCGCTCTCGACGGTCTGGATGCAGACGCGCTCCAGCGTTTCGGCGAACTTGGTCACTTCGGGCGTGTCGTCGAACTTGCCGCGGAACTTGAGGCCGCCGGTCCATGCGAAGATCGACGCGATCGGGTTTGTCGAGGTCGCCTTGCCCTGCTGATGCTGGCGATAGTGGCGGGTGACGGTGCCGTGCGCCGCTTCCGCCTCGACCGTCTTGCCGTCGGGCGAGAGCAGGACCGAGGTCATCAGGCCGAGCGAGCCGAAGCCCTGTGCGACCTGATCCGACTGGACGTCGCCGTCGTAATTCTTGCACGCCCACACGAACTCGCCGCTCCACTTGAGCGCCGACGCGACCATGTCGTCGATCAGGCGATGCTCATAGACGATGCCGGCGTCCTTGAACTTCTCGGCAAAGCCTTCGGTCTCGAACACTTCCTGGAACAGGTCCTTGAAGCGCCCGTCATAGGCCTTGAGGATGGTGTTCTTCGTCGACAGATAGACCGGCCACCCGAGGTTGAGGCCGTAGTTGAACGATGCGCGCGCGAAATCGCGGATCGAATCGTCGAGATTGTACATCGCCATCGCGACACCCGAACCGGGGAAATTGAACACCTCCCGGTCGATGACCTGGCCGTCGGCACCCTCGAAGACGAGGCGCAGCTTTCCGGCGCCGGGGACCTTGAAGTCGGTCGCGCGATACTGGTCGCCGAATGCGTGACGACCGACGACGATCGGCTTGGTCCAGCCGGGGATCAGGCGCGGCACGTTGCTGATCACGATCGGCTCGCGGAAAACCACGCCGCCCAGGATGTTGCGGATCGTGCCGTTGGGCGACTTCCACATTTCCTTGAGGTTGAATTCCTCGACGCGCTGCTCGTCGGGGGTGATCGTCGCGCACTTCACACCGACGCCGTATTGCTTGATCGCGTTAGCGGCGTCGATCGTGATCTGGTCGTTGGTCTCGTCGCGCTTCTCGACGCCGAGATCGTAATATTTCAGGTCGATGTCGAGGTACGGCTTGATCAGGCGTTCACGGATCCATTCCCAGATAATCCGGGTCATTTCGTCGCCGTCGATCTCGACGACTGGGTTCTTCACCTTGATCTTCGCCATGCTCGCTTTCCTGTTCATCTGGGAGGAAGGGGTTTGGCGGTGCGTCTAGGAGCAAGCGCGCGTGCGATCAAGCATTGGCGGATAACGGTATCGCCACGCCGCCACACAGGATTGTGTTGCGCGGATGACACAGCTAGACCCCGCCCATGTCCTCACTCGAAACCCCGCCCGCCGTCACCAACACCGTCAAGTGGCGCTTCCCCTCGGTCCATCCGGAGGGTCGCAAATATGTGCTGATCTCTGCGGCGATCACCACGCTGTTCCTCTTCGCGATCTGGGACGAGCTTGGATTTGCGCTGATTGGCCTGACTATCTGGGTTGCCGCCTTCTTCCGCGACCCAATCCGCGTGACCCCGCAGGGGGAGGGGGATGATCATCTCGCCCGCCGATGGTTTGGTGACGATGATCGAGCGGGTGCCGGTGCCGCGGGAAATCGCCGGGCCGGAAGGGTTGAACGAAACGACCCGTGTGCGCGTTTCGATCTTCATGTCCGTATTCGACGTCCATATCAACCGCACCCCGATGGCCGGGACGATCCGCCAGGTCGTCTATATCGCGGGCAAGTTCCTCAACGCCGATCTTGACAAGGCAAGCGAGGAAAATGAGCGCCAGCATTTCGTGATGGAGACGCATGACGGAACCCGTGTCGGATTTACGCAGATCGCGGGCCTCGTCGCGCGCCGCATCGTGACTTTCGTCAAGCCAGGCGACATCGTCGCGTCGGGGCAACGTTTCGGCCTGATCCGCTTTGGCAGCCGGGTCGACGTGTTCCTGCCCGACGATTATGCGCCCCAGGTCGCGCTTGGCCAGCGTTGCCTTGCCGGCGAGACGCTCGTCGGGCTCAAGGGCGGACGCGCGGCAGAGGGCGTCGCCCAGTGAGGCGTCCTCGATGAGCCTTCGTCCCCGACCTCTGCGGCGTGGCATCCCGCTTCGCGCGATCGCGCCCAACGCCATTACCGCGCTGGCGCTTTGCTCCGGGCTGACCGGGGTTCGCTACGCGATCAGCGAGAATTGGGAACGGGCGGTCCTGATGATCCTGATCGCCGCATTGCTTGACGGGATCGATGGACAGGTGGCGCGCATGGTGCGCGGCGAGAGCAGGTTCGGGGCAGAACTGGACAGCCTGTCCGATGCGATCTCGTTTGGCGTCGCGCCGGCGTTGATCCTGTATCTTTGGGCGTTGATGTACGCGCCCAAGGTCGGCTGGATCGTCGCATTGCTCTATGCCGTATTCTGCGCATTGCGGCTTGCCCGGTTCAATGCGCAGATCGACAGCGATGCCCAGCCGCGCAAGCTGGCCGGCTTCTTTACCGGCATACCGGCACCGGCGGGTGCCGGGCTCGCCATGCTTCCACTCTATATCTGGCTGTGGAGCGGCGAGGAGCTGGCGCGTTCGCCCTGGATCGTCACCCCCTGGGTCGCATTTGTCGGATTGCTGATGGTGTCGAGCCTGGCCACCTACTCGTGGAAATCGCTGCGCCTGCGCCGGAACGTCCGGTTCGAGGCGCTGGTGATGGTTGCAATCCTGCTCGCCGCGCTGGTCACGGTGCCCTGGCAGACGCTGACACTGGTGTGCATCGCCTATCTCGCGACGTTGCCCTTCAGCATTCGCGCCTATCGCCGGACTATGCAGCCGCTCGCAGCGGTGTCGGCACCCGGCGCGGTGCCGCCCGCGGCATAACGCGAACACGCGCGGCATTAACCGGGGCGGGGGCGGGCACCGTCTTACCCAGCATCAGTGCGCGCATGTAATCGAGGCGAGGCGCAATCGTGACGAACATCGCCCAGATCGACACGGCAAACGCGGTGGTGAACAGCAGCGCGGCAAGAACAGCAACCATATCGGCCTCCCGAATCCTGATAAGCGACTGGAATCGTTATGATTCTCGACGCCTGGCGACGGGCAAAGGTTCCTTGTCCGCCTGTTGAACCCTTTATGTTCCGTTAACGTTCCGCATGTCAAGCGACGCGATCCATTTTTGTTCTCTTGCGCTCCGCCGCAATCTCGACTAAGCGCGCCGCCTCACCCCCGCATGGGAAGCAACATAACCCGGTGCTGCGGGCCTTTTGGCTCACGGTCACTCGCTTCCCAGAGGCTCAACCGGAAGGACTTATCCCTATGGCGGCTCCAGTCGTCTCCATGCAGCAGTTGCTCGAATCGGGCGCACACTTCGGTCACCAGACGCATCGCTGGAACCCGAAGATGAAGCCGTATATCTTCGGCGACCGCAACGGCGTGCACATCATCGACCTGTCGCAGACCGTCCCGCTGTTCGCGCGCGCGCTGGACTTCATCAGCTCGACCGTCGCTTCGGGCGGCAAGGTGCTGTTCGTCGGCACCAAGCGCCAGGCGCAGGACGCGATTGCCGAAGCAGCGCGCAAGTCGAACCAGCATTTCGTCAACCATCGCTGGCTGGGCGGCATGCTCACCAACTGGAAGACCATCAGCAACTCGATCAAGCGCCTCAAGACGCTCGAAGAGCAGCTGTCGGGTGACACGCACGGCCTGACCAAAAAGGAAGTGCTGAACCTGACGCGCGAGAAGGACAAGCTCGAGCTGTCGCTCGGCGGCATCCGCGACATGGGCGGCGTTCCCGACATCATGTTCGTGATCGACGCGAACAAGGAAGAGCTGGCGATCAAGGAAGCCAATACGCTCGGCATCCCGGTCGTCGCGATCCTCGATTCGAACGTCTCGCCCGACGGCATCGCATTCCCGGTTCCGGCGAATGACGACGCCAGCCGCGCGATCCGCCTGTACTGCGAAGCCGTCGCCATCGCGGCGACCCGCGGCAACAACCAGGCGCAGATGAGCAGCGGCGATTTCGGCGCGGCCGAAGTTCCGCCGGTCGAAGCCGCCATCGTCGAGCCGGCCCCGGCCGTCGAAGCCGAGCCGGAAGCTCCGGCCGCATCGACCGACCCGGAAACCGCAGCCGAGGGCGAGCGCCAGATCGACGCGTAAGCGCTGTGGTCATCGAACCGTAATGGGGGCGGGGCAGGGCGTTTAAGCTTTGTCCCGCCCGCACCATATTTGAAGCAAACCGCTTAGACACGAGGAATTAGACATGGCCGAGATCACTGCAGCAGCCGTCAAGGAACTGCGCGAGAAGAGCGGCGCCGGCATGATGGACTGCAAGAAGGCGCTGACCGAGAATAACGGCGACATCGAAGCGGCCACCGACTGGCTGCGTTCGAAGGGCCTGGCCGCCGCTGCCAAGAAGTCCAGCCGCACTGCGGCCGAGGGTCTGGTCGGCGTCGCCGTCGCGGGCACCAAGGGCGTGGCCGTCGAGGTCAACTCGCAGACCGACTTCGTCGCGAAGAACGAAATCTTCCAGGGCTTTGTCCGCGAAGTGACCGGCGTTGCGCTGGAGCAGGGCATCGATGACTTCGAGGCGCTGAAGGCTCAGGCGATCACCGGCGGCACCATCGACGAAGTGCTGGTCGCCAACATCGCGACGATCGGCGAGAATCAGGTGCTGCGTCGCGCGAAGAAGGTCGAAGTGACCAACGGCGCGGTGATCCCGTACGTCCACAACGCTGCCGCCCCGGGTCTGGGCAAGATCGGCGTGCTCGTCGCGCTCAGATCGGACGCGGGCGTCGACGTTCTGGAGCCGCTGGGCAAGCAGATCGCGATGCACATCGCCGCTGCCTTCCCGCTGGCGCTGTCGATCGAAGACCTCGACCCGGAGGTCGTCGAGCGTGAAGCCGCGATCCTGCGCGAGAAGAACGCCGACAAGATCGTCGGCAAGTCCGAAGAGGTCGCTGCCAAGATCCTCAACGGCCCGGTCGAGAAGTTCAAGAAGGAGAACGCGCTGCTCACCCAGGCGTTCGTCATGGACGGCAAGACCCCGGTCGGCGACGTGATCGCCCAGGCGGGCAAGGACGCCGGCGCGTCGATCAAGTTGGTCGACTACGTCCGCTTCCAGCTCGGCGAAGGAATCGAGAAGGAAGAGAGCGACTTCGCGGCGGAAGTCGCGGCGACGGCGGCTGCGGCTGGCTGATCGCACGACCCTGAGGGAAAAGGAGGGCGCGGCCATCGCTGGCCGCGCCCTTTTTGCTGGGGCCGCGCCGCCCAATCTCACGTGATTGACTCCGGGAAGTTCGGCGCAGAAGCTCTTAAACAACACGGATCGGGGAGGGGGCGATGATCAAGGCAGTTCTGGCGATTGCTGCGCTGGGCGTGGCGCTTCCCGTGGTGGCGCAGGACCTTGCGTCGCAAGAGGTCGTGGTCACTGGCAGCCGGGTCGAGCAGGATAGCTATGAGCGCGACATGCCCGCGGTAGGCCTGCGCCGGACCGCCGACTTTCTGGTTCAGGAAGTCGCAATTCGCGGTGACACGCGCGATCCCAAGCTGCGCGGGACCGAAATCCGCCAGATGCTGGCCCGCGCGGTCGAGATGGCGGGAAAGCATGGCGTCCAGCTGGCGTTCGGCGACTATATCTTGACGCCGCTGACCGTTGCCAATCTCGACGAGGTCACGCTGTCCAACGACAATCGCCCTGACAGCCAGAAGGTCGAATTTCTGGTCAAGGCACCGCTCGGCGGCAAGGAGAGCGGAGCGAGCGCGGAAAAGCGGATCGAAGCCTATGTCGATGCCGTTCCCGAGGTCGGCCGCGCACAGATGGACATCAGCGGCGATTCGTCGCTGTCGATCGTCGGGCCGGACCAGTACCGGCTTCAGATTGCCGAAAGCGTGATGGCCGACGCCCGCAGTTTGTCGGAGCGGATGGGCGCGGGATATGCGGTGACGATCGAGGGGCTGAATATGCCGGTCCTGTGGACACGGGCGGGGCCGTCCGATGTGCTGCTCTACATCCCGTACAAGCTGGTGATCGTCCCGAAGCGCTGACTGGTCGTTCGCGTCGCATCGGTGGCGGTTTCCCCGCTTGGCTTCCCCCGCGCCCGCGCCTAAGGTCCGCGCCGCTCCCAACCCCCGACAGACATTAGGGCCAGATGACCGCGCCACGCTTCAAACGCATCCTCCTCAAACTCTCCGGCGAAGTGCTGATGGGGCAGGGGCAGTTCGGCATCGATCCCGCCACCTGCGAGCGCGTCGCGCGTGAGGTGAAGGCGGCGACCGAGGCGGGGTATGAGATCTGCATGGTCGTTGGCGGCGGCAATATCTTTCGCGGGCTGGCTGGCGCGGCGCAGGGGTTCGAGCGGGCGAGCGCCGATTATATGGGCATGCTCGCCACCGTGATGAACGCGCTGGCGATGCAGAACACGCTCGAGCGGCTGGGCGTCGATACCCGCGTCCAGTCGGCGATCCCGATGGCGTCGGTCAGCGAACCCTATATCCGGCGCAAGGCGATGCGGCATATGGAGAAGGGTCGCGTGGTCATCTTTGCCGCGGGCACTGGCCTACCGTTCTTCACTACCGACACCACCGCCGCGCTGCGCGCCGCCGAGATGAATTGCGACGCGCTGTTCAAGGGCAC
This sequence comes from Sphingomonas sp. J344, assembly GCF_024700005.1. NCBI lineage: Bacteria > Pseudomonadati > Pseudomonadota > Alphaproteobacteria > Sphingomonadales > Sphingomonadaceae > Sphingomonas > Sphingomonas sp. J344. The sequence continues at coordinate 256,233 of NZ_JAJONB010000002.1, read as the reverse complement.
CAGCGTCGATGGCGTGTACAATGCCGATCCCAAGAAGGTCGCCGATGCGACCCGCTATGAGGAACTGACGTTCGATCGCGTGTTGGTCGACAATTTGAAGGTCATGGACGCGACGGCGGTGGCCCTGTGCCGCGACAACGATATCCCGATTGTCGTGTTCAACATTCGCGACGAAGGCACGTTGGAAGCGGTCTTGCGTGGCGAGGGCACCTCGACCATCGTCCGCAACCAGCCCGTATCCGCTTAAGTTAAGACAGAATAAGAGGAATCTGACCTATGGCCGCATATGACAAGGCCGATCTGGAGCGCCGGATGAACGGCGCCGTCGAATCGCTCAAGCATGATCTGGGCGGACTGCGGACCGGTCGCGCGAGTACCACGCTGCTCGAGCCTGTGACGGTCGAGGTCTATGGATCGCATATGCCGCTCAATCAGGTCGCGACGGTGTCGGCGCCCGAGCCGCGCATGCTGTCGGTGCAGGTGTGGGACAAGTCGAATGTCGGCCCGGTCGACAAGGCGATCCGGTCCGCCGGGCTTGGTCTCAACCCGATCGTCGACGGGCAGAATCTGCGCTTGCCGATCCCGGACCTGACCGAGGAGCGCCGCAAGGAACTTGCCAAGCTGGCCAGCAAATATGCGGAGAACGCCCGCATCGCGGTGCGCAACGTGCGCCGCGATGGGATGGACAGCCTGAAGACCGACGAGAAGAAGGGCGAGTTCGGTGAGGATGACCGCAAGCGCCACGAGGGCGAGGTCCAGAAGCTGACCGACGCCACGATTGCGGAGATCGACGCTGCTGCGGCGGCGAAGGAAAAGGAAATCCTCGGCAAGTGACTGCGGCCTCCGCGCCTCTTCCGGCTGGCCCGGAAGGCGGGGCCGTTCCCCGCCACGTCGCCATCATCATGGACGGCAATGGTCGCTGGGCGAAGGCCCGGCGGCTGCCGCGCATCGCCGGGCACAAGCAGGGCGTGGAGGCGGTGCGTCGCGTGTCCAAGGCGGCGCGCGAGCAGGGGGTCGAGGTGCTCACGCTCTATGCGTTCTCGTCGGAGAATTGGCGGCGGCCCGAAGAGGAAGTGCGCGACCTGATGGGGTTGCTGCGCCATTTCCTGAAGAACGAACTCAAGGATCTGGTCGCGGAGAATGTGCGGCTGCGCGTGATCGGCGATTACCATGCCTTGTCGGGTGATCTCGTCGCGATGATCGACGAGGCGATCGCGCGCACGTCGGTCAATAGCGGCGCGACCCTGGTTATCGCGCTCAACTATGGCGCGCAGGCGGAGATCGTCGCAGCGGCGCGGCGGCTGGCGGCGTCGGCCAAGGCAGGTGAAGTCGCCCCGGAAGCAATCGATGAGGCGATGTTCAGCGATGCGCTGACCACCCATGACCTCCCCCGCTCGACCTGTTGATCCGCACGTCGGGCGAGCAACGGCTGTCCAACTTCCTGCTGTGGCAGGCGGCCTATGCCGAATTGCTGTTCGTCGAGACCTTGTGGCCCGATTTCGACGGCGACGCGCTGGCCGATGCGATCGCGCAATTCGGGCGGCGTCAGCGCCGGTTCGGAGGGCTGTGATCGACGTTCCGCCCCGGAAGAACGCTGATCTTGGCACCCGTGCGGTAGTTGGGATCGCGTTGATCGTCATCGCCGCTGCGGCGTTGTGGTTCGGCGGATTCGCCTTCTGGCTGCTGGTAACGCTGGGCGCGCTCGTGATGATCCATGAATGGGGTGGGCTGCACGGTGCGAGCGCAGAACAGAAGCGACTCGCGCAATATGCGTTGATGGTCCCCCTCGCAATCCTTTCGCCGCTCGCCGCAGGGCCCGGCTTTCTCGCGCTGGGGCTGACATTGGGTGCGGCCTTCTTCCTTGCCAGCGTGACGCGCAGCGGAGCGCAGGGGGCAGGCGCGATTTATGTCGGCGTGCCGGTGCTGGCGCTGATCTTTCTGCGCGAGCAGTCCAACGGGCTCATGCTGGCATTCTGGGCGATGGCGCTGGTTTGGGCATGCGATATCGGCGCATATTTCGCCGGACGCGCAATTGGCGGGCCGAAGCTGATGCCGGCGGTCAGCCCCAACAAGACCTGGGCCGGACTTGCCGGGGGCGTCACCGCCGCCACGGGGTTCGGGTTGCTGCTGACGCTCTGGGAACTGCCGATGGCGCTTGCGCTCGCGACGCCCCTGCTTGCGGTGGTCGCACAGGCGGGCGACTTGTACGAAAGCCATCTCAAGCGTCGGGCGGGGGTCAAGGATTCGGGGACTGTCCTGCCGGGACATGGCGGCGTGCTCGACCGGCTGGACGGGCTGGTCCCGGTCGCACCGATCGCCGCCCTGCTCGTGTTGATCCAGGGACTTTGATGAAGACCGTTACCATTTTGGGCGCGACCGGGTCAGTGGGCACTTCGACGCTCGACCTGATCGAGCGAGAGCCGCTGGCATTCGAAGTCGTCGCCCTCACCGCCAATTGCGACGTCGAGCGGCTGGCCGCGGCGGCAAAGCGCGTACACGCGCGAACCGCAGTGGTAGCCGACGCAAGCTGCCACCAGGCGTTGAGCGATGCACTCGCCGGGACCGGGATTGCCGTTGCTTCCGGTCCCGACGCGGTGTGCGATGCCGCGCGGATGGAAGCGGACTGGACGATGGCGGCGATCGTCGGGACCGCCGGGCTGAAGCCGGTATTGGCAGCGCTGGAGGGCGGCAAGGCGGTCGCGCTGGCGAACAAGGAGTCGTTGGTTTCGGCTGGCGAAGTCGTAATGCAGGCCGCTGCGGCCACCGGCGCGACACTGCTTCCGGTTGATTCCGAGCATAACGCAGTATTTCAGTGCCTTGAGACGCAGAATGCGGATCGCGTCTCACGCATCATCCTGACCGCGAGCGGCGGGCCATTCCGCGAACGGTCTCTTGCCGAGATGCAGGGGATCACGCCCGAACAGGCGGTGGCGCACCCCAACTGGTCGATGGGCGCGAAGATCAGCGTCGATTCGGCGACGATGATGAACAAGGGGCTGGAGTTGATCGAGGCGTACCACCTGTTCCCGGTGACGCCCGAGCAGCTCGACGTGATTGTCCATCGCCAGTCGGTGATTCATTCGATGGTCGAATATGTCGACGGATCGGTGCTGGCGCAGTTGGGCTCGCCCGATATGCGCGTGCCGATCGCGCACGCGCTCGCCTGGCCACGACGGATGGAAACGCCGTGCCAGCGCCTTGATCTTGCCACCATCGGGCGACTGGATTTCGAAGCGCCGGACTATGAGCGCTTCCCATGCCTCAGGCTGGCGCGCGAGGCGCTGGCGGCGGGCGGGGCGCGTCCAGCGATCTTGAACGCGGCGAACGAAGTCGCGGTTGCGGCGTTCCTGTCGCGACGGATCGGATTTCTTGAAATTGCCGCAATCGTCGCGGATACCCTTGATCGCTATGACCCGGCCGCGCCGGAAACGCTCGATCAGGTGCTGGCGATCGACGCGGAGGCGCGGATTTTGGCGGGCGAGCGTGTGAAGGACTGCGTAGTTTGACCGAAAACCCCGGTTTCTTTCTCTACCTGATCGCCTTCATCCTGATCATCGGGCCGCTCGTGTTCGTGCATGAGCTGGGTCATTACGCTGCCGGTCGCTGGTTCGGGATCAAGGCAGAAGCATTTTCGGTCGGTTTCGGGCGCGAAGTGGCCGGGTTCACCGACAAGCGCGGGACACGGTGGAAGTTCGGGTGGCTGCCGCTGGGCGGTTACGTCAAGTTTGCGGGCGACATGAACCCGGCGGGACAGCCCAGTCCAGAGTGGCTCGCGCTGCCTGCGGCGGAGCGTGCCCAAACCTTTCAGGCCAAGCCGCTGTGGCAGCGCGCGATTGTCGTCGCGGCGGGGCCGATCACCAATTTTGTCGTCGCGATCGCGATTCTCGGTGCGTTTGCGGGCGTCTATGGCGAGGCGAAAATGCCAGCCGTGGCGGGGGCGATCCAGCCGAACACGCCCGCAGCGAACGCAGGACTAAGGCCCGGCGATCGATTCGTTGCGATCGGCGGGCGGCAGGTCGAAACATTCGAGGACCTGATGCACTTCACCTCGCTGCGTGCGGGATTGAAGGTGCGGATCGACTATGTGCGCGACGGCCAGCCTGCGAGCACCGAGGCAGTGATCGGCCGCCGGGTCGAGAAGGACCGGTTCGGGAACGAGACAAGCCGAGGAATCCTGGGCATCGCGCCGAGTGGCGAGGTGATCCGTACGCCTGTCGCCTGGTGGCAGGCACCGGTGGTCGGATTCAACCGCACCGTGTCTCTGGTCGGGACGATGATCGACGGTCTGGGTCAGCTTATCTTGGGTCGCGTTCCGGTAAGCGAGCTGGGCGGGCCGTTGCGAATCGCCAAATATTCCGGCGAGATGCTCTCGCTCGGGTTTGAGCAGTTCGTCATCATGGCCGCGCTCATCTCGATAAATCTGGGGTTCATTAACCTGCTGCCAGTCCCGGTGCTGGATGGCGGCCATCTTCTGTTCTATGCGGTCGAAGCGCTGCGCCGGAAACCCGTCGAGCCTGAGGTGATGGAATGGGCATTTCGCGGCGGGATGATTGCGATACTGGCGTTGATGCTGCTGGTTACATTCAACGATCTGGGCGCATTTGGCGTGTGGAGAAGCCTGGCCGGGTTGATCGGCTGAACCGGTTGGGGCAGGGCGTGCATACGGACGCATGCTTCCGACCAAAATCTCTTAAATCCGACTGGGGTGGGATGGTGACGGCACTCAAGGTTACGAAATTCGGCGCGCGCGCCTCCGCGGTCCTGATGGCCGGCACGACGTTGTTCGCGCTCGCCACAGCCGCGCAGGCCCAGCAGGCGCCAGCCTCCGCTCCGGCCGCGCAACAGCCCGCCCCGGCCCCCGAGGCGCTTGAGACGCGGACCATTCGCACATTGCGGGTCGACGGCACCCAGCGGCTCGAGCCGGAGACGGTGCTGTCCTACACGCGCCTGCGTGTCGGCCAGACCTACACCACCGAAAGCCTCGACCAGGCGATCCGTGACGTGCTGGCAAGCGAATTGCTTGCCGACGTGACGATCGAGGGCGTTGAGTCGGGCGACATCGTACTGCGCGTGCGCGAAAATCCGGTGATCAACCGCGTCATCCTTGAGGGCAACAAGCGCCTGAAGGACGACAAGATCGTCAAGGAAATCAAGCTCGCTCCGCGCCAGATGTTCACCCGCACCGCAGTGCGGGCGGACGTCGCCCGGATCATCGAGCTGTATCGCCGCCAGGGCCGTTTCGCCGCGAGCGTCGAACCAAAGATGGTCAGTCTCGACCAGAACCGCGTCGACGTGGTGTTCGAGGTGCGCGAAGGCCCCAAATCGCGCGTCCGCCAGATCAACATCATCGGCAACGAGCAGTTTTCGGACGGCAAATTGCGCGGTGAAATGGCGACCAAACAGTCGCGTTTGACCAGCATTTTAAGCTCCAACACGAGCTACGACCAGGACCGACTGGCCTATGACCAGCAGAAGCTGCGTCAATTCTACCTGACCCAGGGTTATGCCGATTTCCGCGTCGTTTCGGCGGTCGCGGAGCTGACCCCGGACAAGCGCGACTTCATCATCACCTATGTGATCGAGGAAGGGCCACGCTACAAGTTCGGGCCGGTCACGGTCGACAGCAACATCCGCGACTTCGACGACACCGCGCTGGCCAAGGGCCTGGCGATGAAGGAGGGCGATTGGTACAACGCCAAGCTGGTCGAGGACACAATCGACCAGCTGTCGGAGACGGCGGGCGCGTTCGGCTACGCCTTTGCGAATGTCAATCCGGACTTCAATCGCGATCGCGAAAAGTTGACGATGACGATCAACTTCAACATCGCCGAGGCGCGCCGCACCTATGTCGAGCGGATCGACATCACCGGCAATACCCAGACGCAGGACAAGGTGATCCGCCGCGAAATGCGCCTGGCCGAGGGCGACGCCTTCAACACCTTCCTGGTCAAGCGTTCGCAGGACCGCATCAACTCGCTCGGCTATTTCAACGAGAAGTTCGAGATCGAGCAGAAGGAAGGGTCGGCACCCGACCGCGTGATCCTGACTGCCAATGTCGAGGAGAAGTCAACCGGCGAGCTGACGCTGTCGGCGGGCTTCTCGAGCCTCGAGCGGTTCATCTTCCAGGGCTCGGTGCGCCAGCGCAACTTCCGCGGCAAGGGGCAGGACCTGCGCCTGTCGGCCGACTATTCGAGCTACTCGAAGTCGGTCGAGCTGGGCTTCACCGAACCGTATCTGTTCGACCAGAATGTTGCGCTGGGCGGCACGCTGTTCCGCCGCGACTATAATTCGTTCAACTATCTGGGCACCGATCGCCGCACCACTTACGAGCAGGTTTCGACCGGCGGCCAGGTGGTGCTCGGCGTGCCGCTGACCGAATTCTGGACGCTGTCGGGCCGCTATTCGCTCACCCATGACGCGGTGTCGCTGGACGAGAACACCTTCTTCACCAACGGTGCGTGCGATCCGCTCAAGGCCGGTCGCTATCTCTGCGAAGCGCTGGGCAATCGCTGGACGTCTGCGGTCGGGTTGTCGCTGATTTACGACAGCCTCAACAGCCGTCTGCGTCCGACCCGCGGTCAGCGGCTGGTGCTGGGCACCGATTTCGCGGGTCTTGGCGGCGACGTGAAGTATCTGCGCGGTCGTTTCGATGCCGACAAATACTGGAACATCGGCAGCGGCTTCATCTTCTCGGCGGGGCTTGAGGGCGGCTATATCCACAGCCTCGAGGATGGCGCACCCGGCGTCGATCCGGTCCGGATCACCGACCGCTTCTTCCTGGGTGAGCCGCAGTTCCGCGGGTTCGATATTCGCGGCGTCGGCCCGCGTATTCAGCGCATCGGGTTCACCGGAACCGTGGCGAGTGGCAATCAGACGCTGATCGTCGACGAAGACCAGATCTTCGACGACGCGATCGGCGGTCGCGCTTACTATCTCGGCAAGCTTGAGCTGGAAATCCCGCTGGGTGCAGGCGCGCGCGAGATGGGGATTCGCCCGTCGATCTTCCTCATGGCGGGTGCCAATTGGGGAGTTCGCGCGCCGAACAAGACGGCGAACTTCGCACAGGCGACGGACGGCGCGGGCAACCCGTTGTTCAACGCCGACGGATCGCCCTCGCTCTTGCCGATCGAGACGCCGCAGTTCGACGGGAACGGAAACCCCCTCTTTGCGGTTCCGATCACCGACAGCGTCGCGCCGGGGCAGCTTACGACCTGTAGTGTCGGTTTCGCTGCGACGTTGGGCGGGGCGTGTTCTGGGACCTCGATCAACACCCGGTACAACCTCCAGACCGATCCGTTCCTCGAACGATTCCTCGGCAACTCGCCCAAGCCCCGCCTGTCGGTCGGCGTCGGCGTCAACTGGAACTCGCCGTTCGGCCCGCTGCGGCTCGATCTGGCACACGCTTTCCTGACTCAGGAAGGCGACGATACGAAACTCTTCACCTTCAACGTAGGGACTGCATTCTAATGCGTAATACCAAGACCATTCTCGCGGTGATCGCCGCTGCGGGCGCGACGTTCGGCGCTGGCGCCGCCGCCGCGCAGGCGCTCGTCGACACCAAGGTCGCGATCGTCGATGTCGAACGCATCATGAGCAGCTGCACCGCCTGTACCGCCGCAGCGACTCAGCTCCAGGCGCAGCGCACCCAGTTGCAGCAATATGCGCAGCAGCAGGGCACGCCGCTCCAGACTGAGGAAACCGCGCTTCAGGCCGCGCTCAAGGCAGCAAATGGCAAGCCCGATGCAGCGCTTACCGCACGTATCCAGGCGTTCCAGCAGCGCCAGCAGACCGCGCAGCAGCAGTTCAGCGAGCGTCAGCAGACGTTCCAGCGCAACGTCCAGTATGTGAACCAGCAGGTTGCACAGCGGATGGTGCCGGTTATCGAGCAGATTTCGCAGCAGCGCGGCGCGCATATCGCGATGGCGAAGGATTCGGTGCTGTATGCGGCGACCAACATCGACATCACCGATGCGGTCCTCGCCGCGCTGAACCAGCAGCTGCCGAGCGTTCAGACCGTCGCTCCGCCGCCGCAGCAGCAACCGGCACAGCCGACCCAGCCGGCACCCACCGGCCGGTGAGCGACGCCGCCGAAGGAAAGGCCGCGATCGGCCCGCTCGACGTGACACGGGTGATGGCGGCTCTTCCGCACCGCTATCCGATGTTGCTTGTCGATCGGGTCGAACAGCTGATCCCCGACGAGCGCATCGTCGCGATCAAGGCGGTGTCGATCAACGAGGAGTTCTTCCAGGGGCATTTCCCCGGAAGGCCGATCATGCCCGGCGTCCTCCAGGTGGAGGCGCTGGCGCAGGCGGCGGGTGTGCTCGCGGTTGAGAGCCTCGGCCTCGCGGGTACCGGCAAGCTGGTCTATTTCATGTCGATCGACGGCGTGAAGTTCCGCAAGCCGGTCGAGCCGGGCGTGCTGCTCCGGCTTGAGGTTGAGTTCGTCCAGAAGCGTTCGCGCATCTGCAAGTTCTCCGGCAAGGCGTATCTGGGCGACGACCTGGCCACCGAGTGCGAATTTACCGCGATGATCGCCGATCCACCCTCGGCCTAAACCGCGCTGCCCACCATATTGCATTCTGACGCGGTGCCGTGTAACGCGCCGCGTCCGCTGCCGGTCGGAAACCGGTGGCTAATCCAGAAGGAATTTTCCGTGAAGGCCGATACGCACCCCGATTATCACATGATCAAGGTCCAGATGACCGACGGTACCGTGTACGAGACTCGCTCGACCTGGGGCAAGGAAGGCGATGTGATGCAGCTGGAAATCGATCCGTTGGCGCACCCGGCCTGGACCGGCGGCCGCGGCCACCTGCTCGATAGCGGCGGCCAGGTCGCGCGCTTCAACAAGCGTTTCGGCGGACTCTCGCTCTCCAAGAAGTGAGCGTTACGGGCGCTGCGCCCGGTCGAACCCGATAGAGCGGCCCGTCCCGGACCCCGGGGCGGGCCGTTTGCGCTGGAAAGCCGTTAACGCGGCATTAGCCATCGTCGCCTAGGTTTGGCGCATGGTTTCGACGGGCAAACGCAGCATCACCGCAGAATTCGAACCGGCAGTGCTCGGCCGCCGCCGCGCGCCGCGTGCGCCGGTGTCGCTCGACGCCAAGGTCGGCCGCGGTGGTCTCGACCGCGCACTGTGCAAGGTGGTCGACCTGTCGACCCACGGTGCCAAGATCGAGACCTACTCGGCCGTGCGCCGCGATTCGATGATCTGGCTGACGCTGCCGCATGTCGGCCACTGGGCGGCGCGCGTGGTGTGGTCGAACGACTTCGAAGCCGGGCTGGAGTTCCAGATCCCGCTCAGCGAGGACGAGTTCGAACTGCTGGTTTCCTGAAGAGGCGCGCAAACCCGCACATCCTGTTTGGACTCGTCGGCGTTTCCGCTTAAGAGCGGCCAAACGCCGTGATCCATGCACTCGCCAACCCCACGCGCTTCCTCAAGATCGCGCGCCCGCTGACGCCCATCCTGTTCTGGAGCGGGTTGCTGCTGACGCTTGTCGGTGCCTGGGGCGGCTTGACGCAGACGCCGCCCGACTATCTGCAAAAGGAAAGCGTCCGCATCCTCTACATCCATGTGCCGAGCGCGTGGCTGGGGATGGGGGGGTGGAGCGCGCTGGCAATTGCGTGCTTTGCCTATCTGGTGTGGCGGCATCCGTTGGCGATGGTTGCGGCGCGTGCGACGGCGCCCGTCGGGGCGATGTTTGCCGCGCTATGCCTGATTACCGGGGCGATCTGGGGGCGGCCTACCTGGGGTACGTGGTGGCAATGGGACGGGCGGCTGACGTCGATGCTGTTGCTGTTCTTCATCTATATCGCGTGGATTGCGCTTGAACGTGCCGACCGCGAGCGGGGCGGGGACGGGCGCATTCCGGCGCTGTTCGGGATCGCAGGAACGGTACTGCTGCCGGTGATTCGCTATTCGGTAGTGTGGTGGAACACGTTGCATCAGGGGCAGAGCCTGACGCTGACCAAATCGACGATCCATGATTCGATGCTGTGGCCGCTGCTGCTGACGCTCCCCGGTTTCTCTCTACTGTTCGGCGGCATCGTCCTGATGCGGATGCGTGCAATCCTGGCGGAGCAGCGCGTCGAGGCGCGGATGCGGCGGATGACGGCATGAACCACTGGCCGTTTATTATTGCCGCCTATGCGGTTGTGACGCTGGGCATTGGTGGTCTGTCGCTGGCAAGCTGGGTTGGGATGCGCCGCGCCGAAGCCGCTTCTGAAGCATTGAGGGACCGGCGATGAAGGCGAAGCACCAGCGATTGATCCTCGGGCTGCTCGCACTGGCCGCGATCGGCGGGGCGAGCGGGTTGGCGCTGTCGGCGCTGCGCGATCAGGCTGCGTTTTTCTACACCCCCAGCGACCTCGCCACGAAAGCACCCCAGCCAGGCAAGGCGGTACGACTCGGCGGCATGGTGCAGGCGGGCAGTATCAAGAAGCTGGCCGACGGGATCACCATTTCCTTCATCGTCGCGGACAATGGCGGGACAGTGCCGGTGCGCTTCACCGGCGTCGCCCCGGACCTGTTCAAGGAAAATTCCGGCGTCGTGGCCGAAGGCAAGTTCGAGGCGGACGGCAGCTTTACCGCCGACAATCTGCTCGCCAAGCATGACGAACGCTACATGCCGCCCGAGATCGCCGACAAGATGCCCGCGCCCGGGAACATGGGGCGATGATCGCCGAAGCTGGGCTGGCGGCATTGTGGTTCGCAGCGGCATTGGCGCTGCTCCAACTGGTCGCGGCGGCGCTGGGGTTGCGGCTGCATTCGAGCGCGTCGGGGAATGACCTGATCGCGGCGGTCCGTCCGGTGGCAATCGTTCAGGGGCTGCTTGCCGCACTGTCCTTTGCGCTGCTCATCACTCTGTTCGTCCAGTCAGACATGTCGGTATTGCTGGTTGCGCAGAACAGCCATTCGGCCAAGCCGATGCTCTACAAGGTGGCGGGCGCATGGGGGAACCATGAAGGCTCGATGCTGCTCTGGGTCACCGTGCTGGCGCTGTCGGGCGGAGCGATTGCGTTGCTGGAGCGGCAGCTTGATCGCGCGACGCTGACCGCGACTTTGGGCGCGCAGGCGGCGATTGCATTGGGCTTCTATGCTTTCCTGCTTATCGCTTCGAACCCGTTCACCCGGCTCGATCCGCCGGCGCTGGACGGGCTGGGTCTCAACCCGCTGTTGCAGGATCCCGGTCTCGCCTTCCACCCGCCGACGCTGTATTTCGGCTATGTCGGCCTGTCGGTGGCCTTTTCCTTCGCGGTGGGCGCGATGCTGACGGGGGTGGTCGGCCCGGCGTTCGCGCGCGCGATGCGGCCCTGGGTGCTTGCGGCCTGGGTGTTCCTGACGATCGGCATCACGGCAGGCAGCTATTGGGCCTATTATGAGCTGGGCTGGGGCGGCTGGTGGTTCTGGGATCCGGTCGAGAATGCGTCGCTGATGCCGTGGCTTGCCGCGACGGCGCTGCTTCATTCGGTCAATGTCCTGGCGGCGCGCGACGGGCTGCGCGCCTGGACGCTGATGCTTGCGGTGGTCGCCTTTTCGATGTCGATGCTCGGCACCTTTCTGGTCCGCTCGGGTATTCTGACGAGCGTCCATGCCTTTGCGGTCGATCCGACGCGCGGGTCGTTCATTCTGGTGCTGCTCGCACTCTACATCGGTGGAGCGCTGCTGCTGTTCGCGTTGCGGGCAGGTACGATCCGGGCCGGGCAGGGGTTCGATCCGCTGAGCCGCGAGGGCGGACTGGTGCTCAACAACCTGTTGCTGACCGTCATTCTCGGCATTGTGCTGATCGGTACCCTGTATCCGATCGTTGCGCAGGCGATGGGCGAGCAACTCTCGGTCGGGCCGCCCTTCTTCAACAAGACTGCCGGGCCGATCGCATTGCTGCTGGTCGCGGCGATGGCCGTGGGGCCGCTGCTCAAATGGCGGCGCGACAATGCCAATGCGGTGCTGGGCAAGCTGACCGTGCCGGTCGCTGCGGCTATGCTGGCGATGGCGGCAACCTTCGTATTGGCACCCGGCACCGGGTGGATGGAGATCGTTGCGCTGGGGCTTGCCGCCGGTCTGACGATCGCGAGCTTCGCGCCGCTGTGGAAGCGTAACCTGCTGCGTACGCCGCTTTTCACCTGGGGCATGGTGATCGCGCATTTCGGTGTCGCAGTCAGTCTCGCCGGGATGGCGATGGACAGTGCCTTCACCAAGGAGCGGTTGGTCGCGGCAACCTATGGCCAGCCCTATCAGGTCGGGCCGTGGCGCGTGGTGCTTGATGGGGTGGGCCCGGCGATCGGCGACAATTGGTCGGCGATCGAGGGGCGGGTGACTGCCCGCCGCGATGACGGCCCGGCGATCCTGCTGCGGCCGCAACGCCGCTTCTACGCATCGCCCCCCACCGACACCGCCGAGGCGGCGATCCGGACCCGCTGGGACGGGCAGCTTTATGCCGTGCTGGGGGAGCAGGATGCGCAGGGGCGCTGGCAGCTGCGGCTGTGGTGGAAGCCGTTCGTGACCTTGATCTGGTTCGGCGGCGGGCTGATTGCGCTCGGCGGCGCGTTGTCGCTGTTCGGGCGGCTGTTCCGCGAGCGGCGCAATGCGCGGCGGCGGGAGGAGGCGGAATGAGCCGCTGGAAGCTGTGGCTGCCGCTGATCGGTTTTGCCGCGCTGATTAGCGTCGCGATCTTCGGCCTGCGCGGACCTGGTGAGGCGGTGGTCAAGTCGGCTTTGGTCGGCAAGCCGCTGCCCGAGTTCGCCCTGCCCGCGATGGTGCAGGGCAAGTCGGGCCTGACCCGCGCCGACCTTGCCACCGGCAAGCCGCGTCTGCTCAACGTCTTTGCCAGCTGGTGCGTACCGTGCATTGCCGAGGCACCGCAGCTCATGAAGCTCAAGGCCGCCGGGGTGCAGATCGACGCGGTCGCGATCGCCGACACGCCTGAGGCGGTGGCGACATTCCTGTCGCGACATGGCGACCCCTATGCGCGGGTCGGCGACGACCGGCAGCGCGCGGTACAGATCGGACTCGGCTCGTCGGGCGTTCCGGAGACCTTCGTGATCGACGGGCAGGGGCGGATCGCGATGCAGCATATCGGCGATATCCGCGAGGATGACGTGCCGAAGCTGCTCGCGGCGTTGGAGGCCGCGCGATGAGCCTGATCCTCGCCATTGCCCTGGCCGCAGGGGCACCCGCCGATCTCGGCTACACACAGCTGCCCGATGCGCGGCAGGAGCAAGCTGCGGCGGACCTGATGTTCGAGCTGCGCTGCCTGGTGTGCCAAGGCCAGTCGATTGCGGACAGCGACGTGTCGATGGCCGCCGACATGCGCCGCGTTGTGCGCCAGAAGATCGCAGCGGGAGAGAAGCCCGACGATGTCCGCGCGTGGCTGATCGAACGTTATGGCAGCTATGTGACCTATGACCCGCCATTGAGCTGGGCCACAGCGCCTTTGTGGTTCACACCGTTGCTGTTGCTCGCGCTGGGCCTCTGGATCGCGCGCGGCAGTTTCCGCAGGAGGCGCGGCTGATGGGATGGGTGATGCTCGCGCTGGTTGGGGCGACCGCGTTCGGACTGCTCGGACTGTTCGGCGCGCCGCGCGCCCTGTGGAGCTTTGGTGCGGCGGCACTGATGCTCGGCGCGACCGGTTATGCGCTTCAGGCGAAACCTGGGCTCGCGGGGGCACCAGCGGCGAGCAAGAAGGCTGCGGTCGATGACGAGGGCGTAGCGCGGATGCGCGAACTGCGCGGAGCGATGTTTGGGCGCTTCACCTCGCTCGATACCGCATTCTTCCCCGCCGACGCGCTGATCCGCACCGGAAATCCCGATAGCGCGGCGCGGATGATGCTGGGCGCGGTGCGACAGGAGCCGCAAAATGCGGCGCTGTGGACATGGCTTGGCATGACGCTGGTCGAAGCGGATCAGGGGACGATGTCGCCCGCTGCGGGGCTCGCATTTCGGCGTGCGACGACGCTGGCCCCCGGGCATCCCGGGCCGTTCTTCTTCTATGGCATGGCGCAGGCTCGAGCAGGGCAGCCGGAGGCGGCGGTACCGCTATTGCAGCGTGCCTATCAGTTCGCGCCTGAGCGTGCGGAGTATCGTGCGGACATCGCCCGCGCACTGATCCAGATCCAGATGCTCGCGGCGATCCGTGCGCGGGCAGCTCAGGCCCCCGCACAATAAGGTCAGCGCGCTGCTGCCTTTTGCGCCAGTTGCGCCTCGACCAGCTGGATCGCCTTTTGCACCGCCGCCTCGATCGACAGAAAGCTGGTGTCCAGCACGGCAGCATCGGGTGCGGCGATCAGCGGCGCTTCGGTGCGCTTGCTGTCGCGTTCGTCGCGGGCGCGGATATCGGCGAGGACCCGGTCGAGGCTAACCCCTGATCCGCTCTTGCGCAGTTCGGCATGGCGGCGGCGTGCGCGGATCATCGGGGTCGCCTTGACGAACAGCTTGGCGTCGGCGTCGGGGGCGATGACCGTGCCGATATCGCGCCCGTCCAGGATCGCCCCGGCGGGTTGCACTGCGAATCGTTTTTGCCGCTGAAGCAAGGCGGCGCGAACCAAAGGGTGCGCCGAAACGATCGAGGCGGCCTTGCCGACCTCATCGGTGCGCAGCCATTCATCGGCGAGCAGCAGGTCGTCGAAACTGGTCGCCGCGACCGCGTCGGCCTCCTGTGTTGGGTCCTGTTCATCGCGCAGTACCGTGGCGGCAACCGCGCGGTAGAGCAGGCCGGTATCGAGATAAGGCAGGGCGAAATGGCGCGCCAGCGCGCGGGCGATGGTGCCTTTGCCGGAAGCTGCGGGTCCGTCGACGGCGATGATCATGGCTGGTGGTCGGTCAGTCGGTCGAGAGTGGGGAAAAAGCCCGGATAGCTGGTCGCGACCGGGCTGGCATCGTCGATCGTCACCGCATCGCGCGCGCCGAGTCCAGCCACCGCCATGCTCATCGCGATACGATGATCCAGTTTTGAGGCGATCTGTGCGCCGCCGGGCAGCAGCTCGCCGCCATTGCCGTGGATGGCGAGGCCGTCCTCATACTCCTCAAGCTGGACCCCATTGGGTTCGAGCGCGGCAACCATCGCCGCGATTCGATCCGATTCCTTGACGCGCAACTCCTCCGCCCCACGCGCGACGGTGCGCCCGCTGGCGAACGCCGCGGCGACGAACAGCACCGGGTATTCGTCGATCATGCTGGGGGCGAGGTCGGGCGGCACCTCGATTGCGGTGAGCGGGGCGTGGCGGACCCGAAGATCGGCGACCGGCTCGCCGCCCACGTTGCGCGCGTTCAGCTCGGTGATGTCGGCGCCCATCATTTTGAGCGCGGTGATGATGCCCGTGCGAGTCGGGTTCAGCCCCACATTGGCGATGACGATATCGGAGCCTGGGACGATCGACGCGGCGACCATCCAGAATGCGGCGGACGAAGGGTCGCCGGGGACGGTGATCTGCTGCGGCTTCAGCTCCGCCTCACCGCGAATCGCAATGATGCGGCCCTGAGGCGTTTCCTCGACCGTCAGCTCGGCACCGAAGCCGCGCAGCATCCGCTCGCTATGGTCGCGGGTCGGCACGGGTTCGATCACGCGCGTGACGCCCGGCGTATTGAGGCCTGCGAGGAGCACTGCTGACTTGACCTGGGCCGAGGCGACAGGGAGCGAATAGTCGATGGGCACCGCGGGGCAGAGGCCGCGCATGGTGAGCGGCAGGCGACCGCCGGGGCTCGACGTGAACTCCGCGCCCATCGCCGAGAGCGGATCGATCACGCGGCCCATCGGGCGCTGCGACAGCGATGCGTCGCCGGTGAAGGTCGCGGTGATCGGATGGCTGGCGACCAGGCCCATGAGGAGCCGGGTAGACGTGCCCGAATTGCCCATCTCCAGCGCGGTCTGCGGCTGGAGCAGCCCGCCCACGCCGACGCCGGCGACGTGCCAGATGCCGTCCGCATCGCGCTCGATCTGCGCCCCCATTGCCCGCATTGCCGCAGCGGTGGCAAGGACGTCTTCGCCCTCCAGCAGCCCTGTGATCCGACTCTCGCCGACCGCCAGCCCCGCGAACATCAGCGACCGGTGGCTGATCGATTTGTCGCCCGGAACGGTGACGCTACCGCGCAGCGGGCCGCGAGCGGAAATGGCGAGGGGGAGGATAGAATGCGCACTCATCGGCGGCGGCTTTGACAGGGGGCTTGCGCTATGGCAAGGCGCGCGCCACTTCACGGGGACAAGTTTCCCGTCATCCCTGTAAATTCGAACGAAAAGGCATGGAACGCCACATGGTGAAGCCGGAATGGGGCACGAAGCGGAGCTGCCCGAAATGCGCGACGCGCTTCTACGATCTGACCAAGGATGAGCCGGTCACCTGCATCAGCTGCGGCTATGCGTGGGAACCGGAGCCGATTCTGAAGTCGAAGCAGCCGCTGCCGTTTGAGGCGGCCAAGGCCGACATCGAAAAGGTGAAGAAGGACGATACAGACCTTGGTGACGAGGATCTGGACATCGACGAGGACGCCGAGGGTTCGCCCGACGATGACGTCGATCTGGGTGGCGACGACGACCTGGGCGTCGATACCGGCGACAGCGACGAAGAAACCTGAGAAAAAGCGGTTGCACACCGCGCGATGGCTGCTAAAGGGCATCGCCTTCCCGGAACGGATGGGGCCGTAGCTCAGCTGGGGAGAGCGCTGCAATGGCATTGCAGAGGTCAGGGGTTCGATCCCCCTCGGCTCCACCAATCCCCCTCGCCAAAGTCTTGAGTTTACTCGACTAAATGGCGAGGGGTCGGGAGCGATCCCACAGAAGTTCCCACGTCGCTCCTTCGTTCGTGTTGGACGCCAGTGAACATTCTTGGGCAAATCCACTGCCGACGCCGGTAGCCGAATATTCACCGATCCGCGCCAATCGTGACCCGGCACAATGTCCGGAGATCACGTGAGCGCCTTCCAACCCATCTCACCTCGCGCTGCTGTGCAGCTGCTAGAGGACGCCGACACCGGCCTTGATTGTGCGCAGCTGCTAGCCGACCTGGCGGAAGCCGGGCGGGTGAAGGGCTATGCGCGCCTAGTCGAGGTTAGTGGCGTCGGGCGCCCGACGAGCGAGGTGCGCGACGGGCGGATCGATCGTGCCGTCTGGAAGCGCATTGTCGCCGAAGACAAGGTCGCCAGCATCTATTCGACGGGCTCAGTCCGCTTGGGCGGCGATACTGATCCGTCCGGCGCGATCAGCGTGCTGGGCATTCGGTTCGACGAGAAATCGGTCAAAGCGGCGGCGGTCGAGCATGGCCGTTCGAAACCAGCATCTTTGCCAGCTGAGCGAACGGCGAAGCCGGTAGTCCAAGTCCATCCCGCCGAGCCCGTTGCGGAGGTGGTGCAGGCTGTCGCGGTCGAGGAACGACCCCGGCGCATATTGCCTGACGACGCCGTCGCTATGTCGGTCGATGAGGCGTCAGCGGCTCTCGGTATCAGCAGGGGCACGGTCTATAAGCTGATGGACACAGGCACGCTGGAGTCCAAGAAGGTTGGCGGCCGCCGACTGGTTTCAGCCGCGAGCGTTCGCGCGCTGCTGACGCAATCCTAGCGGGTCAGAGGTCGCGCACCGAGCGACGGCGGGAGCGTGCTGGCGTGGCGCTCAAACAGCGTGAACTAAGCTGGAACAGGCTGTGACGTATCGATGAACGCGCGGCGAGCATCGATGCTGGCGATGTCCCTGCCTTACTGTTGCCTCTTGAGTTGGTGAGTTTAGAATGTATCGGCCACTCGATCGTTACAGTGGGATGCGATAGGGCGCGGCAGGATGCAAACGGAGGCACGGCCAGAAGCTCGCTTGAAAGCAGCGGTCATCGACCGCCTGTTTTCCAGTGCGCATGTCGATCAGGACTCAGTGCTCGTTAGCGAAATGGTCGTGGAGAACTGGGCGCGCCGAGCCGACGTGGTGTTGGCGAATGGCAAGCTATGGGCTTTCGAGATCAAGTCCGAACTAGACAGCCTTGCGCGCTTGCCTGGCCAGATCGAGGTGTTCTCGCGCAGCTTCGAAAAATTTGTGGTCGTCGTGGCTGCGAAGTTCGAGGACGCTGCCCGTAACTTGATCCCGGAAGGTGTCGGCCTGTGGGTCGAGATGGCGGATGGTTCGTTGCGCGAGAGAGCGCGACCGAAGATCAATACTCTCTCGAAGTCGGCAGCAATCCGGATGATGACGGCGAGCGAATTACGCCGGCTGCTCGCCTGCAACGGCTCTGCTGGCATCGCGGCGTTTCCACGCAGCGAACTTGAACGGCTCGCTTCTTATCTGCCAGCATCGGATCTGGCGAATGCGGCGCGAGACGCGATTAAGCGTCGGCACCGCGCCCGACACGCCAGCTTCTGCGACGCTCGTTCAACTACAGGCACCCTGTCGGCGCTGACAAGCCTCCGTCGGCGTGATAGCCGCTTGCCCGGCGTTGCCTTGGAACAGCCCAGCATATGCATGCCACTACCGCCAGTTGCGGTGCCGCTCCATCATCCCGCGATCGTCATCGCTCCAGCCGGTCCGGTTCTTCGGCGCATCAAGCGCTAGAAGTCGTCTCCATCCCCATCTTCCTCGTCAAGATCAGGGTCGCGGAGGGACAAGGTGTGCTGACGCTCTAAATGCATATTCACGCGCGCAGCAATCCAGTTCGCGGGTGATCCAAAGCCGGGAGGCACCTCGCCGGTAGATGCCGTATCGCGGATCATCTTGGCGCCCCAAGATTGGCTGGCAAAGGGAATGTCCCAATCGGGCAAGGCCACAATTGCTTTTGCGCACGCGACGTATCCCCCGTCGTCATCACGCCGACGCTCGTAGTGCCAGCGAAGATCTAAGCAGTAATCGATGCGGGGAACGAACCGACTGATCATCGGCTCGAAGGGCACGGGGTAGATTGAGCCGTGGTCTCCATAAATGGCGACGTTGTTGCCGCCGATATGCCAATGGAAGTCGCGTTCGATGATCTCGAGGCTGCCCCGAGTATCACCGTAAGCGGACACCGCCTTTGGATAGCTGGACGACATTATGGCGATGCGTGCGGCGGCATCGATCGTGCGCAAAGCTGTGATAACCCTGAGGCATTCGTTCTCGCGAGGCTCAAGCGATCCCCGCACATAACCGAAGTCCAGCACCACCAGCATGTTGTTCACGTCGTCAACGGCGCTCATGGCTGCCTGCAATGACGGCAAGTCCTGGGCCGGGTGTCGAGATCGGACAACCACGACACCATAGTCCCGCTCGAGCTTCCGAACCTGCTGGATGAAGGGTCGTTCAGGCGTGCCATCGCGCAAGAGAGCGACAGGCACCGCTTGGGGGGATTGCGATGCAAGCCCGCGCCAAGTCGCATAGGCATCGTCCGGATTGCACAGACCCTCAAAGCCCGCACATGATTGCCCCGGGAAACTATTTAGATCGAGGAAGAACGGACCGCCCACGGTTTCGGCGATTGTCGCCAACACTCGGTCGGGCTGGTCGATCCTGCCCAACTTGCCCAACGAGACGAGCGGGATGAGCGCCGACTTGGTATCCGTGCGAAGCTGACGAAACCCCTTCAGCTCCGCTTGCCGGGACCGGATGGCCGGAAGATACTTGATCGCGTCCAGATTTTCAGGCGTCACCAGCCGGCTCCTCAGGTTCGTCTTTGCGCCGCGGAACTCGCGGGGGCGCTGTGGTCGGGGCGGTTCCCATCAGATCGAGCACCGATCGGACGGCAAGAGAGATGTTATTGGACGTCGCACTCCACTCAGCGGCCTGCCCGCGCGTGTCCTTCAGCTCGGTTTCGAGCTCGACGATTCGGGTCCGTTGAGCCGCTAGGTTCTTTCGCTGCGAACCAATGATCGCGCCAAGGACGACGCTGATGGTCGTTGAGGTGCCGATCGCAACGCCGGCGAGTATCAACGGCTCTGTCCACAGCAAGGCGACGACACCCACCACGCCGAAGATGAACCCGCCCACCGCCAGGGTCGCGCCCAGCCAAGTTGTCTCTGATAGGTCCGGTGCGCGCACGCCCGACACTGCCCCCTCGAATCACCCTGCTACATCCTGCAAACTTTCGACAGGATAGGAAGAGCGAGTGCGACCAGATTGGGGCGACTCTCATCATTCTGCTGAAGCGACCACCCGCAGGGTGGGAGCTCAGCAGCTGGTTTCGCCACCTCGCGGGGGGCAGCGCTTGCTTCAAGGCAGCCTCGTCATGATGATAGGCGCATGATCAGGGGTGTCCCCACAATCGTCGCGGACTGCTTGGTGCGTTGGGCGGCAAACACGCCGCAGGTCGAGCGGATGTGGCTCTTCGGCTCGCGGGCGCGAGGCACGCACAGAATCGACAGCGACATCGACCTGGCCGTCGAGCTTGTGGGCTGGGACAGCGACGATCCAGACAAGCAGGGCGAAGCGCTGGCCGACTGGATCTTCAATGCCGACGACTGGCGTCATCAGCTACGCGGCATCACGCCGCTGAACATCGACTTGAACCCAATGTCGCTCGAGGACCAGCGAGTATGGCCAGCTGTCCGGCGTGAGGGCGTGATGGTGTTCGAGCGTGGATAGAAGGCGAACGACCTACCCTTAAAGCATCAGAGCCGCAGCCGGGTTCAGCTGCCTGCCAGCTTCTTCTCCGGATCGAGACCTACGGCACGCCTGAACCGCGCCATCGTGCTTTGCACCGAACGCCCACCGCGCAGGTCAAGCATGGCCGACGCTAGGTGCAGGCGAACGATCGGCGGCAGCTCCTTGTCGTCGGCAGCCGCGCGAAGCACCTGCATCGCCTCGTCAGGTTCCATCTTGCCGCTGAATCGCTTCTTCATTTCAGCGAACTGCTGCTGGGTGACCGTGTTATCGACCATGCCCGTCTCCCACTGGTTGCGTCATCGCCGCAGCTTCGACGTGCTGATGTGTTTAGGGCGCCAGCAGATAACCTCGGCTTCCCTGCGATCACCCTTCAGCGCCACCATGTCAGACTTTGCGATGGTCGCTCGGACCAGCAGCGCCTGATCATCCTGCTGGTAGCGGTGGAGGAAGGGGAAGCGTTCAGCTTGGTCACGCTCCAAGCTCCAGCTGAGGCCCCACTTGTTGTTCCGATAGCAGCCGCGATAGACGGTGAGCTGATCCGGCAGAGCTTCGAAGGCAGCCCGTTCCTCTGCGGTCATCATCTCGTTGCGCCATAACCCTGGCTCGTCCCGCGTATCTCCGAATGGCGTGTCTAGCAGATCATCGCTCAACAGGCCGATGTTATCGCAGGTTGTCCACTCTTCGCCCAGCAGCGTCATCCAGTCGCCATCCTCCATCCGCCACGCAATCTCGATCACCATGCCGAGGCGGTTGTAGCTGTTGGCGAATCTTACATGCTCCCGGCCCTGCGCCAGCGTCATCGGTGAGAAGTCGGTCATGACACGAACATCGCTTCGACGATGGCTTGCATCAACACCCCGCGCGGCACCGGCACGTTGACAGTGGTATAGCCGCTGTTGTTCGCCCGCCGCTGACCGTAAAGCCCTGCCCATTGACGGCCATGCTGACGCCAAGCCCGCTGAAGTGCCGGCACCGGTAGCAGGACGCATGTCGCGGCCGGCGCATGAGCATAGGCGATGAAGTCGGCAGCCAAGGGCTTCTGCACCCAGCCGGGCAGTTTGCGGGTTTCGTCGGACCAGCGCTCTAGCAGCACGTCGGGCCAATCTTCGGTGCGGATCTTCTCGTCCACAGTGAAGGTGCGACCGCAGGCCAGGGTCAGCAGTCGGTCGATACCGCCGCGCTGCGCCCAACCATCCTGATCTACGGCCACCGCACTGACCAGCGTGGGAAATGCCCGCCGATATATTGGCAGCCACCATTCGTCCCCGAACCGCTGGGACAGCGCCAGGCTATCCTTGAAGCGGTGGACACGCTGATAACCCGTCGCTCGGGGTTGGTGAGCGACGGGTTGCGAGGTCAGAAGCCGAGGGGGTGTCGGCTCCCAATGTCCTGAGTTAACTGAGACGGTCGTCCTCCTTGTCGTGTTCGTCCTCCCCCGGGTCGCTGATCGGACAGCCCGGCCCGCCCATGCCCCGAGGCCTGCCGGTCCAATGCTCGTCCTCTGCGTTGCCGGTATCCAGCTCGTCACCATCGGGTTCGAAGTCAGGGTCGCCGTCCTGCTCGTCCATCTGCTCGATCGCGCGTTCCACCAGTCGATCGAGCGCCACGCGGGGCAGGCTCGGGATGGCGGATAGCAGCATGTCGATGGGCAGCGCTTCCGGCTTGCCGTAGCGGATATGCAGGGACGCGTTCATGCCCTGCCCTCCCGCGCTAGCGCCCGGTTGATGCGGGCGACTGTTGCTGGCCGAAGTGTACGCCCGCCCTGCACGTCGTGGATCAGCCGGGGATCGCCGACCGCTTGCCGACCGAAGCGGCTGAGCGGGATGTCGTGATCATTGCAATAGCGAGCCAGGACGCTGGCGATCTGATGCGCGGGCATCGTGCTGGTGATCGTCATGCGAACACCTCCCCGGCTCGCGCCGCGATCTCAGCCTTCACGGCATTCATGCGCTCGGGCCGTCCGACCAATTGCGCCATCATGAAGGTCAGGTCCTGGGCGAACACGCCGGCGGTCAGGAAGGCGATGCGCTCGCCGGTATGGACATAGCCACCCCCAAGCGTTGCGAAATCCGACAGCCATTGAGCGGGGTCGAAGGTGAGGACGGCTGAAGCCACCCCGTCGTTCGTGGTGGTCTGCATTGCTCAGTCCTCCACCACGCCAGTGCGCAAGCGGCGACGCTGAAAGACGCGGTTTGCGCCTTCCTGGAAGGCCGTGCCGATCGTCCCGTGGTCGTCGGGTAGCTCACACGCCATGAAGTCGAACACAGCTTCTAGCGCCGTCTCAACCGTATCCCATTCCAGTTCCTTGCCGCCCTCGTTGGATGAGAGCAGGTCATACGCGTTGAGCGCATGATACTGTAGGACCATCGCCTCGGCCCAAGTCATCGGCACTTGAAAGAGGGTGGCGTTGGCGACGGCATTTGCCTCTCGACAACTGGCCTTCATAGCTCGCTCAAGCGCGAAGCGCTCGGTATCGCCTTTCGGCAAAGCACGCTCGGCATCTTCGATGGCGCTATATTCGGCCTGGGTCTGCTCCCACCGCTGGTGCAGCGCCATGAGGGGCGAAACAGGTTCGTTGACCACAAGGGCGAGGAACTCGGTCCCGACCGCCATGATGTCCGCCACCGTGCCGATGGTTGCGGCCTCGGTTTCCGCTTCCTTGATGGACGCGGCCTCGATGGTCAGCCGCCAGCCGGTCAGGTGCGGCGAAGTCCACGCGATGCGATTGATGATCTTGGCCATCGCTCAGCCCTCCCCCGCGCAGCGCGAGTATCGCATAGGCGATGCACTTCGCGTCGAAGTCGAGGTCAGGCAGGATGCTGCGCAGGACGCTGGCGTCCTCGCGCGCGATCATGAACTCGGTTGCGCGAGTCTGACAGTGGCCCCAGCCGCTCGAATGGTTGAGGGCGATCCACAGCTTGATTTCCGATGCGCGGATGCTCTTGTCGGCATGGTCGGCGACCGCCTGTTCCAGAGCGCTCACAGCGTTCCAATGCCGGATAGAAGCGGCCTCATCGTCAATGTCGAGGGCTTCGATCTTCAGCAGCTCGGCCTTGGTAGCAGACCATAGCCGCTCGATCTGGGGGCTGGCCGTTGCTTGCGCTGCATGGGCAGCGATAAGTCCGGCAGCCGCAATGCTGCCGATTGCGCCGAACGCGGCGCGTCGGGTAGTAGGTTTCATAGTCGTGTCCCTTCTAGTCCAAGGGTTGCGATCAGGCTCGACGCGGTGTTCCACCACCTCGTCGGGCCGTTATCTCATTAGGATAACGAAAAGCGTTATGAGTGACGATTTCCGTTGAGTCAACGCTTATCGTTAGGTTGCACCAAAACCGTTGGCGTGGCATGACTTTCCAATGATCACTGCGCCCGTCTGTCGCGCCGCTCGCGCACTGGTCGAAATGAGCCAACAAGAGCTTGCTGACGCCGCCGGTGTGGGACAATCGACCGTGCGCAATTTCGAGGCAGGTCGGTCTGTCCCGATCGGGAATAATCTCGTTGCTATCCAATCAGCGCTCGAGCGAGCCGGCGTCGAATTCTTGGCTGCCGACACGCCGGTAGAAGCCGGCGGTGTCGGAGTGCGCCTTCGGTCCTAGCGGTTACTGCCCGGCAGCTTCGTCTTGATATAGCGTGCTGCAGGGAAGTGGATCGCGCTGTGGCAGGGGATGCAGAGCGCCCGCATGTATCGCCACTTGGTGCGATCAGGATGCCCGTGCGGCAGGTCGTGGTGAGCTTCTTTCGATGGTCGGATGCCGCAGCCTTGGCAGATCGGGTGAGCGTCGAGAAACAGGCCGTTACGCTTCTGGCGCGAGTTCGGCCAAGCGGTCCGCTGCTTCGCACGCCATGCAAGGGTGTTGCTCATGTCATTTTTCCTCTCAGTGGTTGATCCAACCACCACTGCCCAGATCACTAGCGCCCGTAGGGCGCGTTCTTCTGAATGGCCTTGTCGATAGGCCTGGAGTGCGACCATCGTCGTAAACTGTCCGGCAAGCATGGCGCGGTAGCAGTGGCTCATGGCCGGGACGGAGGCACAGCGTAGAGTCACAGAAGGCCGGCGGATCACGTCAGGCTTCAGAAACGCCCGCGTGCGTGACGCTCAATCGCTGCCCCTCGGCTGGCGCCATCTGACCGCCGTGGACGTCGCATTGCTGAAGGAAGCGTTGGCGAAGGCCGCCGCGCCAGATGCCGATCTGCGAACCTTGGAAGGATGCCTGCTGGCCTGGGCGACCCTGGCGACGGGCCGACACCCGGCCCACTTGCTGGCGCTGTCTATGCGGATGGCGCGCAAGAGCGAGCGGTTAGCGGCTGGCGTGCCAGGACTGGTGTCGATCGATGGCCGGTGGGGATGGTGGCTGCTGGCCGCAGCGCCGCCCGGTCAGCGCAATGCGAGCGACCTGATGTGCCCAACGTCGCCGGGGCTGTATCTGCCCGCCACCAAGGCAATCGCCGAATTAGCTGGGCGCTGCGTGGCGATGCGGAGGAGGCAATCGGCCGGTCGCGTGAACGTGTCGGGGGCGCCAATTCCGCTGTTCACATTCGGAGATGCCCTGCTAGCCAACGTCACGGCCATACTGGCCGCGCGTCACCCGTTGAGCGCACAGCGAGCACGACGCGCCACCACCACACCTGAAGCTCTCGCGCGGTGGCTCCCAGCGGAAATGTTGGGGGCGGCTGGCGGTGACGTGGTGACCGCTTCGATCGCGGGCGGTCGCGTGCTTGGTCAAGGTCAAACCGCGATCTTCTATGGCGCCGTCCGCCACGAACATCTCGTCGACAGATACCGCGCTGCGATTGCACCCATCGATCAGCTGTCGCATCGCGAGGTGCCGGCGCAGTTGGTTGGCGCGCACCTGGGGGATCGTCTCACGCCTTCCGACGAGACAGTCCGATCCCTCATTGCTCGCTTGGCCAGCGGTTTAGGGGATCCGGCGCTGGACGCGGCCGAAAGTCACGAGGCTATGCTCGCCTATACGGTGGCGCTGCTCGGCTTCGCGCTGGCTCACCGTGGCAACAGCGGCACCGTCCCCAGCGCCCGTGATGTCGACGCGGGCACACGGCTGGTCTGGATCCACGACAAGGCAGTATCCGGCGCGCCGACTCGTCGGCTGGTGTGGGTGTGCGACACTGCGATGACCCAGCTTCGCCGATACGATGAACATCTGGATCAACTCCACGGTCGAGTGTCGCCCATCGCCGCGCAGGCGATTACGGCACTGCGCGAGCGATCGGGGCTGCCGCTGTTCAGCATGATGTCCGGCCGCGTCGTGTCGCTCACCGTCGCGCAAGCCTTCCGACGCGCTTTTAGCGGTCAGGGATTGCCTAAAAATGCCGGACGGCACTGGCTGCGCGCGCGGCTAGTGGGACGGTGCAGCACCGAATCCCTCCACGCCCTGTTCGGTCATGGCCCGAGCGGTGACGGCCCCTGGGACGCCCACAGCGCCCTGGACCCGGCTGCTTATCGTGCTGATCTGGCCCAGGTGATCGACCCGGCGCTCTCGACGATAGGCTGGACCGTCCGAAGCCCGTGGGCGGAGTGCCGACGATGAACATGATGGCCGCGATCGAAGTCGATGCCGGCACGTCCTGCGATTGGCGCATGGGCGAGATGATCTGGTCAGCTATCCGTTTCGGGGGTCTGCTGGATCAGCGGGACTGGCCGTCTTGGGCAGTTGGCGTGCAGCGGGACATTGCGGTCGTTGGCCCCCTCATTTCGGTGGAATTGACACACGCGGGCAACCGCGGGGCAGGGCGATGGTTCGCGGAC
Organism: Sphingomonas sp. J344; assembly: GCF_024700005.1. NCBI lineage: Bacteria > Pseudomonadati > Pseudomonadota > Alphaproteobacteria > Sphingomonadales > Sphingomonadaceae > Sphingomonas > Sphingomonas sp. J344. The sequence goes on along the minus strand of NZ_JAJONB010000002.1, from coordinate 229,935 downwards.
CCGATTACTGCGGTGCTGATAGCTCGGTGGCATCGCGAGGGGCTGTTGTTGCCCGAGGCGGCGGATGCGGAAAGCTGCCTTGCGCTGTTCCTGGCGACGCGCGGCGAGCGAATAGAACAGGTGGCATTGACCAGCCGCAGGGCATGGGAATTCAGACTGCCCGGCCTGCTGCTGGCCTATGCCAGCGGCGATGTCCCGGCGACGTCGGTGCGTCGTTCAACGTGGGAGCGGGTCGTCTATGGCCCCTCGACGCCCGACGAGCCGATGGCCAGCGCGGTAGCGGAAGTCGAGCGAGCCCCGGCTGCGGCTTGGATTCGCGACGAGCTTACCTTGCTGCGCAAGGCTGCTCGTGCGCCCACATATCTGCGGGGGCGGCGCGCTGCGGTCTATCGAAAGGCAATGGCGGCTGGCCAAGTCGAGGCGCTGGGCGCTTCGCCGAGCCCCATCCGGACAGCCCTGCGGCAGTGGGTGGCATCCGCGCTGCGACATGAGAGCGGTCGCGCGTCAAAAGGCTATTCGCCCTCGACCGCCGCGGGCTATCTGCGCACCCTCGCCGAGGTGTTCGACGGCTGGGACGATTGCCCGCTGACGACTGACGCGCGGCTGGTCGCGGACCATGTTCTTGCGGCGCTATTGGCAAGGGAGGGCCGCCCTCAGGTCGAGGCAGTGAAGGCGATGCGATCCTTCCTGAGCTTCGCGAACATCCACCGGAGCGATCCGGTAGAAGTCGGGCTGGACGAAATCGGCATCGATCAGGTTTTTCACGCCGATCTAGTTCTGCCCGACGCTTACGACCGGGCGAGGGCGGCGCTAATACGGATGGGCGATGCCGACGCGGCGGACTTGCTGACGCTGATGTTTCGTGCCGGGCTCCGGCTAGACGAAGCGGTCGCGCTGCGCGCGGGCGATGTCTGCATCCACGGTGATCGCGTCGAACTGATCGTCGAGGCGAACGACGAGCGCGCCCTGAAGACCAAGACCAGCCGCCGCATCTTGCCCCTCGACGTGCTGCTGGAGCCATTCGAGCTAGAAAGCCTGCGGGACCGCGCTTCGGCTCGACAAGCTGCCAGCTTCGTTGATGGCGAAGCATGGCTATTCGGCCACGACCTGGCCATCTCGCCGCCAGACCGGCATCCGATCGCGCGGCAACTGGACCGGGTGATCGCTGTGGCGGCTGGTAGCGGGCGGGTCGGCCACAATCACCTGCGGCACAGCTTCGCATCGTTCCTTCTTGCCACACTTCTGTTGCCGCAGGATGTCGCCCGGCCGGCGGTGCCGGATCGGCTTGGCCCCGTGGTGTCCCCAGAACGCTTTCAGCGCGTTGCCGACAGGCTGCTGGGCGATCAGCGGCTGGGGGCAGGGGCATTGCACGCGGTCAGCCAATTGATGGGGCATACCGGACCGCGCACGACCCTGCGTCACTATTGTCATTTGCTCGATCTGAGCTTGGCCCTGCACTGCTCTCGGCCTTCAGCGATGGGCATGGCCGACAGGGGCTGGCTCCATCACTTGCTCGACGTCGGACCCGACGCGGCCCGCAAGGCGAACTCCCGCGCGGCAGTGCCCACCAGATCGACATCGGCTGGTGTGCGGCCGATCGCCGTCCGGCCTTGCCCAACAGCCATGCTGGGCGGCACGCCAGACGCCGGTTCAATGATCGCTGACAGCCAGCTGCTCGGGGCTGGGGTGAAGCGGCTGACACGCGACCTGTCGCGCAAGCTGGCTGCGCACATGCTGGAGATCGAAGCCCCGTCCAGACGGGTGGCAACGCGAGGATCTGGCAGCCGCGGCACTACCCATGAAGCGGTCAAGCGGCGGAAAGGGGCAGACGGGTATCGGGTGCCGTGGCGGCGGCTGGACATGGCTGGGCAGGGGACATTGCCCGCGCTGCCACCTGGGATAGAGTATGCGCGCTTCGTCGATCGGCTATTGCACCTTTCCCGACGCCCCGTCCGTGCGGAGCGGGAAGCACTCGCGTTGGTCGTCGAACGGTTCCGCGCCGGCCGCTCTGATATTCGGCTTCGGCGTCTGCGCGATGCCGAGGCGTTCGTGCGGCTGCTCGGTGTGATGGGCTTAGATGTCGGTGAGGTGCGGTTGTTGCTGACCAGTGGTCGCGGTCGCGGCGCGACGTCGGATCACATTCACCGCTTCCTCGAAGATAGAAGCGCCATGCCGCAGTTGGCGGGGCGGGGTAGATGGCGGGGTTCGCTGGTCGTCCGGCTGCAACCGCAGGGACTCGACCATCCGATTTTAGCGGTGAAGGCGGCCAGGTTCGCTCTGGCGGCGCTACATGCCGATGTGATCGCTACCGGCCGCCGCGACTGATTTCCCGCATCAACATACTCGGATCATCAATCTCTCATCCGCCATGGTTAACTGTCCTCTGCGCTGCCCATAGGCGCGGTTGAGCTGCGCAATTGCGCGTCTACCCTGCGCAATTGCGCACCTTGGCGGCGCAACGACGCAAGTCGGCATCTTGCCGGATGTTCCCGAATCGTTCTACCCAGCGGATAAGCCGCTGCGGCGGTGATTCGGACATCGATGGAGCATCAGCATGCAGCACGATCTGCAGCTGCGCGCGGGCTGCGCGCGCGATATACGACGCCTGCTATCCCTGCGACGAGTGGGCGCCAGTTGGTTTCGACGAGGCCGAGCGGCTGGGGACGATCCACTATCGCCAAGCGGTGGACGGGGCGATGCAGTCTCGATCGGTATTCGCCAGTGCCGGCCAGCTCGAACTGTTCGGCGAGGCGGCATGAGGCGCAAGGGCGAGCGGAAGCTGCAGAAGACCTGGCCCCCTTACGCGGTCGAGGCGATCCGGCATATGATTGCCACCGGGACCGACTGGCTCCAGGCGTGGATCATGCAAGCATGCACACCGCTCGATCGGCTGGCCCGCGCCAGCAAGGTCGATTGGGAGCGGGTGCACGACATCTGCGCGGGCGCGGCTCCCACCCGAGATGAGCTGATTGCCTTCGCTGCCGTGTGGAATGTGGACGTCGAGGTCGTCATCTCAACCATGCCGGATCCGCCGGCGCTGCTCGACTGACGTGGCGCGCTTCAATTCGGACGGGACGCGACAGCCGACCAACCTGTTCGAGTGCGCCGCGTGGCATATCGCTATACAGGTGATCTGCCGCCGCCCTCAATGCCGCCGCGTCGCCGTGTTCGATCCTCACCAGCTATGGTGGCTGTTCGAGCGCAAGCATTGGGACATGCGGTTGGGCGAGGTGAACCGGAAGCTACGGTGCAGCGCGTGCAAGGCGGGCGGAACAATGAGCTTGCTGAGAGGCGAGGCAAAGGCCACGGTGTCGCTGCCTTGGCCGGACGAGCGGGAATGGAAGCGGGCAGTCAGCCGGTTTCGCGCCTGAGCAACCGCTAAAACATTGCCAGCACTGGGGCCCAAACTGGAGCCGACGCTATCGCGGTGCCCAGCGACCCGCCGATCGCGCCCTCAATGATGGTCTTCAGGGACTTGCCAGCGGCCGCAACGATTGAAGGATCCGGCTCGTCGAGGAGCTGCGCCTCTATCGTGGCTACCTGCGCGTCGGCTTTACGACGTTGAGTGGGATCGAGGTCAAGATCGCCAACGTGTCGCTTATAAAGCTCGACAATCGCTTGCAGATCGTTTGCCGAATAATTCGAAGTCTGAATGCCTATGCCCCCGGCTGCGATGTGTTGCAGAGGTGAATTGTGCATGGAGCCGATGTTGTAGGTTACGGAGGAGGCCGACGCGTGTCCCGTCTGCACGGGCTTAAGGTCCTCGACATAGGATGCCAGGTCTCGATTGAACGGCACGATCACAGAAGCAGTGATCTTCCTGATGTCTCCCACTATCTTCCGCCCGCTATAGTAATAGCGATGTGCCAAGCTAAGGAACCAATTCGGGCTTTGGGCTGCACGCTCGATCAAGTGAATTGCTATTCCAAGTTCTTCCTCACGCGCAGTCGGCCAGTTGAGGCGCGCGCTGCCCATCATGCCGCCCCCGTCGCTCGCGTTGTCAAGAAATTGATCGAAGTCTGCTTTGGACTTCAGATCTTCGATTATTGGCTTCAACTCGTCGGCATTCAGCGCCTTCGCCATGCGCTCAAGGGGGCGCTCGAAAGTGTTATAGTCCGCTGTCTGCAGATCCAGCACAGCATTGTTTACCTCGCGCAGCGCGGTCTTGATGGTCACGAGCCGCTCTCCTCAGCGGCCCGCCCAGCTGCGGCCCGATCAAGGATCGCTTGGCGATAGCGCTCCTTCAACTCGACCACGACGCCCTCGACCATGTCGTTCTTCGAGTAACTTCCAACTCGCTCGTCGATCGCAGTCTCCATCTGCTGGATTGCCAACTCGATGCTCTGCGGGTCATTCGGGTCGAAGCTGACACTCGTGATGTCCCCGTCGAGCGCCGCCACCGCCCGCTCCAATTCCTTCATCTTCCGGATCGCCTGATCCAATCCTTTGATCGGCATCTCTAATTTCCCTTTCAGAACAACGTCGCCGGGTCGGGTGCTGGCTTTCGCTTCACCCATGGCTCGCTGGTGCGCTCCATTTCGATCAGGTGATCCGGGAAGCATCGCTCCTGAAAGCCAATGATGTCGTCGAAGCTGCCGTGCAGCCAATGGTCGTATTCGTCCGCGTGCAGCAATACGGGCATGCGATCATGAACGGGACGGATCGCCTCGTTGCAGTCGGTCATCACACCTGAATACACCGCCCCCCACTCGGCGCTGTCACGCCACAGTCCGGCCCAGGCGAAGATCGGCGCGTCCTTTACGCTGAACCATGTGCGGGTCTTCGATCCCTTCGCGCCTTCCGCTTCCGCGAACCCAGTCACCGGGATCAAGCAACGCCACTCCGGCTTGCGAGCAAGGCCGATCCACATGCCCTTCCGCAGGTCCGCGATGTTATTCACCGGCTTCGGCTTCGCGGTCGGGCTCATCGTCTTCAGGCGGAGGGGAAAGCCCCACGTCATCGACTGCATGACGCGCTTGCCGTCAGCCTCGCGCACCACCATGCCCGGTGTGCCGGGATAAACTTCCTCGCCGGCGTTGGACTGAACCGGGTTAGCGACGCCGAAGTGCGCGGCGACTTCAGCGGCAGACTTGCGCACGGTATAGAGGTTGCACATCCCTCAATGCTAATCTCCGCGCTCCTCGAAGCGCAATGGCAAGATGTCGTAAGCATCCAGAGAATGTCATGGGTATGAAGAAGAAATCTCGTCCACCGCTGCCCAAGCCTTGCATCTTCTGCCCTAGGCCGAAGGGCAGCAAAGAGCATTTCTGGTCAGAGTGGATGCATGAGATATTACCACCCCCGCCACCAGAGAACCGGCATAATAGGTTGGTGTTCAAATACTCGCCCTTCGATGGACATTCGGAGAAAGGGCGGAGGGATACCCAAGGCGCGATTCACACCATCAAGCTGCGCGTTGTTTGCGCATCATGTAACAACGGCTGGATGAGCCAGCTGGAGGAGGAGGCTAGGCCCGCCCTGACGGCGTTAATAAGGGGGAGGAAACAACGCTCGATAGAGCAGCCCTCGACACGGTCGCGCAATGGGTCACGCTGAAGACGATGGTCGCAGAGCACAACGACCCTGACAGCGCGGTCACGCCTCGCGCTGACCGCATAGCCTTCAGGCAGACTCGGGCCATCCCCCTTATATGCGTATCTACGTTGGTTCCCACACCGTGCCGTTCGAGAAGTCCGCAGGCTTCTTGCGCAACAGTCAGGCGATTGCGCGCAGGAGTGAAGATGAACACTCGACGATTAAAAAGCTCGAAAGGATCAGGCGTGCGCTACGCAATGGCCCGCCACAACCATCGCCTCCACTTGGCGACGTTCCGAACAATATCCAGACGATCACCTTCTTCCTAGGTCACGTTTTTGTGCACATTACCTCGACCCGCGTGGACGGGTTCGCCATCGAGGACATAGCTCTGGTCCCGACGCTCTACGACACTGCGCGGATCATGCCTGCCCAAGCGGCTGAAATGACTTGGCCGCGCGACCCGAAATTCACCCTTGATCAGGTGAATGAAATAGGCGGACTGATGATGAAGGCGCTGGGTGCCCAAGATTACTATTGGATAAGACGGAATGTTCCGCTTCCGCATTCGGCGGTAGCAACGGCAGAGCAGCCGATATACACTAAGACAGCAGAGAGCGGATCCCAGCCCATCCGCCGGCAATGAACGAGCCAGCCAAGAGGGCGGTTAGAACCCAATATTCGAGCGCTTCCCCGATCCGCTTCAATCGCGAGTCCTCGTCCATGCTCAAGGCATGGCATGGCGGGGATGCTGTAGGAAAGTGCCGACGTTTACTGCAGCGGCGACCGCATCATGGCTTCCGCTCGCGCGGCAATGTCCCGCCAGAAACCAACGCCACCAAGGTCGCCGGCTGTCACCTGCTCGCCCACCCGGGTCGCTATATAGCGTGGCAGATCATCGCCGTGCTTCGCCCATAGCGCTGCTGTGAAGGTCTGGCGCTCAGCCTCGGTGTTCAACGCGCAGCCCTGCAAAATGCAGCCAACCGCCCGCCATTGTCCCAGTCAGCGCGGTAGATCGCCTGTCGCGATCGAAGTTGATGGCACGACAGGTCGCCGGCCCTTCCCGCCACCAGCCCGATTGTTCGACCGTATCGATCCTGAGAAACCCGCCTGATCGTCAGCGGACCTTGCGCCGCGCGCGCCAGACTCGCCTCGCTGGCGTGCGGATCGCCTCGCGCGCAACGCCGGCCAGGCTGACAGCGGCCTTTCTCAGGCGCGTCGATGCCAAGCAGTCGCACCCGTTCTCCACCGCAACGCAGGGTATCGCCATCCACGACCCGACAGGGACCGATGGGCACTTGGCCGGCCGCCGCTAACAGAACGGCGCTCAAGATCGAGATCATCACCCTTTCGTCCTAGCGACGCGCCAATCGGGGTCAACGACGGGCCGCATCTATCGCCGGACCCAGACGTTCATCCGGCAAGGAGACCAATCATGATCACCAATCCTGAAGAGACCGAGCGCGGCGATCAGAAAGACACCGAGCTCGTCGAGGCGGAGGAAGATGCCGCGGAGAAGCGCGAGGAAGAGGGCGGCTATCAGTGAACCGTCACGAGCGTCGGGCAGCCGCCGCACGTGACAGGCGCCCGAAAGCGCGGTCTTGCGCCTGCTGTGCCGACTCTCACCACGAAAATGCGGCAGCTTCAGTTCACGAGGGTGTCACCTCGCCGCCCAAGGCAACCGCCCCATCCGCATCGTAGGCATCGCCCCCAATGTCCATCGCCTTGCGGTGGCCGGCCGGGGGCGGGGAGCCGACCCCGCCAAGTGCCGGCAGGTCGAGCAGCACCACATCAGCAAGTGCTGCTATGAACACCGTCGCCCCCCTCGCCGGTAATGACTTCAATCCCGCCTTCGGTCCGCCGGAGTTTGAACCCATCGAACTGACCGGACCATCGTTCAAGCCGCGTCACGTTTTCGTCGGAGAAGAAGCCTGGCGCGCGGCGCGCCATGGCGATCGCCTGCTGCGCCTGCTGGAGCTGTTCCTCACATCGCTGCACGGTCTTCTGAAGTTGGGAGGTGCTGATCGAGTCGGTGCCACTCGTGTGTAGCTTTCGCGCCTCTCCGACGGCTTGGCGCAACGCGATCAGGTGATCCCGGCAGTCGCCGTGTTCGATGAGGACGCTGGCACCCAGCAACGGTCCTATCCGCTGATTTTCGAAGGTGTAGATCGGCGCTTCGTTCTTTCCATTGGCTGGACGAAGCGCTTCCGCCGCGTAATCACGGACGCGAACGGACTCTGTCAGCACGGCCCCGCCAAGCGCGATAGGTTGCAGGCGGAAGAAAATGTCCCCCGCTGACTTCTTCATCTGGCTGCGCGTGATGTCGAGCCGGCGCAACCCATCCGACTGGAGGACTGACGTGATACGCTTCAACAGTTCGTCCTCGGCCGCCAATATGGCAGCAAGCCGCAGGAACAGCCCCTGACGCTGCTTCAGTTCATTGTGCTGGCGACGCGCCGCAGCGAAACTCAGTTCATAATGTTTGGGGCCACAATGGCTGCCGATCATGTAGCGATTGCCGGTTTCGTTCTCGACGACGAAGCCGTTCCAATGTCGGTGGCCTTGGCAATGACAGCACCACAGCGCATCTTCGCTTACGGGACGGTGATACTCCCCAACGATCGATGGCTGCAAATTAGCATCCGGGCGCGAGCGCGACAGCCTTTCCACTGCCATTGGATCCTCAATGTCGAGAACCGCTGAGGCCAGCTCTGCGTCCGTCAAGCGGCGTCCATGTCCCATGGAACATGGTTAGAACACCGCTAAGCCTGCGACAAGACGGGCCGTTTCAGCTGGGCCAGCGGCGCGCATAGACAGTTTGAAGGGCGAGCTTCAGGTTACTCAACGCGCGGCATAGATTGACGCTTACCTCGTCTGCGTCGGCGCCCCAACCCCACAGGTTGAGCTGAATAACTGCGCCCTCGGCCTGCTCCTCGCCGAGGTGTTCGAGATCGAGGAAGAAGTGAGGCCATAGGCACCAACCCCAACATGCATCGCGGAAGGTCGGGTCGATCGCTTTCAACTCAACTTCGAGTTCCTGGCCAAAAGAACCGATGTTCGGCACCGACGTGTTCTGCACGAGATCACGAAAGAAGATCGTGAGCCGTAACATCTGCTCGAGCGGCTTAGGCGAGACCCCTGATTCATTTGCCTTCAACGGGCGGAGGCCGAAGTCATTCGTCTCGAACTGCGCCTCAGAGGAGTTGGCCCAGCGCAGGAACTCCACAATGGCGCTTTCAATCTCCGCTGTTCCCGCATGTTTCAGGTCTTCAAGGGTGGCGCGGATCGCGTCTGGCCTGCTCTTGAAGTCGACATAGCGACCCTCAGGCGTGTGAACTGTCTCAGTCCAGGGATGCATGCGCCCCATGTCTGCGGCAATGGTATGCTGATCGGATCGAAATATGCGAGCATCGTGCGCTTCTACATGGGGCCCCCCGGACGCGGAAGGTCCCGAAGCCGGTGGCTCCATCATCCATATAACCCTGCGGCCCAGGTCGTTGATCTAACTTGATCTGGCACATGATCCGGTGCCGTGATCCCTCAATTCTTCCCACGTTGCATGTGATCATTACTGGAATCGGGTAGTGATTTCGGCCTTGCCAGCCCCCGGATCTAGGTAGACGGTAGCCAGCCGGGGGGGACATCGGAATGAAGGAACTGCTTGGATGCGTCTGGCAGCTTGGCGCATTGGCAACAATGGTCAAGCTCACCTTCCTCGACGGCTACGTCTACACGTGGGTGAACTGGATATGGGCGATCCCGATCAACCTATTCCTGTCGGAGATCTGGCCGATCTATTGGCTGATCCTCCGGCCGATATTCAGCTGATCTCGCCGCGAGAACGGGCAGGGGGAGCGCGCCGATGGTAACTTCGATATTCGACTTCATGGGAGCCCTTGGGGCCAGCATTCTGCTGACCGTGCTCGGTATCGGATTGTTCGGCGCTGTTTACGTGAGCGGGCATTGGGTAGCCGAACGCCAAAATTCACGCGTGATGGGCGTCATGGCTGGCCTAATGGTGTTCGCCCTGCTGATATTGCTGTTAGCACGGCCGCACGACGCGCTGAGGGAAACGTCTTGCATTACTGCCGATGACCGCCAAGCCTGCATCGAGGGCGATGATGAATAGCACCAAGCCAGCGCACCCCCAGCCGCCGTATTTGCGGTTCCTGCGGTCATGATGCTGGTCGCCCTGCTGGAGATGCCATACGGCTATTATCAGCTGCTTCGACTCGTCACAGCGGTAGCCGGCGCGTGGATCGCCTACAGCGCATGGCAGGCTGATCGAATCGGCTGGGCCATCGCGATCGGCATCGTTGCGCTGCTGTTCAACCCCGTGGTGCCCGTGCATTTCGAGCGGGAAACCTGGGCCATCCTCAACGTGATCGCCGCTGCCATCCTGGGTCTCGCTGGCTGGGCGCTGACGAGGGAACCGAAGGCGAGCGAGCGGTGATTAGTCAGCGCTGGTCGTCGCGCCGCCCTTTGGCGATCCCCGCGACAACATCCTGGGCGTTCTCGGGCTGCTGCTCGTCATTCGCGACGGCGTAGAGGTAATCAGCGGTGGCGGCTGCCTGACCTGTCGGCAGACCAAGGAAATAGCCGGGGGTTTCGACTGCCGAGCGGATCCAACGCTCCGACGGTTCCTTGCCCTCAGCCTTGCGGACAGCGTCCTCGCCGATCCGCATCAATCCCTCGAACGACCGGTAGATCGGCGCCGTGCCGAATTCGCTGAACTGACCCGACACCTTCCGCTCGGTGACGCTGGCGACGTCACGAACGCCGGGAATGCCAGCCCACATCCCGAAGAACACCTTCCTGATCGCCCAGGCGGCCCAGCTTTCTTCATCTTGGGGCCAGTCGCCTACAAGTAGCGACGACAGGAGGGGGCCGGCAATCATCACCCACCATGCGGTCATGGCAGCCTTCTGATAGTTGCCCTTCTGGGCGTCCCGGATCATCTCGCGCTGCTGATTGTAGAGCACGCTGAAGAAGCTGTAGAACATGGTGAGGACGCGATAGCCTTCGCTGGCGTTCTGGATCGCCGCCAAGTCCTTGGGCCGCCCCGAACCCTGCGACTTCCGCACGGCCTTATCGGCGAAGGCAGCAGCGTCGGCTTCCGTCATGCCTTCTTCGATCGCCCGCCGATAACCGCCGAGCCATGTCGGCATGGCGACCAGATACACGTCGATCATGCCGATGCCCCAGAACGCCCAAGCACGCACTCGGTCGAGCGGCGAGGAAGATCCCTCCATGTCACGGAAAGCGGCGGCGATGTCGCGATCGAAGTCGTGAGCGCGGCGAGCCAATTCCGGCGAGCGGGCGAATACGAAATCTCGCGCAGCGCCGCCACCGGAGGCCGCTTCCCCCATGCCGCGGGCGAGCCACTTCGCTCCGACCTGATTAGCCGAGTTCGGCAATCCGCCGACCTGCGCCACCATCGTTGTCATGCGGAATCCCAGGCCCACCAGCGTGGCATTGACGCGAAACTTCCGCAGAACCTGATCGAGGGCACGGATCGACGATGTGTCCATGGCTGCCTCGTTCACCTGACCCCGCAGCCAGTGCTTAATCTGGGCGTGGTATTCCGGGCCGAGCTTGCGATCGATCATGGCTCGGACGCGGCGATCGTCCGTGAACTTGAGGACGTCGCGGATCCAGGCACCGTATGCGATGCGGGTCGTCACTCGCCTGACGTGATTGAACAGCACCGGCTCAAGGGCGAGCATGAGCGGGGCCGCATATTCAGTCCGCTCGATCGTGTGCCCCTTTGGCGTGGAAACCGCCCGGCCCATCTGCCCGAGCAACTTGGCGGCATCGTCTTGGTAGTTGTCGGCAGCCCGGCTGGAGCGAGCGGGGTCGTAGACGATGGGGTAATAGGCACCCTCGATCTCGCCGAACGGCGTCTGGACGCGGCGCGGCTCGACCCGCTCGGGCACGACCCCGGTGATAGCGCGCTCTGCCCGCTCGATCTCTGGCCAGAGCGAGCCGATCTGGCGCCAGACAGCCTGCACGAACTGCCAATCTTCGGCGTTGAGCTCGCGGGCCAGCACAGCCTCAACCTTCTCGCGGCTCCATTGCAGGTCCGGCATCTGCCTGAAGGCGAGGCTTTCACCCCGCACCATCTTATCGAAGTTGGAGTCCGTCCCCGTATTCAGGGCTACGGCGAGCAGGTCCGACCGGGAATAGATGCCAGGCAAAATCTCCATGGTCTCCGGGTTGATCTCCACGAATTCGGGCACCGTCACGCGCTCCGCCATGCGGCGCTGCTGCTCGGGTGGCATATCGTTGTAAAGGCGGGCGAGGGGGGCGAGCACGTCCTCGCTTAGCTGCGCCTGGTGGTTGGCGGCTTCGGTCGAGCCCTGCACCAACAGGCGGTTCATCACGCCATTGGGGTCACCGTTGTCGAGATCGTCGGCCAGGAACTCCATCTTGACCATCATCGCACCGAAATCGCGTGCGAACGCCTTGGCACGTCCCAACTTCGTGCGGCGCTCATTGCGGTGGGCGGTGAACTGGCGCTCGGGCAGGGCTTCAGCTGTCGCCAAGAAGTCCTCGACCGTCTCGTCGAAGTCACGCTCTTCCTGCGCAAGGATCAGCTTCTTCTTCACCCGGCCCAGGTGCGCGATCGACGCGATTGTGTCGTCAAGCGCCATCAGGTCATCGACGGTCAGCTTGGTGAAGTTGACGGTGTTGGCATCGCGCAAGCGGGCAGGGACGTGGACTTCCTCGCCAGCAGCTTCTTTGGCCGCCACCCAAGCGCTGAACGACTCGCGCTCGGCAAGCTCACGTGCCGTGCGAGGTCGCATGTCATAGGCTTCGAGCAGATCGTGAATGTGGTCCAGATATTCCTGATCCATCGATGGCTGCGACTTGGCGCTGGCCAACCGGCCGAGACGCTTCACGATGCGGTCGACACTGTCCTTCGCGTCCTTCGCGGCGCGGAACAGCGCATTGCTAAGCATCTGCTGCTGCTTGGCGCGAAACGCCGCCTCGGCATCGCCGGCAAGGATCGCCTTCTCGGCCTCACGCCCGGCTTTCGCTTCGGCGCGCTGGTGGCGGGCGATGGCAGCGCCGGTCGCCTGCTCGCCGATCATCCCTTCGCGAACGGTTCGCTCCGCCCATTCTCGAGCTAACTTCCACGGCGTCGGTGCTTGTCCGACCTTGCGGCCCAACGCGCCGAGTTCGGATGCGATGACGGTTGCCCGGGTGTCATTGTGGATCGCGGCGAGAGCCTCTTCCTCAATCGATCCATCGGTCAGCGCATCCCCATGGCGCTCGCGCATAATGCTGTCTGCTTCAGCATCGACCGCCTCGTTGAAGGCCGACCGCTTGTCGCCAACGGCGCGCAGCTCGTTCTCGCGCTGCTGAAGGCCGATCAACGTGGTGACCAACTCGCGGCCTGAAGCGAACCCGACCTGCTCGGCGAGTATGTCGGGATGGACGCCACCGGTCGTCGCGACCGTCGGGGGCACGCCCTTGGGGATCATCGCCAGCGCGTCTTCGCCGAACTCTTCGACCAGCGCTGTGCGGTCGAGGGCAACGCGGGTGTCGTCGCGGGCTCGAAGGAAGGCAAGCGCGCGGAACTCGGGTCGCTGCGATATGCGGGTCGCGACATCGGCGCGGACGTTGGCGCGCTGCTCTTTCCATTCCTTGGTCCGCGAGCGACGCACGGTTTCCATCGTGCGGTAGAGCAGGGCATCGAATGCATCCGTGCGCGTCTGGGCAGCCGTTCGCGAGTATGCCTCGAACTCCGCGTCGGTCATCCCGGCTTCATCGGCAGTGGTGAACAGGGCCTTCGCCTCCGCATCCTCTGCCGCTGCGGCGATTGCCTCGTCGGTCACGAGCATGCGAGCCATGACATCGCGGACATCATCCGTCAGGGGGCGTTCAGGCGCTGGACGACCTGATAGATCCGCAACAACCAGGCGCGGAAGGACTGGAACGCGCTCGCCAGCGCGGAGGAGGGAGACTTCCCCTCCATGAAGTAGCGCTCCATGCCGCGCGCCCAGAGTTCGTGCGCCTCGGTCGGGATAGGCCCGCCCAGTTCCATTTCATACCCGTTGACAGCAAACCACTCGCGAACTGCCTGCCACTGGGCCTTCAGGTCGTCGGGTGCGTCAGCGCGTTCAGCATCCTCCTTCAGTTCCTCGACCCACAGGTGGCCGGTCTCATGCAGCAGCGTCGACAGGTCACGGCCCTCGAATAGCCGGATGATCCTCTGCCCGTCCGCATATAGCTCTAGGCGACCCCGAGCCTCACCTTGGTCGAGCGCGCGCGTGGCGGTTTCCTGTGCCGCACCCACCACGGCGTCGATTTCCTCGCGAGTGGCGGCGTCTGGATCCACGCCCGATGTATCCAGCAGCGCACGAAGTTCGTCGGCTGCGCGAGCGGTTGCATCCTGCGTTTCACTGGCAGCTGAGCCGGACGCGTCAGCATAGACTGGCGTGCCTCGAAGTTCGCGACTGATCGCGTCCAACAGCTGTGCCGCATCTACCACGTCCGCCGACGCAGCGAGGAAGCCCGCCTCACGCGCGAGCGGTGCAAGTCTCTCCAGCGAGCCGGCCGCAGCATCATCTCGCCGCACCAACTTGCGCCGACCAGGACGCCCGCGATGCCACTTGTCGCCGCCCATGGAAGTGACATCGCCGCCCCGATCGCTGAGGCCGCCCTGCGAGGCGATCCATTCCAGAAGAGAGGGGCCGCTCGGCTTCGACGGGCGCGCGCCCCGACGCATGGCGTTGATGACGAGGTCGAGGTTGTCCGCTTTCCGGTAAGCGGCCAGAGTTTCGGGCAGCTCCTGCCGGATGGTGACGTTCGAACGGCGAAACGCATCCCATGCATCGATACCGAGGCGAGCGGCGCGCGTCGCATAACGCTGCGCCCAAAGTTCAGCATAGGCTTGTGATGCCCGCAGGTTGAAGCCGGCAGTTCGCGCCTGGCTGAGAACCTCATCATAGACTCGCCGCTCGGGCGCAGCTGCGGCGCGCTCGGCTTCGATCTGACCGGCCGCGACGCGACCCTGCTGCTCCATGATCGCGGCATACGCCTCGGCAAAGTCGTTCGCTTCCCGCTCCGACATGCCCCCTGGCGTCAGCCGAACATCAGCCTTTATGGCCTGCCACGTCTCGGTGCCTGCAAGATGGGCGGCGACGCCCGCGAGTGGCAGCACCACGTCCCCTCCGGCCGCGCCAGCCTGCGCCAGCTGCTCGGAAAGATCAGGAGCCCAGGTCCAGTCGGCAGGCTCATACCCGTCTGACTGCATGAGCTCGCGCAGCTTCTCCGCAGGCAGGTAGACATGCTCGATCGGCCCGCCTTCGGTATGCTGCTCGACGAACTGACGGAATGCATCGGGGTCGCGATCGCGCAGCTTGGAAGCCTCGGCCTGAGCGACCGCGGCATCCATGATGTTCGCGCCGGCGATTCCATCGGTGGCCTGTTCGATGTCGCGTTCCACCGGGCGCAGGGCCCTGACGACGGCGCTACCGCCGCCGATGGCACCGGTCTGGATGATCACCGCAACAGCAGTGTCGATCGCCGCCTGCGGCCTGTCGGCGAGATATTGGCTCCAGGTCGCCTTGGGATTGGCGATAGCCGTGTCGACGGCATCTTGCCCCAGCGTCGCAAGCTGCTCGCCGCCCATCTCTTTCAAGGTGAACTCGCCGATAAAGCGGCCAAGTCCCTTCTTGCCGAAGCCGCCGACGAGAGTGCCGAGCGGGATTTTCTCGGTCACGGCTTCGATGCCGCCTTCAAGCACACCACCGAGCAACGCTTCGTCCGAGGTGCCGCCCCGCGTCCGATACTTGCCGTATGCACCCAGGCCGGACTGCCCACCTGCAACAGCGAGGCCGCCCCAGCCGCCTGCGGGAAGAGTCGCCAGTGTGGCCGCTAGGGCAGGGATGGCCTGGCCGGTAGAGACGAGGCCACCGTAAACTGATTGTCCGAACGAGGTGAGGTCGCGCGGCGTCGTCCCGCGAATGACATCCTGGACTTCCTCGTATTCCGCCTGAAATTTCGGAACCAGGTTCTCAAGCCCGAGCATGTCGGACAGATACAGCTTGGCGCCGATCCGCGCCTGCTGGAAGCCACCAATCGTTGCGATACCGATGCCCCGCCACCAGGTTCGTCCGGTCGTCTCGGGGCGGGCCTGCTCGACGGTTTCGCGGCGGCCGAACTCGCGGGCGCGGATGCGCTGAACCCTTTCCGCTATCGGCACATCAGCCGGGCGCCTGAGCTCGACCGGGGCCACATAGCGGGGCTTTAGATTGAGCGCGGCGTCGCCAACGCTATTCGGCCCGATCAGCGTCGAAAGGGTGCCAAGCGCCTCAAGGTCATCCTTCGATGCGGCAGCTCGACGCGGTTCACCGAACCACTCAGACAGGCGAGAATTGCCGATGATGGTCGCCGCGCCCCCGCCGTCCGAAGGCGTCGGCCTCGACAGTGCCGAGGTTTCGTTCAACGACATCGCTCGGCAGCCCGGTCTCTCGCGCGAGTCGGTTCGCACGTGCTGCCTTGTCGGCGTCAGCCTGCCGAACGGCGAAGTAGACGCGCGCCGCGCGGTTACGTGAGTCGGTCTCGAGCGCGCCATCCAGCGGGTCACCGCTTGGGGGCGTGCTCGTCCGGGGCGCAAGATACTGGTCGAGGAGGTCGCGACGGTCGGTCATTGCCAGAACCCCGGCTGACCGCGGTGGTTGAGGTAAATCTGACCGATTTCGTCATCGCTAGGCGTTCGCCCGCGCTGCGTGCGTCGGACCGATGCGATGATCCGCTCGCGCACGCCATTCGGCATCGCCAAACCCATTCGCTGGCCCGGTGCCACGTCGTATCGGCGCGTCTGGACTGGCGTTTCGCCATATAGCCAGCCAGGTCGGTAGGTGGTGACCGATAGGGTGGCGCTGTCGAAGGCGCGCTTGATTTCGTCGTCGGTTGGCTGGCGCTTGCCGCCCGTCACCGCCATTAGATCACGCTGCATCATGCTGAAGATGCGCATCGACGTTTCGCGGTCCTTGGGGGTGCGGGCTTTCCCACCGGTGGTGCCGAGGTCCAGGTTCAAGTCTGGCGCGTGCCGGTTGATGACGCCCCACACTCGGCTGTGGTCCAATGCTTCCGGCGAGTTGGGGTTGGCGCGGGCCTTGGCCTGCAGTGTTGCAAGCGACGCGAACTCGCCCGGCGTCATCCTCCCGCGATACATGCGCAGGTCCGTGCCCTGAAAGCGCTCGGGCTCGTTGATGGCCATGAGGTTCAGCGTAAGCGCCGTGTCGCCATCGGCCCTGACCGGCTCGGGCTGGCTATTTCTGCGAGCCATATCTTCGAGGCTCATCCGATCGTCGGTCGAGAGCCGGGCCCTCAATTTCGAAGGAATCTGCTCGATCGAGGTGAGCCGATTGTCCGGCAGTCGATCGATGATGTCGAGCGCCTCTCGCTTGGCCTGCTCCTCGCCGCGATGGACCAGATCATCCTCTTCCCGGACCATCTGCCGCAGCTTATCCTCTGCTCGCTCAGTGCGTTCGAACGACCAGCCTTCCGCCTTGGCTCGGGCGCGAGTGGCCGCAAGCAGACCATTGAGGTCGCGGCGCTGTGGGCCTTGCCCCTGCTGACCCGTGCCCAGGATCGTGTCTGGATCCACAGGCTTTCCGTTCTTCAGCACTTCCCAATGCAGATGAGGACCGGTCGACCGCCCGGTCATGCCGACAGTGCCAATGATCGTGTCGGGCCCGACCTGCGCGCCATCTCGAACATTCACATCGCCCAGGTGCATGTAGCGCGACACCGTTCCGTCATGATGATCGACGGTCACGATGTTCCCGCCCTTGGGACTGCGGCTCACTTTCGCTGTGCCTGGGGCCGTCGAATAGATCGACGTGCCTTTGGGGGCCGGGATGTCGACACCGTGGTGGCTACCGTAATCTCGGCTCGCCCCATATTTTCCGCCCGCGACCGGTGAGCGGCCTACACCGCGTAGCGGATCGCTGTAGTTGGCGATCGCCCGCGATCCCGGTGCGGCGCTGCCCCAGATGCCGGCCACATCAGTCGCGGTCTCGCGAGCTTCCAGCGGCGCACGCATTCGGTTTCGAAGGGCGTTTTCTTCTTTCCACCCGATCTCGTCCTTGTGCGTGTCCAGATAGCCGATCGCCTTATCGAGCTGGCCACGATCGATGTATCCGTCGACTACACCGGTGTGGATCCCGGTCAGATAGCGGGTGCGCGCTGCAGTATAGTTTTCGGCCGACCAGCCCTTCCGCTTGGCAACCTCGCTCAGTTCGGTCAGGCCGGTCGCGATGAAGGCATGCTGGACGTCGGGATCGTCGGCATTGTTGATGGCCCCATCGCTCTGGATCGTCAGCCGATCTGTCGACGTTTCGTCTCGGGCCTTCTCGGATTCGACGGCGATGTGGCGTGACGCAAGGCTGCGAAAAGCCAGCATACGCTCGTCTGCCGCCTGTCCGAACATCTTCTGGGCCATCGGGCTGAGACCAGACGCGATCTCCTTCCGTCGCTTCTCCATCGCGCTCATGGTGGGTTCGAACGCGTCAGCCGCAGCTTGGCCACGGCGAACGCGCAACCCCGATTCGGGATTGTCGAGCCCTTCACTCAAATCCAGCGCAAGGGTAGACTCGGCTTTCTTCGCTTCGTCCTCGGCACGGTCAACAGCAACGAGCTGGGTCGCCTTGGCGACATCACCGATGCCTTTGCCGAGTTCTTGCAGTCCTTGCGCTATGGCACCCGCGACACCGCCACCGTTATCGGCAGCACGGTAGCGCTGGCTTGGCAGCGGCTGGAGGGCAACCCCACCGCCCTGATAAGTCGGAACGCGCGCCATTACCGGGGTCGTGCCCGGAATTGCGCGTATTGCGTCGCGCCACCCAAGAGGGTGGTTCCAACCCCGAACGCGCCAGCGACTTGCTGCCCCATGGCTTGCTGCCGGTAACCGGCCGCCTGCGCCCTGAAGTTCGCCCCCGACACCGAGAAGCCGCGCGCTTCACGATAGCTGTTCTCGTATATCGTTTCGACGTCCTCGCGCCCCAAGGCAGCCGTGTCTTCCTGAAGGCGCGCGGCACTACCGAAATCGGGATCGATGTTGTTGGCAGCCATCGCCGCGCGCTGCGCACCCTGAACCTGACCGATCTTGCGATACTGGCGTTGCGCCTCGATCTCTCCCCGTTTGAGCGCGTCCTGTGCCGCCTCTTGCTCAAGGGCGTCGTTGCGCTCGGCGATCTGGGATTGATACCTGGAATAGGCCGCGCCCTGCATGGCGGCCACGCCCGTGCCGATCGCAGAAACTGCCGTGGACGCAAGCATCAATGGACCAACGGCTGCGGCAGGAAGGCACATTCGCAAATAACTCGCGTGGTGTTCAGCAGGCCTGAACCGAGCATGTTATCGGTCGCGGAAGAGACAGCCGCACCCCACAATAGGCGCGCGTAAAAGCGCCGAGCGGATGGTGGGTGGAGCGATGCTCCGCATAACTCTGCACCATAATGGCGCTGCTACATCGATTGCTCCCTCAATCCTTCCCACAGCGCGAAGGCGGGCAGGGCTTCGGCTCGGCAATCCGCTTGTCGCGCTGGGCGCCGGCGGGCAGTTTCCACGCGCACGTGGTGAGTCCGGGCAGCTGGCATGGGAGATTGAGGCGTGAAGATGCCGGCGTGGCTGAAAGGCTTGTTTGGTCAGGACGGTGAAGCCCGGAGGGCACCTGGCCGTGACGACGGCATCGGGGCCGACGTGCCGATTCGCACCGCGAACGAGGATCGGCTGCGCCGGGCCGATTTCGCGGGCCGGATCGCCAACGTTCTATCTGAACTGAGTCTCGATGAGGGGCGGGTGTTCGCAATTCGTGGCCCCTGGGGACACGGGAAATCCTCGCTGAAGAACCTCGTCATTGAAAAGCTACGGGCTCGGAACGACGGGGCCGACTGGCTGGAATTCAACCCTTGGCAATGGGGCGATGCCGACGCGATCGCGCGCGCATTGTTCCGGCAGGTCGCTGATAAACTAGGTGGCGGCTACTCTTCGAAGTCCGCAGCGAGAGGGGCCGCGCTCAGGCGATATGGTTCGATCCTCACCGGTAGCGGTGAACCGCTGAAGAAGGCCAGCGGCGGCAGCGCCACCATCTCATCGCTTCTTGCGAATGCCTCGATCGTCACGCTGGCAGCCGCGATCGGCCTGACGCTGCCGACCGTTGCTTTCGTCGCCGCGGCGCTGGCCGGGGCTGCAATTGTCGTTCCCTTGCTTGGCAAGGGTTTGACAGCCCTGGGTCGCGACCGCTGGTCCGAGCCACTCGATCAGATCAGGCGGTCGCTTGAGGACAGCTTGCGCTCGCTGAACAAACCACTCGTCGTCTTCGTGGATGATATTGATCGGCTCGAGCCAGATCAGATCCGACTGCTCTTCCGGCAGATCAAGGTCAACGCGAACCTGCCCAACATCATCTTCGTGCTCCTGTTCCAGCCCGACATTGTCGAGGCAGCGCTCGATCCCGTCGCGAACGGGCAGGGGAGGGACTTCTTGGCCAAGATCGTTCAGGCCAATTTCGACCTGCCAGCTGTTCCAACCGCGACTGTCCACGCAGCCGTGACCCAGGAGCTGTCGCTGTTAGCCGGGGAGCACGCGACGGAAGCGAATGGCTTCGAGCAGGTCAGGTGGGGCAATGTGCTAATCGGCTGTATACAGCCGTATGTTCGGAACCTTCGGGAAGGCCGGCGCTACCTGTCGTCTGTGGCGATCCACCTGCCGCTTCACACCAGCGGCACGACATCCGAGGTGAACATCATCGACTTCTTGGCGCTTGAGGCGCTGCGCGTTTTCGAGCCGGATCTGCATGATGCGCTGTTCCACAATCGCGAGTTGCTGCTCCAAACTTCTCGGTTCGGTCGAGATGGACGCGATGCCGAGCACCGATCACGCGTGGAAAGCCTGCTTTCGATCGTGCCTGTGGCGCGCCGCGAAACAGCGGAAGAAGCAGTGAAGCAACTTTTCCCGACGGTCGAGTGGGCGCTGGGGGGTTCGCATTATGGAGACAGCTGGCACGTCAGATGGATCGCAGAGAAGCGGGTGTGCACCTCAAGGTTCTTCCCCCGCTATTTCGAACTTCAGACACCCGAAGCCGAGATCTCGGAGAGCGAGTTCGTGGACTTCATGGCGGCAAGCGGCAATGCGTCACGGCTTGCTGAGGTCATTGCTAGGATAGAGGGGAGGGGGTTGACCCACTCGCTCGCGGCGCGGCTTGACGAGTCCGTTGAGCGTTTGCCGGTCGACACTGCTGACGTGCTGCTGCCGGCCATGTTCCGGCTTGGCCAAGGGCTGGTTGGATCCCGCCGGTCAGGCGAGCCGTTCAGTTCGCCTTGGGTGTCGGCATGGAGGGCGATTAGCTGGTTCATCCGCCGGCTGGCTCAGGAGAAGCGCGGTCCGCTCGTGTTGGAGGCTTTGCGCGCAACCGGCGCACTGTCAGTCGCTGCGATACTTATCCACCTCAACGATCCCAACGACCGCAAGGAGGATGAGCGCGACACCTTCGAGCCCGATCTGGACCAAGCGACCCTCGACGCGCTTAAGCGGGAATGGCTCGTGCAGATTGAGCAACTCGCACGATCGCCCGACGAGATGTTGGCGCACCCTGACATCGCCTCGCTCATCTATCGCTGGCGCGACTATAGCGGCGGCATGGACGCACCAGGCGGGTGGTTGGCCGAAGTGATCGAGACCGACGCTGGCTTCGGCGGCATAGCTGCCGCGTTTATGACGGTCGGGACATCGCAGGGATGGGGCGATCGGGTCGCCGCTCGATATGAAACCTTCGACAAAGAGAGCATCGACCGACTAATCGGCGTTGATGTCGTCGAGCGCAGGCTAGGTGAGATTGATGCCACCACCCTCGCGCCTGATCGTGCTCACGCCGTCGAGGTGCTGCGCACGCATCTGGAGAAATGGAAAAGCGGGCGCGCTGAGTAGCTCGGCCTGCTGTATGCCCGCCGACTCTATGCGGTCCGGCTAAATGGGCGAAAGTGGACGCCGCCGATGATGGTGATGTTTTCGCCGATATGAAAGCCCCAATGGCGGAGCAATCTGATGGCCGCCCTGTTTTCGCATGCCACTCGGTTTTCAAGCGTCGAACAGGTCGCATGCATCCGGGCCAGAATGCCGGGCCCCAGTTCAACTAGAGCACGGCCGCAGCGGGTAACAACGTCAGTCCCGAGGAACCAGGGGCTGCCGCGCCCCTCGATCATGCTGATGGCAGACAACCCGAACATCGCTTCAGGGCGCCCGTCCAGCTTGGCCGTGACGGCATAGATCGAGCGCCGCCACGACGAACGCAGCGCTTCCTTCGGACTCATGCCGAACGCCTCGCATTCGAGACGATCAGCTGCGCGCATCCTCGTGGCAATGCGCCCGAAGTGGGCAGGGCTGGCGGGCACGAGGTGGATCGCGCTACCAGTCGATAGCCCCGAGAAAATCGCGACGTTCACGCAGAAGTTGCCGAAGCTGACGACGTTCCTCGATCGCCCGCGCCGTCTTCATGCCGTGCTTCAACGCGTTCTGGTTGCCGCGCGGTGCGCCGGGATCCGTCCCGCCGTGCATTCTGCAGCGGCGCCGGCCCTTCACGGCAGGGGATTGGCACGCCGTTCCCCGCCGGGTCTTGGCTAAACATCTGGGGGCCGAAAGCAGCGTCTGCGATCGTTGTTTCGGATTGTTCGGCGACTTTTCCATGTCCGGCACCCCCGGTGTTGACGGTTTCTGCGATGATTGCTTGCCCGCCGCGGTTGTCGACGTGAATGTGCCTCACGACCTGTTCGCCACCGCGCCGCAGCTTCGTCAGCGCCTCGATCTGGGCCGTGTAGGTGCGCAGGAGCTTCACTGCTAAGTTGCCGACGCCGCCTTCTGTGGCCAATCGCAGATCTCCCGCCGCGGTGCGCATGCATTGCATGGCCGCTGCGTGCGTGCTCGCCATCTGCACGAGAAGAGACGCTTCGATTTCATTCTGGGGCTCACCGCCGTCGACGAAAGCCAAGGCGGCGTTGATCGCCTGTTCCGATGGCGCTCTGCCCTGTCCGCGCAAGACACTGGCCAGGTCGCTGATCGAACTCGCGATAAAATCAGTCGACGTGGTGCCGAACGCGGCGGCTTGGGCCAGGTAATAGCCGTCGTCATCATGCGGCGGCTGGATCTGCGCCTGCTCGGGGTTATAGCGCACTTGATACCGCCCGCGCGCCGACGCGACGAACTTCTTGGCGCGGTCGATCCCAGCCTTCTCCAGGCAATTGGCTTCCCGGGACGGCGGCCGGGTAGCGACAGCCTTCCCGCCGCTGCCGGCGCGGGGTTTGCGTGGCTTCGTCATCAGTTGTCCCATCCTGGAATTACGTCTTCGCCGGTTTCGCCTGGCGCGAGGATCATGCCATTCGCCTTCGGTTCCCATTGGTTGGAGTCGCGCGGCGTTCGGTCTAGCGGCCCCAACGCAGGGTTGCCGGCAGTGAAGTGCGAAACCTGCCCAGCATCCCGAGCAGCTCCTGCTACACCCGCACCCCTAAAGGGGGCGGGGTGTAGCGTAGCACTTTCTTGCGACACCGCGACGGTGTGCGACGCTACACCTATTGCAGGTGTAGCAGACACCTGATCTGCCGGCTTTCCGACCACCATGAACTTCTTCATCTGGCGGTTCTGATCGCGTCGTTCTTCGACCCGCAAGGCGTCGTTCGCTTCCCATGTGCCGAGCAGCTTCAGGATCCTGCCGCGATCGTTCTTCACGTCTAGTCCGAGCGCGTCCGCGACGGCGTTGCCGACCCAGTCAGACGCGCTGTGGTGGGCCTTGAACTCGCCGGCTGAAACTGCCGCCTGCACCCGACGCAGGTGATCAACGGTGATGCCCTCGAACGCGTCCGGCGGACACCAACGGGTCACCACACCAACGCTGTCGCCTTCCTGACCGAAAGGGTCTTCGGGGCCGGTCGAGTTCTCGACATCCTGCGAAGCCAACCGAAACCATTGCGCGTCCTCGGCTGGCGCCCGATTGGCCTTATCGTCCTGCACCGTGAAGAGCCGGCGGCGCTCACGATCCTCGGAAATGCCGAACTTCTGCGCCTCTTCTTTGTCCATCCGGTTGAGCACGAGGGTAACGCGGGCGGCAGCGATGAGCGCCACCGCACCGCGGGAAGCCTCAGCGGTCACCTTCTCGCCACCCAGCTTCTTCGTATGATGGACGAGCACAATGGAACAGTTCGCGCGCTTGGCGACGCTAGTCCATGTCTTCACCACCGCGTCGATTGCACCGTTATCGTTTTCACTGACACCATGTGACGACACGAATGGATCGACCACCAGCACATCAATCTTGCGCTCGATCAGCTCGGCAACCAGCGCTTCCACCACGGGCACGGCGATCTGAAAGCCATCCCGGTCCTCGATCGCGATCCGCAGCTCCGAACCCTCCGGCCCGCTGTCGAGAAAGATGCGGTCACCGCATGCGTCCTGCCCGACACGGTGGAACATCGACGCCGCGACCAGCTGCATTTCCAGTTCGTCGAGGCTGTCTTCCAGGTTCCAATACCAGACCCGCTTCGGCCCATCCCATACGGTCTTGCCGAGCATCTCTTGCCGCCCGCTCGCCAACGACAGCAGCATCGACGCCACGAACGACGACTTGCCGACACCCCCGGCGCGACAATTGCCGACACTGTGCTGCGGAGTAACCATCGTCCCCAGACCCAAGGCCGCCGCGGTAAGGTGCGATGATCAGGCCAGCGGAAAGGGGACGCGGTGATCTTCACCGGTTCCGCAGACGGAGAGGCCGCGAACGGTTCGGCGGTTTCGAACCGCGCCTGTAGCGACGGGGCCGTCATTGTCCCGTTCCCAGCAGCTCGGCGTTGAAGTCCTTGTAGCCGGCTGCGGGCCGCATGATCCGCACCTTCCGTCCGGCAGCGGCAAAGGCATGAGCTGCCTTATTCGCCGCGGTCTCGCCAGGCGCGTCGCCATCAGCGCCAATCACGACCGCACGGGTGACGTCCGCCAATTCCATCCGGGGCAGCATCGCAGTCCCGGCGGATACCCAGACGGAACGGCCTAGGGCTTGGGCCAGCGTCAACCCATCCTCGAGCCCTTCGGTAACGACGAGGCTGGCGGCTGGCGGGCCAATCTGGATCGCACCGCCTGCGACGCGGCCCAGCGACAGCTTCACCTCGGGCACGTCGGCCTTACGCCCATCGTTGGTCAGGAATGTGCGCTGGATGCCGGTTAGATCGCCATCGGGCGAGCAGACGGCGGCGACCAGGGCGGGTCGTCTACCCTGTTCCTGCGGATACCGAAGCCGTGCGAACCGCAGCGTGTGCGGCAACGGCATCGTGATCCCGCGCCGGCGCAGATATGCCTCCGCCACCGTCCCTTCGATTGCTGCTGCCTCGCCCCAAATCTGCCGCGCCGCTTTCGACCAGTCGGCTTTCGGCGTAGCGACCACCCGCTGCTGTTCGAGTTCGCGCAATGCACCGCCATCCAGCATGTCGATGGCGCCTTTCAACTTCACGCCATATGCCCGCTGCACGAAGTCCAGCACATCACCCTCGGCACCGCAGCCGAAGCACTGGAACCTGCGGTCGTCGGCATAGATCGTGAAGCTGGGGGGTGCGGTCAGGATGAAAGGGGCAACAGCCCTTTAGTTCACGCCCAGCCCGGATCAGCTTGACGCCAGCTTGGCTTGCGACCCCGGAGACGGGAAATCGCGAGCGAAGGTCGGCGCAGATCCGCGAAAGCTCATCCATTTCGAGTCGTTCTGCCCCGCGCGCCATCATCGCGCATCCCCCTGCGCCGCTGGCAGCGCATGCTCGGGCAGCGTCCAGACGATGGCGCGCTTGCCGTTCGAATTGCGACGGCGCAGCCCGCTGTCGGCGATCAGACGTTTCGACCTGAGTTCCGATGTGCGTGGTTGCACCGACCCCCGATCAATATCGAGGATCGCCGCCAGCTCTTCGGTCGTAGCGCCGCTCCTGCCTGCCGCACGAACGGCATGGAGGACGGTGCGTTGCAGTCGGCCGAGATCAGGCGCGATCGCTTCAGCAGCGAAGACCGATGTGTCGATCCCGCGGTGTCCCGGGCGATCGGGATAGGTCGCCTGGATCATGCTCATGCGACACCGCCCTTCGCGGCATCGTTCATGCCGTAGCGCTCGAGCAAGATGGACAGCCAGTTCGCCTGCTTCTCAGTCAGGGCGTTGGCGTCGAACGCGATGCCGCCGAGAAACTGCCCCTCCTTGGGTCGCAGCGGCGCACCGCTCGTGAGCAGGTTCATCGCGATCGAGCGATGATCAGCAATCGGGTGAGTTGTCATGCCGCATCTCCCGGTTCGGTGGGCTCGGGCGTGACGGTGAAGAAGCCGGTCCCGAACTCAGGAGCGAGGATCCCGGCGCCGTCCCAGATCGGAATGGCACCATGGCGGTGAGACGCAGACAGCGCGACATCGACCGCCTCAGCCGCATCGAACCAGCCAAGACTGTCCCACGGCAGCCGACCCGCTTCTCGACTTGCTCGGGGTCCGGCCAGGGCGACCAGGTATTGCACAGGTGGCATGATCCCGGGGGTGATTTCGACAATCTCGTATGGCGAAGCGCCGGCGACTTTCGGCCGCTCGAACGGGATGATGGTGGCAGTCATGCGGCACCGCCTTCGGCTTCTGCGCCGGCGTCAGTGAAATCGACGGCCTGAATGCCAAGTGCCGCTGCGCGCCAGCGGGCCACGTCCAGTGCGTGCGCATAGTCGTGATAGACACCCGCGAGGACATATTCGCCCGTCTCGTATTCGATGCCCACGACGAACTCGACGGGGTCGCGCTCGACGAGGTTGACCAGCGACACGCGCGCCTTCGGTGCGGCGACCGCTGGCTGGCGTGACTTGCTGCGGATCGGGACAATATCAGCACTCATGCGATCTCTCCCAGCTCAGGCCGCAGCCAGTGGGTCGCAATTATGCGAGGGACTAGTTCGAGATATTGCGCGGGTCGTCCGCTGCCGCTATCTCCGACGTCGCCGTTGTAAAGGATTGCAGAGGGTCGGACTGTGGCGGTCCGGCCCTTTCGCGTCTCTAGGGGCGACGCTGCCCTTGCCGTTGCCATTGTCGCTCACGCCGCTTCGACGAGCTTGCGAACGCTAGCGACCTTGATGAGCCTGCGGCCGCCGACGCGGATGCTGTCGACCTTGCCTTGGCCCATCAGCTTGTAAAGCGTGCCCCTGCTGAGGCCGATGGCCCTCGCCGCATCGTTCACGCTGCACGTGACTGGTTCCATTTTCACCTCCGACACGGCGACCTGTTCGACCGTGTTCGAGGTTGTTCTCGGCAATTCGAGGAGCGGCGGCACACCACATTGGAAGTGCGACTTTCTGACTGCCTATTAGTGGGACCGTGCCTTGCTAAGTCGCCTCTTCAGCCGCTCATATCGGTTGGGAAGGGGGGGGCGGCGAGAGCGCAGTCTTCACCATTGAAAGCGACGGGGAGGGAAGGGCGGCTAGGGCACAAAGGGAGCGGAGGAAGATGATAAAGTCGGGTGCGCCGTCCCCGTCATCGTCCTTCCGAACCACCCGCTCGGCCGTTGCCTTGCGGCCTGTTGCCCCGGTCCACACTGGCGCGCACAGCGAGATGAATTGCCCAAGGCCCGGCAAGCGTTGCCCTGTGCCGGAGCTGGCTGAGTCGTCGTGGCCCAGCATGCGCGCCTGATCTTCCGATGTCCGAGCAATCTCCCACAGCGGAATAGTCCAAGCTCTAAAATTCGCATGTCCGTCCGGATCGAGATCGCCACTCGCGCGATAACTTGCGTCATCGAACACGCTGACGATTGCTCGGTGCGCCTTGGCAAAAGCGAGGAACTTAGGCCGATTGCCGTTCGCGAGCGCTCCACCCGCTGCGCCGCCGAGCTCCCTCAACGCCGCGTCTAATCCGTCAGCATGCCGCGCGATCTCGCCAAGCAGCGCCATCGCACGCGCCGGGGTGATGTCGCGCGTATCCTTGCCTCGTTCATGCTGCTTGCGATAACTTTGCAGCGCGAACGCCACCCAGGGCCAATGCTGCTCCGCGGCCTGTTGGCTGGTGGCGTATGGCGACAGAATAGGTTCGATCACGTCGAAAGGGTACTCGCGACACGCCTCTTCGATCGGATCCTTGAACCATTCGGCGGGCATCTGAGGCCCAATGTCTGCAATCGCGAGTTTCACGCAACAGCCGCCAATTTCGTCACCGCCTGATGACCGGTGACATAGCGAGCCCACGCATCCATCAGCTTTTTCCGCTTTTCGAAGAAGTCAGTGCGACGATACGCGGCTTCGACGCGATCGGGCAGCTTGTGCGCCAGCGCCTTGTCGACGATCTCCTTCCGGAAGTTGGTTTCTTCGGCCGCCCAGTCCGTGAAAGAACTGCGGAACCCATGCACGGTGAAGCCAACGACCTTATCCTCGCGCAGCACCTTGGTCATCGTCATGTCACTGATGGGGCGCTCCTCGCCCCCGGGCTTCTTCAGGGTCGAAGGGAAAATCAGGCCGGCGTCGTGGGTCCTCGCTTCCCAACGGCGGTTGATGATCGCCATCGCGTCAGTCGAAAGCGGCACCACGTGCGGCTGCTTCATCTTCATTCGGCTAGCCGGGATGCTCCAAGTGGCTTTCTCGCGGTCGATCTCAGCCCAGTTCGCAAAGCGCGTTTCGTTCGACCGGACGGCGGTTAGGATTGTGAAGCGCAGGGCATCACGCCCCACCGTCTCAACCGCGCCAGCGAGCTTCGCCATATAGTCGGGCACATCGGCGTAGGGCATCGCTTCGAAATGGTTCTCGACATTCGGTTGCCGCGGCAGTCCCTTGCGGACTGAACGAAGCGACGTCTCATCCGGTCGCCAGCCCTTGATATGGGCAAAGTCCAGCACCACGCCAATCCGCTGTAAAATGCGCTGCGCTGTCTCGGGCATCTCCATCCAGATCGGCGCAATCGCGTCGCGAACCATGATGCTCGTGACGGCGTCGACAGGTTTGTCCCCAATCGCTGGAACGATGTGATTGATCATGCTCGCAAGCCAGGAGTCGATGTGCTTCTGGTTCTTCCAACCCTTCTTCAGCTCCGCATGACAATCTCGCGTCGC
Source organism: Sphingomonas sp. J344 (assembly GCF_024700005.1). Classification (NCBI taxonomy): domain Bacteria; kingdom Pseudomonadati; phylum Pseudomonadota; class Alphaproteobacteria; order Sphingomonadales; family Sphingomonadaceae; genus Sphingomonas; species Sphingomonas sp. J344. Next base: position 201,312 of record NZ_JAJONB010000002.1, on the reverse strand, counting down.
CTGCTCGAAGGTCGGGATCGCGACAGGCTTCTTCTTCCGCTCGGCGACAGGGTCTACGCCGGATTTAGCCAGCTTGCGCATCTCTGCAGCCTTGTCCCGCGCATCCGCGAGACCCAGAACACTGGCTGATCCGAGCCCTATGTCACGCCGCTTGCCGTCGACCTGCACGCGCAGCATCCACGATCGCGAGCCGCTCTCCTTAACCAGCAGATACAGGCCATCGCCATCCGCATGACGGCCAGGCTTTGCCGATTTCACCCGCAATGCAGATAGCTTGCCCACGTTTCGATCCCTCACTGGTTCCCACACGATAGCGTGGCTTTGCCTGAACAGCAATGAACAGTGTCGAACAATGTGGCGCGGAAAACTAAGGAAAATCTAGCGAGTCGTGCTCAGCGTCGAACCAGCGTGGACAGATGTTAGATGGCCCTCGGCTCCACCATCCCTTCGAAGAATGAGGCCGGAGCGCGTTGCGCATCCGGCCGTTTCTTTGCCTGTCGCAAAAGGATGCATGCGCTCGCCGTCCCGCATCGGAACAGCCGTTAACGATCCTTTAGGGATGGCCGAAAGTGTAAACGGCGCGTTAACCTCCGGCCATGCGACGCGAACTTATCCTGACCGGCGCCAGCCGCAGCCACCCGTTCCGGGCCAATCTTCCACAGGTGCGGGCCGAAATTCGCCGCCGGGAGGACGAGGGCGATCTCAAGCTCTTTGCGCTGAGCTTCACCGCGTTCTTCGTGTGCATCTACACGTTCATTTTCTGAAGGCCGGGCCCGCGCTCAATCGCAGGCGCGGTGCAGCTTCTGGGCGATCCAGGCCGAGACAATGGCCATGCCCGCCACGAACAACAGCTGATTCGACGGGCCGACGCCCAGCGCGGTGATGCCGATCACCATAAGCGCACCCAGCACCATCCCGAACGCGTTGACGATATTGTTCGCCGCCACGGTGCGCGCGGTCTGATCCTTCGTCACAGTCGTGGTGAGGAATGCGTAGAGCGGCACCACGAACATGCCGCCAGCGATGGCGATTGCCATCAGCGTTGCCAGCACCAGCCATGCCTGAGGCATCGCGATGAAACCGAGCATGTCGTAGAGCTGGCCGGGCGCGGCAGGGATCCAGAATTTCGATTCGAACGAGAAGGCGACGACGAACCCCGCCATCGCAATGACCGAGATCGGCGAGTATTTCGCCGAAATCTCCCCCTTCAGCATCGCGTTGATGATCACCGACCCGATCGCCACGCCGACCGAGAAGGTCGCGATCATCAGGCTCGCCACGCGCTCGTCGGAGGTCAGCACATTCTTCGCCAGCGGGGTGAAGATGACGATCAGTACCGATCCCATCGTCCAGAAGAAGCTGATCGCACAGATCGCCCAGAACAGGCGGGGGATGTGCATCGTGTTTGAGATCAGCCGCCACGACGCGGTGAACGGGTTGAAATTGAGCTTGAGCTTCGCCCCCTGGCGCGGGGCAGCGGGGACCATGCGGCCGGTGAACCAGCCGATGAATGCGACGATCAGCGTCAGCCAGCCCGCAGTCTCGATCGACACCCAGCCGGCGATGACGGTGCCGAGCAGGATCGACAGATAGGTCGCGGCCTCGACCATACCCGTGCCGCCAAGCACCTCGTCCTCCTTCAGATGCTGGGGCAGAATCGCGTATTTGATCGGACCGAAAAAGGTGGAGTGCGTACCGAGCATCAACACCGCGCCCAGCATCATGCCGACCCCGACCATCGGATAGCCGAGCTTGGCGACGATGATGCCGCACCCGCCGAAGATCATGATGCCGATCTCCGCCGTTTTTACGATGCGGATGATCTGCGCCTTGTCATAGGTATCCGCGAGCTGGCCCGATAGCGCGGAAAGCAGGACGAAGGGGAGCAGCGCTACGCCGGTGGCGAGCGCGTTGAACACGAACTCCGTCTCCGGGTCGTTCAGCACCTGATAGGTGGCGAACAACACCATCGCAGTCTTGAACAGATTGTCGTTGAAGGCCCCCAGGAACTGCGTGACGAACAGGGGGAGAAACCGGCGCTCCTTGAGCAGTCCGAGCGCGTTGTTCATATGCGTGGCGGGCCTTCGTCCGTCAAAACTGGCGCTGACATAGCCGGGGCGTGCGGGGCGCGGCAACCGGATATCGCGTGACGATCGGGGGATGATCGCGGCGGCGCACAGTGCTAGGGCAGGAGCTATGCTGACGCTGCCAAACGTCCTGACGCTGTCGCGAATCGTCACCGTACCGCTGCTGGTGTTCTTCCTGTGGTGGCCGGAATGGCAGGCCGGATATGCGCTTGGATTCGCCACCTACTGCCTGATGGGATTCACCGATTATTTCGACGGCTATCTCGCGCGGTCGCGGGGGACGGTGTCGAAGCTGGGCGTGTTCCTCGATCCGATCGCCGACAAGATTATGGTCGCCGCGGTGATCCTGATTCTCTGCGCCAAGGAACTGATCCCCGGCATCCACATGATCGCCGCGCTGATCATCCTGCTGCGCGAGATCGCGGTGTCGGGGCTGCGCGAGTTTCTGGGCGGCATCCAGGTATCGGTGCCGGTGTCGGCGCTCGCGAAGTGGAAGACAGCATTGCAGCTGACGTCGCTGGGCGGGCTGATTCTTGCGGGCGCGCTGCCAGGATGGGCGTGGGTGCATGATACCAGCCTCACGATGCTTTGGGCAGCGGCGGCGCTGACGCTGATCACCGGCTGGGACTATCTGCGCGTCGGCCTCAAGCATATGGATAGTTGATGCGGCTGCTCTATTTCGCCTGGGTCCGCGAGACGATCGGGGTGGGCGAGGAGGACGTGCACCCGCCCGAAGCGGTGCGAACCGTCGCCGATCTGATCGACTGGCTGGGCGGACGCAGCGACAGGCACGCGCAGGCGTTCGCCGACCCGGCACGGCTGCGCGCTGCAGTAGATCAGAAGTTCGTGGCGCTCGACGCCCTGCTGGGATCGCCGCGTGAAGTTGCGATCTTCCCTCCGGTGACTGGCGGATGATCCGCATCTCGGTCGATCTCGCGCCGATCGACGTCGGCGTCGAACTTGCCGGAATTGAAGAGTGCGGGGCTGGAGGGATTGCCAGCTTCATCGGCGTGGTGCGCGGCGAGGATGGCGTCACTTGCCTGGAGCTGGAACATTATCCCGGCATGACCGAAGCCGTGCTGTGCGACCTCGCCGAACAGGCGATGGCGCGCTGGAGGCTGGTGTCGGCAGTGATCGTCCACCGCGTCGGGTCGATGGAGCCGGGCGAGCGGATCGTGCTGGTCGCGACCGCAGCGGCACATCGCGGTGCGGCGCTGGAGGCGTGTGCGTTCCTGATCGACCGACTCAAGACCGAGGCGCCGTTCTGGAAGCGGGAGCGCCGCGGGGAGCATAGCGCATGGGTTGATGCACGAGTCAGTGATGCGGAGACGGCGGCTCGCTGGCTCGACTAGTCGGCGTCGGTTCCAGCCTGGGCCAATACGTCCGCCAGCAACCTGAAATCGCGCTCCCGCGGGCTCGCCCTACGCCACACCAGTGCGATGCGGCGTGACGGATTGTCCGCCTGAAGCGGGCGGGCGGTGATATGGGTGTGGTCGAGGATGCCGGCAGCGATCGCCATCTCGGGCAGCATCGTCACCCCCAAGCCGTTGTCGACCATCTGGACCATCGTGTGCAGCGAGGTGCCGAGCATCGTCGCCTCGGCGCGCAATTCGGGGCGGTTGCACGCGGCGAGAGCATGATCCTTGAGGCAGTGGCCATCCTCGAGCAGCAGCAGCCGTGTCTCGTCGATCTCGCTCGCGGTGACGCTGGCGTGGTCGGGCTCATACTCGCCCTCGGGAAAGGCGACGAACAGCGGGTCGTCGAACAGCGGCGCGGTTTCGACGTCGCCGCAGGCATAGGGCAGGGCGAGGAGCACGCAGTCGGTACGCCCCGTGTGCAGGCTCTCGCACGCCGCGCCGCTCGGCTCCTCGCGCAGGAACAGCTTGAGGTCGGGATAGTCGCGTCGCAGCCTGGGGAGGATGCGGGGGAGCAGAAATGGTGCAATCGTCGGGATGACGCTCATCCGCATCTCGCCCGACAGCGGGCGCCCGGCGGCGCGGGCGAGATCGGCGAGTTCGTCGGCTTCGCGCAGCACGCGCCGCGCCTTGTCGACGATCCGCTCACCCAGCGGCGTGAAGCGGACGACGCGGCGCGTGCGCTCGACCAGCACGACGCCGATCAGCGTCTCCAGCTCGCGCAGGCCGGCGGACAGGGTCGATTGCGTGACGAAACACGCCTCCGCCGCGCGCCCGAAATGGCCATGGTCCTTGAGCGCAACCAGATATTGCAGCTGCTTGAGCGTGGGGAGGTAGGTCTGCGCCATTGATCGATCCAATCGATTGATGGCGACGATATAAGTGGGAAGCGCGATATTACCAAGGTATGGCGGCGGCGCTCCGCGCGATTGGCACCGCCGCCGTTGACCTCAGCGCGCGCCAGCCAGCGCTACCGCGTCCGGACCTGCGGGAAAGCTGAGTTGCCCGGTTTCGTCATGGACCGCGCGCCACACGCCGTCAGCCACATCCGCTTCGGTCGTGAACTGCGCCGGGGTGGCGAAGGCGGTTAGCACCGGCTCGGCGAAGGGCATGTAAGCCGCAGGTATCGCATCCTCGATCCGCGTGCCCGAATTTTGGATGAAGCGCGTGGTCGGACCATAGCCGGGTTGGACCAGCTTGGCGCGGATGCCGAAAGCGGCGAGTTCGTGCGCGAGCGCACCGGTGAACCCCTCGATCGCGGTCTTGCTGGCCGTATAGACCGACACCAGGGGCATCGGGCCCAGCACTGCGCTCGACGTGACATTGACGACCACGCCCGATCGCTGCGCGCGGAAACCGGGGATGACTGCCTGGGTCATTGCCATCACGCCAAAGGTGTTGGTTTCGAAGATTTCGCGCACCTTGTGCATCGCCATCGCTTCAGCCACGCCGATCGCGCCGATGCCGGCATTGTTGACTAGCGCGTCGATCGGCCCGGCAGCTTCGATCGCGGCGGAGATGCTCTCCGGCCGTGTGACGTCGAGTCCGATCACGCGAATGCGCTCGCAACGGGGCAGGATGTCGAGCCGCGGCGTGCGCATCGTCGCAATGACGCGCCAGCCCCGGGCGTGGAAGTGGCGGGCGGTTTCGAGGCCATAGCCCGAGGAACTGCCGGTTATCAGAATAGTCTTCATTGGGGGCTCCATGCGTTGTTCTGCACGGAGGTGATGCCCCGGACGAGGGCGGACGATCTACGATTGAAAATCCAGATTTAGTTTGCGATGGTCCAAAAATGGCCGACCCACTCAGTGAGATTATCGCCCTTCTCAAGCCTCGGGCGGTGTTTTCCAAGCTCATCAGCGGTGCGGGGCGATGGGGCGTGCGCTATGGCGACTATGGCGCGCCCAGCTTTTGCACCGTGATCGACGGGCGCTGCCGTCTGGCGGTTGACGGACAGGATCCGTTGACGATTGAGGCGGGCGATTTCGTGCTGATGCCCGCGACGCCGGGTTTTGTGCTGTCCGGGTTCGAGCCGGTAGTCCCGAACTTCATCGATCCGCATGCGGCACCGTTGCCGGTCGGCGAATTGCGCCACGGCGATTCCGACGCCATGCCCGATGTGCGATTGCTCGGCGGCTATTTCAGTTTCGCGTCGCCCGATACGGGGCTGCTGGTGTCGCTCCTGCCCCAGTTGATCCATGTGCGTGGTGTGAATCGGCTGTCGGCGCTGGTGGCACTGGTGGGGGAAGAAACGCACGATGCGCGGCCCGGGCGTGATCTGGTGCTCGAACGCCTCGTCGAGATCCTGCTGGTCGAAGCGCTGCGGGCGACGCAGGAGGAGGCCCCGCCGGGGCTGTTGCGCGGCCTGGGTGACCGACGGCTAGCGGCGGCGATGCGCGCGATGCATGCCGACCCGGCCCGGGCGTGGACGATGGGCGAGTTGGGGCGCAGTGCCGGAATGTCGCGCTCCGCCTTTTTCAATCATTTCAGCCGAGCGGTCGGGGTGCCGCCGATGGAATATCTACTCGGCTGGCGAATGGCACTCGCGAAGGACCTGTTGCGCGCCGGGCAACTTGCGTTGGCCGAGGTCGCGGAGCGCGTCGGCTATGGCTCGGCCAGCACCTTTAGCACTGCGTTCAGCCGACATGTTGGTCAGCCGCCGGGGCGGTTCGCGCGCGGCGTGGCGGCGTAAGCAACGCGATAACGCCACCCCTGCATTCTACGGGGGTGGCGCTCTGCCGGGTCAGGCGGCGGCCGCGGTCTCGATCTCTTCGGCGGGGAGCCGGATGAGATAATCGAAAGCCGAGAGGCCGGCGGTTGCGCCTGCACCCATCGCGATCACAATTTGCTTGTAGGGGACGGTCGTCACGTCGCCCGCAGCGAAGACGCCCGGTAGGCTCGTCTTGCCGTTTGCGTCAACCTCAATTTCGCCGCGCTGCGACAGAGCGAGCGTGCCCTTGAGCCATTCGGTGTTGGGGACGAGGCCGATCTGGACGAAAATGCCCTCCAGCGCGATTTCATGTTCCGCGCCCGTGGTGCGGTCCTGATAGGTCAGGCCCGTGACCTTCTCCGCGCCGTTGACACGGGTTGTGAGCGCCGAAGTAATCACCTGAACATTGGACAGGCTGGCGAGCTTGCGCTGAAGCACGGCGTCGGCGCGCAGCTGGTCGTCATATTCGATCAGCGTGACGTGGCCGACGATGCCGGCGAGGTCGATCGCTGCCTCGACACCAGAATTGCCGCCGCCGATCACCGCGACCCGCTTGCCCTTGAACAGCGGGCCGTCGCAGTGCGGGCAATAGGCCACGCCCTTGTTGCGATATTCGTCCTCGCCGGGGACGCCCATCTGGCGCCAGCGGGCGCCGGTCGACAGGATGATCGTCTTGGCCTTCAGGCTCGCGCCATTGGCCAGCACCACCTCATGCGAGCCGCCTTCACGCGCCGCCGGAATCAGCTTCTCGGCGCGCTGCAGGTTCATGATGTCGACGCCATTTTCCTTGACGTGACCTTCGAGCTGGGCGGCGAGCTTGGGGCCTTCGGTGTAGGGGACGGAGATGAAATTCTCGATGCCCATCGTGTCGAGCACCTGCCCGCCGAAGCGTTCGGCGGCGATTCCGACGCGCAGCCCCTTGCGCGCGGTGTAGATCGCCGACGCCGCACCGGCAGGGCCGCCGCCGACGATCAGGACGTCGAACGGCTCCTTGGCTGCGAGCTTCTCGGCCGCCTTGGCCTCCGCGCCGCTGTCGAGCTTCGCGACGATCTGCTCCAGCTCCATCCGGCCCGATCCGAACAATTCGCCGTTCAGATAGACGGTGGGGACGGCGAGCACCTGGCGTGCATCGACCTCTTCCTTGAACAGCGCGCCGTCGATCGCGACGTGGCTGATCCGTGGGTTGAGCACCGCCATCAGGTTGAGCGCCTGCACCACGTCGGGGCAGTTCTGGCAGCTGAGCGAGAAATAGGTTTCGAAGTGGAGGTCGCCGTCGAGGCCCTTGACCGTTTCGATCACGTCCTGCGCCGCCTTGGACGGGTGGCCGCCGACCTGAAGCAGGGCCAGCACCAGGCTGGTGAATTCATGCCCCATCGGGATGCCGGCGAAGCGCACGCCGATATCGGTACCCGCGCGGCGGATCATGAAGCTGGGCGTGCGCTTGTCGTCGTTCGTGCGGACCAGCGTGATCTTGCCGGAGAGGTCGGCAATTTCGGCGAGCAGGGTCTCCAGCTCGCGCGACTTGGCATCGTCGCCAAGGCTCGCAACCAGTTCCACCGATTCGCGGATATGGACGAGATAGGCTTCCAGCTGCTGCTTGAGGTGCGCGTCGAGCATGGTGAAACTCCTGTATCTGAAAACGAAACGGCCCGGGGGTGAGGGGAGGCTCACCCCGGGTCGCATAGGGCACCCGACGAGGGGGGGAGGTGGGTGCCCCAGGTTGCGTCAGATCTTGCCGACCAGATCGAGCGACGGGGCGAGGGTGGTTTCGCCTTCTTCCCACTTGGCCGGGCAGACTTCGCCCGGATGCGCCGCGATATACTGAGCCGCCTTGATCTTGCGGAGCAGCTCGGCCGCGTTACGGCCGACGCCTTCGCTGGTGATCTCGACCAGCTGGATCACGCCTTCCGGGTCGATCACGAAGGTGCCGCGGTCCGCCAGACCCTGGCCCTCACGCAGAACGTCGAAGTTCTTCGACAGATTGTGGTTCTGGTCGCCCAGCATGTAATAGTTGATCTTGCCGATCGCGGGCGAGGTGTCGTGCCACGCCTTGTGGCTGAAATGCGTGTCGGTCGACACCGAATAGACCTCGACGCCCATCTTCTGCAGGGTCGGGTAGATGTCAGCGAGATCCTCCAGCTCGGTCGGGCAGACAAAGGTGAAGTCGGCCGGGTAGAAGAAGAACACCGCCCACTTGCCGCGCACGTCGGCGTCGGTGACCTCGACGAACTTGCCTTGCTTGAACGCGGTTGCCGTGAACGGCTTCAGCTCGCTACCGATGAGCGCCATGTTTCTGTTCTCCTGTGGATTGTGCAGTGCAGCTTGTGCGATGCGGCATATAGGGTGCGCCGCAGCACTTCCAAATTGGAAGTGTCGCTGTCCGTGATCGAACAAATCACTCAATCGAGCGGAATTGATCGAAGCTCAAGTGAGCGCGCGATAGACGCTATAGCTGCTCGTCACGGTCAGAACGACGCCGACCAGAATCAGCAGCGTCTTGGTCGGCACGCGCTTGGCCAGGATCGCGCCGAAGGGCGCCGCGATCACGCCGCCAATCAGCAGGCCGATAACCGCTTCGGTGAAGGCGGAAAAGCCGAGATGGAAGATGAAGGTGATCGAGACGGACAGGGTAAGGAAGAACTCGACGCTGTTGACCGTGCCGATCGTGTAGCGCGGCTGCGTCCCCTGGATCAGCAAGTTGCTGGTCACTACGGGCCCCCAGCCGCCGCCGCCCGCCGCGTCAAGAAAGCCCCCGGCAAGTCCCAATGGCTCAACGATCTTCGGTTCGCGATGATGGCGTGTGGGAAAGCTGATGCCGCGCCACAGCAGATACACGCCGATCAGCGCGAGGTAGGCCATCACATAGGGCCTCGTCACAGATGCATCGAGCGTGCTGAGCAGGTAAGCGCCCGTCACTCCACCGATCACACCGGGGATCAACAAACGGAAGAACAGCTTCCAGTTCACATTCTTGTGGATCGCATGGCTGATGCCCGACACGCCGGTCGTGAAGCATTCGGCAAGGTGGACACCGGCGGATGCGGTCGCCGGCGGGACGCCGAGAACGCTGACCAGCAGGGTGCTCGAGATCACCCCGAATGCCATACCCAGCGCGCCATCGACGATCTGCGCGGCGAAGCCGACGGCGATGAACGGGAGCAGGGCCTGGAAGTCGATCCCTTCAAACATTCACGCACCTCTCGCAGTCCATCTGGTCGCCCGGTTTGGCCATGCGGGCCAATTCCCACAAGATACATAGTGTTTAGACGCCTCAAGCCATAAACGTCGCGCGCTGGAAATGGGAGCCGCGACCGCCTAAATATCTGTCCGAAGATAAAGGGGCGTAGCGATGTTCGGCGGTCTGACAGCCTATCTGGATTCGATTCGAGCACGCGACCCCGCGCCGCGTAGCCGTGCCGAAATACTGCTTTACCCGGGCGTCTGGGCGGTATTCTGGCATCGTGTTGCGCATCGCCTGTTCCGCGGCCGGCTGTTCTTCCTGGCGCGGGTGGTGAATCATCTGTCGCGCTGGATGACCGCGATCGACATTCATCCCGGCGCGACGATCGGACGCAACTTCTTCATCGACCACGGCTTCGTCGTGATCGGCGAGACGGCGGAAATCGGCGACGATGTAACCATCTACCAATGTGTTACGCTGGGCGGGACCAGTCCGGACAATGGCGTCGCGGGCAAGCGCCACCCGACATTGTCGGACGGGGTCATCATCGGATCGGGCGCGCAGGTGCTGGGACCGATCACCGTCGGCGCGCGCGCGCGCGTCGGCGCGAACGCTGTGGTGACGAAGGATGTGCCGGAGGGCGCGGTAATGGTCGGCATCCCCGCCAAGCCGACATTGGTCGAGGCGGAGGCGTGGAAGAAGGACTTCGTTCCTTACGGCACACCGTGCAGCGAGCTGTACGATCCGTCGACCCAGAAGCTGGAGATCATGCGTTGCGAGCTGGAGACGCTGCGCAAACGGCTCGACGACCTGCTGGCCGAGCGCGCCACCGAGGGCAAGCCGGAGCAGCGCGACCGGGCGTGAGCGCGAACGTCACCCCATTTCCGTCGCGCGGCACGCCGACCCAAGTCGGGTTCGATCGCGCGGAGCTGGCACGCATCCTTGACCTTTATGGTCGCATGGTCGCGGCTGGACACTGGAAGGACTATGCGATCGACCTGGGCCGTGAGGCAGCGGTGTTCGCCGCCTTTCGCCGCACCGCCGAGCGCCCCGAATTTCGCGTCGAGAAGCGCCCCGCGTTGCGCAACCGGCAAGGCATGTGGGCATTGGTGAATGAGGCCGGCGCGGTGCTCAAGCGCGGGCATGAGCTTGGCCCGGTGCTGGCCCCAGTCGAACGCCGGCTCATGAAGCTGGTCGAGGACTGAGGCTGCGCCTTCAGGCGGTAAACCGCTTGGTGAATCCTTTCACATTGCCCAGTTCTGCCGGGTGCGCATCGACGCGCTCGACTGCGGCCATGTTCGGTCCTTCGCGGCAGCGGTCGACGAACGTGTCGAGCGCGACATCCTCGCCATCCGCCAGAATCTCCACTCGACCGTCCTGAAGGTTACGGACCCATCCTGTTACCCCCAATTGGCGGGCGGTGCGCACCGCCCAGTCGCGATAGCCGACGCGCTGGACGCGTCCCTCGATCAGCAAACGCTGTGCCGTCATTCCTGGTAATCCCCGCTTACACATGCGCCTCCGCTGCGCACGATGAAGTCATAGTCCGGACAAGGCAGTCGCAGACAGTCCTCCCCGGCGCAATCGCAGGGCGGTTCGGCGCGGAATGCCCTTCTCAGGCCGCCGATATCCGCGGTGGGTTCGTGTGCCCTGCCTGACGCCCCCGCGCGCGGCGATCAAGCGCAACGGGCAAATCGCGCTTACGGCGTTCAAACTCGAACGCGCGCGCATGTCGATTCAGCGTCAGGACTTCATCGGAAAGCGTGTCGGCTGCGGCAGAGGCCTGCTCGACCATCGCCGCATTCTGTTGCGTCGCACCGTCGAGCGTCACCATCGCGGACGCGATCTCGCTCACGGCGCGGGATTGCTGTTCGCTGTCCTCGTGCAGGTGGACGAGCAGGCTGTGAACTGCATCAACATCACTGGCGATGGCGATCAGCGACGCGTCCATGCGCTGAACCGCTTCGGCAGCAACCTGCACTTCGCTCCGCGTTTCGGTGATAAGCTCGCGCACGCGCTTCGCCTCTTCCTCGGCGCGCACTGCCAGCGCCGAAACCAGGTCGGCGACGACCGCAAAGCCACGGCCGGCTTCGCCAGCATTACCCGCCTCGACAGCGGCGTTCATCGCAAGAACGCGGGTCTGGAACGCGATCTTGTCGAGCCCTTCGATTACCGATCCGATGTCTTCGGCACGCTGCGACACCCAATCCATCGTCGCAGCCGCATGGTTCGCCGGTCGCGCGCCCTTCGCAGACCGCGCGGGTCGCATCGTCAGCGCGCGCGCGTCTGGCTGGTAGAATCTCTTGCTACTTGCAGCCGAGCGCTGACCTGCTGGAGTGCGGCGTTGGTCTGTTCCAGATTGGCGGCGCTCGCCTCCGTGCGGCGCGCGAGATCCTCGGTCGCCCTGGCAATTTCGGTCGCACCGTTTCCGATCGAGTCCGCACTGGCGTGGACCGCATGGACCATGCCGCGCAGTGCACAAATGGCGGCGTTGAAATTGTCGCGCAGCCCAGCATAGGCAGCGGGGAAATCGGCATCAATCGTCTGGGTCAGGTCGCCGCTCCGCAGGGCCTCCAACCGCTCGCCCAGATGCCGATTGACGATCTGCTGCTCACGCAGCCGACCGGCATCCTCGGCCCGCCGCTCCTGCGCGGCGGAGGCGAAGCGCTCCAGTGCGTGGGCGATGTCGCCCAGTTCATCGCTCCGGTCGGTATGCGGGATGGTAACAGTTGCCCCTTCGGCCATTTCAGAGGTGGTTGTGGACAATTCAGCCATGGGCGTGATGATGCGGCGGATCAGGAACCAGATTGATCCGGCGACGGCACCCAGCAGAGTGAGCGCCAGAAGCGATAGCATGACGACCATCGTCACTTCCATCGTCGCCGCGCTGGACTCAACCTTGGCCTGATGGTCGGTCGCATCGACGACCAGGGCATCGATCGCCGCGCGATGCTGGGCATAGACACCCCGAAGGTCGCGATAAGCCACCTCCATCGCAGGACGATTGCCTGAGCGCGCTGCGGGCAGGAAGCGCGTTTCGAGAATGGTCCAGAATTGCTGTGCCGGTGGATCCGACTTTTCGAGAATGTCGGCCTTGATCCGGTCGGGCAGTGTCGACGATTGCCAATAGGCGCGCCGTTGCTCGTACACGGTGCGAAGCTTTTGCAGTCGCGCGCTGGCCGCAGCGACACTGGTTGGGTCGATCACGATCAGCGACGCCTCAAGATAGGGCTCGATGATATATTCGGGGGGCGGGAGGATATCGGCGATCAAATCCGACATCTGACGCGATTCCAGATGCATTGCGCCGCCCATGCGAACAGCGTTGATCTGCCATCCGATTATGGCACCACCTACGAACAGCAGCACAAGCAAGCCCGCTGCGCCGCGCTTGACCAGCTTTGTAATCGTCATCTCGTTCAACCCCGTCCACCTTCTCTCATGCCTGAACATGGTAGAAGAAGCGGACGAGCGGCGGGCGCGGCGGCGCCCTTTTCCAACACGAATGGTCGTTTTATTTCGTCGACTAAGTATTAGGTTCTAAGGGGATTTCCTTATTGACCTGTAGCTGGCGCGAACCTCACGCGGCCTGGAACTCGCCGTCCTCGTCCATCAGGTGCAGCACCCCGTCGCTGATCGCGAAATAAGCGCCGTGGATCGTCAGCTTGCCCGCCGCCTCGCGGGTGGGGATGAAGGGGAAGGTGCGCAGATTCGCGATCGAGGTGCGGACCGTTTCCAGCTCCATTTCGCGCGAAGCTTCCGGGCCGCTGCCATATTTTGCCTTCACCCGCTCACGCGCTTCATCGAGCAGGCTGACCCATGCGTGGACGAAGCCGCCGTCACCCGGGGGACTGTCCTGGAACATCTCGGTCAGTGCAGCATGCGCGCCGCCGCACATGCCGTGACCCATTACCACGATCTCCTCGACCTCCAGCTTAGTCACCGCAAACTCCAGCGCGGCAGAAACGCCGTGGCGGCCGCCGTCATTCTCGAACGGGGGGACGAGGTTGGCAACGTTGCGTACGACGAAGATTTCGCCTGGCAGCGAGTCGAAAATCTGGGCGGGTTCTACGCGGCTGTCGGAACAGGCGATCACCATCACCTTTGGGCTCTGCCCTTCGGCCAGCTGCGCCCAACGCTCGCGCTGTCGGCGATAGTCGGCGGAACGGAAGCGATGATAGCCATCGACGAGATCGGTGAAGTGAGTCATGCGGCCTCCCAATTTGGGCCTCCATTGGCGCAGGCCGTAAGGGCTGGCAAGCGGGGCGCTGGATCGCTATCTGCGCCGCATGAACGATCCGACTCCCGTCGCGCGCCCGGAGCGCCAGCGCAAGCCTGACTGGATCCGCGTCAAGGCACCGACCTCCGCCGGCTTTGCCGCGACCCGTGCGCTGATGCGCTCGAAAAGCCTGACCACGGTCTGCGAAGAGGCGGCGTGCCCGAATATCGGCGAGTGCTGGAGCAAGAAGCACGCGACGGTGATGATTCTGGGTGACACCTGCACCCGCGCCTGTGCCTTCTGCAACGTCAAGACCGGCATGCCGCGTGCGGTCGATCCGATGGAGCCGAACAACGTCGCCGATGCGGCGGTGCAGATGGGGCTGGAGCATATCGTCATCACCTCGGTCGACCGCGACGACCTGCCCGATGGCGGGGCGAAGCAGTTCGTCAAGGTGATCGAGGCGATCCGCAAGGCGTCGCCGACCACGACGATCGAAATCCTGACGCCGGACTTTCGCAACAAGCATGAGGCAGCGGTCGAGATGATCGTCGCGGCGCGGCCGGACGTCTATAACCACAATCTCGAGACCGTTCCGCGGCTTTATCCGACGATCCGCCCGGGCGCGCGTTACTACGCGTCGATCCGGCTGCTGGAGCAGGTCAAGAAGCTCGATCCGTCGATCTTCACCAAGTCGGGCATCATGCTGGGGCTGGGCGAAGAGCGGCTGGAGGTCCATCAGGTGATGGACGACATGCGCAGCGCGGACATCGATTTCCTGACGATGGGACAGTATCTCCAGCCGACCCCGCGCCACGCCAAGGTGCAGGATTTCATCACCCCCGCGGCGTTCGACGCCTATGCGGCGATCGCGCGGGCCAAGGGGTTCCTGCTGGTCGCATCCTCGCCGCTGACGCGGTCGAGCTATCATGCTGGCGACGATTTCGCGAAAATGAAAGCGGCGCGCGATGCCAAGCTGGCGAAGGCGGTGGTGACCGCCTGATGCCGCGCCATGCCGAGACCCGGCGCCTGCCCTATACGCCGGAGCAGATGTTCGACCTGGTTGCCGATGTCGGGCGCTATGGCGAGTTCCTGCCATGGGTCAGCGCGGTGCGGGTCCGGTCGGACAGCGAGACCGAGATGGTGGCGGATCTGATGGTCGGGTTCAAGAGCCTGCGGGAAACCTTTACCAGCCGGGTCGAGAAGCAGCGCCCGGGACATATCCGGGTCGATTATCTCGAAGGTCCGCTGAAGCATCTGCATAACGACTGGAAATTCCGGCCGGATGGCGAAGGCGGGGTGCTGGTCGACTTCGAGGTGGATTTTGCGTTCAAGAACCGGGTGTTCGAGATGCTGGCGGGGCAGGTATTCGATCGTGCGCTGAGGATGATGATCGGCGCCTTCGAGACGCGCGCCGCCGCGCTTTATGGCGATTCGACTTCGGGCGCAGCGGGCTCTCCCGGCAGCAGCAGTTCGAGCGCGCACAACGCGGCCTGAAGACGCACGCCGCCGCGGCCGATATCGCCGAATTCGCGAGTGTCGGCGACAACCACGTCAGGATCGGCATCCTTCTCGGCCCGGGCAAAGACGACATGGCCTACGGGCTTCTTTTTCGCTCCCGCCGCCGGGACCGGCGATACCGGTGATCGCGACTGCAACATCCGCCCCGCTTTCCTCCAGAGCGCCCTGGGCCATGCTCCAGGCGGTGGCGATCGACACGGCACCGAAGGTTTCAAGGACGTCACCGCTGACCTTCAGTTCCTTGACCTTGGCTTCGTTGGAATAGGTGACGAAACCGGCGACGAGCACTTCGGACGAGCCGGGAATTTCGGTGATCGCCGCGCTGACCAGGCCGCCGGTGCAGCTTTCCGCGACCGCGACGGTGCGGCCGGCAGCGCGGTTGGTGTCGACGACGCGGCGTGCGGCAGCGACAAGATCAGCGGGAAGAATCGTGTCCATCATTTGGGCCGGGCCATAGGGCAAAGCGGCAGCTTTGGCCCGTTTTTTCGACGGTCGGCGTCGAGCTGTGCCATGCCAACGAACACGCCCGCCAGATTCTTCGGGGGCAGGGGTGCGAGATTGGCGACGATCTTGTCGAGCTTCGGGCAATCAGCCGGTTCGATCATCTGTCCGGCGAGCGGCACCATGATCACCTTGATCGCGGGGAGGACGAACATCGACCCGGCGATCGCCTGCATGTCCGGACCGAGCAGCTTGGCGATGCCGCCGCGCGCGGCGGGCAGGGCGGGGGCGACGCCCGACTGAAGGCGGGCGGCGAAGGCGGGGTTGGGGCGGCGGAGGAAAGCGGAGGCGGGGAGGGCGGTGCAGACGCGGCCCATTTCCGCCACCATGTCGGGCAACAGCACCTGAAACAGCGCCTCCGCCTCGCCATCGGTGAGGCAGGGGCGCGGCTGGGCCTGAACGCTGGACGCGGCGAGGCCGGTCCAGAGCAGGGTGGTGGCGGCAAGGCGGCGGATACGCATGAACTTACTCCGTCAGCGGCCGCGACGCGGCGGCATCATCAGGGTGTTGTAGATACGCGGACCGTAGCTGAGCCTGAACCGGGGCACTTTATTCGATCCGATCGGGGATACGGATCGTTGCGATAGCCTGTGCCGCGATCCCCTCGCCGCGACCGGTAAAGCCGAGGCGTTCCGTGGTGGTGGCCTTGAGGCTGACCTTGGCGACGGGCAGGTTCAGGATTTGGGCGATGCGGGCGCGGATCGTGTCACGATGGGGGCCGATCTTGGGGGCTTCACAGATCAGCGTCAGGTCGATGAAGTCGATGATGCCCCCCTGTGCCCGGACGAGGGTTGCAGCGTGGTCGAGGAAGCGGTCGGACGCCGCGCCGCGCCACTGCGGGTCGCTGGGGGAAGTGCATCCCGATATCCCCTGCGCCGATCGTGCCGAGCAAGGCGTCGGTGATCGCGTGGAGCGCGACATCGGCGTCGCTGTGCCCCGCCAGCCCCTTGTCATGCGGGATCAGCATGCCACCGAGCCACAGTTCCTCGCCCGCCTGGAGCCGGTGGACGTCGTACCCCATCGCCGACCGGGAGATCAGGCCGGCGGCATGGCGCGCCTCAGCCGCGGCGAAATCCGCGGGGTGGGTGATCTTTTCGAGCATTGCGTCTCCGGGAACGAGAGCGACGTCATGGCCCGCGCGGCGGAGCATCTGGGCGTCGTCGGTGGCTTCTTCGTCCGTTGGCCAGGCGCGGTGGGCGGCGAGGATGGCGTCGAAGTGGAAGGCTTGCGGCGTCTGGATGCGGTTGAGTCCGGCGCGGGGGACATTGTCGCCGAGGATTTCGGTGCCCCTTGCGAGTGTGTCGGCGACGGGGAGGACGGGGACGGCGCCCGGGTCTTGATCGAGCGCCGCGAGCAGGGCGTCGATCACTGCGGTCGGGATGAAGGGGCGGGCGGCGTCGTGGATCAGGACGCGGGTGACGCCCTGGCCGTCGAGTGCCTCCAGCCCGGCGCGGACCGAGTCGCGGCGCTCGGCCCCGCCTTCGACGAAGCTGACGTTTTCGAGCGATATATCGCGGACGTGGTCGTGCTGTCCTTCGCCGAAGACGATGATGGCTTGGGTTATCATCGGGTGGCAGGATAGTGCGGTAACACTATGTTCAAGCATGGGTTTTCCGCAGAGAATCGCGAACTGTTTGGGAACAGTTCCGCCCGCGCGGATACCTTTTCCGGCGGCGACGATGATGACTGCGGTGGTCATGATGCGACGGTCGCGCGACTGCTGCGCGTCACAGACGCGACGGGTTTGGACGGGTCGGCGACGCTTGTCCGACATTGGCGCGACAGGTGCGCAACCGCGTTGCGCCACGAAGCGACGGCGGCGCGACCGCCGCGTGACGGAAACGCGCCTGCTGTGCCGATTTGCTGGGTGGATCGTGCGGTCTGCATTCGGCCTGCCTAGCGATTGGGGCGCTTGTAGGAAAGCGGGGCAGCGACGGCTTGGCCGGGAACGATCTCCTGCACTGAGGCGTCCTTCATGCAACCCACCAACCAGAGAGGTATGCATGGATTTCCAGTTCAACAGCGACAACCGGATCGACGGCACCGACGCCATGGCTGAACAGAGCGAAGCGCGAGTGCGCGAGCGGCTGGCGCGGTTTGAGGGGCGGCTGACACGCGTCGAGGTGCATGTTCGGGATATCGACGGGACGACCAATGGTGCCGAGGGTGTCGAGGCGGCGATCGAGGCGCGGCCGGCGGGAGGTCAGCCGGTTGCGGTGACCGACCGCGGTGCCAAGCCGGAGGCGGCGATCAATGGCGCGTTGAAGAAACTGGTGATGCGACTGGATAGCGATTTCGGGAAGGCTGATCGGGTTCGCTGAGCAGGTGCGCTTCGGTCAGACAAAGACCTCCGCCCCCCGTAAGTGGGAGGGCTTAAAGAGAGGGGCTCATGCGGTCCCGCTTGCATCCCCGCCCTTGCCCCTGTATCGGCCCGTGCCTAAATTTCAGGCACAGATGACAATGCTCAAACCCATCCAGGTCGGGCCGGTGACGGTCGAGACGCCGGTGATTCTGGCGCCGATGACGGGCGTCACCGATCTGCCGTTCCGACGACTGGTGCGGCGCTATGGGTCGGGGCTGAACGTCACCGAGATGATCGCGAGCCAGGCGGCGATCCGCGAGACGCGGCAATCGGTGCAGAAGGCGGCGTGGGATCCGATCGAGGAGCCGGTGTCGATGCAGCTGGTCGGCTGTACCCCCTATGAGATGGGCGAGGCGGCGAAGCTGAACGAGGATCGCGGGGCGGCGATCATCGACATCAATATGGGCTGTCCGGTGCGCAAGGTGACCAATGGCGATGCCGGATCGGCGCTGATGCGGGTGCCGGATCTTGCCGCCAAGCTGATCGAGGCGTGTGTCAAGGCCGTCAGCGTGCCGGTGACGGTGAAGATGCGCATGGGCTGGTGCCATGATAGCCTGAATGCGCCCGAACTGGCGCGCGTTGCCCAAGAACTGGGCGCGAAGATGGTAACGGTCCACGGCCGCACCCGCAACCAGATGTACAAGGGCAGCGCCGACTGGGCGTTCGTGCGCAAGGTCAAGGACGCGGTGTCGATCCCGGTGATCGTCAATGGCGACATCTGCACGATCGAGGATGCGCGCACCGCGCTGGCGCAATCGGGCGCGGACGGCGTGATGATCGGGCGCGGGGCCTATGGCAAGCCGTGGGTGCTGCGGCAGGTGATGGACGCGCTGTCCGGCGCGGGCGATCGGCCGGACCCGGATATCGACGAACAATATGCCCTGATTGCAGAGCATTACGCGATGATGCTGGATCATTATGGTGAGATGACCGGCGTCAATCTGATGCGCAAGCATATCGGGTGGTACACCAAGGGGCTGCCCGGTTCGGCCGAGTTCCGCAACAAGGTGAACCAGGAACCCAAGGCGGCGACGGTGCTGGGCATGCTCGACGACTTCTACGCGCCGTTCCGCGGCATGCCTGCGCTGGGATCATGGCCGTCACGCGAAGCGGCCTGAGGCCGCCACCGCAGCCGGGCGAGCCCGACCTGGCCGAAATTTTCGGCGGGTTGCCCGTCGCCGCCCTGGTGCTCGACCCGCAGGACCGCGTGGTGCGCGCCAATATGGCGTGCGAGCATCTGCTCAATCACAGCGAGAAGGCGATGCTGGGGCAGCGCCTCGATCGCATCTTCGCACTGCCCGAGGGGTATGGCGGGCGGCGCGACGGGCATGGCTTTGCCGCGTTCGATGTCGAGATCGAGCCGACCCGGTCGCCACGCACCCGCGTCGACTTCGTCGAACAGCCGATTGCCGAGCATCCCGGCTGGCGAATCGTGACGTTGCATCAGGCACCGACATCGCGCCGGCTGTCGGTGGGGGCGGATCGCAGCGCGGGCGCGCGCGCGGCGGTGGGCGCGGCGGCGATGCTGGCGCATGAAATCAAGAACCCGCTGTCGGGGATTCGCGGCGCGGCACAGCTGATGGCGGGGGACGACGATCCCGAGACCCGCGCCGAGCTGACCCAGCTGATTACGACCGAAGTCGATCGCATCGCCGCGCTGATCGACCGGATGCAGGATTTCACCGATACGCGGCCGCCCAAGCTGGCGCCGCACAATATCTATCCGTTGCTCGACCATGCCCGCCGCGTGGCGCTGGCCGGGTTTGCGCGCGGGATGGTGATCGAGGAGCGGTTCGATCCGTCGCTGCCCCCGGTGATGATGGACAAGGACGCGTTCCTTCAGATCGCGATGAATTTGCTGAAGAATGCTGCCGAAGCGCTGCGCGATACGCCCGATCCGAAGATCGTGCTGTCCACCCAATACCGTCATGGCGTCGCGATGCGGCCGGGGCCGGATCAGCCGCGCCGCTGGTTGCCGATCGAATTTTCCGTCACCGACAATGGCCCGGGTGCGCCGGCGGATATCGCGAGCCATTTGTTCGAGCCGTTCGTGTCGGGCAAGCCGGAGGGCAAGGGGCTGGGTCTGCCCCTAGTGGAAAAGCTGGTGCGCGATATGGGCGGGGTGGTCGAATATGCCCGCGCCGGCGATCCGGAAATGACGGTGTTTCGGGTCAACTTGCCGCGGGCGGACGGTTGATGGGGGTGCATCACTTATCCTCCCCCCCGGGGGAGGTGGCAGCCGCGGGCTGACGGAGGGGGAGGACAGCTTCGCGCTATCGCCTCTTGCCGTCGTGCTTCCACCCCCTCCGTCGCGCTGCGCGCGCCACCTCCCCCTGGCGGGGGAGGATTATTTGATGCGCGCTTCCTCTGCGGGCTGGTCGCATGACCCTCGACTGGGTCGATGTCGTCGGCTGGGCGGGCGCGGGGCTGGTGCTGGTCGCCTATGGCCTATTGTCTGCGGGCAAGCTTGCGGCGCGGGGAGTGCCCTATCAGCTGATGAACGTGTTCGGCGCGGTGGGGATGCTGATCAACGGCTATGTGCGCGGGGCACTGCCGTCGGCGGCGCTCAACCTGATCTGGATGGGCATCGGCCTTTACGTATTGGCGAAATATCGGGGGCGGAGTGCATGAGCGTGTCGGCATCGATCCTGATCTGTGACGACGACGCCGCGATCCGCACCGTGGTGACTCAGGCGCTGCGCCGCGCCGGGCATCGCGTGACGGCGGCGGGATCGCTGGGCGAGCTGCGGCGCGAGCTAGCGGCGGCACGGCCCGATGTGCTGGTGACCGACGTGGTGCTGCCCGATGGCAATGGGCTGGATTTCGTCGCGACCTTTACCGGGGAGACGCCCGACGTGCCGGTGATCGTGCTGTCGGCGCAGAATACCCTGTCGACCGCAGTGCGCGCGACCGAGGCGGGGGCGTTCGACTATCTGCCCAAGCCGTTCGACCTGGATGCGCTGACCGCGACGGTGGCGAGCGCGCTGGCGCGGGGGCGGCGGCTGGTAGACGACCTGCCTGCGTCGGAAGAGCAGGCGGTCGCGCTGATCGGGCGGTCGCCGGCGATGCAGGATGTGTATCGCGTGATCGCACGGGTGGTGTCGAACGAGCTGACCGTACTGATCACCGGCGAGAGCGGAACCGGCAAGGAGCTGGTGGCGCAGGCGATCCATGACCTCGGGCCACGGCGGCGCGCGCCGTTCGTCGCGATCAACATGGCGGCGATCCCGCGCGAGCTGATCGAGGCCGAGTTGTTCGGGCATGAAAAGGGCGCGTTCACCGGCGCTGCGGCGCGGGTGGCGGGGAAGTTCGAGCAGGCGAGCGGGGGGACGCTGTTCCTCGACGAGATCGGCGACATGCCAATGGAGGCGCAGACGCGGCTGTTGCGCGTGCTGCAGTCGGGCGAGTTCACCACGGTCGGCGGGGCGCGGGCGATCCGGGCGGACGTGCGCATCGTCGCGGCAACCAACAAGGATCTGATGGGCCAGGTGGTGACCGGGCAGTTCCGCGAGGATCTGTTCTACCGCCTCAACGTCGTCCCGATCGCGCTGCCGGCGTTGCGCGAGCGGCGGCAGGATGTGCGGCTGCTGGCGAGGCATTTCCTGGATCGTGCGGTCGAGGACGGGTTGCCGCGCAAGCATGTCGGCGACGATGCGATCGCGGTGCTCGAGGCGCATGACTGGCCGGGCAATGTCCGCGAGCTGGAGAATTTGATGCGGCGCATGGCCGCGCTGCACCGCGACGAGTGGATCGATGGCGATGCGGTGCGGGCGATGCTGGGCGAGGGGAGTGGCTTCGCCGCGCCGACGCGCGATGCGGGGATCGAGGCGGCGGTGATCGCGCGGCTGACCCGGCTGGCGGCGGAGGAGCCGGCGGTGCTGGAGGACGGCACGCTGTACGACCGTATCATCGGCGAGGTCGAACGCCCGCTGATCGAGGCAATGCTGGCGCGTCACGGGCATAACCAGCTGCGCGCGGCGCGGGCGCTGGGGATCAACCGGAATACGCTGCGCAAGCGGCTGGATACGCTGGGGATCGATGTCGGCGGGCGGATCGACGATCCCGCCTAGCGGCGGATTTGGCCCGATTAGCGACAAGTCGAGCGACAAGTGTGTTTTCATGGCAACAATGTTGTTGTAGCCATGTCACGATGGATGTTGCCGCCAAGCCACAGATTGACGCCGATCTGCGCCGCTGGCGGCTGAGCATTACCCCCTTTGTCGAGCTGCTGGTGCTGGGCATCGCGCTTGCGGTGCTCGTGACCAGCTATTTCGTGGTGAGCGGGAATAGCGGGACGCAGCGGTTGCTGACCCCGCCGCTCGTGGCGCTGCTGCTGGTCGGCAACCTCATTCCGCTGGTGGCGCTGATCGTGCTGGTCGGGCGGCGCGTGGCGATGCGGCGCGCGGCGCGGTCGCCATTGGGCGGGCGGGCGCGGCTGCACGTGCGGCTGGTGGCGATTTTTTCGATCCTGGCGAGTGTGCCGACGATCTTCGTTTCGATCGTCGCGTCGCTGTTGTTCCAGTATAATGTCGAGTTCTGGTTTTCCGACCGGGCGCGCTCGATGCTGGAAAATGCATCGGCAGTTGCAGTGGGCGGGTTCAGCGACCTCCAGCAGCGCGTGGGTGCCAATACAGAGGCAATGGCGATCGATCTCGCAGGCGCACTTGCGGAAGGCGTTCCGATCGATAGCCGGACCTTCTTCAACTATTTCCTGGTCCAGACTACCCAGCGCGAGCTTTCCGAGGCGGCGATCGTTCGGCAGACTCAAACCGGCGAGATTATCGTGCTGGCGATCCTCAATCCCTATGAGCGGTTGCTCGAAGAGCAGATCAACCCGGCAGCGATCAAGCAACTGAACCGTGGCGAGCGGCCAGTCGTGGTGGAGGACGCAGGCGGCCGCATCCGTGCGCTGACCCGCTTCGCAAATGCGAGCGACACCTATCTTTATGCCGCGCGCGTCGTGGACCCGGCCCTGCTGGAACGTAGAACACGGGCTGAATCGGTCGTTGCCGATTACAAGACGCTGACCGAGCGATCACGCGCGCTCCAGCTTCAGTTCAACGTCGCATTGTTGCTGCTCTCGTTGCTCATCGTCAGCGTGGCGGTATGGGTAGCGCTTCAGATTGCCGACCGTCTCGTCCGCCCTGTGGGAGATCTGGTGAAGGCAGCACGCGATGTCGCTGCGGGCGATCTGGCGACGCGGGTGCCAACGCCCAAGGCGGATGACGAGATCGGCACGCTGGCCACCGCGTTCAACCGGATGACCGACAGGTTGCAGGAACAGACCAATGCGCTGGTCGACGCCAATGCCGAATCCGAAAGCCGCCGCGCGCTGATCGAGGCGGTGATGTCGGGGGGTGACGGCGGGGGTGCTGTCGATCGACGACGAGCGCCGCATCCGGCTGATCAACAGTTCCGCCATGGCGTTGCTGCGCCCCGGTGACGCACCGGTGGGCAAGCTGCTCTCCGAGGTGGCGCCCGAGCTGGACGCGGTGCTGGGCGGGGAGACGCGCGAGGATATCGTGCAGCTGACCAGCGGCGGCGAGGCGCGGACGCTGGCGGTGAAGATCACCCGCGACGAGGCGGGGCAAGTTCTGACGTTCGACGACATCACCCAGCAACTGCTCGACCAGCGCCGCGCCGCCTGGTCCGACGTCGCGCGGCGCATTGCGCACGAGATCAAGAACCCGCTCACTCCGATCCAGCTCGCCGCGGAACGGCTCCAGCGCCGCTATGGCAAGAAGATCGAGAGCGATGACGGCACCTTTGCCAAGCTGACCGACACGATCGTGCGGCAGGTCGGCGACCTGCGCCGGATGGTAGACGAATTCTCGTCCTTCGCGCGGATGCCCAAGCCGATCTTCCGCGAGGAATCGGTGATCGACATCGCGCGCCAGACATTGTTCCTGCACGAGGTCGCCAAGCCCGAGATCCGCTTCAAGCTGGAAGCGCCGGCGATGCTGCCGCCGCTAGTCTGCGACCGCCGCCAGCTGGGGCAGGCGCTGACCAATCTGGTCAAGAACGCGGTCGAGGCGGTGGAGGCAGTGGAAACGCGCGAGGAGGGGGAGCAGGGCGAGATCGAGATGACGATCCGCAGCGCCGCCGACGCGCAATTGCTGGTCGAGATCAGCGACAATGGCATCGGTCTGCCCGCCGAGCGCGAGCGGATCGTCGAGCCCTATATGACGACGCGCGCACGCGGCACGGGTCTCGGCCTCGCGATCGTCAAGAAGATCGTCGAGGAGCATTTCGGCACGATGGCGTTCGCCGACCGGCCCGGCGGCGGGACGGTGGTGACATTGTGCTTCGACACCAAGACGCTGGAGCGGCTGGCGGGCACGGGGGGCCGGAAGAGAATGAGCCGGGGGTAGCGGGTATGGCCGCGCTGACCCGGACCAAGGACGGAACCAACTGATGAAACTCGATATCCTGGTCGTCGACGACGAAGCCGACATCCGCGAACTGGTCGCGGGCGTGCTGGAGGACGAGGGGTACGAAACCCGGAGCGCCGCCGACAGTGACGCGGCGCTTGAGGCGATTGCCGAACGACGGCCGAGCCTGGTACTGCTGGATGTATGGCTTCAGGGGTCGCGGCTCGACGGGCTGGACCTGCTCGACGAGATCAAGAAGCGCGATCGGTCGATCCCGGTGCTGGTATTCTCCGGCCATGGGAATCTCGACACTGCGGTCGCCGCGATCCGGCGCGGCGCATCGGACTTTATCGAAAAGCCGTTCGAGGCCGAGCGGCTGATGCTGCTGGTCGAGCGCGCGACCGAGACCGAGCAATTGCGACGCGAGGTGGCGTCGCTGCGCGCATCGGTGGGGCGCGGCACCGACCTGCATGGCACGTCGGGAGCGATCAACACGGTGCGCGCGACACTGAAGCGGGTGGCAGCGACGGGTAGCCGGGTGATGATCACCGGCGGGCCGGGGACGGGCAAGGAAGTTGCAGCTCGCCTGTTGCACGAATGGAGCAACCGCGCCGACGGACCGTTCGTGATCGTCAGCGCGGCGCGGATGACCCCCGAGCGAGTCGAGGAGGAATTGTTTGGCGTCGAGGACGGCAATCTGGTCCATCCCGGATTGCTGGAGCAGGCGCATGGAGGCACGCTGTTCCTGGACGAGATCGCGGACATGCCGATCGCGACGCAGGGCCGCATCCTGCGCGTGCTGACCGAACAGAAGTTCAACCGCGTCGGCGGCCAACGTCAGGTGAAGGTCGATGTCCGCGTCGTCTCCGCGACGGGCCGCGATCTGACGACCGAAATCGCCGAGGGCCGGTTCCGTGAGGACCTGTTCTACCGCCTCAACGTCGTGCCGGTGCAGATTCCGCCACTGACCGAACGGCGTGAGGATATTCCCGCGCTGGTCGAGCATTTCGTGGCGCATTATGCGACTGAGCGGCGCGTGCCGACGCCGGAAATCTCGGGCGAGGCACTGGTCGCGCTGCAAAGCTATGAATGGCCCGGCAACGTTCGCCAGCTGCGTAACGTGGTCGAGGCGACCGTAATTCTAGCTCCGGGCGACCGGATCGGGCGGATCGACATCGACATGCTGCCGACCGAAATTCTCGGCCGCCGCGAGGATGGCGGGATGGGGGCCGCAACGATCATGGGTGCCCCGCTGAAGGAAGCGCGCGAGAGTTTCGAGCGCGAATATCTGCGAATCCAGATCAAGCGGTTTTCGGGCAATATTTCCCGCACCGCGCATTTCATCGGGATGGAGCGGTCGGCGCTTCACCGGAAGCTGAAGCTGCTCGGCATCCATGAGGAGCGCGAGGAGTAGGCACCGATTCCTCTGCTGAGCGTGCTCATGGGAGGAAGGGGCGGGGCGCTACGACGTCAGCTTCATCAGCACGATTCCGCCGACGATCAGCCCGGCGGCGAGCAGGCGGGCGGGGGTGATCGCCTCACCCAGGAACGCGATGCCGACGACGAACGCGCCGACTGCGCCGATGCCGGTCCAGATCGTATAGGCGGTGCCGAGCGGAAGCTGACGCATTGCCGTTGCGAGCAGCGCGAAGCTGGCGATCATCGCGACGATCGTGATCGCGGCGGGGAAGGGGCGGGTGAAGCCGTCCGACAGCTTCATGGCGCTCGCCCAGACGATTTCGAGCAATCCGGCGGCGAGCAACGCAATCCAGGCCATCTGGCCCTCCTTTGCAAGAGAGCCGGGCCGTCCCGGGCTTGAGGCCCGCAGCGTGCGCGGGGGAGGACGTGGCCTCGCTTGGGGGCGATATGGGACGGGCGCAGAGGGGAGGCAAGGGGCACCTCTGGACCTTGGCCAGGCCAGTCCCTACATTGCCGTCAACCGCGCCGCTGGGTGGCGCGCATCCGACGCCGGGAAACGGCGCGATTGCGGGAAAATCCCGCCAAGAACAGCGAGCTGATCATGGCCGACAAGCAGACATCTCTTCAGGACCTGTTCCTCAACGCGCTTCGCAAGTCCAAGACCCCGGTGACCATGTTTCTGGTCAAGGGCGTGAAGCTGCAAGGCATCGTCACCTGGTTCGACAATTTTTCAGTGCTGCTCCGCCGCGACGGCCAGTCGCAGCTGATCTACAAGCACGCGATCTCGACCATCATGCCGTCGGGTGCGGTGGACGTCGCGTCGATCGTGGACGCCATTCCGGACAGCCAGTCCAAAAACCCGGTTTTGCAGGAAATTTTCCTCGGTGCGGTCAAGCGCCAGCAGGAGAATGTCACCATGTTCCTGGTCAATGGCGTGATGCTGCAGGGCGGGATCGCGGCGTTCGACCTGTTCTGCATGCTGTTGCATCGCGATGGAGTGTATCAGCTTGTCTACAAGCACGCGGTGTCGACGATTCAGCCGGCACATCCGCTGGATTTGACGGATCATGGCGAGGACGCCTGAGCCTTTTGAAAGCTGAGCGATGAGTACCGGATTTGACCGCGACCCCGATGAATTCGCACGGGGCGCGCGGGCGATCGTCGTCTATCCTGACCTTGGCGGATCGAGCCGCGATGCCGACGCGCGTCTGGAGGAGACCGCTGGCCTTGCGCTCGCGATCGGCGTCGAGGTGGTCGAGCGCGTCGCGCTGCGCATCCGCGCGGCCAAGCCGGGCACGCTGATCGGATCGGGGCAGGTCGACGCGCTGGCCGCGACGGTGCGCGATCGCGAACTCACCCTGGCGGTGTTCGACGCGGCGCTGACTCCTGTGCAGCAGCGCAATCTGGAGACCGCGCTTGGCTGCAAGGTCATCGACCGCACCGGCCTGATCCTCGAGATCTTTGGCGAGCGTGCGCGCACCGCCGAGGGGCGGTTGCAGGTCGAGCTCGCGCATCTGGACTATCAGGCGGGGCGACTGGTGCGCAGCTGGACCCATCTTGAGCGCCAGCGCGGCGGCTTCGGCTTCCTTGGTGGTCCCGGCGAAACCCAGATCGAGGCTGACCGCCGCCTGATCCGCGACCGCATGGCGCGGTTGAAGCGCGAGCTCGATTCGGTGAGCCGCACGCGCGGGCTGCATCGCGAGCGGCGGCAGCGTGCGCCATGGCCGGTGATCGCGCTGGTCGGCTATACCAATGCCGGAAAATCCACGCTGTTCAATCGCTTGACCGGCGCTGACGTCATGGCGGAAAATCTGCTGTTCGCGACGCTCGATCCGACGTTGCGGCAGATCTCGCTGCCAGGCATCGACAAGGCCATCCTGTCGGACACGGTCGGATTCGTCTCCGAACTGCCGACCCAGCTGGTCGCGGCGTTCAAAGCGACGCTGGAGGAAGTGGTGTCGGCGGACCTGCTGATCCATGTCCGCGACATCGCGCATCCCGACAGCGAGGCGCAGCGCGACGATGTCGAATCGGTGCTCAAGGATATCGGCGTCGCGCCGGAGACGCCGCGGTTCGAGGCGTGGAACAAGCTCGACCTGCTCGACGAGGAGCGGCGCGCGGAGGTGCTGGCAGAGGCGGCCAAGCGCGACGATGTGCTGGCGGTGTCGGCGCTGAGCGAGGAAGGGGTCGATTCGCTGATTGACCGCGTCGCCGCGCGGCTGACGCTGGGGCATCGCCGCTATCGCGTGACGCTGGCTGCCGGAGATGGGGCAGGCGCGGCGTGGCTGCACCAGCATGGCGAGGTAGTCGATCACTGGATCGACGGCGAAACCGCGATCTACGAAGTCCGCATGGCACCCAAGGACCATGAACGGTTCGAGGTCCGCAACGGATGAGTTTACGGCGTGGGGTGTTGCTGGGTTTCGCGGCCATGCTGCTCGTCTCTGCCGGGCCGGCGGCGAACGAGCCGCCGATCGTGCGGGTGCGGCTGGTGACCAGTGCGGGCAGCATCGTCGTGGCGCTCGATGCGAAGCGCGCGCCGCTGACGGTCGCCAACTTCCTGCGCTACGTCGATGACGGGCGGCTGGAAGGCACGCATTTCTATCGCGCGGCGCGGCGCAAGGGCGACCCGAAGCAGGGCTTCGTCCAGGGCGGGATCGGCACCGACGCGCGGCGCATCCTGCCATCTGTGCCGCTGGAGCCGACCAGCAGGACCGGCATCAAGCATCTGAGCGGCACGATTTCCATGGCGCGATCGGTGGATCCCAATTCGGCGCACGGCAATTTTTCGATCATGGTGGGCGACAATCCGACGCTCGACGCGCGGCCGGGCAAGCTCGGCTATGCCGCGTTCGGGCGGGTGATCGGCGGAATGGATGTGGTTCGCAAGATGCTGGCGATGCCGACCGGGGGCGGGCGAGAGGAGATGCGGGGGCAGATGATCGTGGAGCGGGTGCGTATCCAGCGCGCCGAGCGGTTGGACGGAAAGGCCAAGCCGACCGGACGCCCCAAGCCGTGGCTGATTCAGCTGCCCTGGCGCAAGGATTAGAGTCCGGGACGAACCGTCCGTAATTTCACCTAAAGATCGTGCGGCGACTTGCTGCGATGCAGCATCGTTGCCATATTGTCGCAATGGAAACCGAGAAGGGGGCGGAGTCGCCGCCCAACCCAACGCCCATCGTGCTGGAGGGGATCGTCAGGCAGAAATGCATGAACGCGATCTACAATCGCACGCGCATGGTGCTCGCGCCGCACATTCTCTATACACGCGGCGGATTGCTTTACGTGGACGCACAGGTGATTTCGCGCGATTTCGTGATCCCGCGCGAAGAGAAATTCGGAACGTTCAAGGTGGACGGACTCAGGAACCTGGCGCTGACCGAGCGCGATTTCGCAATCAGCCGGTTATTCCTGCCCGAATCCGAGAAATATGCCGGCACCACGTTGATGGTGGTGGAGCCGCAGGCCGCTTCGGCGATCTGACCGACACCCGTTGGACCTGAGCTTGTCGAAGGGGGGTACGCTCAGCGCAACCGGACATTCGGGCCGTTCACTCGGCGGATTTGACCGCGACCCAGAGGTCTTCCTGTTCATCCAGCGACAGGCCGGCGAACGCGTCGCCCGCCTTTGCCTCCATCGCGCGGAAGCGGCGTTCGAACTTGGCGTTGGCGGCGCGCAGGGCGGCTTCGGGATCGATGCCCAGCTTGCGCGACCAGTTGACCATGGCGAATAGCAGGTCGCCGATCTCCTCTGCGCGGTGATCGTCGCTCGTCGCGGTTTCAACCTCGGCCAGTTCCTCGTCGATCTTGGCGCGGGCATCGGCCGGGTCGGTCCAGTCGAAACCGGTCCGCGCGGCGCGCTTTTGCAGCTTTTCGGCGCGGGTGAGGGCGGGGAGGCCGATCGCGACTCCGTCGAGCGTACCGCGCGTCCCCTTGCTCCCCGCTCTTCGGCCTTGATTTGTTCCCAGAGGTGATGGCCACCGCTTTCCGCACCGCGGAAAATGTGCGGGTGGCGACGCTCCATCTTGTCGCAGATGCCCGCGATGACATCGGACAGGTCGAACGCCCCAGCTTCCTGCGCGATGCGGCTGTGAAAGATGACCTGGAGCAGCAGGTCGCCCAGTTCGTCCTTGAGTTCGGTCAGGTCGTTGCGGGCGATGGCGTCGGCGACCTCATAAGCTTCCTCGATCGTGTACGGCGCGATGGTGGCGAAGGTCTGGACCGTGTCCCATTCGCAGCCGGTGACCGGATCGCGCAGGCGCGCCATGATCGCCATCAGCCGCTCGATGCCGGGTGGCGTGATTTCACGGTGATCCGGCGCGGGGGAGACCGCCTGCTCGCTCATGACATAAGTCCGATAATATACATTATGTTAAATTCAAGTCGCGTTGGGTTCGAGGATCAGGACGTTCCCTTCCACCCTCCAGGATTTGAGACGCGAGAGGAAGTTCATCCCCAACACGTCAAGATCGCCGAAGCTGGGCGCGACGAATACCGTGAGGTCTTCGGTGCTGAGCGCACCCACATCAACGCGCTCCGCGCGGGCGCGGCGGGCATCGACCACCCCGTTCGCGGTCGAGACCTGCACCGGCGTCCCGCGCGCATAGTCGATGCCCGCGGCCTGAGCGGTGCTTTCGCTGATCGCGCTGACGGTCGCCCCGCTGTCGATCAGCATGCGGCGTTCGACTCCGTTGATCGTCGCACGTGCCCAGAAATGTCCGTCCGGTGACAGGCGGATGCGGACCGAGCCGGTGCCGGTGACCGGCGCAGGGTCGGTCAGGCCGCTGCTCGCACCGATCGCCTGGAGTTGATCGAGGATGCGGTCCTTGTTGATCACGACAAGCGTGATGACGCCCGCGATCGCTGCCCAACCGATCACCGTCTTGACGATGAAACCGAACTGCATGTTGCGGATGCTGAGCGAGCCCAGCACCAGCGCCAGGAATCCGACCAGCGCGACCAGCTGAATGATCTGGGACTCGGTCAAACGAACAACTCCATGCCGTCATGGCCCGGCTCCACCCCGGCGGGCAGATCGGCCTTCAGAGTCATATAGTCCATCGTCTGGTCCATATGCACAAGGACCGTGTGCCGTACGCGACATTGGCGCGCCCAGGCGAGTGTTTGCGAGAGATGTGGGTGCGTCGGGTGCGGTTCGCGGCGCAGCGCATCGGCAACCCACAGGTCCAGGTCGCTGTAGAGCGTGGCCATTTCGTCAGTAAATATATTGAAATCAGTGGCATATCCAATTATTTTGCCATCATGTTCGAAGCGCAAACCAGCCGAGGTGATGCCGCCATGCGGCTGGTCCACGGTGCGAACGGTGATGTCGCCGATCATCATGCCGTCCCGAAGCGGTTCGATGGTTGCGGTGGGGCGATAGGGCCCTCCCCCTTCGAACACATAGCGGAAACGGTCGCTGAGCCGGTCGAGCGTCTTCCAGTCGGCCAGCCCGCGCACCGGAGCGCCGCGCAAATGCATCAACTGGCGCAAATCGTCGATGCCGTGGCAGTGATCGGCATGGTCGTGCGTCCAGATCACCGCGTCGATATCCGCGACATTTGCGGCAATCAGCTGCTCGCGCAGGTCGGGGCTGGTATCGACAAGAATACGAGTCGCTCCCGCCTCGATCAGGATCGAGGCGCGGGTGCGGCGGTTGCGCGGGTCGGTGGGGTCACAGCTGCCCCAGTCGTTGCCGATGCGCGGAACGCCGGAGGATGTCCCCGATCCGAGGATGCGGACCTTCACGCGGCGGCCAGCGTCTTTGCGAACAGGCGATGGAAGTTGGCGCGGGTCGTCTCGGCCAGTTCCTCCGCATCCATGCCGCGCAGCTGCGCCAGGAAGCGGCAGGTGTCGGCGACGAAGGCCGGCTCGCCGGTCTTGCCGCGATGCGGGACGGGGGCGAGGAACGGGGCGTCAGTCTCGATCAGCAGCCGGTCGAGCGGGAGCCGCGCGGCAGTTGCCTGAAGATCGCGGGCGTTCTTGAACGTCACGATCCCGGATATGGAGATATAAAAGCCCAATTCCAGTGCCTTGTCGGCGAAATCTCCACTGGCTGTGAAGCAGTGGATCACGCCCGGATAGGCCCCCTTCCCCATTTCCTCGGCGAGGATGTTCGCCGTGTCCTCTTCCGCGTCGCGGGTGTGGACGATCAACGGCAGGCCAGTCTCGCGGCTCGCTACGATGTGCGAACGGAAGCTCTTCTGCTGCTGTGCGCGGTCGCTATGGTCGTAATAATAGTCGAGCCCGGTCTCCCCGATGCCGACGACGCGCGGGTGCGCGGCACGGGCGACCAGTTTGGCGGTGTCGATATGCGGATGCTCGTCCGCCTCGTGCGGGTGGATGCCGACCGTGGCCCAGACATCGGCCTCGCGCTCGGCAGTGGCGAGCACCTCATCCCATTCGCGCTCGCGGGTCGCAATGTTGAGCATTGCGACCACACCGCTCTCGCGGGCGCGCGCCAGCACTTCGGGCTGCTGTTCGCCAAGGCCCTTGTAGTTGAGATGGCAATGGCTGTCGGCGAGCTTCATTCCGCAGCTTCCTCTGCCAGCACGAGACGCGGGAACACGCCGGTCGGCGGGTCGAGGCGGAAGCCTGACGCCACGGCGGCATCGTACCAGCCCTTGTCGTCCAGCGCCGCATGGTCGCGCGCATCCTGACCCAGCTGATCGAGGATCTTGCCCGCCGATCCGGGGATCACCGGCACGACGAGGATCGCGAGATCGCGGATCGCGCGCACCAGCGTGCCGAGCACTGCATGCATCCGCTCCGGATCGGTCTTGCGCAGCGCCCAGGGGGCCTGCACGTCGATATACTGGTTGCACGCGAAGACGGCGCGCATCCACGCCTCGAGCCCCTGATTGAGCGCGAGGCTGTCGAACGCGGCGCGGAATTCGCGGCCCGCCTCGTCGATCGTCGCGAGCAGTTCGGCATCGGCGGGGTCGCTACGACCGGCTTCGGGGAGCGCGCCTTCGAGGTTCTTGGCGATGAACGAGAGCGTCCGCTGCGCGAGATTGCCGAAGCTGTTCGCCAGATCGGCGTTGGCGCGGGTCACGATCGCCTCGTCGCTGAAGCTGCCGTCATTGCCGAACGCGACTTCGCGCAGCAGGAAATAGCGCAGCGCATCGACGCCATAGAGCCGCGTCAGCTCCATCGGATCGGCGACATTGCCCGTGGACTTCGACATCTTCTCGCCGCGGTTGAGGATGAAGCCGTGGGCGAAGACCTGTTTCGGAAGCGGGATGTCGGCCGACATCAGGAAGGCGGGCCAGTAGACCGCGTGGAAGCGGGTAATGTCCTTGCCGATCAGGTGCAGATTGGCGGGCCAGTAATGCGCCAGATCACTCTTCGCATCGGGATACCCGGTGCCGGTGAGGTAGTTGGTCAGTGCATCGACCCAGACATACATTACATGTCCCGGCGATCCCGGCACCGGCACGCCCCAGTCGAAGCTGGTGCGCGAAACCGACAGGTCGACCAGACCGCCCTCGACGAACTTCATCACCTCGTTGCGCGAGCGTTCCGGTCGGATGAAGTCGGGCTGCGACGCATAGAGGTCGAGTAAGGGCTGCTGATACTTCGACAGGCGGAAGAACCAGGTTTCCTCGGCGGTCCACTCGACCGGGGTACCCTGCGGCGACAGCTTGACGCCGCCCTCCCCCTCGGTCAGTTCCTTTTCCTCGTAAAAGGCTTCGTCGCGGACCGAATACCAGCCCTCGTAGCGGTCGAGATACAGGTCGTCCTTGGCCTCCATCGCGGCCCAGATCGCCTGGCTGGCAGCATAGTGATCGGGGTCCACCGTGCGGATGAAACGATCATATGAAATGTTCAGATCGTTCGCCATATCGCTGAAATATGCTGACATTTCGTCGGCAAGTTGGCGCGGGGTGAGGTCGCGGGCACGCGCGGTCTGGGCGATCTTCAGGCCATGTTCGTCGGTGCCGGTCTGGAAGCGCACGTCGCGCCCCGCCTGACGCTGGAACCGCGCGATCGCGTCGGCGGCGATCATCTCATAGGCGTGGCCGATATGCGGCTTGCCGTTGGGGTAATGGATCGCGGTGGTGATGTAATAGGGTTCGGACATGGGGGCGCTCTAGAACAATGCGGGCGGCTAGAGAAGTATCACCCTCACCCTTCCCACTCGCTGCGCTCGCGGGATGATCGGGTCGGCCATGCCCCGCATGGCCTGGACAGCGCGGGGCGCTGTCCACCCGATCATTCCCTCTCCCAATGGGAGAGGGAGGGAGGCGCGAAGCGCCGGAAGGGTGAGGGTGACTAGCGCTTCGCCAATCGCGCGAGGATGCCGCCCATTTCGAACACCGTCGCCTGGGCATCGAGCGACTGGGCGAGCGCGACGGGGCCGAGTTGTGACGCGGCTTCATAGACCGCAATCGCCTCGGCCAGCGCGGCACCCTGTCGCCCGCGTGCTTCGGCGAGGGCGAAGGCGGGTACGCGGGCGAGGAATGCTTCGTAGCGTGGCTGCGCGGCTTTGGCACCCAACGTGCGGGCGAGGCGCGCGCGGATGGCGTTGTCCGGGTCGCCGCGCGCTGCAATCGCGGCCATTTCGCTGTCGATCGAGGCAAGGTCGAGCCCGGCGAAGCTGAGCGCCCGACCGGGCGAGCCCTGCCCCGCGCGGACTAGCGCATCGACCTCGGCCGCGCTTGCCTCGGGCATCGCCGCGCGCACGGCCGCCGCGACATCGCTATCGGGCAGCGGGTCGAAGCGCAGCACGCGGCAGCGCGAGCGGATCGTCGGGAGCAGGCGCCCCGGCGAGTGACTGACCAGCAGGAAGATCGTCCCCGCCGGGGGCTCCTCCAGATTCTTGAGCAGTGCGTTGGCAGCGCCCGGGCGTTCGACATCGTCGATCGCGTCGATCACGATAACGCGGCGGCTCGACATGCTCGGTTTGGTCGCGAACATCGGGTTGAGCGCGCGGACCTGGGCGATGGTGATCGACCGCGCGATATTCTCGCCCGGCTTGTCGGCGTCCTTGGGCAGGCGCACCAGCGCGCGATAATCGGGGTGCGCGCCCGACTCGATCAGCTTGCGGGTGGGGTTATCCTCAGGGAGATCGAAGTCCTCCGATGGCGGGACCTGTCCCGCCCCTTCGGCCAGCAGCCGCGCGGCGGCGGCGCGGGCGAAGCTGGCCTTGCCCAGCCCTTCGGCGCCCGCGATCAGCCAGGCATGATGCAACTGCCCGCTCGACATCGCGGCGCGAAACGCGGCCTTTGCCGCGGCATTGGGGCCGGGTGACGTCATGGCAGCAGGTCGGACAGCGCGTCCATCAGTGACGTCGTGACGTCATCCATGCTGCCCGAGGCATCGACCAGCCGCACGCGATCCGGCTCGGCGGCGGCGATACGGCGGAACTGCGCGGCGACCGCCATGTGAAAGTCCGGCCCGCGCGCGCCAAAGCGGTCGGCCGCCCCTCCGTCGCGCTCCAGCGACCGGGCATGGCCCGCCCCATCGGGCAGGTCGAGCACGAGCGTGCGGTCGGGCAACAGCCCCTTCGACCCGAAGCCGTGCAGCGCCAGGATCGCGGAGTCGTCGATATCCTGCGCGCCCTGATAGGCGCGGGTCGAATCGACATAGCGGTCGCACACCACCCAGCTGCCCGCCTCCACCGCCGGGCGGATCAGCTTTTCGACATGATCCGCGCGCGCGGCGGCGAACAGCAGCGTTTCGGTATGCGCGCTCCAGCGGGTGACCGCACCCTGCATCAACAGGCCACGGATCGCCTCCGCCCCCTCGGTCCCGCCGGGTTCGCGGGTGAGCACGACATGCACCCCGCGCGCCTCCAGCGCGGCGGCGAGCCGCTTCGCCTGGGTCGACTTGCCCGCGCCCTCCCCGCCTTCGAGGCTGAGGAAGCGGCCCCTCACGCGCCGAACAGCGACATGAGGCCCGCCCAGATGCGACCGAAGAAGCCGGCTTCACCGACATCGGCGGCGGCGACCAGTGGCAGGCGCTGTTCGGGCAGGCCGGGCGAAGTGACGACCAGGTCGGCGATATGCTGCCCCGCCTTGATCGGTGCCTTGATCGGACCCTGATAGACGACGGTGGCGCGCAGGTCGGGGTTGGCACCCGAGGGGATCGCGATGGCAAGATCGCGCGGGGCGACCAGGCCGACGGTCGAGGAGTCGCCGAGCTGGACCTGTGCTTGCTCGACCGTGCGCCCCTTCGTCACCAGCTTGCGCGACGACCAGGCGCGGAAGCCCCAGTCCATGAACTTGACCGATTCGTCGGCGCGCTGGTTGAAGCTGGTGAGACCCGCGACGACCATCACCAGACGGCGGCCATTCTGTTCCGCGGACCCGGTGAAGCCATAGCCGGCCTCTTCGGTATGGCCGGTCTTCAGGCCATCGGCACCCTGAACCCGGCCGAGCAGCGGATCGCGGTTCGCCTGAGTGATCGGCGCGCCGCCCATGGTGGTACCGAAGGTGAAGCTCGGCTTGGGGTAAAAGCGCTTGTAGAGATCGGGATGGTTGCTGATCGTCGCCTTGGCGAGCTTGGCCAGATCGCGTGCGGTGACCACCGTCCGCCCCTGATCGGGCCAGCCCATCGAGGTGCCGAAGCGGCTGGCGGTGAGGCCGATTTCCTTGGCCTTCTGGTTCATCAGGTTGACGAACGCTTCCTCGGTCCCCGCGATATGTTCTGCCAGCACGACGCACGCATCATTGCCGGACACGACGATGATGCCGTTGAGCAGATTTTCGACGCTGACCTTCTGACCCGGTGACAGGAACATGGTCGAACCCGCTGAAGGACCGTGCCATTTCCGCCACGTTTCCGGGCGGACATCGGCCATATCGCTCAGCTTCAGCTTGCCCTGCTTGATCAGGTCGAACGCGACATAGGCGGTCATCATCTTCGCCATCGACGCAGGAGGCATCGGGCGGTCGGCGTCCTTGGAATAGAGCACCGCGCCCGACGACAGATCCTCAAGATAGGCGACCGGCGCGGCGGTCTCGAACGGCGGCGTCTGCGCGGTGGCGGGCGCGAAGGCGAGCGAGACGGCGGTGGCGGCGAGGAGGAACTTCTTCATGGGTGATGCACGGTCCAGGGCTTGAGGGTCAGGGAATCGAGATGATGCGCGCATCGCCATAGCCGCGCCGCGCGACATCCGCACGCGCGCGTTCGGCGGCGCTGCTGTTGGGATAGGGACCGAGCTGAACGCGATACACGCCACCGCCGGGGCGGACGATGCCGCCCAGCTCATCGGCGAGCGCGCGGGCGCGGGCCGCGCTGGAGAGAGCGGCGACCTGCACGAACAGGCCGCGGGTGGCGGCTTGCGTGGGGCGCGGCGTCGGGCGGGTTGCGGGACGGGTCGGACGCTCGGTGGGCGTCGCCACCGGCTCGCGCGGCGTGTCGCCCAAGCGGCGGCGCAGACCGGCGAGCAGGGCTTGCGGCGCATCGGCGCGCATCGGCGCGGCCTGTCCCGCAGCGAGCAGTGTCGCATCCTGTCCGGTCACGCTGACGCGGCGAACGCGGACCGGCGGGTTGCCGGTGACGCCCAGCTGGCGCGCGGCACCGGCCGACAGGTCGATCAGCCCGCTGCCCTGCCCACGGATCAGGATCAGGATCGTCTTGCCGCTGTCGAGCGCGGTCACTTCGGCGTGGCTGCCCTGCGGCAGGACCGAACTGAGCGCGAACACCCCCTCCCCCTGCGCCGGCATAACCAGCATAGCCGACGCGGTCATAGCGTTCCTCGCCGGGGCGCAGGCGCGAGCTGCCCTGAGGGCCTTGACCGGTGTCGGGGCTGCCCTCCGGGGCGGCATAGCCCGCACCGGGCGCAGCCGGAGCCTCGACCTGCGGCGCGGCGGGTGCCGGCGGCAGCTCCTCCAGATCGTCGCCCCCGCCGAAGCCGCACGCACCAAGCAGGGCGCAGGCGGCGACGACACTAATGTTCGACTTCATCGGCCAGCAGCCCCACCGAAAGCGCATAGAAATTCGAGCAGTTGTAATCGAGGATCACGCGGTAATTGCCGGTGAGCAGATAGGCGGTCTTGCCCGGCCCGTCCGGCTCGAGCAGCGTCGCCTGAACATGATCGGCGGGCCAGCGCCCCGATTGAGGAACCACGCCCAGCGCGCGCCATTCGGCCATTGTCCGCCATTGCGAATGCCGCTCGAACACGCGCGTGCAGCGCGTCGGGACCGTGCGGTTGACAAGTGCCGCGCGGTTGAGGCCCGACGGCACATTGACCGCGACGCCCCAGGGCTGACCAGGACGCCAGCCTGATGCAACGAAGTAGTTGGCGATCGACGCCAGCGTATCCGCCTCGTTCGACCAGATGTTCGCGACGCCATCGCCATCGCCATCGCGCGCCAGACGCAGATAGACCGAGGGGAGGAATTGCGGATAGCCGAATGCCCCCGCCCAGCTGCCCTTGAGCTGCTCACGCGGGACGCCACGGTCGACCATCTTCATCGTCGCGATGAACTCGCCCGCGAACAGCGTGCGTCGGCGGCCTTCATAGGCGAGAGTCGCGAGGCTGCGCGGCAGATCGAAATTGCCGGTGTAGCTGCCATAATTGGTCTCATGCCCGAAGATCGCGACCATGATCGATTCTGGCACCCCGGTCTCACGCTCGACCCGTTCCAGCTTCGCACGGAGGCGACGATAGGTCTCGCGACCGCGATTGATCCGCGCGGCATCGACATGGCGCGCCTTGTACGGCGCGAAATTGGGGATCGGTCCGGTCGAGGTGCCACCCGGCTGGTCGCGATCGAGCTCGACCACGCGCGGATTATAGGTGAGCGACGGCAGCACCGCGTCGAGCGTCCGCGCACTCACCCCTTCGCGCAGCGCCTGTTCGCGCAGCGGGCCATTGATATAGGCCTGAAACCCCGCCTCGTCCTGAGCCACCGCAGGCGCGCCGCCGACGCCGAGCGCCAAGACTGCCGTTCCGACCAAGATGAAGCGCCGTACATGGCCTGTGAAATCCCGCATGGACATTCTCTGCCACAGGGCGCGGCGGGCATGAACCCCCTTGGCGCGGGAATTTGTGGCCTCTTGCGGAAAACGCGCCGAACAGCCTAAGGCGCAAGCCGCGCGGAGAGATGGCCGAGTGGTTTAAGGCAGCGGTCTTGAAAACCGCCGTAGGTGCAAGCCTACCGTGGGTTCGAATCCCACTCTCTCCGCCATTTTTTCCGCCAGTCTAGTCGTCGCTTATATCGAGATAGGGAACGACGTCGTTCTCGGTCGCAAGCCACAAGCCGGCCTGGACGTCCTCCGATTGCTGGCTCGCAATTGCGAGTGCCTCGCTGAGCGGGCCATAGAACAGCGTCTCAGCTGCGGCATCCTGCTCACTCAGGTAATAGAGACGCACACTGGCATCGCCGAAGACGGTGCGCATGCTGGACCCTAGCCCCGCCCGATCAGCCGCATCGCGATACGGTCGGCGACCTCGCTCGCCGGGTCGCCGGTGCGGGCGCTTTCGTCCCACACTTCGTTGAGGCGATCGGGGATTTTCGCGATGCGCGCTTCCACTTCGGCGCGGTCGCCATGGCCGAGATATTCGAGGCCGACATTGATGATGCCACCCGCGTTGATGACGTAATCGGGCGCGTAGAGGATGCCGCGGGCGTGGATGCGTGCGCCGTCGCCTTGCTTTGCCAACTGGTTGTTTGCGCCGCCCGCGACGACCTTGCACTGGAGTGCGGCGATGCTGTCCTCGGTCAGGATCGCGCCGAGGGCATTGGGGCTGAACACCTCTGCCTCGACCGTAGCGATCGCGTCCGCCGCGACGACGTCCGCCCCCAGTTCGGCGGCGAGCGCCCGTGCCTTGTCGGTGTTGACATCGGCCAGCGTCAGCTTGGCGCCATCGGCGGCGAGACGGCGGGCGAGGCCGCCGCCGACGCTGCCCACGCCCTGCACCGCGACATGCACGCCGACCATCGATTCGGCACTCAGCGCGCGCTTCGCCGCCGCCTTGACGCCGAGATAGATGCCGAGCGCGGTGAACGGGCCGGGATCGCCGCCCGCATCCCCGCCCGCAACAGGCAGACCGGAGACATGGCGGGTGCGGGTCGCGATGACCTTCATCCGCTCCTCGGACATGCCGACATCCTCGGCCGTGACGTAGCGACCGCCGAGCGACTCGACCGCTTCACCAAAGGCGATGAGCTGCGCCTCGCTGATCGTCGCACCGGGTTCGGGGGCAAGCACGACGCCCTTCCCGCCACCCAAGGGCAAGCTGGCCATGGCATTCTTGAAGCTCATGCCCCGCGACAGGCGGAGCGCATCGGTGATCGCGGCACTGCCATCGGCATAGTGCCAGAAGCGCACGCCGCCCGCCGCCGGGCCCAGATTGGTCGAGTGGACCGCGATCACCGCGCGCAGGCCGCTGGCCGGGTCGGTGATCAGGTGAACGCCCTCATGGGCGTCGAAATCGGGCAGATCCCACACGGCAGTCATGGCGCTTCCAGTCGGCTAAGAATATTTCGAGCGCGCGTAATATTCTTCCGCATGGCAGAGCGCCAGCCCAAAATGTCAGCCAGGGGAAAATGGGGCGACCGACGGGACTTGAACCCGCAACCCCCGGCATCACAAGCCGGTGCGCTAACCAATTGCGCCACGATCGCCGCGAAGTGGCGCGCTTACCCGCGCGCCCGATCAGCGTCAAGCGCCCGTGGTCACGCCATCAGCAGGTGCGGATGCGCGGACGCGATGGATGGTGCAGCCCCCGCCGCGCGTGCGACGCGAATAGCTGCATCGGCGGTGATCTTTCCCTCTCGCGCCAGTGCGCGCGCCGATCCGGCCAGTGTCGCAGAGCGCATGAATGCATGGCGCGCCAGGATCGCTATATCGCCGCCCTCGGCGAGGAGACGACGCAGACCCGGATCGACCGCAACGGTCTCGAACAGCGTCACCGGACCGGAAAAGCCCGTGCCGTCGCACGCACCGCACCCGGCGGCGCGGTAGATCACCGTGCCCGGGTCGACGCCGAGCAAGGCCGATTCGGAACCCGCAGCCTGAGCCGGATGACGACAGGTTGCGCACAGCCCCGGCTCCGTCCGCACCGCGATCGCGACACGCAGGGCAAAGGCAAGCAGATGCCGCTCCATCCGCGCTGCGCGCAGATGTGCGATGGCCGCCATGACGTTGGGAGCATCGATGCCGAGGACGATACGCACGCCGCGCTGGGCATGGTCAAAGGCGGCGGAGAGCAGCGTGCGATCGTCCCCCCGCGCGGATCAGGATCGCGTCGCAGTCCATGTGTGCGGCGGCATCCAGATCGGCGCGGTCCCCGCTGATCTCGACAATATGCCGCTCGCCCGGAGCATGAACGGAGGCGGCCATGCTCGCGGCCATCGCGGAGGTATCCTCTGCCGCGATCAGGATCACCCCGCCCGGAGCTGCTGTTTCACGCTCGAACGCGGCGCGCATCGATCCGGGCATGCCGAGCTGGGCGAAGCCGCCCCCGCCCGATCCGTGCCTGGCAAGATCGATC
The DNA here is from genome assembly GCF_024700005.1 of Sphingomonas sp. J344. NCBI lineage: Bacteria > Pseudomonadati > Pseudomonadota > Alphaproteobacteria > Sphingomonadales > Sphingomonadaceae > Sphingomonas > Sphingomonas sp. J344. The sequence goes on along the minus strand of NZ_JAJONB010000002.1, from coordinate 160,078 downwards.
ACCACCCGGTCACCGCGCCGCGTTGCGTGCGGAAGCGCCTGAGCGGAATCGAGCCAGTCCGGGCTCGCGACCAGACTGTGGACAGGGGCGAGCCCGGACACCGTGCGGACGAGGATGCGGACGCCGTCGCCTTCGCGGATCAGATGGATCGCCGGGATTCCGGCATCGATCGCGGCGTGGACGAGTTGATCGAGCGTGTCGGCGGCGCGCATGTTGCCGCGCTATGGCTTGTCTGTGACATTATGCCTGCGTTTCGGTGACGATTTTAAGTCACCCACGCACTATGGATGCGGTGTTTTTCTTCTGGCAGAAGCGCCGCATGATCGCCGTCTCTTCCGCCGCCGGGTTTCCGATCGAGCCCGTGATCGACCGCCTGACCGCGCGCCCGGGCGTGCAAAGGGTACCGACACCCAAGCTTACCTTGTTCATTCGCAAGGAGTTTATCGATCGCGATTTCTGTACCGAGTTGATGGAGATGATCGATCGCGACCGGCGGCCTTCACTCGTCTCCGACTATAATGGCGACGACGTCTTCCGGACCAGCGAGACGTGCGACCTGCCGGCGGACAGCGTTGCGGCGCAGCGGCTCGACGCGTTGATCTGCAACTTTATCGGCCTCGATCCCGCGCATGGCGAGCCGCTGCAGGGACAGCGCTACGCCGTCGGGCAGGAGTTCAAGGCGCATACCGACTATTTCGAGCCGACCGGCGTCGACTTCGAGAAATTCTGCGCGGTATCGGGGCAGCGGACCTGGACGGTGATGATCTACCTGAATGCTGTCGATGCGGGCGGCGCGACGCGGTTCAAGGCGATCGACAAGCTGGTCCAGCCGGAGCCGGGCAAGCTGCTCGCGTGGAGCAACTTGCGGTCCGATGGTACGCCAAATCCCTCGACGCTTCACCACGCGATGAAGGTGCGCGCGGGGACAAAATACGTCATCACCAAATGGTTTCGCGAGCGGCCCTGGGGGTGAGGCTATTCCAAGCCCCTCCCCTTTAGGAGAGGGGTTGGGGGTGGGGCCTATCCTCTGGGCGGTCGGTCTCGATGAGATTTCACCGCCCCACTCCCAACCCCTCCCCTGAAGGGGAGGGGCTTGAAGGCGCGATCAGAACTTCGCGCTGAGGCTCAGCGAGAATTTCCGGCCGACGTCATAGGTGTTGGTGTCGACGCGGACATCATCCGGGAAGGTCTGATATTCCTGATAGCGCGTCTTGGTCAGATTGCGGCCCTCGAACTTCAGTTCGAACTCCGCGCCCGCAAGCTCAAAGCCCTGACGCGCGACCAGGTCGATGGTCAGGCCCGGCTTTTCGACAATGTCGGGCAGGCGCACACCCTCGACCACCGGACCGCGGTTGGTGACGCGCTCGCTGGCATAGTTGAACAGGACCGTCAGCTGCGACAGCGAAGCGGTGTCCTCGAACCCGATCTGAAAATTGACCAGATGGTCCGACTGACCGACCAGCGGCGCGCCGTCATCGAACAACAATGATGACTGGACCGCCGGGGCACCGAGGATCGGGCTGGGCACCAGCTGGTTGCCCGATTCGATCTGCGACTTGGTGTATGTATAGTTGCCGATCAGCACGAGCCGCTTCGTCGCGAAGAAGTCGCCGCCGAGCGTGTCGAGCGCGATATGCTTCTGCGCCTCGATCTCTCCACCCCACAGCTTGGCGCTGGGTGCGTTCGAGAAGCCGGTCTGGAGCGAGGTCGACCCGCCCGCGACAAATGCAACCGCCTCGATCGGGTTGTCGATCTTTTTGAAGAAGCCGGCCAGCGTGATCCGCTGGTCACGCGCGAAGAACCACTCGTAGCGTGCCTCGGCATTGTAGAGCTGCGAGTCGATCAGCAGCGGGTTGCCCAGGAACTGGCGGCTGCTTTCGAAATCCTGATAGAGCTGCGGCGCGAGCTCGCGAAACTGCGGGCGGGCGATCGTCTTCGAGCCGTGGACGCGCAGCTGCATGTCCGGGGCGAAATTCCAGGTGACCGTAGCTGCAGGGAGCCAATAGTCATTGTCGAGGCTGGTCCCGGCCACTGCCCCGGTTGAAAGCACGCGCTGCTTCGCAGTCTCGTACCGGACACCTACCGATGCGCGCAGCCCGTCGAGCAGCTCCGCCTCGCCCTGTACATAGCCGGCATGGACTTCGAGCGACGCATCATAGGCCGCCGCGCCGGTGCCCGTGGACTCGTTGCGCAGCGTGATGCCATAGGTCTGGAGATTATAGTCCGAGAGCAGATAGTCGGGCCGCTGCTGTGCCACCGTCTGGTTCACCGGGCCGTTGTTCGGACCGACGAAGCGGAAGAAATAGCGATAGGACTGGCGAGTGGTGTCCGAATAGGCATAGCCCGCCGAAAGCGTGATCGGCCGCGCGGCATCGAACTCATAGGCAATATCCGCCGCACCGGTCCACAGATCCTCGTTCAGGTCGCTGAACGCGATCGTCGCCGAGCTGGGCGCGCTGAGCGCGTTGGTATAGTCGGCGACAACCGGATCCCACACATAGCGGAAGGCGCGCTCATATGGAGCCTTGCGCTTGGTATTGGCATAGGCGCCGCGCAGGTCGAGATCGACGGCGCCGAAATCCAGCTCGGCGACGACCTGGCTGGTGAACAGCTGGCGCTCAAACCAGTTGGTGTTCTGGGTCGCGAAGGACGGCACGCCGAACTGACCGGGGATTCGAAATTCTCTTCATCGCCCAGGCCGATGATCGCCTGTTTCAGCGTGTCATGGATATAGACATTCGTGAAGCGGAGCAGATGCTCGCCGCTCTCGACACCAATGCCCAACAGGCCGTTGGCGATGATGCGATTGTCGGTGGTCACCTGATTATAGTCGCTGGCAAGGCCGCCGTCGGCACCGATCGCGACCTGCTGCTTCTGCGCGCGGGTCTGCCAGCTGTTCGACAGACCAGCCGACCCGATCAGTCCAATGCGGAAATTGCCGGTGTCGAACGTCTTGGCAAAGCTGGTGCCGACCGACCAGTTGGCCGGGATGTGGTTGTTCTCGAACACCACCGTCGTCGGCGCGTTCGACAATTGCATCAACTGGGCGGCGTCGGTGACCGACGTGCCGTTTTCGCCTGCCGCACGGATAAAGGCCGGGACGCTGCGCTCGCCATCGTCATAGCCGAAGACGTCATGGCTGCCACCGTCATAGGTATAGCCAAGCTCGCTGGTGGTTGCGGTGTCGAACCCGATCGACCCCTCGATCTCGAAGAATCCGTCGCGCGGCGCGGCGCGGGTGGTGATGTTGATCGCACCGCCACCGAATTCGCCCGGATAATTCGCCGAGTAGCTTTTCTGGACCAGCGCCGACCCCACGATATTGGTCGGGAACAGGTCGAGCGGCACGACGCGGCGCAGCGGCTCAGGGCTGGGCAAAGGCAGGCCGTTGAGCAGCGAGGAGGAGTAGCGATCGCCCAGGCCACGCACAAACACGAAGCCATTACCGACGACGCTGAGGCCCGTCACGCGGGTTAGCGCGCCGGCAATGTCGCCCTCACCCGATCGTGCGATATCCGCACTCGACAGCACGGACACGACCTGCGGGGTCGCCCTGATGACATTGGGGATGTTGCGCCCGATCACCACGATCTCATCACTGGTGTCGCCGGCACCGGGGGCAGAGATCTCGACCTCTTCCTCGGTCGCCTGCGGAGCCTCGGCCTCCTGCGAAGAGGCCTCTGCGGTCGCATCCTGTGCCGCCTGAGCCAGCGCGTGCGGCGCGACGAGTTGCGAGGTCAGAAGCAGCAGACTTCCGAATGCGGTGCTCTTTTTCATCTGTGGACGTCCGTTTTCTGAGGCTGGCGTTCGCAGAGATCCCGCCAAGGAAAGCCGGAACCGGCGGCCCCTTTTCCGCCGGTTCCGGTGATCGGTCACGCGGGGGTCAGGTGACCGGGACGGTGGTGCAGGCGCTGCCCGCCGCGCCGAAATTCGCGCGGTTCGAGTTGCAGGTCCAACCCTGGTACCAGGTGTCGCTCGGCCCGCTGATCGCGCCGATATAGCTGGTGGTGACCAGGAAGGACGTGCCCGCCGGGTTGAGCAGCGCGGCGTTGTAGGCGGTGACGCCGGCAGCGCCGGTGCCGGGCAGATAGCCCGAGGTCAGCGCGTTGGCGGCAGTACCTGCCTTCACATTATTGGTGCCCGCGTCGACCAGCGCTTCCTGCTCCGCGTTCGTCACCGTGACGCTATTCTGCGCGGTTTCGGTGGAGAGCCCGCCGGTGCAGGCGAAGTAGTTGGAACGGAACACGGGGGGACCGGCCTCGTCGAGCGCCGCATTGGCCGCGCGGATCGTCGACTTGCCGCCATTGTCGGTGGTCCCGGCCACCACGTTGAGGCAGGGGCGACCCGATACGAAGATGCCGTTGACGAAGGTGAAGTCGGCACCGCCGCGCAGACGCAGGCCGGCGTTCGTGCCGGTGCTGGTGTGCACAAAGGTGAAGTTCGCGATGCGGCCATTCTGGCGCGGCAGCGCGTCTTCGTTGTTGTTGGAGTCGATCTCCATCACATAATTGTCGGACTGGGTGTTGCTGGGCTTCTGGATCGCGATCGCGAACTGGATGAATCCCTTCCAGCCCACATCCGTGTCGATGCTGTCATCATCGGCACCGGTCACCACGAGGTAACGTGCGTTGTGCGTGCCGCCAAAAATTTCGATGCCGTCGTCCGAGCTGTTGTGGATCTGGACATATTCGATGCGGGTGCCGCTGCCGACGCCGCCGGTGGTGATGCCCTGCAGCTCGTTGTTCGGGCTGATAACCGTCCCCGAGTAGCGCACCTGAACGTAGCGGAGCACGCCAGAATTGTCGCCTGCGGTCGCGCCGCCATACAGCGCATTGCCGGTGCCCTCGACAACGTTCTCGCAGTTCACTGCACCGCCGGTCACGCCGGCGAGGTTGCAGTTCGAGATCGGCGCGCGACCGGCGAGGATGATGCCGCCCCACAGGCCCTGCGATTCGTCGGTGACGCCGCCGGTCAAATTCTGCTGCGCGGTGAAGATGATCGGCTGGCTCGCGGTGCCTTCGGCGTTGATCGTCGAGCCGCGATTGACGACCAGGAAGTCGTTGTCCGCATTTGTCGTGTTGGCATAGACGATCACGCCCGGCTGGATCGTCAGGCTGGCGGCGGTGCCGCCGGTGCCCGCGCCGCCACGGTCGACGCCAACATCGACGCGGCCGTTCATTTCATAGGCCACGCCCGGAAGCTTCTGGAGCGTCACGGCGGTGGTGATGAGCGACGGGATGCGGCATCCACGGAAGCTGCCGACGATGCCGGCATCGGTGGTGCCGGTGGGGCAGCTGGCCGCCGGGGTTCCGGGGGTCGGGGTTGGCGACGGGGTCGGCGACGGGGCGGGCGCAGGAGCCGGTGCCGGGACGACGATCACGCCTTCGCCGGGCGAGGCAACGCTGGATGCACCGTCGCAAGCGGCGAGCGTGGCGCCCGCAACGCTGGTCATCAGGATGAGGCTGATACGCTTGAAGTCGGCCATGAAATTCTCCGTTCCGGTCGATCCCGGTTTGCAGGATGTGGGCGAGCGCCCTGGATCGACTCGGAACAGTCCCCCTGCCGATCACGAGTGTCGCGCTAGGCGGCGTCCGTGACGGTGGGATGGGATTCGGGAGAAACTTCGGTGACGGTGCGATGACGCTTTTGTGAATCGCGTTACAGACGTGTGACGGACGCGCCGGGCGATGCAATCTAGGCATATGATAAATAACGATAGTTCCGACGGTCGTAACATCGTGCCGGAAGCATTGCCGTGACGTCGGGGCCAGACAGGAGTGCGATGGCATTCCGAATGTTGCTGCTACGCAACAGCGTAGGAAGCGCCCAAAGCAAAAGGCCCGCCGGCAGTGCCGACGGGCCTTTGGTTATGGTGGGCGCGGCTGGGATTGAACCAGCGACCCCTGCGGTGTGAACACAGTGCTCTACCACTGAGCTACGCGCCCGATGCCGGATTGCCCCGTTTAGGGTCTCGCCAGCGGCTCCGACGGATCGGAACTCCCCGAACTGGTCCGGGGAGCGGAGCCTCTAAGGTGACGGAGCCAGCTTGTCCAGCCCCGTACCCCCTTTTAGTTGACCGCGTCCTTGAGGCCCTTTCCGGCCTTGAACTTGGGCTGCGACGACGCCTTGATCGTCATCGGTTCGCCGGTGCGCGGGTTGCGACCGGTCGATGCCTTGCGCTTCGAAACCGAGAAGGTTCCGAACCCGACGAGGCGGACTTCGTCGCCCTTCTTGAGCGCCGCGGTGACCGCGTCGAACACGGCCTCAACCGCCTTGCTGGAATCCCCCTTGCTGAGACCCGCGGTGTCGGCAACCGTGGCGATCAGTTCCTGTTTGTTCATGCCCTTTGAACCCCTGCTTTTCTTGATAGGCGTGTACCAGAATGCGTTCGGCGTCGAGACGCCGGTGGAACAGCAAAACGTGTCCGTGCCCCGCTGTAAAGCGGAAAGCGGCGCAATGAACGGGAAAGCGCAGGAAAAAGTAGCTTTACCAGCGCTCAACCATCAATGGCGGAGCGCGTCGGGGGTCGCAGCGGGCGGCTGAACCGCCAGTTCGTCCGCCTCGCTCCATTCGATCGCCGCCAAAGGCTCGGTCAACGCGAGCTTCAGCACCTCCTCGACATGAGCGACGGGAATGATCTTGAGCCCTTCGCGGATATTCGCCGGAATCTCCGCCAGATCCTTTTCATTCTCCTGCGGGATTAGCACCGTTTCGATGCCACCGCGAAGCGCGGCGAGCAGCTTTTCCTTCAGGCCGCCGATCGGCAGCACGCGGCCGCGCAGCGTCACTTCGCCGGTCATCGCGACATCCTTGCGCACGGGCACCCCTGTCAGGGTCGACACGATCGAGGTGACCAGACCGATGCCGGCCGATGGCCCGTCCTTGGGCACCGCCCCTTCGGGCAGATGGACATGGATGTCCTTGCGCGCAAAGATGCTCGGCTTGATCCCATAGCTGGGGCTGCGCGCACGAATGAAGCTGAACGCCGCCTCGACGCTTTCCTTCATCACGTCGCCAATCTTGCCGGTCGTCTTGATCGCGCCCTTGCCGGGCACGGTGACGCTCTCGATCGTCAGCAGCTCACCACCAACCTCGGTCCAGGCAAGCCCGGTGACTGCGCCGATCTGATGTTCTTCCTCGCCGATGCCGAAGCGGAACTTCCGCACGCCGGCGAACTCGTGAAGATTTTCGGGGGTTACGCGGACCCGCTCGACCTTGCCCTCGAGAATGCGGCGCAGCGCCTTGCGCGCGAGCTTGGCAATCTCACGCTCCAGCGTGCGGACACCCGCCTCGCGGGTATAATAACGGATCAGATCGCGCAGCCCGTCCTCGGTCAGTTCGAACTCGTCATCCTTCAGCCCGTGCGCCTCGATCTGCTTCGCCAGCAGATGGCCCTTGGCGATCTCGACCTTCTCGTCCTCGGTATAGCCTTCGAGCCGGATGATCTCCATGCGGTCGAGCAGCGGCTGGGGCAAATTCAACGAGTTGGCGGTGGTCACGAACATGATGTCCGAAAGATCGACGTCGATCTCCAGATAATGGTCGTTGAACTTGCTGTTCTGTTCAGGGTCGAGCACCTCGAGCAGAGCCGAGGCCGGATCGCCGCGGAAATCCTGGCCCAGCTTGTCGATCTCGTCGAGCAGGAACAGCGGATTGCTGGTGCCCGCCTTTTTCAGGTTGGTGACGATCTTGCCCGGCAGCGAGCCGATATAGGTGCGGCGGTGGCCGCAAATCTCGGCCTCGTCGCGCACGCCACCCAGCGACTGACGGATGAATTCACGCCCGGTCGCCTTTGCTATCGACTTCCCAAGGCTGGTCTTGCCGACGCCGGGAGGACCGACGAGGCACAGGATCGGCCCCTTGAGCTTGTTGGTGCGCGCCTGCACCGCGAGATATTCGACGATGCGGTCCTTGACCTTCTCCAGCCCGTAATGGTCCGCGTCGAGCACCGCTTCGGCCTCGACCAGATCCTTCTTCAGCTTGGACTTCTTGCCCCAGGGCAGGCCGAGCAGCACATCGAGATAGTTGCGCACGACGGTCGCCTCGGCGCTCATCGGGGCCATGGTCTTGAGCTTCTTGAGCTCGCCCTGCGCCTTCGCGCGCGCTTCCTTGCTGAGCTTGAGCGTCGCGATTTTCTGGGTCAGCTCGGCGATCTCGTCGCCCTCGCCCTCCTCGCCCTCATTGCCCAACTCGCGCTGGATCGCCTTCAGCTGCTCGTTGAGGTAATATTCGCGCTGGGTCTTCTCCATCTGGCGCTTCACGCGCGAGCGGATCTTCTTCTCGACCTGCAGCACGCCCAGCTCACCCTCCATGAAGGCGAACACCATTTCGAGGCGCTTCTGGGGATCGTCCTCGACCAGCAGGCTCTGCTTGTCGGCGACCTTGACCGCGATATTGCCCGCGACCGCGTCGGCGAGGCGCGAGGCTTCGTCGATCTCGCCCAGCTGGACTGCCGTCTCGGCGGGCAGCTTGCGGTTGAGCTTGGCATAATTCTCGAACTGCTCGACCACCGACCGCATCAGCGCCTGGGTCTCGGTTCCCGCTGCCGGCTTGTCTTCGACCGGCGAAACGGTCGCGGTCAGGTAACCGTCCTTCTCGGCCATCGTCTCCAGTCGACCGCGCTCCTTCCCCGCGACCAGCACGCGCACGGTGCCGTCGGGCAGCTTGAGCAGCTGCATCACCTCGGCCGACACGCCGATATCGTACAGGTCGTCGCGACCGGGATCGTCATTGGCGGGATCAAGCTGGGCGACGAGGAAAATTTCCTTGTCGTCCGCCATCGCGGCCTCAAGCGCGGCGACCGACTTGTCGCGACCGACGAACAGCGGCACGATCATGTGCGGGAACACGACGATGTCGCGCAGCGCCAGGACTGGATAGGAAGACTTCATGGATACTCCGGTGCCGCCATCACGGGGCGGATTCGTCCAACTATATGGGGATCGTGGGCATCGCATCAATGCAGTGTTTGCCGCGCTCGCGCTCAGCGCCTTTCCCGCCCCCGCGCTGGCGCAAAAGGGCGAGCCGCCGATCACCGCGCTGACCGAGCGATCGGGCGGGGAGATCGAGCCCGAGCGGGCGGCGTTGCGGCTGGAGCATGTCGATCTTCAGTTGCGCATCTCGCCTGAGCGAAAATATCTGTCAGGCACGGCCACGCTGCGGTTAACCACCAGCGCGCGCCAGACGCGTCTTCTGATCGACCTCGACAAGAATTTTCACGTTTCCGAGATCCAGATCGATGGTTTGAAGCTCCGCCCTGATAGCTGGCGCAATCCGGAGGGGCGGCTGATCATCGACCTTCCGAGGCCCGTGGCAGCCGGTGGCAGGGTCACAGCCAAGATCGAATATGCGGGTCGCCCCCACGAAGCGGTGAATGCGCCGTGGGATGACGGATTCGTCTGGTCGAGCTGGCAGGGCAAGCCATGGGTCGCCACGACGGCACAGGGCTATGGCTGCGACCTGTTCTGGCCGTGTCTCGATTTCCCGGCAGGCGAGATTCCGGAAATCCGCATCTCGATCGGCGTGAGGAGTGGACTGGCGGCGATCGCCAACGGCAAGCTCGAGACCGCGACGCCTGCGCTCCACGGCTATTCGGAATGGCGGTGGGTCGCGAAGAACATCAATCCCTATCTCGTCGCGATCAACATCGGCCCGTATCGCGAGATCAAGGGCAGCTATGCCAGCAGGTTCGGGAACAAGGTGCCGCTGCATTTCTGGCACCTGGCGGGCAAGGACAAGCAGGCAGCCGGCCTGTTCGCGGAGTTTGCCCCCCACGCTCGACTTCTTCGAGACCATGATTGGCCCCTTCCCCTTCGCGCACGAGAAGCTGGGGGTAGTCGAGACGCCGCATCTCGGCATGGAGCATCAGACGGTCAACGCGTACGGCAATAACTATAAGAAGGACGAGACCGGGTTCGACTGGCTGTTCCACCACGAGCTGGCGCATGAATGGTTCGGCAACCAGATGACCGCCGCCGACTGGGACGATTTCTGGCTGCATGAGGGCTATGGCCAATATATGCAGCCGCTCTACGGTCAGTGGCGCGAGGGTGAAGCGCGCTATGCCGCGATGATGGCGGAGCAGCGCAAGAACATCATCAACCGCCAGCCTTTGGTGTCCGGACGCTCGCGCACCTCGGACGAGGTCTACCAGCTCGAAAAGGGCGGGCCGGGGCAGGATATCTATTATAAGGGCGCGTGGGTGCTCCACACGCTGCGCTATCTGATCGGGGACAAGGCGTTTTTCGATGCGACGACCCGGCTGGTCTATGGCCGCCCGGACCCGAAACCGGGTAATTTCAAGCCGCGCTTTACGACAACTGGCGAGTTTGAGGCGGTGATGAGCGCGGCGGCCGGGCAGGATCTGGAGTGGTTCTACGCGGTCTATCTACGCTCGGCCGCGCTGCCTCATCTCGTCGAAACCCGCGAGGGCGACCGGCTGACGCTCGAATGGAAAACGCCCCGGGGAGTCCCGTTCCCTCTTCCCGTCGATGTTCAGGTCGATGGCGTCGTACGAAAGGTCGCGATGGATGAAGGACGCGCGACGCTTACGGTCCCTGCAGGCGCACATGTCGTAGTCGATCCGATGGCGCGCATCCTGCGCCGCAGTCCCGCGATCGAGGCAATGCAGGCGCGGCCCTAGGCGCTATTCCACCAACGCATGCGCGTCGCCGACACGGAGCTGGTTGCGGCCCGATCGCTTTGCTGCGTAGAGCGCCGCGTCGGCGCGGGCCATGGCAAGCGGCATCGGTTCTCCCTCGATGGCGACCACACCGCCCGAGCAGGTGACGGGTATGCCATCCGGGCGTTCGATCAGTCCGTTGGCCAGCCTGCGCGCCAGGCGGCGGAGCACCGCTGCGGCCTCGCCTTCATCCGTATCGGGGAACAGGACCGCAAATTCCTCGCCGCCCCAGCGCCCGACGCAGTCGGTGCGGCGCACGCCGCGCGCCAAGAATGCGGCGAAGTCCTGGAGAATCTCGTCGCCCGCGTCGTGCCCGAACTGGTCATTGATCGACTTGAACCGGTCGAGGTCGAGCAACGCGATCGACCCGTCGCCCGCCGCCTCGGCACGGACAAGGAACCCGCGACGGTTGAGCAGTCCGGTCAGGGGATCGCGATGCGCCGCCATGTCGAGCGCCGCGATGCGGACCTTGGTCGCCTCGCTCGCGCGGGTCACGCCGATCAACAATTCGGCCAGCATGTCGCCGTCCTTGACCGACTCCAGCGCCTCAGCCTGTTCGCGTTCGAGCGATTGGACCGCCCGCGTCGCCGCGCGCACCGGAGCGAGCAGCGCGTCGATGCCGAGCAGGGTGAACACAGTGCCGATCAACGTCGCGCCGAGCACGATGCCGAGATCCGACCAGTCGGTCTTGTCCCTCACGAACTGCCACCCGGCAAAGCTCAGCAGCGGGATGTGCGTACCGATGAAGCAGATGGCGAACATGCGCAGCCGCAAGCTGGAAGGGAACAGGAAGCGCGTCGCCTGATAGAACCGCAAATAAGCCTCCCGTAGATTCCCGATATCGCGCGGAAGAAATCGTTAGGACGGGTTAAGCAGCGGAAAACGACCATGGTTAAACCTGTGGACGGTTGCGGGCGGGCGATGGGGCGTGTCCCGCAAAGCGAAACGGGCGCCGGTTGCCCGACGCCCGTCCGATTATCTGGCCGTCCCGCGGTCAGGCGGCGTCGCCGGCCTTTTTCTTCTCGGTGGCATAGACGCGGATCGGATCCTTCGATCCGGCGACCACGTCCTTGTCGATCATTACCTCGTCCACCCCGTCCATGCCGGGCAGGTCGAACATGGTGTCGAGCAAGATGCCCTCCAGGATCGAGCGCAGACCGCGCGCGCCGGTCTTGCGTTCGATCGCCTTCTTGGAAATCGAGACCAGCGCATCGTCAGTGAAGGACAGCTTCCTGTTCTCCATCTCAAACAGCTTCTGATACTGTTTCACCAGAGCGTTCTTGGGCTCGGTCAGGATCTTGATCAACGCATCGACGTCGAGATCCTCAAGCGTCGCGACGACGGGCAAGCGGCCGACGAATTCGGGGATCAGGCCAAATTTGAGCAGATCCTCCGGCTCGGTCTGGCGCAGCGTCTCACCGGTGCGGCGTTCTTCCGGCGCGGCGACATAGGCGCCGAAGCCGATCGACTTGCCCTGAAGGCGATCGCCGATGATCTTTTCGAGGCCGCTGAACGCGCCGCCGCAAATGAACAGGATGTTGGTCGTGTCGACCTGCAAGGAACTCCTGCTGCGGGTGCTTGCGCCCGCCCTGCGGCGGAACGCTCGCGGTGGTGCCTTCCATCAGTTTGAGCAGCGCCTGCTGCACGCCCTCGCCCGACACGTCGCGCGTGATCGACGGGTTCTCGGCCTTGCGGCTGATCTTGTCGATCTCGTCGATGTACACGATGCCGCGCTGCGCCCGCTCGACATTGTAGTCCGACGCCTGGAGCAGCTTGAGGATGATGTTCTCGACATCCTCGCCCACATAACCGGCTTCGGTCAGCGTGGTCGCATCGGCCATCGTGAACGGCACGTCGAGAATGCGCGCCAGCGTCTGCGCGAGCAGCGTCTTGCCGCAGCCGGTGGGACCAACGAGCAGGATGTTCGACTTGGCGAGCTCGACATCGGCGCCCTTGGCACCGTGGTTGAGCCGCTTGTAATGGTTGTGCACAGCGACCGACAGGACGCGCTTCGCCTGCTTCTGACCGATGACATAATCGTCCAGCACGTCGCAGATTTCCTGCGGCGTCGGGACGCCACCGTCCTTCTTGCTGACCAGCGCCGACTTGGTTTCTTCGCGAATGATGTCGTTGCACAGTTCGACGCATTCGTCGCAGATGAACACGGTCGGTCCGGCGATCAGCTTGCGCACCTCATGCTGCGACTTGCCGCAGAACGAGCAGTAAAGCGTGCTTTTGGAATCGCCGCCGCTTAGCTTCGTCATTCAGTCTTCCTTTGCGTGCCGGACCGATTACGCAGCCCGGCATCCTACAGCCGGGAAAACGCCCGGCAAATCAAATTCGCCCTATAAACCGGCAAGGGTGAGCGTCAGATTAAGACGCCGCGCCGTCGGTGTCAGTCGGCTGCGGGCGCTTTTCATACACTTCGTCGACCAAACCGAACGCCTTGGCCTCATCGGCTTCAAGGAAGGTGTCGCGATCCATTGCCGATTCGATCCGTTCAAGCGGCTGGCCGGTGTACTTGACGTACAGCGCGTTCATCCGATCCTTGATGCGCTGGATTTCCTTGGCCTGGATCTGGATGTCCGACGCCATGCCCTGCGCCCCGCCCGAGGGCTGGTGGATCATGATGCGTGCGTTGGTCAGCGCGACGCGCAGCCCCGGTTCACCTGCGGCGAGCAGGAAGCTGCCCATCGACGCGGCCTGGCCGATGCACACCGTGCCGACGCGCGGACGGATATACTGCATCGTGTCGTGGATCGCCATGCCGGCGGTCACCACGCCACCCGGGGAGTTGATGTACATCCAGATGTCCTTCTTCGGGTTCTCGGACTCGAGGAAGAGCAGCTGGGCGGTAATCAGCGAGGCCATGTGATCCTCGACACCGCCGGTGATGAACACGATCCGCTCGCGCAACAGGCGCGAGTAGATATCGAAGCTGCGCTCGCCGCGGCTCGACTGTTCGATGACGATCGGAACCAGCGCGTTGGTGACGGGATCGCGCGTAAAACCGTCAGGAGTCATGTTACCGGCAAGAGGATGCATGTGGGATGTTCTCGTCAAATCTGTTTTTGCCCAGGCGACTACATCGGCGCTCGCGCGGCGCGGCGCAAGGGGGAAGAGGGTGAACGGCGGTGCGTCGTCGCGCGGCAACCATTTCTGAACCCTTGTCTGCCAGGGTCGATCCGAACCGGGAGTCGAAAGGGGCGCCGATGCGCCAGAATATGCGAACCATCATCGTCTTTGCCCTGCTCTACGCGGCCTTTGTTGCTGTGGGCCTGGGGCCGCTATTTGCGGCGGGCGGGTTCAACGACGCGACCTTCGGCATCGGGATGGTGATCGCCATTGCGCTGATTCCGGTTACCGCAATCGTCCTGACGATGTTCGCCCATATCCTGCTGCGTGCTCCGGGAAGCGGCGCGCCCCTGCCCGAGGCGGCACGCCGCGCCGTCGACCCCGCGCCGGAACGCGACCATTTCGACTTTGCCTTTGCCGCTTGGAACGGGATCAGATCCGCAGAAGCGGTAGCGCGCCTGTCCCGCCGCCTCCACGCGCTCGAAATCGCCCACCGGTTCGACGATGGGGAGATCAGCGTTGCCGACGGCGACGTACGCTGGAAGGTCGCCCCGGTCGTTGGCGCGCTGCGCATCGCCGGTTGGGTCGAGGCACCGACCCGCGAGACACGCGCGATGATCGAGGCGGCGGTCGAGGAGTTCCTGATCGAAGAGCTTGGAATAAGGCTGGAAAAGCTCGCCGCTTAAAGATTGGCGGGAGCGGGCTGCGCAAGATAGGCGAGCCGCCGCACCTCACGCCTGCCCCGCACCACCGTGTCCAGGATCAGCCCGGCAAAGCTGCTGAGCGCGGCCAGGATCACCAGCCCAGTGACGAGAATTGCGGTCGGGAAGCGCGGCACCAGCCCGGTGTGGAGATAGGTCATCACCAGCGGCGCTGCGAGACCCACCGCCAGCGCCGCAAGCGCCAGTGCGATCCAGCCAAAGAACAGCATCGGCTTTTCGATGCGGTAGAGCGTCAGGATGGTCCGGGCGATGCGAAACCCGTCGCGATAGGTGGACAATTTAGACGCCGAGCCCTCGGGACGGGCGAGATAGCGGGTTTCCACCTCCCCCCACCGGCATCTTGAGTTCGAGCGCGTGGACGCTGATCTCGGTCTCGATCTCGAACCCCGCCGACAGCACCGGGAAGCTTTTCACGAAGCGCCGCGAAAAAACGCGATAGCCCGAGAAAATGTCGGTAAAACTGCGCCCGAACAGGCGCGCGAGCAGGCCGGTCATCGCGCGATTGCCAAGCACATGCCCACGGCGATAGGCGTCGGCGGCTTCGTGCACGCGGGTGCCGACGACCATGTCGAGCCCCTCGTCGCGCATCTTGGCGATCATCGCGGGCGCGGCGGCGGCGTCATAGGTCGCATCGCCATCGGCCATCACATAGATGTCGGCATCGACATCGGCGAACATGCGGCGGACGACATTGCCCTTGCCCTGCATCCGCTCGGTCCGAACGATCGCGCCGGCTTCGCGGGCGATGGCGACGGTGCGGTCGGCGCTGTTGTTATCGAAGACATAGATGGCGGCGGTCGGAAGCGCCGCGCGGAAGCCCGCGACCGTCTGCGCGATCGCGGCTTCCTCGTTATAGCAGGGCAGGATCACTGCGATGCGCGGTTCGGTCACGCCATTCCCCACTACGTCACCCCGGACTTGTTCCGGGGTCCACCGGGAGGCTGAGCGCATCGCAAGAGCCTCAAGCACTCAGTGTGCGGCACCGTGGACCCCGGCACAACCCTTGCGGAATGGGCCGGGGTGACGATGCTACAGGCCTCAGTCCGCCTTCTTCTTCGCGGGAGCCTTCTTCTTCGGCGCTTCGGCCTCGGCGTCATCCGCCTTGGCGGCCTTCTTGGCCGGTGCCTTCTTGGCCGGAGCAGCTTCCTCGGCCGGAGCCTCTTCCGCCTTGGCCTTGCCCTTCTTCGCCGGCTTTACGTCCTCGGCAGCGGCGGGCTCGTCAGACTTCTTCGCCTTGGCCTTCTTGGCGGGCTTGTGATCGTGGTCGTGGTCGTGGTTGCAGTCGGGCCCATGGACGTGCGGCACCGCGCCTTCCTCGCTCTCGATCGCGGCTTCCAGCTCTTCGCGGGTCACGTCGCGTTCGCTGATCTCCGCCTTCTCGAACAGGAAGTCGACGACCTTGTCCTCATAGAGCGGCGCGCGCAGCTGGGCGGCCGCCATCGGCTCCTGCTGAATATACTGGAAGAAGCGCTGCTGGTCTTCCGGGCGGTACTGCTGCGCGGCCTGGGCGATCAGGCGGTTCATTTCCGCCTGAGTCACCTCGACGCCGTTCGCCTGTCCGATTTCGGAGAGGAGCAGACCGAGACGGACGCGACGTTCGGCAATCGCGCGGTAATCGTCCTTTTCCTTCTCGAGATCGGCCTTGGCCGCCTCGGGATCTTCCTCGTGGCTCGCTTCCTGAAGGAGCTGCGCCCAAATCTGCTGGAACTCGGCCTCGACCATCGACGGCGGGACCGGGAAGTCGTGCCCCGCAGCGAGTTGGTCGAGCAGCTTGCGCTTCATATAGGTGCGCGTCAGTCCGCCGGTCTCGTTCTCCATCTGGCCGCGCAGGATACCGCGCAGCTGATCAAGGCTCTCAAGGCCGAGATTCTTGGCCAGATCTTCATCGACCTTCACTTCGCCGGCGGTCTTCACCGCGGTGATCTTGAGGTCAAACGTCGCGGGCTTGCCGGCCAGCGTGTCGACGCCATAATCCTCGGGGAAGGTCACCTCGATCTGCTTTTCGTCGCCAGCCTTCACGCCGACGATCTGGTCTTCGAAGCCCGGGATCAGGCGGCCCGAACCGATTTCGATTGCCATGCCCTCGCCGGTGCCGCCTTCAAACGCGACGCCGTCAACCTTGCCCACGAAGTCCATCGTGACCTGGTCGCCCTGCTTCGCCTTGTAGCTGGCCTTGGCGTCTTCCCACGCCTTCTGCTGGCCGGCGATCTGCATGATCTGCGCGTCGACCGCCTCGTCGCTGACCGGAACGATCAGACGTTCGAGCTTCAGCCCCTCGATCGAGGGAGTCGGAACGTCGGGCAGGACTTCCAGCTCAACCTTTACCTCGGCACCGTCACCGGCCTTGAACTCGCCCTCAAGGCTGACCGACGGCTGCATCGCGGGACGCAGCTTGTGATCGGCGATCAGCTTCTGCACGCCTTCCTGGATGGTCGAGTTGAGCGCGTCCTGGGTCAGCGCCTCGCCATGCATCTTGCGGACCAGGTTGGTCGGCACCTTGCCGGGGCGGAAGCCGGGCATGCGGATCTGCGGGGCCACGCGCTTCACCTCGGCATCGACGCGGCTGTCGATGTCCTTGGCGGTGATCTTCAGGGTGTAGGCGCGCTTGAGGCCTTCGTTCAACGTCTCGACGGTCTGCATTTCTCTCGGGCTTCCTGCTCTGGAAGTGGAATCGATTTAGCGGCATCGCGATCACGCCGGGCGGGATTGGTGCGGGCGAAGGGACTCGAACCCCCACATCTTTCGATACTGGTACCTAAAACCAGCGCGTCTACCAATTCCGCCACGCCCGCATTCTGGGACACCGCAAGTCGGGCGCGTCTATAGCAATGCGGGTGCCGGGGGCAAGGGCGATGCCGTATATGACGAAGAATCACCGAGACCGCCCGTTCGGCGCCCTCTATCCGGGCGTCGAAAGGCCGAGCAGCCAGGCATGCGGCGCGACCGGGTGCGTCAGGATCAGGTCGCGCGGCGCGATCATGACGCCGTCGCGCTCGGGCATCGCGCCCGCTTCGACAATGACCGCAAGCCGCCCGGTCCAGCCCCGGAAACGCAGGCGACCGACGGCCGCCAGGCTCTCCGCCCCTCCCCGCACCGATACGATCAGCCAGTGTGCCGCAACCGCCTCCGGGTCCGCTACCAACGCAACCGGGCTGTCATAGGCACGGACTCGATGTCGCTGTCCCGACAGCAGCAGGTGCAAGTCGCGCCGCGCCGCATCGTCGGGGTCGACGAGCACAATGTCGAGCGCGCCGGCGGCCTTGTCCGCAGGTGCCGAGGATGAGGCGGGTTGGTCCATTGACCGTCAGCATGGCGCGTCGGCGGCGTGCGCGCTGTCCGGAAAAGTCCTTACTCGCGCGCGTGAAGTCCAGCGGCAAAGGCGATGCGCAGGGCTTCGGACAGGCTGCCGACGTCCAGCTTGGTCATCAGGTTGGCACGGTGCACCTCCACGGTGCGGGGCGATATGCCCAGATCATAGGCGATCGTCTTGTTCGGGTTGCCCGCGACCAGCCCGCGCAGCACGTCGCGTTCGCGCGGCGTGAGCGCGGCGATGCGTACCCTGGCCTCCTGCCCCGCTATCTCCGCATCGCCCGCGCGCCCGAGTCGTTCGAACCCGCGGTCGAGCGCGGCCAGCAACAGCGTCTTTTCGAACGGCTTTTCGAGGAAATCGAGCGCGCCTTGCTTCATTGCCGTCACCGCAGTCGCGACATCCCCATGCCCGGTCAGCACGATCACCGGCAGCGCGACGCCGCGCGCGTTGAGTTCGCGCTGCACTTCCAGCCCGTCCATCTCGGGCATTCGAATGTCGAGCAGGATGCAGCCCGGATCGGGATGTCGTGCCTCTTTCAGAAACGCGACCCCCGATGCATAGGCGTGGACCTCATAGCCCGACGTCTTGAGCAGGAAGCTGGCCGAGCGGCGCACCGCATCCTCGTCATCGATCAGGTGGACTAGCCGCTGCTCGCTCATTCATGGGTCTCCGCGCTCGGAATGGTGAACCACAGGACCGTCCCGCCGCCCGAACGCGGGTTGGCATCGATCCGCCCGCCATGCGCCTCAACGATCGTGCGGCAGATCGACAGGCCAAGGCCCAGCCCATCGGGTTTGTTGGTGTTGAATGCGTCGAAGAGTCGCGGGCGAATCGCCGGATCGATACCGGGCCCCGTATCGCTGACCTCGACGCGGATCATGCCATCAGCCTGAAGGCGAGTCGCGATGGTGACATCGCGGACGGGCATATCCCCCAGCGCTTCGACGGCGTTGCGGATGAGGTTGACCAGCACCTGCTGAATCTGGACGCGATCGACCAGCGCCAGCCGCGCATCGGGATCGAGGTCCTTGAGAGCGCGCACCCCTCGCTCGCGCGCACCGGTCATCGCCAGACGAGTCGCCTCCTCGACCATCTGTGGCAATGGCTCGACCCGCTTCTCCACCTCTCCGCGCGCGACGAACTCGCGCAGACGCCGGACGATGGAGCCGGCCCGCAGTGCCTCGGTCGCCGATTCGGACACCGCTTCGCCGAGCAGGTCGGGGTCCAGCGTGCCGCGTGCGATCAAGTCGCGTGCCGCCTCCATGTAGTTGGCGATCGCGGTCAGCGGCTGGTTCAGCTCATGCGCCAGTGTCGATGCCATCGTCCCCATCGCCGAGACACGCGAGACGTGGATCAGTTCGGACTGCAGTTCCTTCATTTGCAGTTCGGCACGCTGGCGTTCTGACAGGTCGCGAATGAAGCCGGTGAAGATGCGGTGCCCGGCGCTCCGTGCTTCCCCAACGGCAAGCTCCATCGGAAACTCGCTGCCGTCGCGCCGTTTTCCCACGACAATGCGACCGATTCCGATGATCCGCCGCTCACCCGTGCGGCAATAATGATCGACATAATCGTCATGTCTCAAACGATCGCCGTCGGGCATCATCATTGCGACATTCTTCCCGACGACCTCCGCCTCGCTATAGCCGAAGAGCCGTTCCGCTGCGGCGCTGAACGAGAGCATCTGCCCGCGCTCGTCGATTACGATCATCGCGTCGGGGACGGTGGCAAGGATCGATCGCAGGTGCAGTTCGCTGCGCGCCACCGCCGCCTCGGCGGCCTTGCGATCGGTGATATCCTCGATCGTTCCACCAAAGCCGAGCAGTGTCCCGCCCTCGTCGCGCAGCGCGGTCAGCCGCGCATCCGCCGCGAACTCGGTCGCATCCTGCCGCCGCCGCCATCCTTCCTCGGAATAGCGGCCATAGGTCGCCGCCCGCGCCAGATCGTCATGCGGCTTTCCGGCCGCAGCGTCGCCCTGTGAATAGAGCATCGCGACGGGCTGACCGACCGCCATTTCCGTTGCATAACCAAGCAGGATCTGCGCGCCCGGGTTCCAGCTGCAGATCATTCCTTCAGGGTCGATCAGGAATTGCGCGCGCTCGAGATCGCTGGCGATGAACCGAGCGGAAAGCTTTTCGACCGTGTCGCCGCCCATCCCGATCCCCTGCCAATCGCCTTGGATTGGCACCCCAGGCACTTGGTGAGCCTACCCATATCGTGGACGCGTGCAAGTTCGGATCGCGCCATTGCGGATCGGGACAGGTGCAATCGTCAGTTCACTGAGCGAGGAAGACGGGATAGGGGCTGTTGCGCAGCAAGTCGTTGGTAACGCCGCCGAACAGCGTTTCGATCAGCCGCGCATGCCCGAATCCGCCCATGACGATGATCGATGGCTCGATGCGCAGCGCCTGAGCCACGATCTGCTGCCCGATCCGGCCCGGCGCGTCTGGGATGTTCATAATCTCCGGTCGTATGCCGTGACGCGACAGATAGCTTGCTGCCAGTTCCGGGGGATGCCGGATATCTCCGCTGGCAATGCTGAGCAGGCGAACCTCGCGCGCCAGGCCCAGGATCGGGACCGCGGCGCGCAGCGCCGCGTCGGCCTCGTCAGATCCGTCCCATGCGACCAGCGCAATGCCCTGTAGCGCGATCCCCCGTGCCGCGCGCGGCACCGCGACAACCGGCCGGTTGAGCCGCAGCATCGCGGCAACCACTGCGTCCATCTCGCCGCCCGGAAAGCCGTCGAACACCGTATTGATAACGACCAGGTCGGTGAGCGCGGTATGGGAGGCCAGGCAGGAGGCGACATCTCCCATGCACTCGGCCCGCGTCCAGGGCACGTCCTCGATCAGCAGCCGCGCCTTGATCCGGGCGCTATTCTCCTCCTGAACCGCCAGTTCCTCGGCGATCTGTGTCGCGAGCAATCCGGGGCCGATGATCGGATCCTCGACAATCGGCGACAGCGCGGTGACGTCGATAGCGATCAGATGCCCGTGCAGCCCACGGACGAGGTCGAGCGCGGCCTGAAGCCGCGACTCCTGGCCGGCGTCGGCATGGATCAATACGGCAACATTTTTCATTGCCCGTCTCCCGAAACTCATCGGAGCGAGGCTATGCGTCGGATCGATGGGTCACTATCGGGAGTGATACGTAGTACGACGTGCGCCGCACCCGCGGGCTATTCGGCGGCCTTGAGCGCGTCCTCATTGTCCGGTTCCATCCCCGTTGCGTGACTGGCTAGCAGGTCCACGGGAGGCACGCTCTCGATCTCGCGCGCGCCAGTCTCGATGTTCAGATCCTTGAGCTTGCGCGCCGAAACGAGCGCGCGGCTTTCCAGCGAGCTGGCAAAAGCGTTGAAATTCTTGACCGCCGTGTTGAGCCCGCTACCCACCGTGCGCAAGTCGCCCAGTGCCTTGGCGAGGCGGTCATAAAGCTCCTTGCCCAGCGCGCCGATCTGCCGTGCTTCCTTGGCCAGCATCTCCTGCCGCCAGACTGCAGCAACCGTGCGCGCGATTGCGATCAGGTTGGTCGGCGTCGCCAGCAGCACGCGCTTCTCGAATGCGAAGTCCCACAGCGTCGGGTCATGCTCCAGCGCGGCCGACAGGAAATGCTCGCCCGGAACGAACATGATGACATAATCGGGGGCCTCGTCGAACTGGGTCCAGTACGCCTTGTTGCCCAGCGCATTGACGTGGGTCTTCATCGAGATGGCGTGCGCGGTCAGCCCTGCCTGCCGCTCATCCTCATCGACCGCGCCGAATGCGTCCTGATAGGCGTTGAGCGACACCTTGGCGTCGATCACCAGCGCCTTGCCGCCCGGTACGCGGACGATAGCGTCAGGGCGCAGCCGCCCCCCTCTTCCTGCGCGACGCTGACCTCGGTCATGAAATCAGTATGTTCGGACAGGCCGCAGGTTTCGAGCACGTTGCGCAGTTGTTGCTCGCCCCAGCGACCGCGCGACTTCGGCGCGTTGCGCAGCGAGTTGACCAGCTTCGCCGCCTCGGTGCTGACCCGCTCCTGCCCGATCCGCATCTGCTCGATCTGGCCCTTCAGCTCCCCCGAACGCATCGCGGCGCTCCGCCTCCACCTTGGCGACGCCCTCTTCGTAGCGCTGGAGCCGTTCGGTCACCGGCTGGAGCAGTGCCTTGAGATTCTGGCCAGCTGCGCTCTCGGACTCCCTGAAACGATCCTCGGCGCGTTTGAGGAAGGCTGCCTGGGTTTCGGCGAGCATCGTCCCGGCCACTTCGCGAAACTGGCCGGTCAGCCGCTCCTCAAGCCCCTCAGCCTTGACCCGCAGTTCGGCCAGTTCGATCCGCGCTGCATCGCGCTGGTCGCGGATCGTGTCGAGCTGCTCGCGCAGCTCCGGGATTTCGCGCGCGCGTTCCTCGGCGGCGGCAAGATCGGTGATCGCGGCCTTGAAATCCGCCTCACGCTGGTCCCGCTCGGCACGCAGAGCGGCAGCGGCACGCCCCCCAACAGCCAGCCGAGCAGCGCCCCTGCCACCAGCGCGACAACCAATCCCACCATGACTTCGATCGACACGCCTATTCCCTTCCGTCGGCAACGGAACGGAACATAGCTCGAACGTGCGCCGGGTTACAGAACTAATCTGAAGCTGAGCTCAGAAGGCGTGGGCCAGCCGGTCCAGCATCGTCCGCGCGGGGCTGACCGGGATGGTTGCTACCTCGTCCTGCGCCGCGTCGAGGCGGGCAATCCGACGGTGCAGGTCGACGCTGGCCGCGATCAGATGCTGTGCGGAGACCGGCATCGCGTCGAACGCGGCGGAGTCGGTGACGGGCGCTTCGCCGAGCCGCCGCGAGGGATGCCGCGCCTCGACCGGGGCGATCTCCCCTGCCGCAACCGCGCGCTGGGTCAACAGCCAGGCAATGCTGTGCATCAGCCGCGTCGTGACCTTGAGCGATTCGCAGGAGAACACCACCCGGTCCATCGCACCCAGAAGGTCGCGTTGCTCGCGCCCGACCTCGTCGAAATAGGCGCGCGCCTCATCAGCCAGCAACATCGACTCGGTGTAGAGCGAGTCGATCAGGGCGCGTTGAACGCGCATGGTTTCCACTTCCCCGGTCATGATCCGAACGCTGACAGAAAGATTTCATTAACGAAATACCATTTTACGCCCCCGCCCTGTTCCAAAACGACGCGGGGGAGCGCTCGCTGAGGCGGTGCTGGCCCGTCCCAGCGCCAGCATCCTATGGTTGGCCGGGTGAGGGAGTGGTCGGTGCCGCCAAACCGACAAACAGCTCAGGCGATGATATCGGGGATCAGCTGATCCTCCAGCATTGCGATCTCGTCCCGCAGGAGCAATTTGCGCTTCTTGAGTCGCGCGACCTGAAGCTGGTCGGGCATCGGCGTCGAGCGCAAGGCTTCGATCGCAACATCGAGGTCGCGATGTTCGACGCGAAGCAGCTCAAGCCGCCGTAAAATCTCGCTTTCGTCCATTCGCTGCGGCACCCCCAGGACTCGACCCGTCGCAGATCGGCGTTGCCCTGTCGATGGGGCGATTCGCAAGGGGCGACAAGTGCCGCGAATCGTGATTTACTCGTCAATCCCCCAACTAGAGCAGGAGGATTGCTTCCATGCAGAACGCGCATCTCTCGGCACTCGAGGCCAAGCACGCGACTCTCGATCGCAAGATCGTCGCCGAGTTGCAAAGGCCCGCGCCCGATCAGATGATCATCGCCGACCTGAAGCGTCGCAAGCTCAAGGTAAAGGAAGAAATCGCGCTCAGTTGACGCGGTTCACCGGGTTGCCCCGCTGCGGCGGGGCGGCCCATCCGCGCCAGTGATCTGGCGCATTGATTTCCCGAAAACCATCCACGCGGACAACGCCCCGCGCGTTGATCGAATTCAACCCCGGTAAAGTTGCGGTTTCGCGAAATGGGGCGTGCCCGGCCCGTGTCCGACCGGCTTGCGCGCCAGCATGGGATCGATCGGCCGGTCAAAGGCAATGCCGATCCTGCCCTCCGCGCTCCACGCGATCCGGCCACGGGTCCAGCCAACGCCGCGAACATTGATTTCCACCGGCGTCCCCGAATCGACGTGATCGGCATATTCGGCCATCAAACCGCCGGCCGACAGGTTCCGCACGCGCACCTGCACCTCGATCTTGTCGAGTCGCAGCGTTGCCGCAAGGAACAGGCTGTCACGCACCTGATTGCGCTGACTCGCCGGATCGTCGCTGAAGCGTCCGCTGAATGGGTCGGAAGAAAACTGGTCCATCTGCCGCTCGTGCCTAACTCGTTACGCGCGGAGTATAGTCCGACAATGGCTATCGAAACCGTTAACCGGCATCGAAATTACCGTCATCACTCCTCGCGGGAGACTTTTTCGTTGCGCTCGTGGCGCTCCTGCGCCTCAACGGTCATCGTCGCGATCGGGCGCGCTTCGAGCCGCGCGAGGCTGATCGGCTCGCCGCTCACCTCGCAATAGCCATATTCGCCCTCTTCGATCCGGCGCAGCGCGGCGTCGATCTTTGAGATCAGCTTGCGCTGGCGGTCGCGGGTGCGCAGTTCGATCGACCAGTCGGTCTCGCTCGATGCGCGGTCGGTCAGATCGGCCTCGCGCAGCGAATCGATCTGAAGCTGGTTGAGCGTCCCCGCCGCCTCGCGGTGGATCGCATCCTTCCAGGCAAGCAGCTTTTCGCGAAAATATTGCTGCTGCCGCGCATTCATGAACGGCTCGTCCGCGGTCGGACGATAGCCGTCAGGCAAATCGTTCGCGGCTACGGGTTTCGCTGGATCGTCGCGGTGTTCGAAAACGGTCGCCATCCCACACTCCACAACGGGATCGGATGGCCTTCGCCGATCTCGATCCCCGTATCCCCGGGGCGCCCTATATCCGGGCAAATTTCGTACCACAAGCTACCGAATCCATAGATTCGTGCGCCAAGCCGTTCTTGCCATGCGGGAAATTACACAGCGCTGAACCGGAGAGGTGCGATCGACGTCACCAATGCCGCAAATTGGTTAAGCTTTCGCGCACGATGGCCGACAGTTCCGTCCCCTAAAGGCACATTAACCATAGATGATGCGAGGCGGTCGCAGATAATTGTCCCCAAGCTGTGGAAAGCGTGGTTAACGACATTGCACTTAATACTTTCTTCTGCACTTCTCGGGCAATTACCCGCTGAACGGGTGCCTAGCGCACCCCTGGGTGACCAGGGACGAGAGAGAAGCAAAATGTCGGTTCGGATGGCCTTGGCAAAACTGTGCGCCTGCGCATGCGGCGGTGCCGTCGTCGGCGGCGGCGCGGTGCATGTCGCCGAAACCCGCGCCGAGCGCGGCTATCAGCAACAGCGTCAATCGGTGAAGCAGGGCGTGGTCCAGCGCCGCGTCGTCAAGCGCCCTCTGCGCAAGCGCGTCGTGCGCCGCACCGTAACTACCACTGCCCAGTGCCAGCCCCAGGTCGTGACCGTGACGTCACAGGGGACGGCGATCCCCCTGCCCCCGCCCACCTATGGCTCAAGCGGTGAGATGCCCGTCGTCGGTGGCGGCGGTGGCGGCGGCGGTGGCGCCGCAGCGGCAGTGACCGGAGGCAGCAGCGGCGGTTTCGTTGGCGGATTCTTCGCTGGCGGATTCTTCGGCGGTTCGGGCGGCAGCAGCGGCAGCGGCGCGTCAGGCAGCGGCGGCATCGTCATTTCCTCGACCAGCAGCACCAGCGGCGGTTCGACATCGACCTCGGGCGGATCGACTTCGACCGGCGGCTCGTCGACTGGCGGTTCGTCCACCTCGACCGGTGGCTCGTCGAGCGGCAGCGTCAGCTCGACTTCCTCGACCGGTGGCTCGTCGACAGGTGGCTCGTCCACGTCGAGCGGCGCGGTCAGCTCGACCTCTTCGGGCGATGTCTCGTCCTCGACCGGCGGATCGTCCTCCTCCACATCGTCGGGCGGATCGTCGGGTGACGTGTCGTCGTCGACCGGTGGTTCGTCGTCGTCGACGTCGTCAGGCGCATCATCCAGCTCGACCTCGTCGGGCGGGTCCTCGTCCTCGACCAGCTCGGCCTCGGGCGGTTCGTCGGGCGACGTGTCGTCTTCGTCGAGCGGCAACGTCTCGTCCTCGGCATCGTCCTCGGGTGACGTGTCCTCGTCCACCTCGGCGTCCTCGTCGGGTGACGTGTCGTCGTCGACCTCGACCTCGGCCAGCTCGTCTGGCGATGTTTCGACCTCGTCGTCCAACTCGTCGGCTTCCTCGACCTCGGCCTCGTCCTCGGGCGACGTGTCGTCCTCGACCTCGAGCGGGTGGAGCACCTCGAGTGGGTGGAGCACCTCGACCAGCAGCTCGACTTCGTCGGGCACGTCGAGCGGCACCAGCAGCTCCTCGGGTGGTCCCGATCCGGTTCCCGCGCCGCCGATGGTGCTGCTGTTCGGCGCGGCCGCAGCGGCGCTGGTGGTGCGCAAGCGGTACCAGAACCGCAAGGCAAAGGACGCCGCGGCGGCCGAATAAGCGCCGCGGCGACCAGCGTCAGTCGGCGTCGATCAGTGCCTGTTCGATCTCCGGGATCGGATGACCGGTCAGCGTCTTGTCGATCTCGCCGGTCAGCCGCTCGCTCACCTCCTTGTGATAATGTTTGCGCAGTTCGCCTAGCGTGCGCGGCGGCGCGACGATGATCAGCGATTCGAAATCGTTGTTGAGCGCGCGCTTCTTCAGCAGTTCCGCCGTCTCCGCCGCGAACCGGTCTTCCTCCAGCTGGTGGAAATCGGTCTCCTCATAGGCGCTGCGCCCCGCCCCCACGCTTGAAAAGGCACGGCCCGGAGCGTCGGTGCGCTGGTCGATATTGTCGGGGTTTTCCTGCACCCGTTTGCGCTCGACCTGAAGGTTGAGGTGAACATTGTCGCCCTCGTTCCTCAGGAACAGCATCTTGCGGCCATCGGCGACCACGACCATCGCATTGTGCGGAACGTGCATGAGTCTCTCCTTGATTGGTTACACAGGGTGAACGCACACCGCGCACACCGGGTTGCCTAGCCCCGCGCGGCTCGCCATAGCCTGCCCCCATGCATGACATTCGCGCGATCCGTGAGAACCCCGAGGCGTTCGACGCCGCCCTTGCCCGCCGTGGGGCCGAGCCGCAGGCTGAAATGCTGGTCGCGCTCGACGAAGCGCGCCGCGCGCTGACCACGCAGCAGCAGGAGGCGCAGACGCGGCGCAACGAGCTGTCGAAACAGGTCGGCCAGGCCAAGGCGGCGAAGGACGAAGACCGGGCCCAGGCGCTGATGGCCGAGGTCGGGCAGCTCAAACAGGTGCTGGAAGACCTCAACCTCGCCCAGAGCGCGGCGGACGAGGCACTGCGCACCGCGCTGGCGGCGATCCCCAATCTGCCCGCTGCGGACGTACCCGACGGGACGAGCGAGGACGATAATCAGTTGGTGCACACGGTTGGCACCCAGCCGGCCTTCGCCTTCACGCCCGGCGAGCATAACGAGTTCGGCCCTGCGCTGGGCCTCGATTTCGACACCGGCGCGATGCTCGGCGGGTCGCGCTTCACGCTGTTGCGCGGCGCGGCGGCGAAACTGCACCGTGCGCTCGGCCAGTTCATGCTCGACACGCTGACCGGCGCGCATGGGTATGAGGAATGCGTGCCGCCGGTACTCGTCCGCGACGAGATCATGTTCGGCACCGGCCAGCTGCCCAAATTCGCCGAGGATTCGTTCCGCACCACCGATGGCCGCTGGCTGATCCCGACGTCCGAAGTCAGCCTGACCAACAGCGTGCGCGAGCAGATTTTGAGCGGCGAGGAACTGCCGCTGCGCCTGACCGCGCTCACTCCCTGCTTCCGCTCGGAGGCAGGTGCTGCAGGTCGCGACACGCGCGGCTTCATCCGCCAGCATCAGTTCGAGAAGGTCGAGATGGTGTCGATCACCACTCCCGATCAGTCGGAGGCGGAGCATGAGCGGATGACCGCCTGCGCCGAGGAGATTCTCAAACGGCTCGGCCTGTCCTTCCGCCGCATGCTGCTGTGCGCGGGTGACATGGGGTTCAGCGCGACGCGGACCTATGACCTCGAAGTCTGGCTGCCCGGGCAGGCGCGCTATCGCGAGATTTCGTCCTGCTCGACATGTGGCGACTTCCAGGCCCGTCGGATGAATGCGCGCTATCGTGGCGCGGACGGAAAGCCGGCCTTCGTCCACACGCTCAACGGCTCGGGCCTCGCGGTCGGCCGCACGCTGGTCGCGGTATTGGAGAATTATCAGCAAGAGGATGGTGCAGTTTCGGTGCCCGACGTGCTCCAGCCCTATCTGCGCGGGGTCAACCGGCTCGAACCCGCCAGTTAGCGTGCCGCCGTATCTGGACCTGACGCATCGTGAATCGCTTGTTATGCTTGAACGGGCAATAGGTTGAACCGGGCGGATCATGCGGGGGATGAGGATCAGGACGGGGTTGATCGCGGCGCTGATGCTGGCGCCGCTGGCAGGTGGCTGTATTCCGCCGGGAGCGACGCCTTCTGCCCGCTCGGCCCCCGCGCCCCGACAGGTCGATCCGACGGCGGCCCCCCGGCGTGAGGACGTCCCCGCCCTCCCCGCGCCTGTCTCGGCGTGGGAGGCGCGGCGGGTGACTGCCGATGCGCGTGTCATTCCCGCGTCGGAATATGTCGTCGTGTCCGGCGACACGCTGCGCAAGATCGCGGACAGGACCGGTGCAGGATCTGAAGCGATCGCGCGTGCGAACAATATTCCCCCGCCCTACACGATTCGCGTCGGCCAGCGGTTGTCGATCCCGGGCGGGCGCTATCATCTGGTCCGCGCAGGTGAGACCGGCATCGCCATCGCCCGCGCCTATGGCGTCGACTGGGGCCGGGTGGTGACCGAGAACGACCTGACCGAACCCTATATCCTGCGTACCGGCATGCGGTTGCTGATCCCCGGCGACCCCCGGACGATGACGCTGGAGGAGCGCGCCGCCGCCTTCCGGCTCGACATCGACGATATCGTCACGGGCGGCCAGCCCGCCATTGCCGAGCGCGCGCGCCCGACCCCGCCGACCGCGTCCTCGGCGCGGGTACTGCCTCCCGACGCCGCAGTCGCCGCACCGACGACAACGCTGCGCGGTGGCTTTGCCTGGCCGGCGCGCGGCACCGTCATCCGTCGATTCGGTCCGATCGCCAGTGGCGAGCGGAGCGACGGGATCAAGATCGCGGTGCCGCTCGACACCCCGATCCTCGCCGCCGCCGACGGCACCGTCGCCTATGTCGGCAGCGAAATCCCCGCACTCGGCGGGCTGGTAATCCTTCAGCATGGCAGCGGCTGGACGAGCGTCTATGGCCATGCCGGGCAGCTGCTCGTCCAGCGCGGCCAGTCGGTGAAGCGTGGCCAGATGATCGCCCTGTCCGGCGACAGCGGAACGAACCGTGCGCAGCTGCATTTCGAGTTGCGCCAGGGACGCACCCCCGTCGATCCGATTCCCAGACTGCCCAGCCGTTGAACCGCCACCGCATCCCGACCCATGCCGCGCTCCGCCGGAAGTCGGGCGTATCACCCTGGGTGTCGATCGCCTGGCGCGTCGCCGCCGTGCTGGGCCTCTATGCCTTCGCGGTCGCCTTCCACTGGTTCGATCGCGAAGGGCTGCGCGACAATTTCGACGATCATATCAGCTTTCTCGACATCATCTATTTCACGATGATTTCGATCACGACGACCGGCTATGGCGACATCGTTCCGATCTCGCCCGGCGCGCGGATGTTCGACGCGCTGGTGGTGACGCCGATCCGCATCTTCGTGATCCTGATCTTCATCGGCACGACCTACCAATTCATCCTCAAACGCACATGGGACAGGTGGCGCATGGCGCAGATCCAGAAAATGCTCACCAACCACATCGTGGTCGCCGGGTTCGGCAAGACCGGCTCTGACGCGGTCAGCGAACTGGTCGCGCGCGGCACCGATCCCGCCTGCATCGTCGTGGTGGACGGGGACGAACACGCGCTCGCCCGTGCCGAAGATGTGGGGTGCAACGTGCTGGTCGGCGACGCGACGCGCGACCAGACGCTGCAGGACGTTCGGGTCGACCGCGCAAAGACGCTGATCGTCGCCACCGGGCGCGACGATACCTCGATCCTCGTCACCCTCACCGCCCGGCACCTGGCGCCAAAGGTGCCGATCTCAATCATCATCAAGGCGGACGACAATGAATTTCCCGCGCGCGCAGCCGGGGCGAATACCGTCATCAACCCGGTCAGCTTCGCCGGGCTGCTGCTCGCCGGATCGGTCGAGGGGACACATGTCGCCGACTATATGCTCGACCTCGCCTCGGTCGACGGGCGGGTGCATTTGTCCGAACGCTGCGTGAAGGCGGTGGAGATCGGCAAGCCGCTATCTGCAATCACCACCGGCCTTGGCGTCCGGATCTACCGCAACGGCGAACCCTATGGCTTCTTCGAGGAACAGGCGAAGGCGCTGAAGGCGGATGACGTGATCGTCGAAATCATTCCCCAGGGCGACTCCGCCCACGGATAGTTGTCGGCTAGGCGACCGAGCGCAGAACTGCTTCACGCTTGACGGTGAAGCTGACGGTCGCGCCCCGGGCGCGGTTCCACGCCTTCAACTCTCCGCCATGTACCTCGATGATGCGGCGGCAGATCGACAGGCCGATGCCAAGTCCATGCTCGGCCTTGGTCGAGATGAAGGGCAGGTTGAACTGCTCCAGCACGCTGTCGGGAAAGCCGGGGCCATCATCCTCGACGCGAATTTCGAACATCTCTTCTGACCGGGCCTCGCACTTGATCCGGATCAAGCGCCGGTCCTCGGGGACGCTCGCCACCGCCTCCTCCGCGTTGCGGATCAGGTTGACCAGTACCTGCTGGATCTGGATTCGATCGATCAGCACCCGCGTTTGCGCATGGCCGCCCGCATAAAGCACGCGCGCGCGCGGCGCTGCATTGCCGCCGCGCGCCAACTCGATCGCGTCGAATATGGTCGCGTCCAGCGTTTCGATGCGCAATTCCGCGCTGCCCTTCGATAAATAGTCTCGGATCCGGCGGATGATCTCGCCCGCGCGCGCGATCTGGCCGCGCACCTGGTGCAGCTGGGCCCCAACCGCTTCGCGCGTACCGTCGCCCCGGATCATCAGCTCCCCGACCGCAAGATAGTTGGAGGCGGCGGTCAGCGGCTGGTTGAGTTCGTGCGCCAGGCCAGCCGCCATCTCGCTGAGCGATGAAACCCGCGCGGAATGGGCGAACTCGTCCCGCATCTGGTCAAACCGGCGCTGCGCCTGTTCCTGGTTGCTGACATGCCGCGCGTACAAGACAAGCAGCGCACCCAGCAACAGGGTCAGTGCCGTCGCCAGACTCAGGAACCACCCTGCACGCCGCGTCGCGGGCGCAAGGATGTCGGCTTCGCCCACGCCCGAGGTCACGAAAATCGGGTAATTGGTCAGCCTCCTGTGGCTGAACAGGCGGCGTCTGCCGTCAAGTGAGCTCGGCCCCCAATATTCCCCGTTGGGCTCGGCCATCTGGCGTTGCATCACCAGGCGCCCGCTCAGGTCCTGCCCCCAGCTGACGACACCGCCCTCGCGCCGCGCCAGGGTCATGCCGCGCAGCGAGATGATCGAAATCAGATCGGCCGGACGATATTCAATGCCGGCGTTGAAATCGACAAAGCGCCGCGCCGGGATCTCAACGGCTACGGCGCCGGCAAAGCTCCGGTCCGGGTTCCGCAGCGCGCGAGCGATCAACAGGACCGTATCGCCAGTCTCGGGCTTGGTCGTCGGGTTGGAGATGGCGCGATCGACAGTCGGCGTTTCCCGAAGCTCTCTGAACACGCGGCGGTCTCGCACGCTCCGCCGAGCGTCCGCGCTGGTGCTAAACCGGATATTTCCATCGGCGTCGGCGAGCTGCGCACCTGACACGATTGCGTCGAAATATGCGGGCAATACGATCGCCGTGTGCCGGTAGTGCCCGGCGACCGCACCTGTGCGCCATAACGTTCGTCGAGATAGGCGGTCGCCAAATCCGCCGCCTCAAGCGTGCGCCGGACATATTGCTCAAAGGCGACGACGCGCCCCCTGTTTTCACGCACAGCCGCTTCAACCGCAGTGCGCCGGTCCTCAACTATCTGCCAGATCACCGTGATCCAGGCGACGACTACGAACAGGACGCCCGAGATAGTCACGAGTCGCGCCGCTGGCTGACCCAGGATCGTCAGATAGATGTTTGGTGTCCGCACCCCGCCACCTGCCCGACTGAATGCGGGCCTTCCCACACGCATGTTACGGGCCGAAAGTCGTAAACACCAGATGGTCGAGATACCCGTCCGGAGACCGCGTTTCGGAGCTGCTCTTTGAGCCGCTCACGCTGAACGATTGAAATCAGGGTGTTATTTGTGAAAGTACAATTGGTCTATAGCATTGGTATGATCACAATTTGAAATTGTCAGCCATCTGGAATGGAAAATAGGTTGACATATTGGTCAATCAAACTGAGTTTGCGGTCAAACAGATGATAAAAATGGGAGGGGTGGATGCGCCGCATGAAGACTCAACGTGCGTCCGGCGTTGGCCGGGACGGTTTTGCGGCGATCCTGCTGGCCGGAACTGCGATGGTGACGCTGGCCAATCCCGCCTTCGCACAGGACGCACCCGTCGCGCCTGCCGCAGAGGATGAGATCATCGTCACCGGCATTCGCAGTTCGCTCGCCACCGCGCTCGCGGAAAAGCGCACTGCCGACAATCTGGTCGAAGTCATCCAGGCCGAGGATATCGGCAAGCTCCCCGACCAGAACCTTGCCGAGGTTCTGGAAAACGTCACCGGTGTCCAGATCACCCGTCAGGCCGGCGTCGGCAACGCTGTCCAGATCCGCGGCACCGACGCCAACCGGACCGAGATCAACGGCGTATCGACCGTCGGGTCCGGCGCGGGCCGGTCGGGAATCAGCTTTGAGGATCTGCCGGCAGCGCTGATCGCTTCGGTCGAGGTCACAAAGGTGCCGACCGCGAAAACGATTGAAGGTTCGGTCGGAGGCACGATCAACCTGCGCACGATGCGTCCGCTGTCGCTGAAGGAACCGTTGATCGCGTTCCGGGGGCAGATGGAGAATAGCGACCTCGCACGGACAACGCTCCCGCGCATTTCCGGCACGATCGGCAGCCGCTGGGACACCGGCATTGGCGAGTTTGGCGTGGTCGTGAGCGGCAGTTTTGCCCGGCAGGACGTCGCCAATTTCGCACCACGGGTCGATCGTGACGCCGTGGTCCTTCCCGGCCAGGGGCCGAGCGCCCAGTCCTTCCCCTTCCTGCGCATCCAGTTCTTCCAGCAGGGTCTCGACAATTACGAATATGAAACCTGGAACGGGACCGGCGCGCTCGAATGGAAGCCCGCCGACAATCTCAGGCTGTATTTCGACGCGACCGTGAACAACCAGCAGCGCGCCCAGGAAAGCCATCGGATACAGATTTCCGGCACCGCCACCCAGTCGGTGGTGGATGCGACCAACAATACGGCGTTCGAAACGGTGAAGTGGGGCACGCTCGACGGACCCAATGGTCCGATCGATCTGGGCACCGTCCAGGCCACCGTCGCGGGTACGATCGGGATTGGCGGATCGACCGGAACGGTCATCGATTCCAACATGCGCATGTCGAGTGACACCGGCGCGCGGATCACGCGCAGCCGTGTGTTCGATTTGGGCTCGGAATGGGTCGTGGGGGACCTGACGGTTCGCGCCGAAGGCTCGCTGTCGACGTCAAAGTCGGAATTCCCCAACTTCTCGACCACGCTCGACTTCATCAACCCGCGCGGCCCGCAACCTGTGATCGGGCGCAGCATCGATAACGGCGTCCCCCTCGCCTTCGACCTGCGCAACGGCACGCTGCAATTTGGACTCGACCAGGCCAGCCCGTTCGCGCCCAGTGCCGCCGAACTGCTGAACCCCGCCAATTATCAGCTTCAGCAGGTGGCGCAGGGCGCGAGTACCACCGACAATCAGGAGCGCGCCGCGCGGCTCGACCTGTCCTATGACTTTTCGGACGTCATGCCGTTCATCAGCTCGATCGACGCGGGCTATCGCTGGAACCGCACCTCTGCGGTCAACAGCGAGTTTTCGAACAATGTCAGCCTGACCAACACGACCAGCGCGTGGAACCGGCCGAGAGGCAATCTGTTCGCCGACATCCTGATCCCGGGACCGGACAACTTCAATGCGGCGGACGGACGCACGCTCTATTTCCCTGACTTCCTGCTGATCGACGGGGGGCTGGCGTTCCGCAATCCGGTGTCGGTCCTGAACACGCTCAACAGCGCGATCGCCGCCAGCAACGCAGCGCGCACCCAGGGGCCAGCGGTCGCCTCGCTCGCCACGCCGACCGAGAGTTTCGCGGGCTTTTTCAGCATCCGCGAAACGACCAGCGCCGCCTATTTCCAGGCAAATTTCGACGGTGAGGTCGGCGGCGCGCGCGTGCGCGGCAATGCCGGTGTACGTTGGCTGCATACGGGTCTCGACTCGACCGGAAATAACATCGCGAATGGGGTGGTGACCGGACAGACGGTCACCAGCAGCAGCTATGAGTTCTGGCTGCCGCGGTTCAGCCTGGTGGTCGAACCGGCGGACAAGGTGCTGATCCGCGGCGGCGTCGCCCGCGACATCCGCCGTCCGAATTTCGATACGCTCTCGACCTCCTATTCCTTCGGTACTGGCGCGAATACGCCGGTCGCGGTGGGCAACCCGGCGCTGGTCCCCGAGGCGGTCTGGTCGTTCGACCTGTCGGGCGAATATTATTTCGCGCCCTCCAGCCTGATCAGCATCGGCTTCTTCCACAAGTCGCGCACCAATTTGTTCGCGCAGCGGCAGGAAGATCCGGCACCGAACCTCGATCTGAGTGGCAACCTCAACATCGACATCACCCCGCCGTGCGAACAGGGCGGAATCTACAACCCGGTTGCCAACCGCAACATCAACAACCCGGTCCAGGGCGTCGGGATCTGCGTGCCGTTGCTTTCGACATTCAACGTCGGCGGGACGACGACACAGACCGGCATCGAAATCGCGTTCCAGCACGATCTGTCCGCATGGGAAGACACGCTGGGCTTCGCGTCCGGTTTCGGGTTCATCGGCAACTTCACCTATCAGAAGACCGGTGGAACGGCCCGCGAATATCGCACCGCGGATGGCCCGCGCACCGTCTTCACCCTGCTCGGCAAGCCAAATTCGCAGGATCTGATCACGCTCACCAACCTGTCGAAATTCGCGTACAACGCGACACTGTTCTACGACAAATACGGGCTCAACGCGCGGATGCGATACACGTGGCGGTCGAGCTATGTGTCGAACGATCCGTTCTTCTTCGGCCTTCCGCGCATCAACGGCGCGCGCGGCCAGCTCAATGCAAGCATCAACTACGACATCACCGACAGGATCAATGTCGGGGTCGAGGGGATCAACCTGCTGCGCGAGGATCAGAACCAGTATTGCGTCAACGACAAGGCGCTGCTCTGCTTCCAGGGGCTGACCGACCGACGCATCACTGCGGGGCTCAGCATTCGCTTCTAGACACCGCACTCAGGCATCGCCCCGACGAGGGGGCGATGCCTAGCGCCGCTGCGCCAGCACCCACGCCGTTGTAACCTTGAACTTGAATATCGGCGAATATTCCCGGGTCTCACGCTGGGCTGCCGCATCGAAATCGCGATAGCTGGCAAGGCGTTCGAGCAGCAGCTTTCCGGCGTCGGTCAGGAAAGGGTAGGCACGCGGTGCCTGACCGTTCAACAACAGGCTCGTTCCGGCATACATCTGGAAGTCGATCAGGATCTTGTCGCTCCCCGCACCACTGCTTTTGGCAAGTGCCACCAGCTGTTCGATCGCAGGGATCGCGCGTTCGAACCGGCGAACATCCTGTTTGAGCGTCAGTGTGATCTGCCCCATCAGCAACTTGATCCGGACCGATGCGGGATTTGCGGGGTTATTAGCGGCGGCCTTGATGCGCTCGAGATAGGGTTCGGCCTCCGCGACGCGCCCGGCATCGATCAGCGCGATGCCGACGTCAGCGCTCGCCATGTCGGTGACCGGAGATTGCGCGCCGAATTGCTTCTCCGCCGCCGCCAATGCGGCGCGGGCGGCAGCGACCGGGTCGGCTGCCGGCCCCTTTGCCCAGTCGATGCGCGAACGGACCTGCGCATCCGGCTTGGCGAGCCGGTCGATCCGTGCCGCAATCACGCGCGCCTCGTCCTCGCGGTCCAGCTTGCGCAATGTGTTGGCCAGACTTGCCATGGCGTCGATCGCCAGTTCACTCGTTTCGCCTTCCGCACGCTCGAACAATGCCAGCGCCCTGCGGAAGGCTGGCTCCGCTTCCCGGACCCGGTCCAACGAAAAATAGGCCATGCCGATGCAGTCGTGCACACGACCGGACAGCTGCAGATCCGCAGGCGTCGTGTCCGGTAATTTGCCGACAAGCGGGTTTAGCAGATCGATCGCTGCCTGCCCCTGCCCAAGATTCCACTGGACGACGCACAGCCCGATTGCCGCGATTACAGCCGTTCGCCCGGTCGGTCCTTGCAGTTTTCGGGCGAGCGCAAGCCGCCGCTCGGCCACGGGCAGATACTTCTCCAGGTTCGCCAGCCGGTCGTAGTAACTAGTAACAGCGCCTAACATCGCCAGCGCGTCGGTGCTGTCGCGTCCGACATTGGTGTCGATATAGGCTTGCGCCGACAGGATCATCGGCTCGGTCTTGGCGTTCCCAGCCGTAGCCACCAGCACCGCAATCGCCAATGCGATGTCGGCGCAGGCGGCACCCTGCGGATTGGCCGATCGGCAATTGTCGAACGCCGGCACAAAGAGGTCCGCCGCCTTGCCATATTCGCCCTTGTTGAAGGCCGCGATCCCCTCGGGCGGCACCGGCACGCGCGCACCTTGTGCGGCGGCTGGCGTCACCGTCAGCGCGATCCCCGCGCCCGCCACCAGTCCTGCAGTCCGCCACAATGCGACCATTGGCCTGTATCCATCTGCGCGAGGCCGCCGCCCCCTAGGTTGGAAAAGACACGCACTTACAACGTCGTGACAGCTTGAACGCGGGTTCTGGCGACCGCAACTGACAAGTTCGGGCCAGCGCGCGGCAGTGCTATCCGTCCCGCCCCTATCTTTTTCCCAAAATCGCCTATGTCGCGGCCCGATCATGGCAACGCGACTCCCCGAAGCCCCCAAGGTGGGCATGGTGTCGCTCGGCTGTCCCAAGAATCTGGTCGACTCCGAGCGTATCCTGACCAAACTCCGTTCCGATGGCTATGCCATGTCCGCCGACTATGCCGGCGCGGATGTGGTGCTGGTCAACACCTGCGGCTTTCTGGACAGCGCCAAGGAAGAGTCGCTCGAAGCGATCGGCGAAGCGATTGCGGAGAATGGCCGCGTCATCGTCACCGGCTGCATGGGCAAGGAAGCCGAGGTCATCCGCGCTCGCTTTCCCAATGTGTTAGCCGTGACTGGTGCGCATCAATATGAGGAAGTCGTCGGCGCTGTCCACGACGCCGCACCGATGCCGCCCAACGCCTTCCTCAACCTGGTGCCGGATGCGGGGCTCAAGCTGACCCCGCGCCATTACAGCTATCTGAAGATCAGCGAGGGGTGCAACCACCGCTGCTCCTTCTGCATCATTCCGGCGCTGCGCGGCGATCTGGTCAGCCGCCGCCCCGACGCGATCCTGCGCGAGGCGGAGAAGCTGGTCGAGGCGGGCACGCAGGAACTGCTGGTCATCAGCCAGGACACCTCCGCCTATGGCGTCGATATCCGCAAGGAGCCGCGGATGTGGAAGGGCACGGAGGTCGTGCCCCACATGACCGACCTCGCCCGCGAACTCGGCAAGATCGCGCCGTGGGTGCGGCTCCATTACGTCTACCCCTACCCGCATGTCGATCAGGTCATCCCGCTGATGGCCGAGGGACTGATCCTTCCCTATCTCGACATCCCCTTCCAGCACGCCGCGCCGTCGGTGTTGCGCACGATGCGCCGCCCGGCGAACGAGGCGAAGGTGCTGGAGCGGCTGCGCAACTGGCGCAGCATCGCGCCAGACATCACGATCCGGTCGACCTTCGTCGTCGGCTTCCCGGGCGAGACCGAGGAAGACTTCCAGTATCTGCTCGACTGGCTCGACGAGGCGCAGCTTGACCGTGTCGGCGCGTTCCGGTTCGAACCCGTCGAGGGTGCCGCCGCCAACGACCTGCCCGGCGCGGTGCCGGATGAAGTCAAGGAAGAGCGCTACGCCCGGATCATGGAAAAGACCGCCGCGATCAGTGCAGCCAAGCTTCAGGCGAAGATTGGTCGCACGCTCGAGGTCATTATCGACGAGGTCGATGGCGAGGGCGCCAACGCCCGGTCGCAGGCCGATGCGCCGGAGATCGACGGCACCGTGTTCCTGCGCGACGCCGGGCATCTGAAGCAGGGCGACATCGTCCAGGTCGAGATCGAGGACGCTGACGAGCACGACCTCTACGGCGCACCGCTGGCCTGATCCTCAGCCATCTCCATCTCAACTACGGCGACCAGCGCGCCTTCGAGCGCGGCAAGCGCAGCCGGGTTTGTCGGGTGCGTCCCCGTGGCGAAATGCGGTGCTGCCATCCGATAGATCGCCTCGGCCAGTGCACGCGGCGAATGGCACACCGCATCGAACTCGACCGTGCCGTCGGACCCGTTGAGGTGGTTTACCTCCTGCACCAGCACATGGCAGCCATGAAGGGTGCGCGCGGTCATGCGCGTTCCTCCGATTCCCCGTGTCTGTACCCGCTCGAACGTCACCCGCGTCAGGCCCGGTTCGGCGTGGCACATGAACGTGAAGCTGGGCGCGCCCGCGAGCATCGCGAGCGCCCCGCGTAGCATGTCACCCATCGCATCGGTCAGGTACCCGCCCCCAAAACTCGCCAACCTCGTCGCCGACGCGCACTTTGACGCCGTACCAACCGAAGCCGTCAATTTCATACCGGAACGCGATGTCGCCGGTTGTGATACCCGAGTCCCAGTCTTCAATGCGGTCGGATGTTTCCGGTAACGTAACCGAAACCGGCTGGGGCGCGCCCGGCCCGCTGCGGTCGAACAGTTCCAGAAAGCGCGGTCGCCAGCCGCACCGCGCCGCCTCTACCCGTGCCAGCGTCATGCGCGCGCCCGAAACGGCCTCATCCAACGCCTCCTGCCACAGGCCAAAGGTGAAGTTATGCTCCACCCGCCCCCAGATCAGCCAGACGTGGAGCCGCATCCATCCTGACTTCGACCGGGACAGGGTAATGCGGAGCGATCCGCCCGGCGAGGCGAGCACTGCCTCGTCGGTCGATCCTGCCGCAAACCCCTCCAGCGCCAGGACGAACGGCTTAAGGTCGGCCTGCTGGATCAACGGCCCCTTGAACACCAGGATGTCGATGCTGCTTTCGCGCACCTCGGCTGCGATATCGAGCCAGGTCGCCCGCCCGCTCGCGCCAATCCACAGCGACAACCAGCCCAGCTTGATGTCGGGTGGCAATGCCTTACGCCGCTCCGTCGCCGTCTCGATCTGCGCCACTTGTTGCTCCCGTCTTTCGCTTGAACTGCCCTGATCCCGCCCTAGGGTCCAAGCCATGATGTTCCGAAGCCTCGCGCTCGCAGCGCTCCCCGCCACCTGGCTTGCGCTGACCGGAGCGCAGGCCGAAAGCGGTATCCGGGGCGAAGTGGTCGATCCTCTGACGCTTTCGGACGATGATTTCGCCCGTCATCGGGATCCCGCAACCTGGCGCGGCCTTTCCGTGACCCGTATCGAATTTCGCGAAGAAAGAGGTGCTTGGCGGCTCTTTCGCATCGCGAATGTGAATAAACCACGTGGTCCGCTCTGGTTCGTCCCGCATGACAACGAGAATGCCGGGTTCGAAGCGGGGCTGGCTGGCGTGCGGGCCTATGGCGGGGTGATGATCGTCGTGGATTCTGGCATTGCCGAGGATGGTCGCCGCCGCAACGCCGCGGTCGATCGAGGCGGGCCGATCGATCCCAATCGTAATTTCCGCGATGGAACGCCGCTTTACGCCAACACGATCCTCGCCGACGTTCGGCGCGGGGCGCTGCCGATCATCGCGCTCCACACCAACTCGCCCGGATTCGATACCCGCAACTCCCGCTGTAACCAGTCCGATCCGCCGGGGCGCGGCGAGGTGTCGATCCGCTTTTGCGACGACGTCATGCAGCCACATCCTTCGCAAGGGCGTGCCTGGCCGTTCGACGATGACGACAGCCTCGCCTATGTCGCCTATCGCTCGGGGCGCTCGCCTTATTCCGCGTGGTGCGGCAAGGCGCTGGCGCTGGCCGACTTCAACGTGGTGTTCGAGCGGGTGAGCATCAGCGACGGGTCGCTGTCCAACTACGCCTTGTTGCGCGGACTGCCCTATGTGAATTTCGAGACGCAGGAACGGGGGCTTGAGCCCGCGCGGCTCGCCGAGAGCCGCAACCGGCTGGTCGCGATGATCGACCGGGCGATGGAGCGCTGCACTGCCCCCTCGACAAGGCTGGCGCGCTAGTTGCCGTCGGTGGGCGCGCAGCTTAGATCATCCGCGATGACCGACCTGTCCACCCTGCTCCAGCCCGATCGCGGCCAGCCCGCGCGCACCATCCATGTCGTCCACCCCGACCAATGGCAGGACTGGCTGAAGGGTCAGCCGCCGCGCGTCCGCACCGCGATCGCCGCGCACAAGCTGACCGGCAAAGCCGGCAACCGCGCGGTCCTGCCCGCCGACAAGGACGATGACTGGTCGATGCTGCTGGTCTGCGACGAGGCGGAGACTTCGCCCTTCCGCATCGCCTCGCTCGGCGAACAATTGCCCGAAGGCACCTATCGCCTCGCGACCGGCGAGCCCGGAGCGGGGATGCTCGGCTGGGTGCTGGCCCAATATCGCTTCGACCGGTACCGCAAGGACGAGACCGCGCAGGGTGCGCGCGTGCTGCTGACCGGCGAACCAGGGCGGATCGAGGAAATCCTCCGCCTCGCCACCGCTACGTTCAAAGTCCGCGATCTGGTCAACACTCCGGCGTCCGACATGGGACCGGCGGAGCTGGAGGCGGAGATCGCGGCGCTTGCCAAGGCCAACAGCGCGACGCTGACGGTCACGCGCGGCGATGCGCTCGAACAGGGCTATCCGATGATCCACGCGGTCGGGATGGCGGCGGCGCGCGGGCGCGAACCGCGGCTGATCGAGCTGGAATGGGGCGATCCCAAGCACCCCCGGCTCGCGCTGGTCGGCAAGGGTGTGTGCTTCGACACCGGCGGGCTCGACATCAAGCCGAGCGCGGGCATGCGGCTGATGAAGAAGGACATGGGCGGCGCGGCGCA
Organism: Sphingomonas sp. J344; assembly: GCF_024700005.1. Lineage (NCBI taxonomy): Bacteria > Pseudomonadati > Pseudomonadota > Alphaproteobacteria > Sphingomonadales > Sphingomonadaceae > Sphingomonas > Sphingomonas sp. J344. The sequence goes on along the minus strand of NZ_JAJONB010000002.1, from coordinate 119,027 downwards.
TGCGATTGCGCTCGCCGGGCTGGTGATGGCGCAGCGCCTGCCGGTGCGGCTCCACCTGCTCGTTGCGGCGGTCGAGAATTCGGTCGCGGGCAACGCCTTCCGGCCGGGCGACGTCCTCAAGACGCGCAAGGGGCTGACGGTAGAGAACACCAATACCGATGCGGAAGGACGTCTGATCCTGGGCGATACGCTGACCAGGGCGGTCGAGGTCAGGCCCGGCCTGATCCTCGACTTCGCGACCCTGACGGGGGCCGCGCGGGTGGCACTCGGGCCAGACCTCCCCGCCCTGTTCGCCAATGACGATGCGCTGGCGGGCGCGATGCTCGACGCAGGGGACAGTGTGAAAGATCCCCTGTGGCGATTACCCTTGTGGGATGGCTATGACGAGATGCTGAAGTCGGACATCGCCGACATGGTCAACTCTCCCGACGGACCTTTCGCCGGCCCGATCACCGCCGCCCTCTTCCTCCGCCGCTTCGTGCCGAAGGACATCGCCTGGGCGCATCTCGACCTGTTCGCCTGGCGCCCGGCCGCCAAGCCGGGCCGTCCCAAGGGCGGTGACGCGATGGGGCTGCGCGCGACCTGGGCGATGCTCAAGGCGCGCTACGCCGACAAGTCGTAACCGGCGCAACCGGCTCGACTTCCCGACAGCGCGGCGGCAAGGTGCGGCGATGACGAACACGCGCAACGGCGGCCGCATCCTGGTCGACAACCTCGTGGCCCAGGGCTGCGACCGCATCTTCCACGTTCCGGGCGAAAGCTTCCTTGCGGTGCTCGACGCGCAGCACGACGTTCCGCAGGTCGATCTGGTCACCTGTCGACAAGAGGGCGGCGCCGCGTTCATGGCCTGCGCCGACGGGGCGATGACGGGCAAGCCCGGGATCTGCTTCGTGACGCGCGGGCCCGGCGCGACCAATGCCAGCATCGGCGTCCATGTCGCGATGCAGGATTCGATCCCGATGATCCTGTTCATCGGCGATGTCGACCGATCGATGCGTGACCGCGAAGGGTTTCAGGAGGTCGATTTCCCGGCCTTTTTCGGCCCCCCTCACCAAATGGGCGACGCGGATCGAGGATGCCGCGCGGATCCCCGAATATGTTGCGCGCGCGTGGAATGTCGCGGTCAGCGGGCGACCCGGTCCGGTCGTGGTCGCATTGCCCGAAGACATGCTGCTCGACGTGGTCGATACACGCGACCGCCCGCGGCTGACGCGCCACAGCGCGGGTCTTGCCCCCGAGGACTTCACCGACGTCCTCGACCTGCTCCGCACCGCCGAGCGCCCGGTGGCGATCGTCGGCGGCGCAGGATGGGACGTTGCGACCGGCGCGGCGTTCGATGCGTTCGCGCGCAGCTGGGGCATTCCGGTCGCGGGGGCGTTCCGGCGACAGGATTCAATCCCCAACAGCTCGCCGGCATGGGCCGGCAATCTCGGCTATGGCCCGAACCCCAGGCTCGTCGCGCGGATCAAGGCGGCCGACCTGCTGCTCGTCGTCGGCGCGCGACTCGGTGAAGCGACGACGGATGGCTATACGGTGATAACCCCGGACCATCCCGGCCAGACGCTGATCCATGTCCATCCCGATGCGGGCGAGCTCAACCGCGTCTATCGCGCCGATCTGGGCATCGCCGCACCGGTGTTTGAATTCGCAGCGATGCTCGCCGCCGCCGATGCTCCGGAAACGCCCCGCCCTGCCGGTGCCGAAGCCCATGCCGAATGGCAGGACTGGTCAAACCCCAAGCCGCGCGACGGCGTCACGCTCGACCTCGGCCAGTGCGTCGCCGCGATGCGTGAGCGGATCGACGCGGATCACGCGATCATCTGCAACGGCGCGGGCAATTTCTCGGGCTGGTGGCACCGCTATTGGCGCTACGGCGCACAGCCGTCACAGCTCGCTCCGACCGCCGGCGCAATGGGCTATGGCACGCCCGCCGCCGTCGCCGCCGCGCTGCGCCGCAAGGACAAGTTTGCAGTCGCGCTTGCCGGGGACGGCGACTTCCTGATGAACGGACAGGAGCTGGCGACTGCGGTCCAGCATGGTGCCGACATGCTCGTGCTGGTGATCGACAATGGCGCATACGGCACGATCCGCATGCATCAGGAGCGCGAATTCCCCGCGCGCCTGTCGGGCACCACGCTGCACAACCCCGATTTCGCCGCGCTCGCCCGCGCCTATGGCTGCTGGTCTGAAACGGTCGAGCGGACCGACGACTTCGCCCCTGCGCTCGACCGCGCGCTCGCCGAACGCGGCGTCCGCCTGCTGCACCTCAAGACCGATGTCGAGTTCATCACCCCCGCAACGACGATCGCGGCGATAAGGGGCTGATCAGTCCGTCGCGCGGCGGCGCGGTGCGCCAAGCGCTGCGTTCACCGCGTCGAGCGCCCAGCGCTCGCACAGCCCTACTGCACGGGCAAAGGCCTTTACGAAGCCCTTGATGTAGATCACGCCCGGAATCTCGTCGAACCGCTCTGCCTCGATCGCGGCGAGGTAACGGATCGGCACGCGGGTCATTTCCGCGACCTGCTCGATCGTCATCGCACAGCGCCGGCGCGCTTCGGCAAGTGCGCACCCCACGCTGCCGCGCGGTTCGATGCGCCAGTCACCCCTGGCGAAAGGTAATATCGGCTGTTCGATCATCGCGTTCATCGGCGTCAAGCCCCCCGGTTGGCTGACAATGCCGGGACTCGTCCCGGCCCGGAACAATGTAATGACTCGAATCACGTCGCGAGTCGATCCGATTCGCCCATGAAAAAGGGCCGTTTCCCGCAGAAAACGGCCCTAATTCGGGTTAAGCACGATTTCGGGACGATCAGATATCGTCGCCGAGCGCACCTTTCACCTTGCCGGCGAATTGCTGCGCCTTGCCCTTCCCTTCCTGCTGCGCGCCCTCGGCGCGCGTTTCGGGATCGTTGCTCTGCTGCTTCGCCTTGCCGATCCCTTCGTTGACGTTGCCTTTGATCTTGTCGACGAGTTCGCCCATGATGGTCTCCATTGGTCCGGGGTTGGGGTTTCCCGATCAACCGCCGGGTCGCGTGAGAGTTCCGAAATTTCGGCCATTTCCCGGAGGTTCGGACGATGCCGCAGCGGATTGCCGAGCTTTACCAGCGCCACGCATCGGCGTTCGACGCGGCGCGTCGGAGTAGTTTCCCCGAGCGCACTTGGCTCGAGCGCTTCGAACGCATGCTCCCCCGCGGTGCCGAATTGCTCGACCTCGGCTGTGGTGGCGGAGAGCCGATCGCGCGCTTCCTGATCGACCACGGCCATCACCTGACCGGTGTCGACACCTCGACGACGCTGATCAACCTCGCCCGAACTCGCTTCCCGCGCCACAAATGGGTTGAGGCGGACATGATGCGCTTCGGCGGCGACAGCGGCGCCTATGACGGCATCCTCGCCTGGTGCAGCCTGTTCCATCTGGAGGTGGATCAGCAGGAAAAGCTGATCCGGCGGATGAGTATCTGGCTGCGCAAGGGCGGCGTCGCGCTGTTCAACACCGGCCCCGCCAGCGGTACCGCGATGGGCGAGTTCGAAGGCGAGGAACTCTTCCACGCGAGCCTCGCTCCCGCCGAGTACAATGCGATCTTCGCCGAATGCGGGCTGGCGGTGATCAATCATGTGATGGAGGACGCCAGTTGCGGCGGCTTCACGGTGTGGCTGGTGGGGAAGGCATGATGCGGCTTATCGGATGGTTGGTCGGCGTATTGTTGCTCGTTTTCATTGGCTGGATCGGCGGCCCAGCCGCAATGGCGAGCTATCGCGTTGGCACTGCAGCGGACGCAAAGGTGGCTCGCGAAGTCGTTGCCGAAGAACTCTTCGAGGCGCACCAGCGCGCCATCGTGGATGGTTATCGTTTGAATCTCACGGTCGATTCCACCCGCTATAACGAGCCGATCCGGGCATGCGGATACGATCCCGAAAATCTGTTGTACGAGGAGAATGTTCCATTCAGGGTATCGACAGATTGGGGCTTTGAAGTCCTGCAGTTTCGGGCGGGACAAGCCTTTGCGAGCATCGCACGCGAGGAACGAGTGACACATCTCGCCGCTCAGCATTCCCCTGCGACGATGGCGGCGCTGGCCCAATGCCTGAACAGCCCGATAGCGCCCCTGTGTCGCGGTCAGGTCGGTCGGATGATGGCCGCGGCGGACACCGCAGTCGCTAAGGAAGTGCGGGAGACACAGGCATTCGCCAAAGAGCAGGATCAGGCGATCCTGTGCACCTTCCTCGACGGCGCAGCGGCCCGGCGCGGCATCGCCAAGACCACCACCGCGCCGAAACCCGCCCCCTAGATCAACCCCGCCAACGGGCTCGACGGATCGGCATAGCGCCGCTGCCCCATCCGCCCGCTGCGATAGGCCAGTCGCCCGCTTTCGACCGCAAGGCGCATCGCGCGCGCCATCAGAACCGGGTCCTTCGCCTCGGCGATCGCGGTGTTCATCAGCACGCCGTCACAACCCAGCTCCATCGCCACCGCCGCGTCGCTCGCGGTGCCGACCCCGGCATCGACCAGCACCGGTACCTTCGCGCCCTCGACGATCAGGCGGATCGTCACGCGGTTCTGGATGCCAAGACCCGACCCGATCGGCGCGCCTAGCGGCATGATCGCCACCGCGCCCGCATCCTCCAGCCGCTTCGCCGCGATCGGATCGTCCACGCAATAGACCATCGGGAGGAAGCCCTCCTTGGCGAGGATCTCGGTCGCGCGCAGCGTTTCGTGCATGTCGGGGTAGAGCGTCTTCGCCTCGCCCAGCACCTCCAGCTTGACCAGGTCCCATCCCCCCGCCTCACGCGCCAGCCGCAGCGTGCGGATCGCGCTCTCGGCATCGAAACAACCGGCGGTGTTGGGGAGGTAGGTGATCTTCTTCGGGTCGATGAAATCGGTCAGCATCGGCGCATTGGGATCGCTGACATTGACCCGGCGCACCGCGACTGTGACGATCTCCGCCCCCGAAGCCTCGACTGCCGCCGCATTCTGCGCGAAATCCCTGTACTTGCCGGTCCCGACGATCAGCCGCGAATTGAACGTCCGCCCTGCGACCGTCCAGCTGTCATCATGATCGCCGCCACCGACAAAATGGACGATCTCCAGCTCGTCGCCATCCTCGACCATCACTTGCGCCAGTGTCGATCGCGGAACGACCTCCAGGTTGCGCTCCACCGCGACTTTCTCCGGCACCAGGCCCAGCTCGCTGGCGAGATCGGCGAGGGACAGCCCCGCCACGACGCGGCGATGCTCGCCATTGACGATGATCGTGATGGTGCCGTCGGCGTGCATGATTGCTCCTGACCGGTTGAACTCGTGGCGCGCATATAGGAAGCTTTGCGGGCGGCCAACACCGTCGCGAAGATATGGAAGGACCGGCATGCCGCTCTCCCGTCGCCGCTTCGTCGAAGGTGCCGCCGCACTCGCCGCCACAGCGCCGCTGCCGGCCATCGCGCAGACCCCAGCAGCGCCCGACCCCCGCTTGCTCCTCGCGATCCGCGACCATCTCGGCTATTCGGTCGGCTTCCGCCGCAAGTTCGGCACGGGGATCTATGCCGCGCCCGGACGTACGGTTCCGCAAAGCCAGCTATTGATGACCCTGCAGTCGATCCGGCACCGGCTCGCCCAATTCACCGGTGGTCCGGCAACATGCGCGCTGATTCACTGGCGCGCACCCGATGGGCGGCTGCATGGCTGGCTGCTCGATGGATCTGGCGTGATTGCCAGCGGCAACGGCGCGGAGCCCTACCAAAGCATGGACTTTCTGCTCGACGCGCTGCGGGTCGATGCGCGGACGGCCACCCGCGCGCCGGTGAAGCGCGGCGCACCGCGACCGCCCCCGCCGTCCGCCACCGCACCGACCGATCCGCGCGCCGAATTTGCCCGCGCCCGTGACCGCCTCCTGCCCGGAAACATTGCCTCGACGCTTGCCGAGGGGCGCGGGCGTCTGCTCATCCTGCCCGCCCGCGACACCGGGTCGGCGCCCTATGCCGCGATGCCGCTTGGCGATGCGATGCTTGCCGATCGCTGGTCAACGGTCATCCTGCCCGACATCGAGACGCTCGCGGATTCGCGCCGCGTGTTCGACACGCGTCTGAACCCGCGCAACGCGCTCGTCGTCGGCAATCCGGATCTGTCGAGCGATCCTGCCTATGAATGGAGCGAGCTGCCCGGCGCCGCGGAAGAGGCTCAGGCATTTGCGCGGATATTCGGCGTGCCACCCACCCGCGTCCTCACCGGCAAGGCAGCAACCCGCGAACGGGTGCTGGCCGGAATCGACAATTATGGCGAGGCGAGCATCGTTTATCTTGCTACCCATGGCCTCGCCAATTCGGTCAACCCGATGGACGGCAGCTTCCTCGCACTGGCGGACGGGCATCTCTACGGGCGCGATCTGCGCACCAAGCGGTTTGAGGCATGGGCCGCGTGGCATCCGCTGGTGATCCTCAGCGCCTGCCAGACCGCGCTCGGCAAGACATTCGACGGCGGCACCTATGGCGTCGCACGGGGATGGGTATCGGCGGGCGCGGGACAGGTCGTGGCGAGCCTGTGGAACGTGAGCGACACCGCGACCCAGCTGCTGATGCTTCACTTTGCCGAACACGCATTCCTCAAGCGCAAGCCGCCGGAGGAGGCGCTCCGCCTCGCCCAGCTCGATGCGCGCGGAGCATTCGGCGACGATCCGGCCGCCTGGGCAAGCTTCACCCTGTTCGGGGCACCTTCGGCATCCGGTTGAAGCCTCGACCTTCGCCCACCGCGCCGCTACAGCACGGCCACAATTTCGCGAGTGCAATGATGCCCGATACGATTTTCGTCCTCAACGGCCCGAACTTGAACCTCCTCGGCACGCGCGAGCCGGAAATCTACGGCTCGGACACGCTCGACGACATTGCGGGAATGCTGGAGGACCGCGCCCGCGCACTCGACCTGACCGTCGATCTGCGCCAGTCGAATCACGAAGGGCACCTGGTCGACTGGATGCACGAGGCGCAGGCGCGGGGCGCAAAGGCGGTGCTGCTCAATGCCGGCGCCTTCACCCACACCAGCATCGCACTGTACGACTGCATCAAGAGCATCCGTACCCCGGTGATCGAGGTGCACCTCTCCAACCCGCACGGCCGCGAGGACTTCCGGCATTTGAGCTATGTCGGCCGTGCGGCTAAGGGAACCATCGCAGGGTTCGGCGCGCTTTCGTACCTGCTTGCGCTTGAAGCCGCCGCCCGACTCTGACACAGGGCGCGTTTTCCATGCGCCCGCTTGGGGCAGGGCGCGCGTATTGAACCATTCGAGGTCGCATGAGCGAAGAACATAAAAAGGGGATGCACGTGGATATCGAGCTGGTGCGCCAGCTCGCCGCAGTGCTGGACGACACCAACCTGACCGAGATCGAGGTCGAGGACGGCGATCGCAAGGTGCGCGTCGCGCGCACGATCAGCGCCGCGCCGATGGCCTATGCCGCGCCTGCTCCCGCCGCCGCTCCGGTTACTGCCGCCCCCGTCACGATGCCGTCCGACCCCGCATCGATCACCCCCCGCATGAGAATGCGGTCAAGTCGCCGATGGTCGGTACCGCCTATCTCTCCGCCGAACCCGGCGCGAAGCCGTTCATTGCCGTCGGCCAGTCGGTCAAGGCCGGCGAGACACTTTTGATCGTTGAGGCGATGAAGGTGATGAACCCGATCGCGGCCCCGCATGGCGGGACGGTCAAGGCGGTGTTGGTGGATAATGGCCAGCCGGTCGAGTTCGACCAGCCACTCGTCGTCGTCGAGTAAGCCCGTGCCGGAGATCAAGAAGCTCCTGATCGCCAATCGCGGCGAGATCGCGTTGCGCATCCATCGCGCGTGCCATGAAATGGGGATCAAGACGGTGGCGGTCCACTCGACCGCCGATGCCGATGCGATGCATGTCCGGCTGGCGGACGAGGCGATCTGCATCGGCCCGCCGGCTGCGGCGGAAAGCTATCTCAACATCCCCAACATTATCTCGGCGGCCGAGATCAGCGGCGCCGACGCGATCCATCCGGGCTATGGCTTCCTCAGCGAAAACGCCAAGTTCGCCGAGATCGTCGAGCTGCATAACCTGATCTTCGTCGGGCCGAAGCCCGAGCATATCCGCACCATGGGCGACAAGATCGAGGCGAAGCGTACCGCTGGTGCGCTCGGCTTGCCGCTCGTCCCCGGATCGGACGGCGCGATCAGCGATCTGAACGAGGCCAAGGCGATCGCCGCCAAGGCCGGCTACCCCGTCATCATCAAGGCCGCATCGGGCGGCGGTGGTCGCGGCATGAAGGTCTGCACGTCCGAGGACGAGCTCGAGACGTTGATGCAGCAGGCAGGCAGCGAGGCGAAGGCCGCGTTCGGCGACGCCACCGTCTATCTCGAGAAATATCTGGGCAACCCGCGCCACATCGAAATCCAGGTGTTCGGCGATGGCAACGGCAACGCCATCCATCTGGGCGAGCGCGACTGTTCGCTCCAGCGCCGCCACCAGAAGGTGCTCGAGGAAGCCCCCTCCCCGGTCCTGTCGACCGAGGAGCGCAACCGCATCGGCGAGATCTGTGCCAAGGCAATGGCGGACATGGGCTATCGCGGCGCGGGGACGATCGAGTTCCTGTGGGAAAATGGCGAATTCTACTTCATCGAGATGAATACCCGGCTGCAGGTCGAACATCCGGTGACAGAGGCGATCACCGGCCTCGATCTCGTCCGCGAACAGATCCGCGTCGCCGAAGGCCACGGCCTGACGCTGCGGCAGGAAGACGTGCAGTTCCGCGGCCACGCGATCGAGTGCCGCATCAATGCCGAGGATCCGCGCACCTTCGCGCCCTCGCCGGGCAAGGTGACGCAATATCACGCGCCGGGCGGGATGAATGTCCGCGTCGATAGCGGCCTCTATTCGGGCTACAAGATCCCCCCTATTACGACAGCATGATCGCCAAGCTGATCGTGTACGGCACGACCCGCCAGGGCGCCCTGCGCCGTCTGCGCCGCGCGCTGGAAGAGTTCGTGATCGAGGGTCAGGGCATGAAGACCACGATCCCGCTGCATCAGGCGCTGCTCGACGTGCCGGAGTTCCAGCAGGGCGACTATACGATCAAGTGGCTGGAAGAGTGGCTGGCGAAGCAGGACGCGGCGTGAACGCCACGATCCTGCACAACCCGCGTTGCTCCAAGTCGCGTGAGGCGCTGGCGGTCCTTCAGGACGCCGGCGCCATCGCGACCGTGATCGAATATCTCAAGACCCCAACGTCGCGCGACGAGCTGGCGCGGCTCTATGCGAAGGGCGGGATGTCGCCGCGCGACGGGCTGCGCAAGGCGGAGGCGGGCGCGAAGCTGCTCAAGGATGCGTCGGACGATGCGATCCTCGACGCGATGGCCACCGACCCGATCCTGATCGAACGCCCGCTGGTCGAAACCGACAAGGGCGTTCGGCTGGGGCGCCCGCCCGAAGCGATTCGCGAAATTCTCTAGGCCGCGACCGCCGCTCCGATGATCTCGTCGGTCACGTCGATCTTGGTGCCATAAAGGTAGCGTGCCACCCCGTCCTCGACCACGACATCGGCGGTCACCCGCATCCAGCGCAACTGGCCATCTGGGCGACGGATCTTCGCCTCGAACGTGAAGCTGCCGCACTCGGCAATCGCCCCTTCGCGCAGCCGCCGCAGCTCCTCACGCGATTCGGCGGAGTACATCGCGACAATGTCCTCGCGCCGCACGGGCGCGCCGCGTTCGAGGCCGAACAGGTCATAGACCCCGTCGCTCCATGTCAGCGGATCGTCGCTCAGGTCGCATTGCCAGCTGGCGTGGATCGGCATCAGTCGTTGCGCGGGCGCGTCCATGCACATTGGTTAGCAACCGGGTTGCTAAAGTCCAGTGAACACGTGACCTTTCCCTTGCACACCGGTATTCCCGCAACATGTCCGCCGGCCCCGACGACTCGCTGCTCCTTGAGCCCGGCCGCAATTGCTGGCGCGCGGCACAGGCGACGCGCCTGTCGGTCATCGTCGATGCGGAGGATTATTTCCGCGTGGCGCGCACCGCGATGCTGCAGGCGAAGAAGCAGCTCCTGCTGATCGGATGGGACTTCGACGCGCGCATCCTGCTGACCCATGACGATCCCCCCGAGCATCCCGAGGCCCCGCGCGAGGTGGGAGCGTTCATCAGCTGGATCACCCGCCGCAACCCGGATCTGGAGGTGCATATCCTGCGCTGGGATGTCGGCGCGCTCACCTCGTTGTTCCGCGGCAAGACGCTCCAGACCCTCGTCGCGTGGAAGCTGGCCAAGCGCATCCATCTGAAGCTCGATTCGACCCACCCGCCCGGCGCCTCGCATCATCAGAAGATCGTGGTGATCGACGACTGCCTCGCCTTTTGCGGCGGGATCGACATGACGCTGGGCCGCTGGGACACGCGGGGTCATGCCGATGGCGATCCGGGACGGACGGACCCCGGCGGCGACCGCTACATGCCGTGGCACGACGCGACGACCGCGATTCAGGGGCCTGCCGCCACGATGCTGGGGGATCTGTGTCGGGAACGCTGGCACCGTGCGGGCGGGCATCGCCTGAAGCGCCCCGATGTCGAGCAGGAATGCTGGCCCGACCGGCTCACGCCCGATTTCACCGATATCCGTGCCGCCATCGCGCGGACCCAGCCCGAGCTGAACGGCGAAGCACCGGTACAGGAGATCGAAAAGCTCTACCTCGACCTCATCGGCAGCGCGCGCCGCTTCGTCTATGCCGAGAGCCAGTATTTCGCCTCCCGTGCGATTGCCGAGGCGATCGCCAAGCGGCTGGCCGAACCGGACGGACCGGAATTCGTCATCGTTAACCCGCGCCGCGCCGATGGCTGGCTCGAACAGACCGCGATGGACACCGCCCGCGCCCGCCTGTTCCAGGCATTGAAGCAGCGGGACCCGCATGACCGGCTGCGCCTCTACCACCCCTACACGCGTGCCGGGGACCCGATCTATGTCCATGCCAAGGTGCTGGTGGTCGACGACCGCTTCCTGCGGGTGGGATCGTCCAACTTCAACAACCGCTCGCTCGGCCTCGACACCGAATGCGACGTGGCGCTGGCGTCACGCACTCCGGAGGAGGCAGGTCGCATCGCGGCGATCCGCGACGGCCTGCTGGCCGAACATCTCGGCACCGATTCGCTCAGCGTGGCGAAGGCGATCGAGGACGGTGGGTCATTGATCGCAGCGGTCGAGGCGTTGCGCGGCACCGGGCGCTCGATGCGCCCCTACCAGGTCCCCGATCTTGCCACCGTCGAGGAATGGCTGGCGGAGAACCAGATCCTCGATTCGGGTGATGAGTCACCGTTCGAGGCGATGACGAAGGGCGGCTTGCTCCGGAGGCTAGGCCGCCGACGATGACCGCGCGCGTATCCAGCGCCACAGCACGCTGAGCAGGATCGCAACGTTGATCGCGATGAACAGGCTCGACACCCAAATCCAGACGCCTTCCGCGTCGAAAAGCATGTCGATGCCAATCCCGACGCCGACGATCGCTACTGGCCATGTCGGCTGGCTCGAACTGAACGCGCGCGCCGCTTCGAGCGGCACGCGGGGTTCCGCCAGCTCATTCGCCCGGCGCAGCGCGTACATCAGGGTGACCAACATCATCACCCCGAACAGAAGTGCGACCATGAACGCCGCCACGCCAGAGCCCTGCAGGTACAGGATAGCCGGAAAAGCCACCCCCAGCGCAAGCCACCCGCCCCAGAGGAAGGGGGTTCATCCACACTCGACGCCAATCGACGAGCAACTGCGCGACCTCTGCATGCGACAGGTGAACCTCATAACCCCATTGGGTGAACAGAAATCCGCCATCCACCGGTCTAAACCGTTTCAGATACCAATGTTCCAGCCGGCTCACCCGCACCCCCTGCGCCATGTCGTGCGCAAGCTATCAAGGGTTTACGCGCTCGAACACCCATTCATGGCTTTCGCGGATCAGCGCCGGAACCGGCTTCCCCCGCCCCGCTGCGCGATGGGCGAAAGCGGAAGCGTTCGCGGATCAGGCGACAGGTGAGCGCGTCGAGACGCGGCACGCCGCTCGACCCCACCACATCGCAGTCGCTGACCCGGCCATTGGTTTCGACCAGATACAGCACGGTCACCCGCCCGCCGATCCCCGCATCGGCAAGGTCCTCGGGATAATCCGAATCGCGAATGTCGCCGCGAATCCAGCGCGGCGGGGTCGCATCGGGGTCGCCGGCGCCGCGCCCGTCACCGCTGCCGCCTGCGCCGAAGCCATCTCCCTGACCGCCCGCACCGCTCCCCGGGCCCGGAACGTCCGCAGCCCCGCTGGTCGCTTGACTGCTATCCGCTGCTTTCTCGGCCACAGGCAAAAGCGGCGGCGGCAGCGGCAATGGCACCATCGGCTCCGGCACCACCACCGGCGTCGCTCGTGAGGTGAGATTGGGCGGAGCCGCCTCCCCCTCGGGCCGGGTGTCGCGCTGTGGCGCGCGGATCGCTTCGGGCGGCGGCGGCGCATCGGGGGCGACGCGGAACAGCGCCATGCCGTCTTCCTCAACCACGACCTGCGCCCGCACCGCCAGCCCGGCAACCAGCAACGCACCGAGGCCCAGCGTCAGCGCCGCCGCTGCCGCCGCACCGCCCGCGCGCTCGCGCCGATGGGACAGGATCGCAACCATGCACCCTCAACGCACAACCCCGCTGAACCGACGCTTGCTCGTGCTCGACAGTGCGCCGACGTGCGCTAGACTGCGGCGCGTGACCTTTGCCGATTTCCTCGCACCGCTACCCGAAGGCGATTTTCTCGACCGCCATTGGGACCTCCGTCCGGTTCACATTCCGGCGACCGAGGCACGGCGCATTGCGCCGCCGATCGGGTGGAGCGATCTCAACGCCCTGCTTGCCCAGCGCGCGCCGTGGACGCCCGACCGCTTCAAGCTGATGCTCAACGGGCGCGCGGTCGATCCTGCGCACTATCTCGCCGAGGCTCCGGGCAAGGCACCCGCCGGGGATCCGGCGCGGATCGAACATCTGCTGGCGATGGGGGCCAGCCTCGTCCTCGATCATCTTGAGGATCTGCTCCCCCCAGTACGCGCGCTGGCCGATCTGCTCGCCGATCGCTTCGCCGCGCTGGTGGGTGCCAATTGTTACGTCTCGTTTCAGGGCGTTCAGGCGTTCGCCTCGCACTACGACACGCATGAGGTGTTCGCGATCCAGTGTGCCGGGGAAAAGCGCTGGCGCATCTATGCCCATCGCGCCGACATGCCGCTCGATCCGCCACAGGGCGACGACGCACAGGCGTGGATTGACGCCGCGAAGGGGCCGGTGCTGATGGACGTCACCACCCGCCCGGGCGATCTGCTCTATATTCCGCGCGGTTTCTTCCACGACGCGATTGCCACCGATACCCAGTCGCTCCACCTGACCTTTGGCGTCGCGCCGTTTTCGGGGCGGCTGTTGCTTGAACTTATCCAGCAGACCGCGCTCGCCGACCCGGCCTTTCGCGCCTGGCTCCCCGACGCGCGCGGCGAGGACGGCGATGCCCTCAACGCTCATCTGACCGACCTCGGCGCGCGTCTTGCGAGCCTTGCCAGGTCGCCCGCGCTGCGCGACTCGATCCGGCTGCGACAGCGCAAACTGGCGACCCCGGCGCATCCCGTCGCGCTCCCCGCCCGCCCGGCACTCGATTTCTACGCGCGCACCGGTCTTCCCGCACAGGTCAGCAGGGATGAATCGGGAAGCTGGCTCGCCACGAACGGTACGCGCGCGCCGCTCGGTCTGCTGGCCGACGCGGCCGAATGGATGCTCGCCCGGCCCGCCTTTTCCGCGCAGGAAGTGCGCGCCCAGTTCCCGCATCATCCTGTGGCCGAACTGGATGCACTGGTCGCCCGGATCGTGCGCGATCGACTCGCCGAACCCTATCGCCCGCGTGTCTGATCGCGATCTGCGTTCACCGGGGTGACGCGGCGCTTCTCTCCCGCTATGCGCGCGACCATGACTCAGATCACGCCCGAAATCGTCGCCGAGCACGGCCTGTCGCCCGAGGAATATGAACGCGTCCTGCACGCCATGGGGCGGGAGCCGAACCTGACCGAACTCGGCATCTTTTCGGTGATGTGGTCGGAGCATTGCAGTTACAAGTCGAGCCGCATCCATTTGAAGAAGCTGCCGACGACTGCCCCCTGGGTGATCTGTGGCCCCGGCGAGAATGCCGGCGTGATTGATATCGGCGACGGGCAGGCGGCGATCTTCAAGATGGAGAGCCACAACCACCCGAGCTACATCGAACCCTATCAGGGCGCGGCGACCGGCGTGGGCGGAATTTTACGCGACGTGTTCACCATGGGCGCGCGCCCGATCGCCAACATGAACGCGCTGCGCTTCGGTCGCCCCGATCATCCAAAGATGAAGCACCTGATCGCGGGCGTGGTCCACGGCATCGGCGGCTATGGCAATTGCGTCGGCGTGCCCACCGTCGGCGGCGAGGTCAATTTCCACAAGGCCTATGACGGCAATATCCTGGTCAACGCAATGACCGTCGGCGTCGCGCAGACCGACAAGATCTTTTATTCGGCCGCTTCCGGCGTCGGCAATCCGATTGTCTATGTCGGTTCGAAAACCGGGCGTGACGGCATTCATGGCGCGACCATGGCGAGCGCCGATTTCGGCGAAGATGCCGACGCCAAGCGCCCGACCGTTCAGGTCGGCGACCCCTTCACCGAGAAGCTGCTGATCGAAGCCTGCCTCGAACTCATGGCGTCCGACGCAATCGTCGCGATCCAGGACATGGGCGCGGCGGGCCTCACCTCGTCCAGTGTCGAAATGGCGTCGAAGGGCGGCGTCGGCATTGAACTCATCATGGACGACGTGCCCCAGCGCGAAACGGGCATGACCCCCTATGAAATGATGCTGTCGGAGAGCCAGGAGCGGATGCTCATGGTGCTCAAGCCCGGCCGTGAGGCGTTCGCCGAAGCCATCTTCCACAAATGGGAGCTGGACTTCGCCGTCATCGGTCACGTTACTGATACGGGCCGCATGGTGCTGAAGTGGAAGGGCGACACCGTCGCCGACATCCCGCTCGCCCCACTTGCCGACGACGCGCCGCTCTACGATCGTCCGCATGTCCCCACGCCCAAGCCCGCCGACCTCGCCGACGAGCCGGAAAGCACCGACATCGCTGCCGATCTCGTCAAGCTGATGGGCTCGCCCGACATCGCATCGCGCCGCTGGATCTGGGAACAATATGACCACATGGTCGGCGCCGACACCGTCCAGCGCCCCGGCGGCGATGCTGCGGTCGTCCGCGTTCACGGCACCGACAAGGCGCTGGCGATCACCACCGACTGCACTCCGCGCTACTGCTTCGCCGACCCGGTCGAGGGCGGGAAGCAAGCGGTCGCCGAGGCATGGCGCAACCTGACCAGCGTCGGCGCGACCCCGCTGGCGATCACCAACTGCCTCAACTTCGCCAACCCGCAGCGGCCCGAGATCATGGGCCAGATCGTCGGCTGCCTCGAGGGCATGGGCGATGCCTGCCGCGCGCTCGACTTCCCGATCGTGTCGGGCAATGTCAGCCTCTATAACGAGTCGAAGGCGACCGGTGGCGGATCGGCGATCCTCCCCACCCCCGCGATCGGCGGCGTCGGCATCCTCGCCGACTGGGCGAAGTCGATGACGATCGGGTTCAAGGCGACCGGCGATGCGATCATCGCGGTGGGCGAGCGGATGGGCCATCTCGGCCAGTCGATCTGGCTGCGCGAAATCCATGGCCGCGAGGAAGGCCCGCCCCCGCCGGTGGACCTGAAGGCCGAAAAGCGCACCGGCGACTTCGTCCGCGACATGATCGGGCGCGGTCTGGTCAATGCCGTGCATGACGTGTCCGACGGCGGCGTCGCGGTGACGCTCGCCGAAATGGCGCTCGCCAGCGGCATCGGCGCGACGATCGACCAGGCCCAGCCCTTCGGCATCGCAGGCAGCTTCTTCGGCGAGGATCAGGGCCTCTACATCGTCACCGTGCCCGACGAGGCGCTGACCGAATTCCTCACCGCCGCCGCCGAAGCCGATGTCCCCGCCGACCCGATGGGCCGCACGATCAAGGACCGGCTGATCTTCGAACTCGACGAAGGCGACTGGTGCGTAACGATCGATACGCTGCGCGACGCGCATGAAGGCTTCTTCCCCGCGCTGATGGGGCCGGACGCGGCACTGGCGTGACAGCCATCGCATTCCCACGATGGTCGTAATCTGCCACCTTCGGTTCGACTCGCCGCAATGCACCCAATCCGCGCCTCGTGCGTAGGCAGGGACAGGTTGCAACGATTAGACCCGCAGGAGGGGCCATGACCGCCGGCTATTCGACCACCCCGCTCGCCGACAAGTTGGGCTTCAAGCCCGGGATGCGGCTGTTCATCGCTGACATGCCCGCCAGCGTGCGGGCAGAAGCGCGGGTCGATGACCTCGGCCTCGAAGTCCTCGCGGCGCCCTGCACCGGGATCGACGCGGCGCATGTGTTCGTCACGGACCGCGCGACGCTCGATCGCGAGCTCAGGGCGCTGCGCCAGTTGATCGCGCCGAGCGGCTTCATCTGGGTATCCTGGCCCAAAAAGGCGGCGAACCTCGATACCGACATCGTCGAAGACACGATCCGCGAGATCGCCCTGCCCCTTGGACTTGTCGATGTGAAGGTCTGCGCGGTGGACGAGACCTGGTCCGGCCTCAAGCTGATGATCCGCAAGGAGTTGCGCGGCGCGTGTTGAGGCTGGCGCGCCGCAACAAGGCGGTGTATTCCTCGGCTAACACGGGGGAGACGATCGATGGCCACGACTATGGCGGGTGACCGTCATCTGACGCTCGACGCCGTTCGCGGGGTCGCGGTGCTCGGCATCCTTCTGCTCAACATCATCGCCTTTTCGATGCCGATGCCGGCCTATTTCAATCCGGCGGCCTATGGTGGCGCGGAAGGCGCAGACCTCGCCGTCTGGTTCGGCAATTTCGTGCTCTTCGACGGCAAGATGCGCGGGCTGTTCTCCTTCCTGTTCGGTGCCTCCTCCCTGCTGGTGATCGAACGCGCGACTGCGAAGGGCGAGAACGCCGCGAAGGTCCACTATTCGCGCATGACCTGGCTGCTCGTCTTCGGCCTGCTCCACCTCTGGCTGGTCTGGTGGGGCGACATTCTCAACAATTACGCGCTAATGGGCATGGTCGCCTTCCTGTTCCGCAACTCGCGGATCAAGACCCTGCTGATCGTCGGCTGTATCCTGCTGGTAGTCCAGTTCATCGTCTCTGCCTTCATTCCGATGATCGCGGCGATCGCCCAGGCGACGCCCGACAATCCGGAAATGCGCGAAGCCCTTGTCGGCATTGAACGCGGCTTTGGCCGACCATCGTCGGACTGGCTGACGGGCCAGGTCGCGATCCACCGGGGCGATTGGTGGGGCATCACGGTCGAGCGGTTCAAGGAAGTCGCCTGGGGACCGTTGCTGGGTGTCATCCAATATGGCTGGGAAACGCTCGCTTACATGCTGTTCGGTATGGCCGCGTTCCGCAACGGGATGCTGACCGGACAGTGGGAACGTCGCCGATATGTTCGCTGGGTCGCGATCGGCTTCGGCATTGGCGTCCCGTTCTACAGCGCGCTCGCCGTCTGGATGATACGCTCGGACTATGGCGTGGTTCAGGTGACAGCCTCGACGATGGTTCTGACCATCCCCGTCCGTCCGCTGATGATCATGGGCTGGGCGAGCCTGATCGTCCTGCTGATGCGCCCTGGGGGAGCGCTGACTGATCGGCTGGCGGCAGCGGGGAGGATGGCGTTCACCAACTATCTGGTGACCAGCCTGATTTGCACCACGATCTTCTACGGCTACGGCCTTGGCTGGTATGGCGAATTGTCGCGGGCAGAGGTCTATCTGGTGGTGTTCGCGGTTTGGGCGCTGATCCTGCTCTGGTCGAAGCCCTGGCTTGAGCATTTTGCCTACGGCCCGCTCGAATGGCTGTGGCGCAGCCTGTCGCGCGGGCGCCCTCAGGCGATGGCGGGTGGGGTACTGATCAAGGGTTGAGGATCGCGGTCGCGTCTGCAAGCGGACGGATGCGAACTGGTTTGCTCTGCTCGTCCAGCTTGGGAAGCGGCCGGCCATCGGGAAGGAAGCTACGCTCGATCAAGGTCCCATCGGGCTGCTCAAAGGCGATCGAGCAGACCTCCATCTGGCGCATCCGTTCGGCCATCAGTCGCACGAACATCACCGCAAAGCGCATTTCCTCGCTCAAGGGTGCGTCGCCAGGTTTCAGAATGGTCAGCGTTTCCCACCCTCTTCCGCAACGTGCGTTTCCGCGGCGCACGAGCTTTGCGCTGGCGCGCATCCAGACACCGTCGCCCAGTTCCGATATGGTTTGCCAGTGGACGTCGCCGGACATCGGCTGCCCCGGCAGGTCGAGCACAGGTTCAAGCCCCGGCGGATTCGGGAGCGTCCCCTCTCCATAGTGATCGACTGAACGATCACCCGCCATGTCGCTGATCGTCGCCGTCCGATTGATACCCTCCGGATGGGCCGCCATCCGTGCGACGAGATCGACGCCCTGGACTTCCCAGTTCGGTCCGGCTTGTTCGCCAGGCGCCAACAGTTCGGCCATAGCCCCGTTGACGATGCGAACCACCTCGTCCGGTGGAGTCAGATCGGCGGTCGGGGTCCGCGGCTTGTCTGCGGCAACTGCCGGGACCTGGGTGAGAATCAGGGCGAACGGGAGGAAAGGGCGCATACTGCATAGTTCCACGTTGCAAACCGGCGGCCAATCAGCATTTTCGCGAATGCCTCGCAATAGGCTTGCAGATCACTCTCAATCGCCTTAGCTAGAGCGAGAGAGTGAGAGGGTCTGATGGTCGTCTGCGTCTGTAACGCCATTCGTGAGAAGGATGTCCGCGCTGCGGCGCGTGACGGAGCGATCAGCGCGTGTCAGGCATATCGTGCGCTCGGTCGTCAGCCGAAATGCGGTCAGTGCGTGCCGTTCGCGCGAGCCATTATCGACGCCGAACGCGCTGCTGCGTAGCGTTCGCACCTCCGCAAACCCGCAGAAATCCGCCATTTTTTGACTGTCTGAAGCGCCCAAGTCGCGCTATACTCGCGTGCGAAAGAGATTGGTTCAGCTCCGCTGGAACAAACGAAAACGCGAAAGGTGCGACATGAAGGGCGATCCCAAGGTCATCGACTATCTGAACGAGGTGCTCAAGGGCGAGCTGACCGCGATCAATCAGTATTGGCTTCACTATCGTCTGTTCGATCACTGGGGCGTCAAGAAGCTCGCCGAGTTCGAGCGCCACGAGTCGATCGACGAGATGAAACATGCCGACATGCTGGCGGAACGCATCCTGTTCCTCGACGGCCTGCCCAATTTCCAGCTGCTCGGTCGGCTGCGCATCGGCGAGACGGTCGAAGAGGCGCTCAAGGCGGATCTCGAGCTGGAATATGAGGCGGTGGCGGTGCTCAAGGACGCGATCGAGCATTGCGAGAAGGTCCGCGACTATGGCAGCCGCGACCTGTTCCAGCGCATCCTCGACAGCGAGGAAGAGCATGTCGACACGCTCGAAACCCAGTTCGAGATGCTCGAGCGGATGGGGATCCAGAACTACATCCAGCTCAATTCCAAGGCGGAAGAGGCGGAGTAACGGGTCGGGGTCCTACGCCCCCGGGCGACGTCCGAACATCGGGCGTCGTTCGACCAGCGGGTTCGCTTCCCGCTCCAGCAACGTCAGCGTCGCCTGGAACAACGGGCGCAACTCGACAACATGCTTCAGCGCCTCGCTCGGCTCATAGCGATTCTCGACGCACTGGCGGGCGATCTCTTCGATCGCGGCGGCGCATTCGGCCAGCGGTTCGGCGCCGAACTGGTGCGATTCCCCCTTCAGCGTGTGTGCGGGCAGCACCATCGCGGCGGCATTGTTCGACCGCATCGCGTCCTCGATCAGTCCGACCGACTTGACGCCATCCTCCTGAAAATAGCCGAGGATTCGGACGAAATTCGCGCCAAGCTGCGTCCGGGCATGCGCGAACGCGGTCCAGTCCACCAGCCGGTCTCCATCGAGGGTCGCCAAATCAACCTCCAGCACACGCATTACGTCCGGATCACAAATATGGGTAAGCTGGTAAACGTCCGGTTGACGGGAAACCGTTTTCCTAACGGGCAACCGGATAGACCATCGACCCGCAAACCCTCGCCTTTTCAGCCACCGGAACACGCGTGGACGCGGCCGCCTGCAGCGAGGTCACGGATATCCACAGGCCGTCAGCGCGGCTTGGCACCCTCACTCGCGATCGAACGGGTTTTTCGACGGACGCATCGTCAGCCGCACCGGCACTGCGCCGAAATCGAACTCCTTGCGCATGCTGTTGACCAGATAGCGCTCATAGCTTTTGGGCAACAGGTCGACCCGCGTACCGAACAGGATGAAGCTGGGAGGGCGCGTCTTGGCCTGGGTGACGTATCGCGGCTTGATTCGCTTGCCGCCCGGCGCGGGCGGCGGGTTTGCCTCGATCGCGCGCTCGAACCAGCGGTTGAGCTGTCCCGTGGTGATTCGTCGCGACCACGCTTCGCGCGTTTCGAACGCGACGCGAATCAGCGTGTCGAGACCCTTTCCGGTCGCCCCGGACACCGTCAGCAACGGCACGCCCTTCACCTGCGCCAGCCCCTCGTCCAGCGCGCCTTTTACGCCGTTGAACAGGCTCGACTGGTTTTCCGCCACGTCCCATTTGTTGAGCGCGATTACGAGCGCGCGGCCCTCCTGAAGCACCTTGTCGGCGATCTTGAGATCCTGGACCTCCAGCCCCTTGGTCGCGTCGAGCAGCAGCACCACGACTTCGGCGAAATCCACCGCGCGCAATGCATCGGCGACCGACAGCTTTTCCAGCTTCTCCTGAACCTTGGCGCGTTTGCGCATCCCTGCCGTGTCGATCAGCCGGATCGGCCGATCATTGCCTTCATCATCGGTCCACAGCCACTCGATCGCGATCGAGTCGCGGGTAATCCCCGCCTCAGGCCCGGTAATCAGCCGTTCCTGACCCAGGATCTTGTTGATGAGGGTCGATTTACCGGCGTTCGGGCGCCCGACCACGGCCAGCTTGAGCGGCGCGTCGGGAGAATCATCCTCCTCTTCCTCGAACGCATCTTCCTCGCGGTCGATATAGGGCTGAAGCGCCTCGAAAAGGTCGGCGATCCCTTCGCCATGCTCGGCGGAGAATGGAACCGGGTCGCCCAGCCCCAGCGCCATCGCTTCATGGATGCCCGGCTCGGCGGCACGCCCCTCAGCCTTGTTGGCAAGCAGGACGATCGGCGCGCCGGAACTGCGCAGCCAGCGCGCGACCTCGGCATCGAGCGGGGTCACCCCCGCACGAGCGTCGATCATGAACAGCGCGACATCCGATTCGCGCACCGCCGCCTCGGTCTGCGCGCGCATCCGCCCGGGCAGGCTGGCGGCGTCCTCATCCTCGAATCCCGCGGTGTCGATGATCCGGAACTTGCAACCCAGCAGGTCGCCGTCCCCTTCGCGCCGGTCGCGGGTGACGCCGGGCTGATCGTCGACCAGCGCAAGGCGCTTGCCGACGAGCCGGTTGAACAGGGTCGATTTGCCGACATTGGGCCGGCCGATGATCGCTACGGTAGGAAGACGCATCCGCGCCTCCTACCGCAACTGCCACCTCAGCGATAGGCGGTGATCTCGCCCTTGTCGCTCAGGACATACATCATGTTGTTCGCGACGACCGGCGCAAGGCTGATCGTGTCGCCCAGCTCGATCATGGGACCGACGCTGCCATCTGCTGGCGACGCGGACACAAGCTCACCGCGCGTGTTGGCGAGCCACAGACGGTCGCCGGCCAGAATCGGACCGACCCAGTTGATCGGCCCCTTCTTGTCCTTCTCGTCACGCCACGCGCGCATCTGGCTGATCCAGCGGATCTTGCCGCTGCCGCGCGCGATGCAGACGAGGCGCGCATCGTCGGTCATCACGAAGATCCACTCGCCCGCGACCCACGGGGTCGAGATGCCGGCAAAATTCTGCTCCCAGATGCGCTGGCCCGAATTCAGTTCGACCGCCGCCATGCGCTCGCCCTGCCCGACGGCATAGACGCGGCCCTGGTCGATCACCGGCTCGGCATCGATATCGACCAGGCTGGAGACCGATGTCGAGATGGTCGAGCGCGAAAGCGTGTCGCTCCACAGCGCACGCCCATTTTCGTAGCGATAGGCGTTGAGTTCGCCCGACGAGAAGCCAGCGACGATCGTCCCCTGCGCCGCGGCGGGTGCCGCCACGCCGAACACGCCCTGCGTTTCCGGAGTACCCGACTGGGTCCACACCACCGCACCATCCGTCTGTGCCAGCGCGAACAGCTGATTGTCCTGCGACACGACATAGGCGTTGCCAAGGAACAGCGTCGGTGCGCCGCGCAGCGGGCCGCCCGGCTTCTTGCGCCACACTTCGGTGCCCGCCGCCACGTCGATCGCGACGACATCGCCCAGCCCGTTGGTGGCGAAGGCGCGCCCGCCCTCGACGCTTACCCCGCCGCCGAACGCCGCATTGCGATTTTCCTTGTCCGACGAGGTCGCGAGCGACCAGAGCTTGCCGCCGGTGGCCGCGTCGAACGCATGGACGACCGCATCGGTATCGACGACGAACAGCTTGCCGTCCGAAACGACCGGCGCGGCGGCAAGCCGCACACGGCCCGTTGTTCCGGCGATCCTCGCCGACCAGACCCGCACCGGTGCCTGGCCGAACGCGAGATGGCCCATCGCCTTCGCCGCATTGCCACCCGGCTGGGTCCATCCCGGATTGACCGTCGCCATCGGAAGGACAACCTGCACATCGGCGATCGTCTTGTCGGCGGTGATGCCGGATTCACCCGCCAGGATGGGAACGCGCTGACCCAGCACCGGGGTCTTGTTGCCGCCCCCCTTGAAGATGCCGCACGCGCTCAGCGCGACCAGCGCCGTCAGCGCGACCGAAGTACGAACCGCCTTCATCATTGTGCTTTCTTGTCCTCACCCTCGTCGACGATCGCGTCGACACCCAGTACGCCGGCCATCTGAACCGCGCGTTGACGGATCGACCGCGGAACGCTCTCGTCCTTGGCGATCGCGCCATAAAGCTTGCCTGCTTCCGCGCGCTTGCCCTGCCGCAGATAGGCGCCGGCGAGCATCTCGCCCGCGCTGCCGTACCACGGGCTGTCCTTGACCGCGAGGCCGCTCAGCCGGGCGACGACCGCGTCGGGCTTCATCGTGTCATATTCGATCATCGTCTGACGGATCAGCGCGAGATCGCGAAACTCCTGCGGCACGTCGGTATCCGCCGCGATCGCCCCCATCAGCGCCGCCGCACCTTTGAGGTCGTTCTTCTGCAGCAGCAGCGTCGCCTGGGTGAAGCGTGCGCTCGCGCTGAAGCCAGGCGTGCCGGAATCGGCCAATTCCTTCAGCGACCCTTCGGCCAGCTGCGGCTTGTTCTCGCCCAGCGCCTTGAACGCCGCAGCGAACTTGTCGCCCTCGACCGCGCGCTGCCCCTCGCTGTGGCTCTGCCAATACAGGAAGCCGCCAAATGCTAGCAGCGCGCCGACGATCGCGGCGATGATCCAGCGGCCGTAATTCTGCCAGATGTGCAACGCCTGGTCCTTGCGGAGCTCTTCGTCGACCTCACGCAGAAAGGCATCGTTGCTTTGCGGGCTCAGCGCCAAGGGGAACTCCATCGGGAAAATCGGGGGGTGTGGCGCGGACCTTAGCCGCGCCGGACGGGAAACGAAAGCGCCTCAATCCTTGGGCTTATAGACCTGCTCATCACCGGGAAAACTGCGGTCGCGTACTGCCGATGCGTAGCTCTCGACCGCGGCGGAAATGCGGCCCGCCATATCGTCGAACTTCTTGACGAAGCGCGGGGTGCGCTCGAACAGGCCCAGCATATCTTCAGTCACCAGCACCTGCCCGTCGCACTGCACCGACGCGCCGATACCGATCACCGGACAGGGCACCGCTGCGACAATCTCGTTCGCCAGCGTCTCGACGACGCCCTCGGCTACCAGCGCAAACGCTCCCGCCTCTGCCACGGCTTTCGCGTCGCCGATGATCTTGGCGTATTCGGCATTGCCGCGACCGCGCGCGCCATAGCCACCCAGCGCGTTTACCGCCTGGGGTGTCAGGCCGATATGGCCCATCACCGGAATGCCCCGCGCAGTGAGGAACGCGACGGTCTCGGCCATCGCCTGACCGCCCTCCAGCTTCACCGCCGCAGCCCCGGTTTCCGCCATGATCCGCGCCGCCGATTCGAACGCCTGTTGCGGGCTCGCCTCATAGCTACCGAACGGCATGTCGATCACCACGACCGAATGATAGCTGCCCCGCACCACCGCCGCGCCATGCGCGCACATCATGTCCAGCGTCACCGACAGCGTCGACGGCAGGCCATAGATGACCTGTCCCAGGCTGTCGCCGACCAACAGCACGTCGCAATGCGGGTCGAGCAGCTGCGCCATCCGCGCGGTGTAGGCGGTCAGCATCACCACGGGTTCCTTCCCCTTGCGCGCCTGAATCGCGGGGACCGTCAGCCGTTTCATCGGCGCCGGGGTCGGCGTCGCGCGGCTGGTGGAGGTGTCGATGGTGAAGGTCGTGGACATGGTTGGCGCTCTAGCGGGGCCAGCGCGAGCGCGCTAGCGACCTCATTCGACATGTCAGTTCTCATTGACTAGATGTTCGTTATATATACCATTGAGTCGAATATTTCTTACATGGGAGGGGCGCATGGCGTTTAGAGAGAAGATCGCATGGGTGTCGTTCCTGAGCACGGTGCTGATCTGGGGTGCGTTCTTCATCATCCTCGCCCTGACGCCGCACGCGGTGCGCGGGCTCGCGATGCTCGGCCCGTTCATCGTCGCGACCGTGGCACAGGCGGCGGTGATGATCGCCGCAGCCACGATCTGGGCAATCAGTGCCCCGAAAGAGGCCAATGCCCCCGCCGACGAGCGCGACCGCGCGGTCGGCCGCCGTGCGACGGGATTTGCCTATTTCACCCTGATCCTTGGCGTGGTCGCAGTGATCGTCTGGCTGCACTTCGGCCTGCACGGGCCGGACACGATCTTCGCGCTCGCGGGTGCCTTCATCCTCGCCGAAGCGATCCGGTTTGGCGCAACCCTGCTCGGATACCGCCGAGGCTGGCATGGCTAGTCCGCCAATTGCCAATCAGATCCGAACGCTGCGCTTCATGGCAGGGGAGATGACCCAGGCCGATCTGGGCGACCGGGTCGGCGTCACCCGCCAGACGATCGCGGCGATCGAGCAGGGCAAATATTCCCCCACGCTCGAAACCGCGTTCCGCATCGCCCGCGTCTTCGACAAGCCGCTCGAGGACGTGTTCCAGTGGGAGGGGAGTGATCCCCCCTCCCGACCGGGTTCAGCGCAACAGCCCCTTGCCCTTCGCCATATTGGCGAACCACAGCTGGAACAGCTGCACTGCGATGATGAAAGCGGGGAAATAGGTCGTCCACACGCCCTTCACCGCGATGATGTCGGTGGCGAGGAACATCCAGCCAAACTGGATCACTACCGCGACCACCGATACCGCCGACAGGATCACGGCCAGTTGCCGCCGCATCAGCAGCGCGATCGCACCGAACAGCCCGCCAAGCACGGCGACGAAATAGACGATGTTCAGCCACATTGGCAGCGATGCGTAGAGCTGCCGGTCATAGTCGGTCGCGTTCGGATCGAAATCCGGCCCCAGCACGAAGTGCATGTAAAGCGACGCGCAGCCCATCAGGCCCCACAGGATCAGCAGCACCGCGCCGACAATGAACCAGGCCGGCGCCTTTGACGTGCCTTCGGTCATCTCACCCTCCCCTAAATGCTTCGATGGGGAAAGATGATCCTAAATGACGCTCTTGCCAATCATCGCGTTACAGCAGCGCTGCGGCCCATTGTTCCGGCTTGAACCCGACTAGCAGCCCGCCACGATACTCCACCACCGGCCGCTTGATCAGCGAGGGTGCGCCGCCATGAGCGCCAGCGCCTTGGCCGCATCGATATCCGCCTTGTCCGCCTCATCGAGCTTGCGAAACGTCGTGCCCGCGCGGTTGAGCAACGGCTCCCATCCCACCGTCTCGGCCCATTTCGCCAGCCGCGCCGGGTCCGCGCCTTCTTTCTTGTAGTCGTGGAAGCTGTAGGCGAGTCCATTGGCGTCCAGCCAGACCCGCGCCTTCTTGACCGTGTCGCAATTCGGAATGCCGTAGAGCGCAATCACCGGATCACTCCCACTCGATGGTTCCGGGCGGCTTCGACGTATAGTCATAGACCACGCGGTTCACGCCCTTCACCTCGTTGACGATTCGCGTCGCGACGCGGGTCAGGAAGCTGGCGTCGAACGGATAGACGTCAGCGGTCATCCCGTCGGTACTGGTCACGGCGCGCAGGCCGCACACCGACTCATAGGTCCGCCCGTCGCCCATCACGCCGACCGTCTTGACCGGGAGCAGCACCGCGAACGCCTGCCAGATTGCATCGTACAGGCCCGCGTTGCGGATTTCCTCCAGATACACCGCATCCGCCTTGCGCAGGATATCGCAGCGTTCCTTGGTCACCTCGCCGGGGATGCGGATGGCAAGGCCGGGGCCGGGAAACGGGTGACGCCCGACAAAGATATCGGGCAGCCCCAGCTCGCGGCCGAGCGCGCGGACCTCGTCCTTGAACAGCTCGCGCAGCGGTTCGACCAGCTGCATGTTCATCCGTTCGGGCAGGCCGCCGACATTGTGGTGGCTCTTGATCGTCACCGATGGGCCGCCGGTAAAGCTGACGCTCTCGATCACGTCGGGGTAAAGTGTTCCCTGTGCCAGAAACTCCGCGCCGCCAATTTTTTTCGCTTCGGCTTCAAAGACATCGATAAACGTCTTGCCGATGAACTTGCGCTTGGCCTCCGGATCGGTGACGCCGGCGAGGCCGTTGAGGAACAATGTCTCCGCGTTCACATGGACCAGCGGGATGTTGTAATGTCCGCGGAACAGCGACACGACCTGGTCCGCCTCGCCGCTGCGCATCAGACCGTGATCGACGAAGACGCAGGTCAGCTGCTCGCCGATCGCCTCGTGGATCAGCACCGCCGCGACCGCCGAGTCCACGCCGCCCGACAGGCCACAGATCACCTTTCCGCTGCCCACCTGCTTGCGGATTTCGGCAATCTTGGTCTGGCGGAACTCCGCCATCGTCCAGTCGCCCTTCAGCCCGCAGACATGGCGCACGAAATTGGCGATCAGCCCTCCACCGTCCGGCGTGTGGACCACCTCGGGGTGAAACTGCATCGCATAGTAACGCCGGCTGTCGTCGGCGATCACCGCGAACGGCGCGCCGGGGCTGGCGGCCACCGGGCGGAAGCCGGGGGCGAGGTCGGTTACCTTGTCGCCATGGCTCATCCACACCTGATGCGTCTCGCCTTCGACCCACAGCCCGTCGAACAGCGCGCAACGATCGGCGATGTCGATGAACGCCCGGCCGAACTCGCCGCTGTCGCCCAGTTGCACGCGCCCGCCCAGCTGGTGCATCATCACCTGCTGGCCGTAACAAATGCCCAGCACCGGCAGGCCGCTGTCGAAGATTGCATCGGGGACGCGGGGCGACCCCTCCTCCAGCACCGATGCGGGCGATCCCGACAGGATGACGCCGCCCGGCTTCATCCGCTCAAACGCCTCTGCGGCGGAGTTGAAGGGGGCGATTTCGCTATAGACGCCCGCTTCGCGCACGCGGCGCGCGATCAGCTGGGTCACCTGGCTGCCGAAATCGACGATGAGGATGGATTCGCCGGGCTGTGTCATGGCGAGCCGATAGGCAGGGACGGCGGGAGTGTAAAGGCGTCGGCCCACCTCGGGAACCATTTCGCGCACTGCGGATTCCTCGCGCCGGCATGGTCACCGCGTCCTTAACCGCACCCGCAAAGCATTCGGAAGCGCAGCATGCCTATGCTGTCCCCATGCAGTCGAACCGGACCCCCCGCCGGATCATGCTGTCGATCCTTGGCGCCGCGGCACTGGTCGCGGCGCCCGCTTCGGCATCGATCCTCAATTATGTCGGCGAGTGCGTGCCGTTCGCGCGCGCGGCTTCGGGTATCCAGATCTGGGGCGACGCCTGGACCTGGTGGGGCCAGGCCGCGTCCAAATATCAGCGCGGACAGGCGCCTGAAGTCGGCGCGGTGGTTGCCTTCGCGAAGTCGTCGGCGCTCCCGCTGGGCCATGTCTCGGTGGTCAGCCGGGTGATCGAACCGCGAGTCGTCATGGTCACCCACGCCAACTGGTCGCGTTTCGACGGCAAGCGCGGACAGGTGGAGCAGGACGTAACGCTGTTCGACGTGTCGCCCGACGGCGACTGGACGCAGGTCAAGGTCTGGTATCGCGACAATCGCGGTCTCGGCTCGACCACTTACCCGGTTCACGGCTTCATCTATGGCCGCCCGGTCAGTGGCGCGAAGATCGCAAAGGCCCGCCCCGCCCCCGAACTGACCGGCGAACAGCCCGACTATGTCGGATCGCTGATCGACGCCTACGCGCGCTGAGGCTGGACGCGGGCGACGACCCGCGCCACACTCCCGCGATGTTCTTCTCCTTCGTCGACGAGCTCCGCGCCGCGGGCATCCCCGCCAGCATGAAGGAGCATCTCGTGCTCCTCGAAGCGCTCGATCGCGACGTGATCGACCGCACGCCTGAGGCATTCTACTATCTCGCCCGCGCGACCTTCGTGAAGGACGAGGGACTGCTTGACCGCTTCGACCAGGTGTTCGCAAAGGTGTTCAAGGGCATTGCCTCCACCTATGGCGTCCAGACCGCCGAGATCCCCGAAGACTGGCTCAAGGCGATCGCCCAGAAATATCTGACCCCCGAGGAGATGGAGGCGATCAAGTCGCTCGGCTCTTGGGAAGAGATCATGGAGACGCTCAAGAAGCGGCTCGAGGAACAACAGGGCCGGCATCAGGGCGGCAATAAATGGGTCGGCACCGGCGGCACCTCGCCTTACGGCAACTCCGGCTACAACCCCGAGGGCGTGCGGATCGGCGGCGAAAGCGTCCACAAGCGCGCGCTCAAGGTGTGGGAAGGCCGCGAGTTCAAGAATCTGGACAGCACCCGCGAACTCGGCACCCGCAACATCAAGATCGCGATGCGCCGCCTGCGCCGTTTCGCACGCGAAGGTGCGGCGGACGAGCTGGATATCGACGCCACGATCGACGGCACCGCGCGCCAGGGCTGGCTCGACATCCGCATGCGGCCCGAGCGGCACAATGCGGTCAAGCTGCTCCTCTTCCTCGACGTCGGCGGCTCGATGGACCCATGGGTCAAGCTGTGCGAGGAGCTGTTCAGCGCCGCCACCGCCGAGTTCAAGAATCTCGAATTCTTCTACTTCCACAACTGCCTGTACGAAGGCGTGTGGAAGGACAATCGCCGCCGCTTCACCGAACGCACCCCGACCTGGGACGTGCTCCACAAGTTCGGCCATGACTATAAGGTGATCTTCGTCGGCGATGCGTCGATGAGCCCCTATGAAATCAGCCACCCCGGCGGATCGGTCGAACATTTCAACGAGGAAGCCGGCGCGGCGTGGATGCAGCGGGTGACCAACACCTATCCCGCGACCGTCTGGCTCAACCCGATCCCCGAGGAACAATGGGGATATTCGCAATCGGTCCGCATCATGCGCGAGCTGATGAACGACCGCATGTACCCGCTGACGCTGGCGGGACTGGACGACGCGATGCGGGAATTGAGCCGGAAGACCTGAGGCTCAAAAAAATGGTCGGGGAGACAGGATTCGAACCTGCGACATCCTGCTCCCAAAGCAGGCGCGCTACCAGACTGCGCCACTCCCCGACGCGAGCGGGTCGCCTATACAGGTCCGACCACAAAGGCAATGCGCTGGTGGGCCCGGCAGGACTTGAACCCGCAACCTAGCCGTTATGAGCGGCCAGCTCTAACCAGTTGAGCTACAGGCCCACAGCGCGACACGCCGATTAGGGGCGATCCGCGTCCTCGGCAAGCGCCGCAAGTATCTGGTCGTGCGACGCCGGCGCGATGCCGAGTCGGTCGAGCAATGCAAACGCCCGCTCCCACCAGTTGCGGAACGCCGCGAGGTCGTCGGCGTCGCGAACATAGGGCGTGTAGCCCGGCGCGGCCGAGGGCGAGTGGTAGGAGAACATCAGCAACCGCACGCCGCTGTCCGCCGCCACCCGGATCGCGTCGAGCGCGAGGTCGATCGGCATGTCCTCCGGCGTCAGCGCGACGCGCGAGAGGAGTCCGAGCCGCGACGCGACGCCCCGCCCGCGCGGCACCCGGCCCAGCGCCTGGTGCAGCCCGATCCCGCCCCGCCGCAACGCGCCGGTATAGATGGTGGTCAGCGGAATCTCGATCAGATCCCCCTCCCCCGTCGCAAAAGCATGGTTGGGGATGGCGCGATAATCCGGCCCGGCTTCGGCGGCATAGCTGTATCCCGACCGCATCGACGTATCGACGCGATACCCCGCCGCCGCGAGCAGCGGGAGCGTGTCGCGACCAAGCCCATAGCGCCCCGTCCGCATCATCACGGGTCGCTGCCCGAACGCCAGTTCGATCGCGTCGGTCAGCGCTTCGATCTTCGCCGCCTGCAATGCGGGGGGCAAATTGCCCAGAAAGCTGTTGCGCGGGCTCACGATTTCGTCGTGCGGCGGATTGACCCAGGGGTGAAGCTGCGATCCGATCGCCGACCCGCCATCGGCCAGCAACCCCTGGAGAATATCGACCGAGCGCCTGCACCGCACGATCGGATCGTCGATCATATAGGTCGCGGGCACGCCATGGTCGGCGAACAGCGCATGGATGCCCGGCAGCGCGTCCATCGCCTGGGTTCCGCGGTTCGCGCGCGCCAGCGGCTGCGACCAGTCGAACTCTTCCTCGGTATCGACGAACACGGCAAAGCGGGTTCCGAACGCGTCGGGCCAATGCACCGCCGCATCTGCGGGTGGCGCAGATGGGCGAAAATCGGCCGGTCCGTTCTGTGGTTGCCTACCCCTCGTCACGATGGGGAGTTTAGCGCGCCTGTTCCAAAGACTTGGTTACCATCGCGGGGAGCTCGACCGTGATCGCTTCCGGCGTGATCGCCAGCTGGCCACCCAGCTCGCGCGCGATGTTGCGGACCAGCCATAGTGCGAACCCGGTGCCGAGCAGCGCGGCATCCTCCTGTTCGTCATCCATTGCGAACAACGCCTCGCCGCTGTGTCCGGCCAACGCATCGGGCCGGTCGAACGCAATGGCGACGACGCCGGCCGCCTCGCTCACCTGCACCCCGACCCGCTCGCCATCGCGCGCCGCCGAGAGCAGGGTGGCGAGCAGTCGCGACAGCATCCGCTCGATCGCGCGCGCGTCGCCGCGCACCACCGGATCGTCGATCGGGAGCGCGATCCACGCCCCGCGCAGCTCGGCCAGCGCGGCCAGATCGTCGGCGATACGCGCCAGGATCGGGCGCAGCGTCACCTCGCCGCTGTGCAGCGTCAGCGCCGACGCCTCGATCCGCGCGGCGATGTCGAGATCGTCGATCGCGGCGAGCAGCGCCCGGGCATGGTCGCGGATCGTGCCGGCGCGTTCCCGATAGACCGGCGGAGCATCGCCCAGCATCTCGCGCTCGATCATCTCGGCAAAGCCGGCGATGGCGTTGGTCGGGGTGCGCAACTCGTGCATCAGCTGGCGCAACGAATCCGCTGCAGGATCGGCCAGTGGTGCCGCCGCAGGTGTCGCGCTCTCCTCCCGACGTGGACGCCGGGCAGTACCACGATAGCCAGAGAAGCGACCGGTCGCGCGGTCGAACGCGGGCGCACCCGAAATGCGCCATTCACCCGCAGCGTCCGACTCGCCGATCACCGTCAGCCGCGCGTCGTTGAACACCGCGCGCTGGCGCAGCGCTCCTGCAGCCACGCCATCGGCACGCGATCCGTCACTCGCGTTGTTGAGTTCGAGCGACAGTCCGATCAGCGGCGCGCGCGACACGCCCTCGACCCAACGGATTACCCCCAGCTCGTCGGTTTCGAAACGGAATCCATCGATCCGAACCGGCGGCGGTGCATGCGCTGCGCGTTCCTGCTGCAGCGTATAGAATGCGTCGATCCGCGCGACGACATCGGCAATCTCGAACGGACCTTCAGGCGCGACATCCGCAGTATCGGCGACGACCGGCTCGGGGTCACGATTACCCAGAATGAAGACTTCTTCCATGTCCGAGGCGTGCGCCGGGGGAGACTCCGTCGCAAGAGGGATTGCGACGGACGGTTCGCCGTCCGTCCCGCTTTGGGCCGGCACGGGCCGGTTCTCGCCTTCGACAGCCTCCAGCGCCTGCGCAACGACGGGAATGCCCAGCGCCGCCGTTCCGACCGAAACAAAGGACGAGATGTTCGCGGGCACCGCCGTCGGCTCAACCTCCGGCTCGGGCTCCGTCGCGGGTGCGGGGTCGGGTTCCGGCGCGACCTCGACGACCGGCGTTTCGACCGGATCGAGCACCGGGCGCAGCCGCATCCGGATCCGCGACTCTACCCGCGCGACCGCCTCCAGCACGGAACCGGATTCGCCAAGCGCGACCGGCTCGGCATCCTCGTCCTCGGCGATCACGGGCAGCGCGACCAGCGCCGGCTCGACCTCCGTGAGCGGCACGGGTTCGTCAACGGTTTCAGATGCGATGACCGCCGGAACATCCGCAGCCGCCTCAGGCGTCGATTCGGCAACGACTTCCGCCGCGGCGCCCGAGACCACGAAATCGATCGGCCCGAATGCCTCCAGCGCGCGCTCGATCCCCGGCGGCAGATCGCGGCGGGCGCGCAGCACCGATCGCCCCGCCGACGACAGGCGGGGCAGCAATTCGACCCACTCGCCTGATGACATCCGCGCGGTGCGCAGCAACGGAGCGGCAACCGAAATATCGTCGAGGGCGCACAGTGCGACCAGCGGCGCGGGCGGGTTGACATGTTCCAGCGCGCGGGCGCTCGCGGCGCGGACGCCGATCGGCACCTCGTCGCGAATCCGGCGAAGCAGGTTGAACGCGCGCGCATCCGCCGCTACCCGCCGCCGACCGATCAGATCGACCAGCTGACGCCACGCCGACGCCTTGCCGAATGATGTCGAAACATCTCCGGCCAGAACGGTCTCCAGGGTGTCGTCGTAGCGCAAAAAACGGTCTGCCCAGTCGGGCCGGAAATCGGCCGGTAAGGAATCCTTAACCCGCCCGAAGGCCCGGAGGGAACAGGAGAATTCGTCCCGAAAGCGCGCCGTAGCATAGTGGGACAATTGCGCTTGCAAGTAATTTTATTATGTTTAACTGGCAAATGGCGATGCAAAGGCACCGTCCAAGGGAAACATTATGGCTTTCGACGACATCGACCGGCAAATCATGGCGCATCTTCAGTCCGACGGGCGCATGACCAATGTCGAGTTGGCCGACCGCGTCGGCCTGACCGCCCCGCCCTGCCTGCGCCGCGTGCGCGCTTTGGAGGAAAAGGGCGCGATCTCGGGGCTATCATGCCGATCTCGATCCCAATTGGCTTGGCTATTCGATCACCGTCTTCGCGATGGTCAGCCTCAAGAGCCAGGCCGAATCCGACCTTGAGGCGTTCGAGGCACATGTGGCCGCGATTCCGAGATTCGCGAATGCTACATGCTCAACGGCGATATCGACTTCATCCTGAAGATCGTCGCGCGCGATCTCAGCAGCTTTCAGCAGTTCCTGACCACTCGGCTGACCACCGCGCCCAACGTCGCGCATGTCCGCACTTCGCTGACGATCCGCACGTCCAAGTCAGACCCCGGCGTGCCGGTCGACTGAACGAAAAAGGGGCGGCCCATCGACCGCCCCTTCGATTCACAAAAGCTCGAAATCAGGCCGTCGGCGTCTGGTCCAGCCAGGTGGTCCAGAACCGCGCGATTTCGCTGCGCCCGGCACCGCTGACTGCCTGAAACGCGGTCTTTGCCTCGGCCTTCTGGCCCTGCATCGCCAACGCGATGCCGAGACGGGTGTTGACCAGATTCGCGTCGACGCCGCCCTTTTGCAGCGCCAGGCGATACAGTTCCACAGCCTTCACGAAGTTCCGGCTGCCCAGATAGGCGTCGCCGACATTCTTGGCCGCAACGCCATTGGCGGCCGCTGCGGCACCCTTTTCCTCACCGGCAAGCGACCCTTCGGCCTTCTCGCGAACCGTGGCGGAGCGATAGAGTTCGTTGGCGGCAGTGTTGCCCGCCAGAACCTTGCCGGCTGCGCGGCCTTCCTCGATCACCGCCTTGGCTTCCCATGGCAGGCCGCGACGCTGCGCCAGATCGGCATATTCGATATAGTCCGCCTCGCCCCCCATCGCCTTGGCAGCGCGCATCAGGCGGAACAGGTCGAGCTGCAGGTCGGCGTCCATCGCTACGCCCTTTTCACGCGCCTGCTCCATGTAGATGAGCAAGGTGCTGCGCCAGCCCTGCGCGCTCGGGTAAGCGGCCATCTGGCGACCCAGCCATTCGCTTGCCGCCGCCTTCTTGCCACCGCGATAGAGCCGATCGACGGCGAACTTGTACCAGCTCTCCGGCGCCTTGCGGCCCGCAGCCTCCTCCCCCTTGATCGCCGCGTCGATGCTGGCGATGCCCGCGTCGAGCTGTCCCGACTCGAGCTGCGCCTGGGCGATCTGCAAATTGAGGTTGCCGCCGGTGGTGACATAGCCCAGGTCACGCGCCTTGATCAGATACGGCAGCGCCTCGGCGTGCTTCTTCTGGGCGAGCGTCAGGTCGCCACGGAAATAGTTATACTGGGGCAAGTTCGCCGGATCGGTCTTGGGGTTCGCGATCAGCATGTCGAGCGCGCGGATCGTGCCGGGATTGTCCTTGGCCCCGATTGCGATCTGCAGGCGGAAATTGGCAACGTAGAATTTTTCGTCGTCATTGGCCGACAGCGCGTCGAGCGCGTCGATCTTGCCCGCCGCGCCGGCATAGTCTTTGGCCTTCAACAGCGTTTCGACCTCGATCGCGGCCTTGCGGAACGCATCGCTCACCTTGATCTTGGGTGCCTCTTCCTTCTGTTTTTTCTGCGCAGCCGCAGGTGCCGACACGGCGTAGGGCGCAGCCAGCAGAACTGCCGCGGCAAGCGCAGCCTTGGAAACAGACTTCATCCGAAACTCTCCTCACGCATTTGCGTAGCGGTTGACGCGACCGCTCTAGTAATCCGCCCCGCCCGGTCAAGGCGGTGTATAGGCGATCAGCCGCTCGCACAGGCTCGCTGAACGCTTTTTGAACGCTCCGGCTCCCGAAATGATACGCGGCCCGCCAGCCCTCGCGTGCGCGCGCGTGCGAGCGCGCGGGGTTGGCAGGTAGCCACCGCCCCGCTAGAGCGGTCACAACACTGAAACAACCCTTCGAAAGCACCGATTCTTGACCGACGAGACCGTCCTCGCGGACCCTTCCGATATCACCCCCCATCTCCATCGTCGATGAGATGAAGACCAGCTACCTCGATTACGCGATGAGCGTGATCGTGGCGCGCGCGCTGCCCGATGTCCGCGACGGCCTGAAGCCCGTCCACCGCCGTATCCTCTACGCGGCGCAGGAGGGCGGCTATCTGCCCGGCAAGGCGTATCGCAAGTCTGCCCGCCTGGTCGGTGACGTGATGGGTAAATATCACCCGCACGGCGACAGCTCGATCTATGACGCAATGGCGCGCATGGCGCAGGACTGGGCGATGCGGGTGCCGCTGATCGACGGCCAGGGCAATTTCGGGTCGATGGACCCCGATCCCCCCCGCGGCGATGCGTTACACCGAAGCGCGCCTCGCCAAGGTGGCGATGTCGCTGCTCGACGATATCGACAAGGACACGGTCGACTTTCAGGACAATTACGACGGCTCCGAAAGCGAGCCGACGGTCCTGCCCGCCCGCTACCCCAATCTGCTCGTCAACGGCGCAGGCGGCATCGCGGTCGGCATGGCGACCAACATCCCGCCGCACAATCTCGGCGAAGTGGTCGATGCCTGCCTTGCCTATATCGACAATGGCGCGATCACGATCGAAGAGCTGATGGAGATCGTGCCCGGCCCGGACTTCCCGACCGGCGCGCAGATCCTCGGCCGTTCGGGTTGTCGCAACGCATATCAGTCGGGCCGCGGCTCGATCATCGTGCGCAGCCGCTACATCACCGAACAGCGCGGCGAGCGCCGCTCGATCGTCCTCACCGAAATCCCGTACCAGCAGGGCAAGAACGCGCTCGTCGAAAAAATCGCCGAGGCGGCGAAGGAAAAGCGGGTCGAGGGAATCAGCGACATCCGCGACGAATCGTCGCGTGAGGGCGTGCGCATCGTCATCGACCTCAAGCGTGACGCCACGCCCGAAGTCGTGCTCAACCAGCTGTGGCGCAACACCCCGGCGCAGCAGAGCTTCCCGGCAAACATGCTCGCGATCCGCGGCGGGCGCCCCGAACTGCTCAACCTGCGCGACATCGTCGAGGCGTTCGTCAAGTTCCGCGAGCAGGTCATTACCCGCCGCTCGAAGTTCGAACTCGCCAAGGCCCGCGACCGCGCGCACATCTTGCTCGGCCTGGTCATCGCGGTCACCAACCTCGATGAAGTCGTCCGCATCATCCGTGGCTCGTCCAGCCCCGCTGCGGCACGCGAATCGCTGCTGATGCGCGACTGGCCGATCGCCGAGATCGCCCAGTACATCCGCCTCGTCGAAGCGGTCGAGACCGAGATCACCGGCGACACCTATCGCTTGTCGGACATCCAGGTCCGCGCGATCCTCGACCTGCGCCTCCACCGCCTCACCGCGCTGGGCCGCGACGAGATTGGCGACGAACTCAAGGAACTCGCCGATTCGATCGCCGAGCTGCTCGAAATCCTCGCCAATCGCGCCAAGCTCTACGAAGTGCTGCGCGAGGAACTCGTCGCCGTTCGCGACCAGTACGCTACCCCGCGCCGCACCGAAATCGCCGCCGCCGCCGACGGGATCGAGGACGAGGACCTGATCGAACGCGAAGACATGGTCGTCACCGTGACGATGCAGGGGTACATCAAGCGCACTCCGCTCGACGCCTTCCGCGCCCAGGCACGCGGCGGCAAGGGCCGCGCCGGCATGGCGACCAAGGACGAGGATGTCGTCACCGAGTTGTTCGTCACCTCGACCCACACGCCGGTGCTGTTCTTCTCGACCCTGGGCCGCGTCTATCGCATGAAGGTGTGGCGCCTGCCCGAAGGTGGAGCGAATACGCGCGGCCGTCCCATGGTCAACCTTCTCCCGCTCGCCGCCGGGGAAACCATCTCGACCGTCTTGCCGCTGCCCGAGGATGAGGCGGAGTGGGGCAAGCTCCACGTCATGTTCGCGACCGCGAAGGGCAATGTCCGCCGCAACAGCATGGACGCCTTCACCAACGTGCCGTCGAACGGCAAGATCGCGATGAAGTTCGAGGGCGAGGATGAGAACGATCGCCTGATCGGCGTCGCGCTTCTCGACGAGGGCGACGACGTCCTGCTCGCCAGCCGCGCGGGCAAGGCGATCCGCTTCGCCGGCGACGAGGTCCGCGAGTTCC
The DNA here is from genome assembly GCF_024700005.1 of Sphingomonas sp. J344. NCBI lineage: Bacteria > Pseudomonadati > Pseudomonadota > Alphaproteobacteria > Sphingomonadales > Sphingomonadaceae > Sphingomonas > Sphingomonas sp. J344. The sequence continues at coordinate 81,514 of NZ_JAJONB010000002.1, read as the reverse complement.
AGAGCCGCAACTCGACCGGCGTGCGCGGCATGCGCCTGCTGGGCGACGATCAGGTCATCTCGCTGTCGATCCTGCATCGCGTCGGCACCACTGCCGAAGAGCGCGAGGCGTATCTGCGCTTCGCCCCGTGGAAGGCGGAGAAGGAAGGCGAGCCCGACCTGTCGCCCGAACGGTTCGAGGAACTGCGCGCCAAGGAGCAGTTCATCCTCACGGTCTGCGCCAATGGCTATGGCAAGTTGTCCTCGGCCTATGAATATCGCCGCACCGGTCGCGGCGGTCAGGGCATCACCAATATCGACAATATCGCCCGCAACGGCCCGGTGCTCGCCAGCTTCCCGGCAACCCAGTCGGACCAGCTGATGCTGGTGACCGATCAGGCCAAGATGATCCGCCTTCCGCTCAGCTCGCTGCGCGTCATCGGGCGCGGTTCGGCGGGCGTGCGGCTGTTCAACGTCGCGCAGGACGAACATGTCGTCTCGGCCGCGCGGATCGAGGAGAGCGAAGAGGATGCCGAGGTCAATCTGGCCGATGGCGATACCGAAACCGCTCCGGTTCCCGACGCAACCCCGGGCGACGACCTCGCTTCGGGGACGGAGGGCGGCGAATGACCCGCCCGACAACCGCCTACAAGGTTTTGACCGCCCCCCCAGATGGCCGACCTTGAAGCGGGCAGCTTCGACGGCGCGCCGATCGACATCCAGGACGGCTATATCCACCTCTCCACCGCCGCCCAGCTGACCGAGACGGTCGACAAGCATTTCGCCGACCAGCCCGATCTGTGGGTTGCGGCGGTCGACCTGGAGGCGCTGGGCGACGCGATTAAATGGGAAGCGTCGCGCGGCGGCGCGGAATTCCCCCACCTCTACGGCGCACTGACGCTCGAGACGGTGGTGGCTTATTCGCCGCTCGAACGCGCGGAGGACGGATCGGTCGCGCTGCCGGTCACCGGCTGAGCGCGTCGTCGGCGAACAGATCGACCACCTCGACCCCCTCACCCTCCGCATCGAGCAACAGCGTCCGGTGGCACATCCCCGGATCGCGTTCGAAGCACAGCAACGCACTCGGCGTCTCCGCGATCAACTCGCGCATCCGCGCCGCCTGCGCCTGCGCCTCGGGCAATTCGAGCTGCCTGGCATAAACTGACTCCAGTGTCCGCCGATCGCCCTTCTTCGCGGCATCGCGCCCCGGCTTTGGTGTGCCCAGTGCCTTCAGGTGCACATAGCCGATCCCCCGCTCGGCCAGTGCTGCGCCCAGCGAGGATTTCGAAAAGCCCGGCCGCCGCGATAGCGGCAGCTGCCGCACATCGATCACTTGCCGCACCCCCGCCCGCTCCAGCGCTGCAAGGAACGAGGCGACCGTCGCGCCCTCATAGCCGATGGTGAACACCTTCATCGCCTACTCCTCGGCGTAGCACACCGCCTCCAGATTAATCCCGTCGGGATCGTACACGAACGCCGCATAATAGTTCGGCCCATAATTTGGCCGCAGCCCCGGCTTGCCATGATCGCGCCCGCCCGCTGCGATCGCCGCTTCGTGGAATGCATCGACCTGCGCGCGCGTCGCGGCGCGGAACGCGACATGCGTCCCCTCTCCGACCTTCTCATTGTCGCCCACCCAGAACTCGCCGCCGCCCTCGACGCCAAAGCCATAGGCTGCACCCCCCGATCCATTCTCCTCCGCCGGCACCTCGGTCAGGCACTTCATCCCCAGCGGCTTCAGCGCCGCCTCGTAAAATGCCCTGGACCGCGCCGCGTCGCGCACCGCCACACCCATATGATCGATCATGATTGACTCTCTTTATTTCTGTAATTACAGAAATTACATCATGGCCCGCTTCGCAGAGCATCCCGACGCAAGAGCCTTCATCCTCCACTGGGGTGAGATGGGAACGCATTGGGGCGTCAACCGCTCCGTCGCGCAGATCCACGCCCTGCTCTACCTCGCCGATCGCCCGCTCCATGCCGAAGAGATCGTCGAGGCGCTCGGCCTCGCCCGCTCGAACGTCTCCACGGGTCTGAAAGAGCTACAGGGCTACAGCATCGTCCGCCGCGTCCATGTCGAGGGCGACCGCCGCGACCATTTCGTGGCGGAGACCGATCTGTGGGACATGCTCATGCGCATCGTCGCCGAGCGCAAGCGGCGCGAGATCGACCCGACCGTCCAGCTGCTCGGCGAACTCGCCCAGCGCCTCGCCGCCGACAAATCCGCCCCGCCGCAGGTGCGCGAACGCGTCACGCGGATGCACGAATTCATCGGCACCCTCGGCGGATGGTACGACCAGGTCCGCGTCCTGCCCAAGCCCACGCTCGTCACGCTGATGAAGCTGGGCGGCAAGGTCGCGCGGTTCATTCCCGGCGCTTCAAAGAAGGACTGACCACCCACTCCATCCGGCGACAACGCATATCCATCAGTTTCTGATCTTACAGAAATAACAGCAAGGGAGAAGCGACATGGCACGGCACCATCTCGACACGATCGACCCCGCGCTCCGCCACGTAGCCTGGCGCGATCTGGTGGCGATGCGTCCGCGCGATGGGCTGGTCGAGTGCCTCCACCCGATCCCCTGGCTCGCCGTTTCGCTGACCGCTGCCGCATTCGGCATCTGGCCGCTCGCCGCGCTCGCCTCCTTCCTGTTCTTCCTCACCGCGCTGCGGCTGAACCATGAGGCGATCCACCATAATCTTGGCTTCGGGCCGAGCGGTCACCGCGTCGTCCTCCACGCGCTCAGCGCGGTGATGCTCGGCTCCAACAGCTCGGTCGCGTTCAACCATCTCCACCATCACAGCAAGGTCGGGACCGACGACGATATCGAGGGCCGCTGCGGCCAGATGACGCTGTGGCAGGTGCTGTGCTTCGGCCCGCGCTTTCCGCTCGAGACGCATCTCTATGGCTGGCGCAACGGCGGCCCGGTCCTGCGGCGGCGCATGGCAATCGACCTGACGCTCAACCTCGCCGTGATCGGCACCGCGCTCGCGACCCTGTCCCCGCCTTTGCTCTACCATATCGCCGCAATGGTCACCGCCCAGTGCCTCACCGCCTTCTTCGCGGTGTGGATCACCCATCATGGCTGCGACGGCGCCCTGATCGCCCGCACGCAGCGCGGCCGCCTGCTCAACCTCGTCAGCTACAACATGTTCTTCCACCTGGAGCACCATTTGTTCCCGGCCGTCCCGGTGAGCCGCCTGCCGCTCCTCGCTGAGCGGATCGATAATGCTGCGCCAATGCTGGGGGCAAAGATGGTGGTGCCTGTTCGGCTTGGATTTCACGCGATGAAGGAAGTAAAATAATGCGTCGTGTTACCTATTTGGGCGGTGTTGCTCGGGCGGTGCTCGCCGCTGGTCCGATCTTCGTTCTCGCGGTTACCTTTGGTAGCCTCTTGGTCGATCCGGGCGCATTCGATCCTATCTGGCTTTTCACCATCATCCCTGTCCTGATGATGTCTATAGCAATTGGCATGTTGATCTCTGCCGTCCCGATTGTTGTCGGTGGAGCGGCCATGGCGTTTGCCGGCGTCAAATGGCCTCGAACGCGCGGACGCGAAATCTGGGCTGGAGCGGGTGCGATGCTGGGCATGGCGCTCGTCCTCCCGCTCGATATTCCCGGCACACCCAGCAGCTGGGAGCATTATGCCCTGATGGCGTTCACGGGGGGCATCTGCGCCCTGATTGTCCGGCGCGGCACCTACTGGTCCGTGGACAATGCCTGACTCACCCCCCACGCGATCAGCGCCTGCGCTGCGAAGTAAGTGGGCCAGATCAACAGGCTCGGGATCGCCGATCCTTCAAGCGGCCCGAAGCGTGAGAAAATCAGCAGGTCCGACGCCACGAACAACACCGCGCCCAGCCCGACGCGATAGCGCGGAAAGCGGCTGGTCCAGGCGAGCGCCGCCATCACGCCCAGAAACGCCGAATAGGCTCCAGCCTGCACCGCCCCACCCGTAGGCGCAGCAAACAGCGCCGCAATCCCGATCGTCGCCGGAGCGAGCAACCACCCGAAAGCCCGCTGGCTCGGCGTCAGCGCCTCCCGCCGATTGCGCCAATACAGCACGCACGCCACGAGATGCCCCGCCGCAGATGCCGCGCCGCCGACGACCAGCCCGTGCGTCTCTAGCAACAAATCGCCCAACGCCCCCAACGCCAGCGCCCCCGTCAACAACCACCCGTCCGTGCCCCGCGCCCGCGTCGCCGCCCAGATCGCCAGCAATGCCACGCCGCTCGTCTTCCACACCGGCCCCCCACGCACCCGGCTCGACCAGCCCCCATGCCTCCAGGCAATAGCTCGCCCCCGCGACCACAGCCGCCCCGAACAGCCACCCCATCCCATACCCTTTCCTACAAGCCCCGCCTTGGCGTAAGGGCATCGACAGAGGCGTCCGGCACCACCGGACATGTGTCAAGCGCGCGCATGACAACCCTCCATTTTTGTAAGTTTCCCCACCACCGGGTGTCAGGCTCGAATTCTATGAATGCCCATTTAGTCCATATCATCGGCGGCGGCCTCGCCGGGTCGGAAGCGGCGTGGCAGCTCGCCCAAGCCGGTATCCGCGTGAAGCTGTCCGAAATGCGAGGGTCTGGCGACATGACCCCGGCGCACCAGACCGATGGCCTTGCCGAACTCGTCTGCTCGAACAGCTTCCGCTCCGACGATGCCGAGCGCAATGCGGTGGGGCTGCTGCATCAGGAGATGCGCGACCTCGGCTCCCTGATCATCGCCAAGGGCGACGAGCACAAGGTTCCCGCCGGTTCGGCGCTGGCGGTTGACCGCGACCTGTTCTCGCAAGGTGTGACCGCCGCGCTCGAAGCCCACCCCAACATCACCATCGTCCGCGAACGCATCGACCAGCTTCCCGTCGAGGGGCTGACGATCGTCGCCACCGGCCCGCTCACCGCCCCCGGCCTCGCCGACAGCATCGGCGCCGCCACCGGCAGCGACGCGCTCGCATTCTTCGACGCCATCGCCCCGATCGTCCATTTCGAGAGCATCGACATGGACAAGGCGTGGTTCCAGTCGCGCTGGGACAAGGTGGGGCCCGGCGGCAATGGCAAGGATTACATCAACTGCCCGATGACCAAGGACCAGTATCTGGCCTTTCATCAGGGCCTGCTCGACGGCGAAAAGACGCAGTTCAAGGACTGGGAGAACGTCCCCTATTTCGAAGGCTGCATGCCGATCGAGGTGATGGCGGAGCGCGGTGTCGACACCTTGCGCTACGGCCCGATGAAGGGCGTCGGGCTCGACGATCCGCGGACCGCGTGTGACGAATTTCCCAACGGCCGCTGGCCCTATGCCGTCGTCCAGCTACGGCAGGACAATGCCACCGGCACGCTGTGGAACATGGTCGGCTTCCAGACCAAGCTCAAATATGCCGAGCAGGTGCGCCTGTTCCGCACCATCCCCGGCCTCGAAAATGCCGAGTTCGCCCGGCTCGGCGGCCTCCACCGCAACACCTTCATCCGCTCGCCCGAGCTGCTCGACGCGACCCTGCGGTTGAAGAGCCGCCCGCATATCCGCTTTGCCGGGCAGGTGACGGGGTGCGAGGGCTATGTCGAAAGCAGCGCCATCGGCCTGCTTGCGGGCCGCTTCGCCGCGGCGGAAATCCTCGGCCGTAACCTGACGCCACCCCCGGTCGAAACCGCGCTCGGCGCGCTGCTCGGCCACATTACGGGCGCGGCAGAGGTCGAAACCTATCAGCCGATGAACGTCAATTTCGGCCTGATGCCGCCGATCGAGGGGCGAACGAAAAAGGCCGACCGCAAACTCCTCTACACCGCCCGCGCCCGCGCGGCGTTCGCGGAGTGGCTGAAAGCGGCCTGAGCTACTCCTCCGCCTCGGCCAGCGCCTTGGCCACCTCGGCCCGGCAGTCGCAGCGCGGGGTGGTCTTGGGCTTGCGCTTCGGCGCGGTGGTGGCAAATTCAGCGCGGGTCAGCGTGCCGGACTTGTCCTTGTCGGCGGCGGCGAACTTGTCGCTGGTCCGCACCGACCATTCCTCGAACGACAGCCGTCCGTCGCCATTCTTGTCCAGCTTGGCAAAGGCCTTGCGCCGCGGCTGCTGCAATTCGGCCAGCGAAATCAGCCCGTTCTTGTCCTTGTCATTGCGGTCAAACCGCTTCTCCTCCCGGGTTCGGTCGGGGGCTTGCGGAACCTCGGCAACCTCCTCGACAGCCTCGCCACTCTGCGCGGCCTTGGCTGGCGGAGGCGAAGGCAGCGGTTCACGGGTCGCACTTCCCTGGAACAGAAACACCCCAGCCCCGGCCATCAACAGCGCCGCGAGGCCGCCCGCAAAATATCGCCACATGCCGACTCTCCCCTGTCGCCGCGACAGGCTAACGCCTTCAGCAGCGGCAGCAAGCCGTCACCGCCCGGTTATTCGGTGCCACAAGACCCGTCCCGTCCGTTGCGGCGAACCCGGCGCGACGCCCGCAAGCTCCATCCGCGCCAGATGCGCCATCGCCCCCAGCGCCCGGCCATTCCGGCTCCAAGGGGCACCGCAGGCTTCGTCCAGTGCAGCCTCCGCCATCCGGCGCGCCGCCGCTGCCTCGCCGGGATCGCTCAGCTTGCCAGCCAGATCGGCCAGCGCCCAGCCCTCGCCCCCAGCGCCAGCGGGTCGCTCCCCGCAGCACCCGCCACCGCTCCGGCGATCGCGAACAATGTCCGCCCCCCGCGCGCCGTGCAGCGTCAGCGCCGCATCGTCCAGCTCGGCCTGGAGCAGGCTCTGCCACCCCTCGACCATCTCCGCGACCCTTGCCCCGGTGATGCCATCTCGCACCACATCGCGCGCGATGCCCTGCAACACCGGCTCGGGCGGCGGCGGCGCGGCGTCGAGCCGGGACAGCGCGTCATGCCACCATTGCACCCGGATCTGCCCCAGCATCGGCTCGCTCGTGGTGCGCAGCGTTTCGGCGAGTTTGTCATCGAGCGCCAACAGCGCTTCGAGCGCCGCCGCAGCCCCGGGGCTTGGCGCATAGGTCATCACCAGGCGGCGCTCGGCATCGATCACCCGCCTACTCCGCGCCACACAGTCCTGATCGTTTCGTTAACCATGCGCCTTCAATCCCCGTTAGCCCAACTTCGCGCATAGCAGATGCAGGAACCGGGGATCCCATATCATGCCGTTGCGCCCAACCACCGTGACCAGCGCTCGCGCCACGATGGCCGCGCTTGCGCGCGACAAGCGCGGCAACACGCTTGCCATCGTCGCCGCATCGCTGATTCCCTTGGCGGGAATGGTTGGTGGCGGCGTCGACTTGAGCCGCATGTACATCGTCAAGACACGGCTGCAACATGCCTGCGACGCCGGTGCGCTTGCCGGGCGCAAGCAGATGGGCGGTGGCACATGGGCGTTCAACAACTACGCCGCGCGCGGTGCCGCCGAACGCTTCTTCGACGCGAATATCCAGGAGACGCCCTATGGCGCGTCTTCGGTGACCAAGAGCTACACCGAAAGCGCCGGCAAGGTGACCGGCGTCGCGAGCGCGACGCTGCCGATGACGCTGATGCGCGTACTGGGCAAGACGACAGAAACGCTGAGCGTCACCTGCGACGCCGAAATGCGCCTCCCCAATACCGATGTGATGTTCGTACTCGACACGACGGGGTCGATGGCGAGCAAGGCGGTCAACACCGACAGCCAGACCAAGATGGAAGCGCTGAAGTCGGCGGTGAAGTGCTTCTACGAAACCGTCGCCCGGCTCGACACAACAGAGAATTGCGTCGGCGGTGCGCCGTCAGGCGGCACAAGCAACACGGTCCAGATCCGCTTCGGCTTCATGCCCTATGCGACCAATGTGAACGTCGGGAAGCTGCTGCCCACCGCCTATATCGCTGACAGCTGGCCCTATCAGTCGCGCGAGCCGCAGTTCACCACGACGACCCAGACAATCTGGTCCGACGGCGCGACCACGCAGACGGGTACCGGGTGGGACCGCGACGATTCAGGTAGTTGGAACAACGCGCCATCCAGCACCAACACCACCGCGTCGAGCACCAGCGACTGCCAGTCCAAGGTGCCCGGCAATGAGCTCACATCAAGCTGGGGGGGTGAGTCGGGTCGACTCAACGAAAGTACGTCAGGCGGCAACCCGCGCACTGTCACCTGGTACACCCGCGAGAACGCGGAATGGTACGAGTATCGCTATCGGGACTATCGCTCGACGGACGGACGGTGCCGGTTCCAGCGGCGCACCGCAGACGGATATTTCCTGCGCTATTACAGCATGCCACAGACGGGCACTGAAACGACTGTCCAGACGTTCAACCGCTGGCGCTATGCGCAGATCACGCACAATATCAGCGGCCTGAAGAACGGCACCAGCTGGAACAATTCGGTCAGCCTGCCGATCGGCTATCAGGGCGCGGCGCGCAGCGTGAACTGGGACGGGTGTATCGAGGAGCGCGCGACCGTCTCACAGGCGAGCTACGCCCCGATCCCCTCGGGCGCGAAGGATCTCGACATCGACCTCGTCCCCAACTCGGGCGACGCGACCACCTTGTGGGGTCCGGCATTGCCCGGCGCGATCTTCGCACGCGACGTCACCACATCGTGGAACCAGCTCGACCGGAACGAGGCGCTGACGACGACCGACTATTACAACAATGTCCCCTATTATTGTCCGGAAGAGGCCAAGAAGCTCCAGTCCTGGCCGACCGCCTCGACCTTCGAGAGCTATGTCAACGGGCTGACTCCGAGCGGCAACACCTATCACGATATCGGTCTGCTCTGGGGCGCACGGTTCGTGTCGCCGACGGGAATCTTCCGCTCGGAGAATGAATATACTCCCCAGGGCGGTGAGATCGAACGCCACCTGATCTTCATGACCGATGGCGAAGCGTGTACCGGCGACACCGATTATGCCGCGTATGGCTTCCCCTGGCTCGACCGCCGCACGACGGATCCGTCAAGCGCGCCGACCGGCGGCTGTCTGACTACTGGAACGATCACGCAACAGGTAAACGCCCGGACTCAGGCCATCTGCACTGCGGTCAAGAACAAGAACATCACGCTGTGGGTGATCTGGTTCGGTGCGCAGAGCGCCACGATCGAAGGGATGATGCAGAGCTGCGCCACCACCGGCCGCTACTTCGCGGCGCGCAACTCGACCGACCTGCAGAACACCTTCCGCTCGATCGCGGACCAGATTTCCCAGTTGAGACTTACGAAGTGAAGCGGCGATTCTCCCTCCGTCGCTTCGCCCCCGGCGCGCTCAGGCGCGACGAGTCGGGTGCCACCATCGTCGAATTCGCGATGGTGGCACCCGTCCTTGGCTTTGTCCTGCTCGGCGCCTTCGACGTGGCCCACACGCTGTACACCCGCGCTGCATTGCAGGGCGTGGTGCAAAAGACCGCACGCGACTCGACGCTTGAGAGCGGGGGCGAAACGGCGACCCAGGCTTTGCTGGACGAAAAGGTGAAGGCTCAGGCCAAGGCGTTGGCGAATAACGCGACAATCACCATCACCCGCCGCTTCTACCGGACCTTCAGCGAGGCGGCCGCCGCGCGCGCGGAAACGTGGACCGACACCAACAGCAATGGCGTGTGCGACGCCGGCGAACCCTATGAGGACGCCAACCGCAACAATGTCTGGGATCGCGACGGTGGCAATGCCGGACAGGGCGGTGCGAAAGACGCAACGCTCTACACGGTTTCCGCCACCTATCCCCGGATGTTCCCCTTCTACAACCTGATCGGCGGATCGCGCACCACCACGATCACCGCATCGACGGTGCTGCGCAACCAGCCCTTTGGCGATCAGGGTAACTATGGCGCGATGCAGGTGCGCAACTGCACATGAACCGTTTCCGCTCCCTCCGCCGTCTGGGCGCCGACACGGGCGGGGTGGCGATGCTCGAATTCGCCTTCTCGCTGCCGATCCTGCTGGCGCTCAGCCTGACCGGGGCTGAGCTTACCAACTACATTATCAGCCGGATGCGGATCAGCCAGATTGCGTTGCACCTGGCCGACAACGCCGCGCGGATCGGGTCGGGCAGCCAGCTGCAAGCCAAGACGATCAATGAAGCTGATATCAATGACCTGCTGACCGGTGCCGGCCTTCAGTCGGGTGAGCTTGGTCTGTTCACCCATGGCCGCGTCATCATTTCCAGCCTTGAGCCGGACCCCGCCAACAGCGGCAAGAACCGCATCCGCTGGCAACGCTGCCGCGGCGCGAAGACCGCGCAGACTTCGGCTTACGGCAATGCCGGTGCGACCAACCTCAACGGCATGGGCAAGACCGGACGCCTCGCCACCGCGCCGACCGACGGCGTGACAATGTATGTCGAGGTCTATTACGAATATCAGCCGCTGCTGAAGGCGTCGCTCGCGCCCAACACCAATTTTCGCGAGGAAGCGTCGATGATGGTGCGGGACCGCCGCGACACGGTGGGCGGCACCAACGGCGTCTATCAGGTCAGCGGCGTCACGGCGTCGACTTGCTGATCGGGGCGCCCCTCCCCTGGTGGAGAGGAGCGCGCAATTCTCACCGATATGTAACCTTCTTCACCCCGGCCACCACCTTGTCGGCCGTGATCAGCGCGAGCTTCTCAAGGTTCGCGGCATAGGGCAGCGGCACGTCCTCGTTGGTCACGCGGATCACCGGTGCGTCGAGGTCGTCGAAGCCCTGCTCCATGCACACCGCGACGATTTCCGACGCGATCGAGCAGACCGGCCAGCCTTCCTCGACCACCACCATGCGGTTGGTCTTCTTCAGGCTCTTGAGCACGGTTGCGGTGTCGAGCGGGCGCAGCGTGCGCAGGTCGATCACCTCGGCATCGATGCCCTCTTCGGCCAGCTTCTCTGCGGCCTCGAGCGCGACGCCCACGCCGATCGAATAGCTGACCAGCGTGACATCCTTGCCCTCACGCACGATGCGCGCCTTGCCGATCGGCAGCACCCAGTCGTCGAGCTTGGGCACGTCGAAGCTGCGGCCGTACATCAGCTCATTCTCGAGGAACACGACCGGGTCTTCCGACCGGATCGCCGCCTTGAGCAGCCCCTTGGCGTCCGCCGCGTCATAGGGCGCGATCACGATCAGGCCCGGGACGCTGGCGTACCACGGGCCATAATTCTGGCTGTGCTGCGCGCCGACGCGGCTCGCCGCGCCGTTGGGACCGCGGAACACGATCGGGCAGCGCATCTGGCCGCCCGACATGTAGTTTGTCTTCGCGGCCGAGTTGATGATGTGGTCGATCGCCTGCATCGCGAAGTTGAACGTCATGAACTCGACGATCGGCTTGAGGCCACCCATCGCCGCGCCCGACCCGATGCCGGCAAAGCCATATTCGGTGATCGGCGTGTCGATCACGCGGCGCGGACCGAATTCGTCGAGCAGACCCTGGGTCACCTTGTAGGCGCCCTGATATTCCGCGACTTCCTCGCCCATCACGAACACGCGATCGTCCGAGCGCATTTCCTCGGCCATCGCGTCGCGCAGCGCTTCGCGGACCGTCGTCTTGACCATCTCGGTACCCGCAGGAAGTTCGGGATCGGCGACGCTCGCCGCCTTGTCGCTCGCCAGCTGCTTGGTGCCGCTGTCGGCCTTTTTCGGGCCGCCATCCTCACCAGCTTCAGACTCGGCAGCCTTCTGCTCCTGTGCCGGAGCCTCGGCCTTCGCAGCAACGGGCGCAGGTGCCGAAGCATCCTCGCCCTCGCCCGCGATCGTCGCGATCACGGTGCCGACCTTCACGCCATCGGTGCCTTCGGCGACCAGAATCTGCGCAAGCGTGCCTTCATCGACCGCTTCGAATTCCATCGTCGCCTTGTCGGTTTCAATCTCGGCGATGATATCGCCCGACTTGATCGTATCGCCTTCCTTCACCAGCCACTTGGCGAGGGTTCCCTCTTCCATCGTGGGCGAGAGCGCGGGCATTTTCAGCTCGATCGCCATTTCAGTACGTCTCCACCAGAACGTCGGTATACAGCTCGGCCGGATCCGGCTCCGGCGCCTGCTCGGCAAAGTCGGCCGACTCGTTCACCGCCTTGCGGATCTCGGCCTCGATCGCCTTCAGCTCGTCTTCCTTGACGCCGATCGCCTCCAGTTCCTTCTTCACGCCCTCGATCGGGTCACTCTTCTCGCGCACCGACTGGACCTCGTCGCGCGAGCGATACTTGGCCGGGTCGGACATCGAATGGCCGCGATAGCGATAGGTCTTCATCTCGAGGATGATCGGCCCCTTGCCGGCGCGGACCCATGCCAGCGCTTCCTCGGCCGCGCCACGGCACGCCAGCACGTCCATGCCGTCGACCTGGAGGCCCGGAATGCGGAAGCTCTCGCCGCGCTTGTACAGCTGGTCCTCGGACGATGCGCGGTTGACGCTGGTGCCCATGGCGTACTGGTTGTTCTCGATCACGAAGATGATCGGGAGCTTCCACAGCTCGGCCATGTTGAAGGTCTCATAGACCTGGCCCTGGTTCGCCGCGCCGTCGCCGAAATAGGCCATCGCGACGCCACCATCCCCGCGATACTTGTGCGCAAAGGCAAGGCCCGCGCCGAGCGAAACCTGCGCGCCGACGATGCCGTGCCCGCCGTAGAACTTCTTCTCGGTCGAGAACATGTGCATCGACCCGCCCTTGCCGCGGCTGATGCCCGCGGCGCGACCGGTCAGTTCGGCCATGATCTCCTTGGGATCGATGCCATATGCGAGCATGTGGCCATGGTCGCGATAGCCGGTGATCACCGAGTCCTTGTCACCGTCCAGCGCCGACTGAAGGCCGACCGCGACCGCCTCCTGGCCGATATAGAGGTGACAAAAGCCGCCGATGAAGCCGAGGCCGTACAGCTGCCCCGCCTTTTCCTCGAAGCGGCGGATGAGCAGCATCTGGCGATAGAATTCGAGCAGCTCCTCCTTCGATGCCTCGTACCGTTTTGGTTCGTTTGGGCGCTCGCGGTTTGTCGGAGCCGGTTCGATAGTGCGGCCCTTGGCCGGGGATTTTGCCACGATGATCCTCATCCTGGGGAAAGACGGAAGCGGCCCTATAGGCCGGTTATCGCCCCGGGCGCAATGGCTGGCGCCGGTAGTAACGAATGCATCTAACGTTACGGTCTGGCGGATGCGGGCCTTGCCCGGGGACACGGGGGCAAAGCGGCACGAGGGGCCAGCGCGGGGCCATGCATTCATAGCTGGGATGACCGGAATCGCGTGTGGCGCGCGAAGCGCGCCGATCATCGCCAGGTAAAGGGGGGCAGAGGCTCCGCCCCCCCCTTCTGTTGCTCTAAATGTTAGACGCTCGCTTTATCGGCCTCGCATCTGCACGCGACTGCATCATCCGAAGATCTCGCAGCGGCACCCAGTTCGGGCGACCTCGGGCAATCGGTCAGCAGCGCGCCCTGAAGGATCATTCCGGTCGGACCGTGCGGGTTCGTAACCCGCACCTCGATCGTATGTGTTCCCGCGCCGACCGGGACGCTGAAGCTGGCGAAATTGGGTACCTGGAACCCGAGATTACCGCCGGCGGTCGATGCGACCACGTTGCCGCCGATGCTCAACTGTCCGCTATTGTCGGCTCCGAAACGCCCCTTCAGCGAGACCTTGCCACCGATCACGCACTTCGGCACTACAATCGTCAGCTTGTAGATATAGGTACCCGTCGACGGTGTCGCCGGCCCGACCCATCCCGCCGGAGCGGCAGCGCCCCAAGCGGGGTTGGAGACATTGCTGACAGCCTGCGCTGCCCCATTCCCCAATGCAACCGTCCATGGTGCCGTGCGCGTGTTGATCGAAGCAGACTGCTGGCTTCCATCGACACATCGACAACAAATCGCGCGAACGACCTTTGCAGGACCGGCCGCCTGCACCGGTGCTCCCGCTGGTGCGCTCGCGGTTGTCAGCGTCATCGCCAACGCTGCGGCGACGGTGCCAATTCTAGGATATATGCTCGATTTCATAGTGCTATCCCTCTTCCCGGCCATATCTGGCGGTGGGGAGCATCCGGCGACGTGAGATGCATGTCGATTCACCTCGTCTGGTCCGTTCGGACCAGCGCATCGCAGCATTCAGGGAAGCGCCGCGAGCAATCTCACCGCCTCCGCCTGGGTCATGACGCAGCATTTGGCGAATATACCATGCAGGTGATTGCGCGCGGTGTTGTGCGCCATCCCCGCTGCCGCAGCGGCAGAGGCCAATCCCCCTGCCCGCACCAGTTCGATCGCCAGATCGGCTTCACGCTGGGTCAGCCCGAACACTTCGCGCAGCACCACCGGATCGGGAAGATGCACGATGCCAAGGTCGAAGATGTGCACCGCACAGACAACTTCGCCGCATGACGTCGCGATCACCCGGACCAGATAGGGCCGGCAGCCCGAATTCCGGGTCACCAGCATCTGCATCCGCATAGCCGGGTGCGCGGCAGGCCCTCGCGACAGGCCGCAGGATATCATCTGGCACAAACGCCGGGTTTCGGGGCCCCGCACGGCGGCAAACCCGTCACATTCCCAACGAAGGCCATCTCGCGCCGCCAATATCGCGCGCGCGCCGTCGTCGACAAAGGACGGGTTGCCTACCCCGTCAAGCAGGATCAGGCCGCTGACCCGCGCCGCCAGCGCCTGCTGAAGCAGAGACTGAACCTGCGCCGCCTGTTCGGCGAAGACCGGTATGGCGGCTGCGGTGGGTGAAGACGGGTCGACCCCACCAGCCATGCCTGGCCGGTCGATCCCCCGCGTCGCGGCAATGGGCGTTTCCGTCACGGCATCGCCGTGCACGTTCTGCGTCACCATATTTCGGTTACCCCGCGGTGACTATACCGCAACCGAAATGGTTTCGCAAAACGGGAAGGACGCGGATACGCTGGTGCGCTGCCGCTCCGCTCAATCGAGCGTGACGATCACCTCGTCGGGGTGGACGACATTGAGCTTCTTGCGGGTCAGTTCGTCGACCATGTCGGGATCGGCGCCGCTCTGCTTGAGCAGCGCCACCCGGTTGCGCAGCTGTGCGCGTTGCGCCTCCAGCTTGGCGAGTTCGGCCTTCTTGACGTCGAGCTGGCGCTTGTAGTCGCCATAGACCAGCACCCCGTTCGGACCCAGCACCGCCGAATAGGCGAAAAAGCCCATCAGGATGATCGCCACGGCGGGAAGACCGGCGCGACGCAGGATCGTGTTGAACGGGGTGGACCGGCTCATAGGGTTAATCTCGCGCAAACCGAGTCGGCGATCAACCCCGTAGAATTCCGCGACCGGCATAAACCGACGCATCGCCCAGTTCTTCCTCGATGCGGATCAACTGGTTGTACTTGGCGAGCCGGTCCGACCGCGCGAGCGACCCGGTCTTGATCTGCCCGCAATTGGTCGCGACCGCGAGGTCGGCGATGGTCGCATCCTCGGTCTCGCCCGAACGGTGCGACATGACGGCGGTGTAGGACGACCGCTGCGCCAGGCTCACCGCCTCCAGCGTCTCGGTCAGCGTGCCGATCTGGTTGACCTTGACCAGCAGCGAATTGGCATAGCCGCCATCGATGCCGCGCTTCAGCCGCTTCGGATTGGTCACGAACAGGTCGTCGCCGACCAGCTGGACCTTGCCGCCCAGCTTCTCGGTCAGCGCCTTCCACCCGTCCCAATCATCCTCGGCCATGCCGTCTTCGATCGAGAAGATCGGGTAGCCCGCGCACAGATCGGCCAGGAAATCGGCATTTTGCGCCGATGTCAGGGTCTTGCCCTCACCCACCATCTTGTATGCGCCGTCGCGATAATATTCGGTCGCGGCGCAATCGAGCGCGAGCATCACGTCGTCGCCGGGCTTGTACCCCGCCTTCTCGATGCTCGCCATGATGAAGTCGAGCGCTTCGCGAGTCGACGCGATGTTGGGCGCAAAACCGCCCTCGTCGCCCACTGCGGTCGACAGGCCCTTGTCGTGCAGGCCCTTCTTCAGCGTGTGGAAAATCTCCGCACCACAGCGCACCGCCTCGGCCAGCGAGTCTGCGCCGACCGGCACGATCATGAACTCCTGAAAATCGATCGCATTGTCGGCATGCTCGCCGCCATTGATGATGTTCATCATCGGCACGGGCAGCACATGCGCCGAAACGCCGCCGACATAGCGATAGAGCCGCAGCCCGCGCGCATCCGCCGCCGCCTTGGCGACCGCGAGGCTGACGCCCAGAATCGCGTTCGCGCCGAGCCGGCCCTTATTCTCGGTCCCGTCCAGCTCGATCATCGCATAGTCGATCTCGGCCTGATCCTCGGCATCGAGGCCGGTAATCTCCTCGGCGATCTCGCCGTTCACGCCCTCGATCGCCTCCAGCACGCCCTTGCCCAGATAGACCGACTTGTCGCCGTCGCGCTTTTCGACCGCCTCATGCGCGCCGGTCGAGGCACCCGAAGGCACCGCCGCGCGGCCGAAGCTGCCGTCTTCGAGCAGGACATCGACCTCGACCGTGGGGTTGCCGCGGCTGTCGAGAATCTGGCGCGCATGGATGTCGATGATTGCGGTCACGAAATGGCCTCCCTACGTTGGGCAATGACGGTGTCGCGCGGGCCTCTATCCCGTTCGGCGGCGTCGGGCAAATCGTGTCGTGCGGGGAACCGCGATGGGGCGGCGTGGTTGTTCGATTGGACAAGCAAAAGGATTTCGAGCGATGGCTGACGAAACTTTCCCCAAGGATCAGAGCATGGACCCCGCGACCGACGCGCTGGTCGCGACCCGCCCGGTCAAGGACACCGGCGCAGCGGGCGAAGAAGGCAAGCGCGCACCCGGCGCCTTCGTGCGCGACGAGGCGAGCAAGCTGGCCGGACAGGCGGGCGAAAAGGCGCGCTCCTTTGCCGATACCGGCAAGGACAAGGCGACCGGCGCGCTCGACGAATTCTCGAACCTGATGCGCGACGCCGCCGGGACGGTCGATGAGAAGTTGGGCGAGCAATATGGCCAATATGCCCGTTCCGCCGCCGACCAGATTTCCGGCCTTGCCGATTCGCTGCGTGGCAAGCAGGTCGACGACCTGCTCGACGATGCGCGCGAGTTCGTGAAGAAAAGCCCGGCGGTCGCGGTCGGCATTGCCGCAGGGGTCGGCTTCATCCTCGCCCGCCTGCTCAAGTCCGGGCTCGACGCCGCGGGCGACCTCGCCGACAAGGGTGATCCGGGCAACGGCCCCAAGGTGTAATCGGTGACGGGGGCGTGCGTGGACGAACGGGATGATGACAGCATCGGCGCATTGGTGGCCCAGGCGGTCGCCGATGCGCGCGCCTTTGCCGATGCGGAAATCAGCTATTGGAAGACGCTCGCTCTCGCCCGGCTGGAGGATGCACGCGCCGCGTTGATCCTCGGCGCGATCGTGTTTCTGCTCGCCAATTCCGCTGCGATCGCGCTGATCGTGGGACTGGTGCTGATCCTCTCGCCGCATGTCGGCCCGACCGCCGCGACGTTGATCGTGTTCGTCTCTGCGCTCGCCGCCGCCGCCCTCGCGGGGCGCGCGGCGCTGCGCCGCTATCGCCGCGCCATCCGCCCCCGGAACATGCCATGAGCGACCTTCTTCCCTCCGACCTGGCCGAAGCCGAAGCGCGCAGCCGCAATGCTCGCGCGCGGCTGTTCGGAACGCTCGGCCGGATGCAGGACAAGCTCAATCCGATGGCGCTGGCGCAGGACGCGGTGGAAAATGTCGCAATCGGCGTCGCACGCGACACCGTCGCCACCGTCCGCGCCCATCCGCGCACTGTCGCAACCGTGGCAGGTGCGGCGTTGCTGTTCCTCGCCCGTCGCCCGCTCACGCGCCTGCTCGTCGGCAGTGCAACCGCAGCGGCCAAGGCGAGTTTGAAGAAACGCAGCGCAACCCCCAAATCCAGGACCAAGCCCCGTCCGAAGAAAGGATCGTCAACATGACCACTCCCCCCGCAAGACCGCGACCCCCGACCGCGCCGAGGGCATCGAGAAGAATCCGCTCGCGATCGTCGCCGGCGGCGTGGCGCTGGGCGTCGTGATCGGCGCGCTGGTCCCGCGCCTGCAAAAGGAAAAGGAACTGCTCGCCCCGGTGGGCAAGCGCATCGCCGAAGGTGCCACCGCCGCCGCTGCTGCCGCGCGCGAAGCGGGGAAGGCCGAAATTGACGCGATCCTCCCCCAGCGCGACGCCGCCAAGGAACAGATCGGCAAGATCATCGGATCGGCGTTCAGCGCAGCAAAGGACGCTGCGTCCGCCAAGGCAGACGCGTAATCATCTCTTCTCCTCCCCCGCCAGGGGGAGGATTGATGAGACCTCCGTCACCGCACGGTATTGAGTGCGATGCAGCATAACGGCTAAGGCGCTCCGGTATCTCATTCCCCGGGAGCATATATGAGCAAGCTGCACCTCGTCTTCGGCGGTCGCGTAACCGACCCGATGACGCTCGATTTCCAGGATCCGACCAAGCTCGACGTGGTCGGTATCTTTCCCGACTACGCCAGCGCCGAAAAGGCATGGCGCGGTGCCGCGCAGCGCACGGTCGACGACGCCGAGATGAAATATGTGGTGGTTCACCTCCACCGGCTGATGGAGCCGGAAGCGGAGGGGTGAGAACTCCCCTCCCGCATGCGGGAGGGGAACCCGATCAGATGAACTCGATCTTGTTGACCTCGTACCAGCGGTCGCCAGCGGGAACGGTCACTTCGACCTCTTCGCCCAGCATCTTGCCGATCAGTGCACGGCCTAGCGGCGAGTTGTAGCTGATCCGGCCGGTCCTGGCATCCGCCTCGGCCTGGCCGACGATCTGGTACTTCACCGTCTTGTCGTCCTCGTCCAGCAGCGTCACCGTTGCGCCAAAAACGATCTTGTCGCCGGACAGATCGCGCGGATCGATGATCTGCGCACGGCTCAACTTGTCCTCGATGTCGGCGATCGACGCCTCCACCTGGCCCTGCCGTTCCTTCGCCGCATGATATTCGGCGTTTTCCGACAGGTCGCCATGCGCGCGTGCTTCCTCGATGGCATCCACGATCAGCGGACGCTCGGCTTTCAGCGCCTTGAGCTGCTCATTGAGCTTCTCATAGCCTTCCGCCAGCATCGGCATCTTCTCGACCGTCGCCATTTCAACACGCGTCCTTCGTCAAAGCCCCTTCCCCCGGCGTGCCTGAATTGGCTCGCCCGCACCCTAACCTTCGTTGTGGGGGATCAATTGTGCGATTGCGAATAGTAAGCCTGCAAGGGGCGGACTTCAAGGGACTGGCCACTCAAGGCGGCAATCGCCTGTGATGCGGCGACGCTGGCGGGGGCCGTGGTGAAGTACGGGACCTTCAGCGACAGCGCCGATGCGCGGATCGATTCGCTGTCCTTCAGGCTCTGCCACCCCTCGGTGGTGTTGAAGATCAGCGCGATATCGCCGTCGCGGATCCGGTCCACGATGTGCGGCCGACCCTGCGCGACCTTGTTGACCCGCTCGACCGGCACGCCCTGCGCCGCGAGATACTCCGCCGTCCCGCCGGTCGCGACGATGGTAAAGCCCTGTTCGACCAGCAGCCGCACCCCCGGGAGCACCACCGGCTTGTCGCCGTCCTTGACGCTGACGAATACCGCGCCGCCGCTCGGCAGCACCGTGCTGGCACCCAGCTGTGCCTTGGCGAAAGCGATCGGGAAATCGCGGTCGATCCCCATCACTTCGCCGGTCGACTTCATTTCCGGCGACAGCACCGGATCGACGCCGGGGAAGCGGCCCCAAGGAAAGACGGCTTCCTTCACCGCAACATAGTCGATGTTCCGGTCGATCTTGGGCAGATCCTTCAGCTTCTCGCCCGCCATCACCCGGCTCGCGATCTTCGCGATGGGAATCCCGATCGCCTTGGCGACGAACGGCACGGTGCGCGACGCGCGCGGGTTCACCTCGATCAGGTAGACCTCGCCGTCCTTGACCGCGAACTGGATGTTCATCAGCCCCTGGACCTTGAGCGCGCGTGCCAGCGCGTCGGTCTGGCGCTCGATTTCGGCAACGATCGCGTCGGGCAGGCTATAGGGCGGCAGCGAGCAGGCGCTGTCGCCCGAATGGACACCGGCTTCCTCGATATGCTGCAGCACGCCCGCAACGACCACATCGTCGCCATCGCTGATCGCATCGACATCGACCTCGATCGCGTCGCGCAGATACTGGTCGATCAGCACCGGGGCATCGCCCGACACCTGAACCGCGGTCTGGATATAGTGATCGAGCTGCTCGACCGTATCGACGATCTCCATCGCCCGACCACCCAGCACGAAGCTCGGGCGCGTCAGTACCGGATAGCCGATCCGCTCGGCCACCGCGATCGCCTCTTCGCGGCTGCGCGCGATGCCGTTCTTCGGCTGCTTGAGCCCCAGCTTCGACACCAGGTCGGCGAACTGCTCGCGATCCTCGGCCAGGTCGATGGCGTCGGGGCTGGTGCCCAGGATCGGGATGCCCGCACTCTCAAGCGCGCGCGCCAGGTTGAGCGGCGTCTGCCCGCCAAACTGGACGATCACCCCCGCCAGCGTCCCCTGCGACATTTCGACGTGCAGGATTTCCAGCACATCCTCCGCCGTCAGCGGCTCGAAATAAAGGCGATCCGACGTGTCATAATCGGTGCTCACCGTTTCCGGGTTGCAGTTGACCATGATCGTCTCATAGCCCGCATCCGCCAGCGCGAAGCAGGCGTGGCAGCAGCAATAATCGAACTCGATCCCCTGCCCGATCCGGTTCGGCCCGCCGCCCAGGATCACGACCTTCTTGGCGGACGTCGGCATGCTCTCGCACTCGGGCTCGCCAAAGGACGGGGCCTCATATGTCGAATACATATACGGCGTCTTCGCGTCGAACTCGGCGGCGCAGGTGTCGATCCGCTTGAACACCGGGCGCACGTTCAGCTTGTGGCGCAGCTTGCGCACGTCCGCCTCGGTCACCCCGCCGGTCATCGCCTTGACGACGTCCCCGATCAGGCCCGACGAGCGCGCCATCGCGTCGGTGCCCTCGCGCAGATCTGCCGAGCGGAGCGCCAGCCACGCCAGCCGCTTGTCGCTGAAGCCCATCGACTTGAGCCGCCGCATCCCCGCCGCATCCTGCGGCAGGCCACCCCGGCACACCTCTTCCTCCGCCGCGACGATCTCGGCAATCCGCTCCAGGAACCACGGGTCGTATGCCGCGAGCGCATGCACCTCGGCCACCGTGAACCCCTCACGCAGCGCCTGTGCCGCGATCAGCAGCCGGTCGGGCGTGCGCTGCGCCAATGCCGCCTCGATCACGTCGCGCGGCGCACCCTGCAGATGCTCGACATTGTTGAAGCCCGACAGGCCGGTCTCCAGCCCGCGCAGCGCCTTCTGCATCGATTCATGGATGTTGCGGCCGATCGCCATCACCTCGCCGACCGACTTCATTGCGGTGCCCAGCGTCGCTTCCGCGCCCTTGAACTTCTCGAACGCAAAGCGTGGGATCTTGGTCACGACATAGTCGATCGTCGGCTCGAAGCTCGCCGGGGTCGCGCCGGTAATGTCGTTGGTGATCTCGTCCAGCGTGTATCCGACCGCCAGCTTCGCCGCGACCTTGGCAATCGGAAAGCCCGTTGCCTTTGACGCCAGCGCCGAGGACCGCGACACGCGCGGGTTCATCTCGATCACGATCAGGCGCCCGTCCTTCGGGTTCACCGCGAACTGCACGTTCGACCCGCCGGTCTCCACGCCGATCTCGCGCAGCACCGCGATGCTGGCGTTGCGCATGATCTGATATTCCTTGTCGGTCAGCGTCAGCGCGGGCGCGACCGTGATCGAGTCACCCGTATGGGTGCCCATCGCA
Organism: Sphingomonas sp. J344; assembly: GCF_024700005.1. Lineage (NCBI taxonomy): Bacteria > Pseudomonadati > Pseudomonadota > Alphaproteobacteria > Sphingomonadales > Sphingomonadaceae > Sphingomonas > Sphingomonas sp. J344. The sequence goes on along the minus strand of NZ_JAJONB010000002.1, from coordinate 59,838 downwards.
TCGACATTCTCGATCGAACAGATGATGATGCAGTTGTCGTTGCGATCCCGCACGACCTCCATCTCATATTCCTTCCAACCGAGCAGCGACTCCTCGATCAGCACCTCGGTCGTCGGCGATGCGTCCAGCCCCTTGCGGACGATGTCGATGAACTCTTCCTTGTTATAGGCAATGCCGCCGCCGGTCCCGCCCAGCGTAAAGGACGGACGGATGATCGCCGGCAGCCCGACCTTCTCCAGCCCCTCCAGCGCCTCCGCCTCGGTGTGCGCAATCGCCGAACGCGCGCTGTCGAGCCCGATTTTGTCCATCGCGTCGCGGAATTTCAGCCGATCCTCGGCCTTGTCGATCGCCTCGGCATTCGCGCCGATCATGGTGACGCCGAACTTCTCCAGCGTGCCATCGTTCGCCAGCGCCAGCGCAGTATTCAGCGCGGTCTGCCCGCCCATCGTCGGCAGCACCGCATCGGGCCGCTCCTTCTCAATGATCTTGGCGACCACCGCGGGCGTGATCGGCTCGACATAGGTCGCGTCAGCCAGCTCGGGATCGGTCATGATCGTCGCCGGGTTCGAATTGACCAGGACGATGCGATAGCCCTCTTCCTTGAGCGCCTTGATCGCCTGCGTGCCCGAATAGTCGAACTCGCACGCCTGACCGATCACGATGGGACCAGCGCCAATGACGAGGATGGAGGAGATGTCGGTGCGTTTAGGCATTATTTTTTCTCTTGTACCGTCAAGGTCAGCTCCGGGATCGCTCCGAGGCGCTCAGTCGTGCAGATGCGCGAGTTTTCATCCGAAGCAGGCTCAAATCTATAAAGGAAAGTATCGTCATATTTATCAGGAACGGGCGGCCCGTGAAAAATGGCCACGACAGTGACAGCTGCTGAGCACGCCGCTGCCGCCTCATCAATCTTCGTCGGCGTCGTGCCTTTCGGAACCCAGTACGATCCCGTTGTGGGCGGCCCCCACGAATAGGACATATCCTTCGAAGGTGCGGCGTCCGTTGCGTATGTGCCAAGAAGCCAGAGCGCTAGAACAGCCCTCACCGCAACATCCCCACAAACCGCTCAAACAGATAGAAACTATCCTGCGGCCCCGGCGAAGCCTCGGGGTGATATTGCACGCTGAACGCCCGCCCGCCGTCGATCTCGATCCCGCAATTGCTGCCGTCGAACAGCGACACATGCGTTTCGACCACGCCTGCGGGCAGCGTCGCGCTCTCGACCGCGAAGCCGTGGTTCATCGACGTGATCTCGACCGTCCCGTCGCTCAGCCGCTTGACCGGATGGTTCGCGCCGCGATGGCCCTGGAACATCTTGGTCGTCTGCGCGCCCACCGCCAGCGCCAGCAGCTGATGGCCCAGGCAGATGCCGAACAGCGGCTTCTTCGTCGCCAGCAACTCGCGGATCACCGGCACCGCATATGCGCCGGTCGCGGCCGGATCGCCCGGCCCGTTCGACAGGAAGATGCCATCGGGGTTGAAGCTCAACACCTGCTCGGCCGTCGCGGTCGCGGGCAGCACCGTCACCTTCGCCCCGGCCTTCACCAGATTGCGGAAGATATTGTGCTTCGACCCATAGTCGATCGCCACGACATGCGGCCGCGCGCCATCGCCATCGACCTCATAGCCAAATCCCAGCCGCCACACGCCGCCTTCCCATCCGAAATGGGTCTCGGTGGTGACGGTAATGGCAAGGTCCATGCCCTCCAGCCCCGGCCAGGCCTGCGCCTGCGCGATCAGCGCGGGAATGTCGAACTCGCCGCTCGCCGAATGCGCGATCACGCCGTTCGGCGCGCCCTTGCCGCGAATGCGCCGCGTCAGCGCGCGGGTGTCGATCCCCGACAGGCCGATGCGGTCATGCTTCTTCATCCATGTGTCGAGATGCTCGACGCTGCGGAAGTTCGACGGCTCGGTCACATCCTCGCGCACGATCATGCCCAGCGCGTGCGGATTGTCCGCCTCCACGTCGTCCGGGTTCGCACCGACATTGCCGATATGGGGAAAGGTAAAGCAGATCATCTGGCCCGCGAACGACGGGTCGGTCATGATCTCCTGATATCCGGTCATCGCGGTGTGGAAGCACACTTCCCCCGCCGCCGCGCCCTCGGCCCCGAATCCACGGCCCCAGATGACCTCGCCGCTGGCGAGAACCAGAACGCCTGTAGCTCCTTCAGGCACGATAATAGGCGTGGCTTCGGCCATCAGAGAAGGTCGCTCCTGTCAGTTTTTCCGGCGATGTCGCTAAGCGCTGCCCGCTAGACCCCTACCCCCCTCGCGTCAACCGCCTGTGCGGTCTAATGGCGGATAATTCCGATTCACCTGTGGGTAGAGAGAATATGATCCGCGACGACATCAAGGCAGCCCTCGTCACCGCAATGAAGGGCGGCGACAAGGAAGGCACCGCCGCCATCCGCCTGATCCAGAGCGCGATCAAGAACCGCGATATCGAGGCGCGCACGCAGGCGCCGGTCGCCGACGACGACGCGCTCGTCGTGGAAGTGCTTCAAAAGATGGTCAAGCAGCGCCGCGAATCGATCGAGATGTTCGAAAAGGGCGGCCGCCAGGAACTCGCCGACAAGGAAAAGGCCGAAGTCGCGGTGATCGAAACCTTCCTCCCCGCGCAGATGAGCGCGGAGGAAACCACCGCAGCCATTGAGGCGATCAAGGCCGACCTCGGCGCCACCGGCATGAAGGACATGGGCCGCGTCATGGCCGAACTCAAAGCCCGCCACGCGGCAAGCCTCGACATGAGCAAGGCGTCCGGGCTTGTGAAGGCGGCGCTGAGCTGAGCGAGATCCAATCCTCCCCCGCAAGGGGGAGGATAAGGGCCCCAAGAATTCCTTCCGCCAACAACGCTTGGCGTCGCGCCAATCCCCGCCTAAACGCGCCTGACCATGACCGCACCCAACAGCTTCCGCGCCCAGCCTGACGAGCGGGGACATTTCGGCCAGTTTGGCGGGCGCTATGTCGCCGAAACGCTGATGCCGCTCGTGCTCGACCTCGAGCGCGAGTATAAGGCCGCGAAAGCCGACCCCGCCTTTGCCGCACAGTTCGACGATCTGCTCGAACATTATGTCGGCCGCCCCAGCCCGCTCTACTACGCCGAACGGCTGACCGAAGCGCTGCGCGAAAACGCGCCCGAGGGCATGGGTGCCGAAATCTGGTTCAAGCGCGACGAGCTCAACCACACCGGCGCGCACAAGATCAACAATTGCATCGGCCAGATCCTGCTCGCAATCCGCATGGGCAAGACGCGGATCATCGCCGAGACCGGCGCGGGCCAGCACGGCGTCGCCACCGCCACCGTCTGCGCGCGCTTCGGCCTGCCCTGCACCATTTTCATGGGCGGCAAGGACGTGTCGCGTCAGCAGCCCAACGTGTTCCGCATGAAGCTGCTCGGCGCCGAAGTTCGCCCGGTCACCAGCGGCGCTGGCACGCTCAAGGACGCGATGAACGAAGCGCTGCGCGACTGGGTCGCCAACGTGCACGAAACCTTCTACATCATCGGCACCGCCGCCGGCCCGCACCCCTATCCGGAACTGGTTCGCGACTTTCAAAGCGTGATCGGCAAGGAAGCCCGCGCGCAGATGCTCGCCCGCACCGGCCGCCTTCCCGACCTGCTCGTCGCCGCGATCGGCGGCGGCAGCAACGCGATCGGCCTGTTCCACCCGTTTCTCGACGATGCCGATGTCGCGATGCTCGGCGTCGAAGCGGCGGGCGAAGGGCTGGACAAGAAACACGCCGCGTCCCTCGCGGGCGGCGAACCCGGCATCCTCCACGGCAACAAGACCTATCTGCTGCAGGACGAGGACGGCCAGATCACCGAAGCGCATTCGATCAGCGCCGGACTCGACTATCCCGGCATCGGCCCCGAACATGCCTGGCTCAAGGACATCGGCCGCGTCACCTATACCAGCGTGACCGACACCGAAGCGCTCGACGCATTCCAGCTGCTCTGCCGCACCGAAGGCATCATCCCCGCACTGGAGCCTTCGCACGCGATCGCAGCGGTCGCGGTCAAGGCACGGGAAATGCGCCGCGATCAGGTGATCCTCGCCAACCTCTGCGGCCGCGGCGACAAGGACATCTTCACCGTCGCCGAGGCGCTGGGGGTGGCGATATGAGAATCCTTGGGTGGCTTTTCGCGTCGGCACTTGCTGCAAGCATGGCCATAGGCATTTGGGCATGGTTGTTCACTGAGCGCAGCGACGCGGATTTTATCAGGAATGCTACCGTCGTGAGTATGGCGCTGTTCATGATTGGCTTGGGAGTCGTTGAACATTTTGAGCGCAAGAAGAATGGCTGACCGCCTCGCCACCACCTTCGCCGCCGCCGCGCGCGACCATCGCGCCGCGCTCGTCACCTTCGTCACCGCCGGTGACGGCGACACCGCCGCCATCCTCGACGCGCTCGTCGCGGGCGGGGCCGATGTGATCGAACTCGGCATGCCGTTCACCGATCCGATGGCCGACGGCCCGGCGATTCAGGCGGCGAACCTGCGCAGCCTCGCCGCCGGCACGCGCACGGCCGACGTGCTCGCCATCGCCGCCGCCTTTCGCCAGCGCCACCCGGACACCCCGCTGGTGCTGATGGGCTATGCCAACACCATGACCCGCCCGACGCCAGAAGCCTTCGCGCAAAAGGCGGCGGACGCAGGCGTCGACGGCGCGATCATCGTCGACATTCCGGCCGAGGAAGCGGACGAGATCGCCGCCTTGGCCCCGCACGGCATCGCCACCATCCGCCTCGCCACCCCCACCACCGACGCCGCGCGCCTGCCCGCCGTGCTCAATGGCGCGAGCGGGTTCCTCTACTACGTCTCGGTCGCCGGCATCACCGGCAAGCAGCAGGCGGCACAGGACAGCATCGAAGCCGCCGTCGCCCGGCTCAAGGCCGCAACCGACCTGCCCGTCGCGGTCGGCTTCGGCGTCCGCACGCCCGAGCAAGCCGCCGCGATCGGCCGCGTCGCCGATGGCGTCGTCGTCGGCTCTGCGATCATCGACATCATCGCGGCACAGGGCGCCAATGCCCCCGCCGCCGTCCGTACCTATATCCAATCCCTGTCGGCCGCACTGGCCGCAGCACGCAAGGAAATCGCCGCATGAGCTGGCTCACCCGCGTCCGCAACGCGATCTCGCTCGTCATCCCGAACAAGGCGGAGACGCCCGACAACCTCTGGCACAAGTGCAAGGGCTGCGGGCAGATGGTGTTCGTCAAGGAACTCCAGGAAAACCAGTCGGTCTGCCCGATCTGCGACCATCATGAACGCATCGGCGGCCGCGCGCGGTTCGAGCAACTGTTCGACGCGGGCAGCTACACCGTCCTCCCGAACCCCAAGGTCGCCGAAGACCCGCTCAAGTTCCGCGACCAGAAACCCTACCCCGCCCGCATCAAGGCCGCGCGCGCCAGCACCGGCGAGCAGGACGCGTTCCTCAACGCCAGCGGCACCATCCTCGGCCAGCGCGCGGTGATCGGCGTGCAGGATTTCGCCTTCATGGGCGGATCGATGGGCCAGGCGGTCGGCGAAGCCTTCATCGCCGGGGTCGAGGCCGCGATCGGCGCCCGCGCCCCCTACATCGTCTTCACCGCTAGCGGCGGCGCGCGCATGCAGGAGGGCATCCTGTCGCTGATGCAGATGCCGCGCACCACCGTCGCCATCTCGATGCTCCACGACGCCGGCCTGCCCTATATCGTGGTGCTGACCGACCCGACCTCGGGCGGCGTGATGGCGGCATACGCGATGCTCGGCGACGTCCAGATCGCCGAGCCCAAGGCCACCCTCGCCTTCACCGGCCGCCGCGTGATCGAAAGCACGATCCGCGAAAAGCTCCCCGACGATTTCCAGACCAGCGAATATTATCTCGACCACGGTCTGATCGACATGGTCGTCCACCGCAAGGACCTGCGCGAAAAGCTCGGCGCCCTGATCGGCCTGCTGGTGGAGGAAAAGGCGGCGGCGTGAGGCATTCGTAAAGCCCTCTCCCCTCCGGGGAGAGGGTTGGGAGAGGGGCAGTGCCACAGACCAACCCCAAGTTACTCGAACGCGCCCGCTCGATGCGCAGCGAGATGACGCAGCCCGAGCGCGAACTCTGGACCGCCCTCCGCGCCAAGCGGCTCGAAGGGGTCAAGTTCACCCGCCAGGTCGTGATCGGCCCCTATATTGCCGACTTTGTCTGCCGCTCGCGCAAGCTCATCATCGAACTCGACGGGGCCACCCACGACGATTCAACGCACGACGACGGGCGCACGGCCTATCTGGAAACGCAAGGCTACCGCGTGATCCGCTTCTGGAACAACGATGTGATGAACAACCTCGATGGCGTCCTGGCCGCCTTGAGCGAAGCCCTCGACACCGCCCCTCTCCCAAACCCTCTCCCCGGAGGGGAGAGGGTTTGATGGACCACGCGACCTCCTCCCACCCCGCCGTCCAACGCCAGCTCGACCGTCTCTGGGCGCTCGGCCCCGGTGCCGATGTGCTCGGCCTCAGCCGCATCACCGCACTGCTCGACCGGATCGGCAACCCGCATCTCAACCTGCCCCCCGTGCTCCATGTCGCGGGGACCAATGGCAAGGGCTCGACCTGCGCCTTCCTGCGCGCCGCGGTCGAGGCCGCGGGCCTCGCCGCGCATGTCTATTCCAGCCCGCATCTGGTCCGCTTCAACGAGCGTATTCGCCTTGGCGGTAAGCTGATCGACGACGCGACCCTCGCCGCCCTGCTCGAACAGGTGCTCGACGCCGGCGGCGACATCGGCGCGAGCTTTTTCGAGGTCACCACCGCCGCCGCCTTCCTCGCCTTCGCCCGCACCCCGGCGGACGCCTGCATCATCGAGGTTGGCCTGGGCGGCCGTCTCGACGCCACCAACGTCATCTCCGCCCCCGCCGCCTGCGCCATCGCCCAGCTCGGCATCGACCATCAGGCGTTCCTCGGCGACACCGCCGAAGCGATTGCGGGCGAAAAGGCGGGCATCGCCAAGCCCGGCGTCCCGCTCGTCACCATGGCCTATGGCGACAGCGTCTCCGCGCGCATCGCGCAGGTCGCCGCCGCCGCGAACGCTCCGGTCCACGCGCGCGGCACCGCATGGGACTTCACCGTCACCCCCGATCGCCTGCTCTACCGCGACGCACAGGGCGAGGTAGAAGCCCCGCTCCCCCACCCTCGCCGGCCCGCATCAGCCCGCCAATCTCGCGCTCGCCATCGCCACGCTGCGTCACCAGCGCACGCTGACGATTCCCCACAGCGCCTTCGCCAGCGCCGCCAGCGCCGCGCGCTGGCCCGCGCGGATGCAGCGTCTGACCCCCGGCCCACTCCACGCGCTTCTGCCCGCCGGAGCCGAAATCTGGCTCGACGGCGGCCATAACGAGGCCGCCGCCCAGTCGGTCAGCGCCACGCTGGCGCAGGTCGCAAACGGCCGCCCCGCGCACCTGATCCTCGGCATGTTGTCGAACAAGGACGCGACCGGTCTGCTCGCCCCCTTCGCCCCGCTCGCGGCCAGCTTCACCGCAGTCCCGGTCCCCGGCCACGCGCATCACGACCCGGCGGACCTCGCCGCCACCGCCCGCGCGCTCGGCATCCCCAGCACCGCGACCGCACCCGACGTTCCGACGGCACTCGCCAGCATTCAGGCGGCGGCCCCGCTCGTCCTTATCCTCGGCTCGCTCTACCTGGCGGGCGAAGTGCTCCGGGAAAACGACGAACTCCCCGACTGACCCTTATTGCGATTGACTATCAATAGAAGGATGGCAGACTGGCACTCCAGAGCAAGGAGTCGCCCCGTTGCGCCATTCATCCCCCGCCCCCTCACCGCCGCCACTCTCGGCAACGCCCTCCCCCGCGTCCAGCCCGAAGACCCCGCCGCGCGCCTGTTGCTGTTCGGCGTGCGTCAGCTCGGCGCACAGGGCCTCAATGACGCGGCCACCGCCCATGCCTTCATCACCGCCTTCGGCAAGGGATTCCGCGGCCCGCTGCTGCTGCTGCGCGCGCTGATGGCAGAGATGTCGGCCGCCAGCGCCGGCCCGATCCAGATCGCGCCCTGGTGCTGTGCGCGCATGACCGCGTCCGAAGGCGCGCTGATCGAAGTGATCGCCAGCATCGAGCGCGATAGCGAACGCGCCCGCCTCCTCCTCTCCGACCTGCTCGGCATCCGCCGCGTGGACGGCGTGCTGGCGACCGCCAACGCCCTCGCCAACGCCTTCGCCGACGCCGGGATGCCGGTAGAGGTTTAGGTCACGCCCGACCGCGCCTTGCGCACACTTTCGACGACAAATCCCTTGCGCCACAACAGCCACAGCAATGCCATGCCGGGCAACGCGACGAGCGTGGTGAGGAGCCAGAAGCCCGTCCAGCCCAGCGCATCGGCCGCGATGCCCGCCGGACTCGAGAGCCAAGTCCGGCCGACGCCCGCAAGCGACGAGAGCAGGGCATATTGGGTCGCGGTATAGGCCAGGTTGGACAGACCGGAGAGGTACGTCACGAACACCGTCAGCCCCATTCCGCTGGTCACCTGTTCGGTCGCGACGGCGATGGTCAGCCAGGTCACGTCATGCCCACGGCTGGCGAGCATCGCAAATGTCAGATTGCTCACCATCATGAGCACGCCCGACACGAACAGCGAGCGACCGAGCCCCAACCATGCCATCAGTGGCGCGGCGAGCGCGGTGCCGACGATCAACCCCCAAAAGCCGACGACCTTGTTGATCGCCACAAACTCGGTATCGGTAAAGCCGAGCTCGACGATCATCGGGTTCAGCATCACCTGCCCCATCGCGTCGCCCAGCTTGTAGATCAGCACGAACAACAGGATCAGCACCGCGCCCTTGCGTCCGAAAAACTCGCGAAACGGGCCGACCAGCGTCTCCTGGAGCCACCCGCCGATGCTCTGGCGCGCCTTGTCCCGCATCACCGCCTCGTGCAGCCCCGGCCCGGCCCAGAACGCGGCGATGATCCCCGGCACGATGCACAGTCCGGTCAGACCATAAGCGGCCGCCCAGCCAAGGTTGAATCCCTCCGACGATGCAAGCGCGATCGTTCCCACGCCCGCCGCGAACGCGCCCAGCCTGTATCCGAACTGGTTGTTCGCGGTGCCGTGCGACAATTGCTCGTCGGGCAGGATTTCGATGCGATAGGCGTCGATCACGATATCCTGCGTCGCCCCGAGGAACGCCACGACGATCGCCCAGAAGGCGAACGGCCCCATATTGCCGTCGCGCGGATCGCTCGCGCCCAGCATCCAGACCGCACCGAACAACAGCGCCATGATCAGGAACAGCCAGGCCCGCCGCTGCCCGAAAAGATCCGAGAGCAGGGGCAAGCGGATCCGATCGATCAGCGGCGCCCACAAGAATTTGAGCGTATAGGGGGTCGTCAGCCCGACTGCGAAGCCGATCGTCTTCTTGTCGATCCCGACCTTCGCCAGCCAGAACGTCATCGTGCCGAGCAGCAGCGCAAGCGGAAATCCGCTCGAAATCCCCAGCAGCAGCGCGGCGAGCGGGCGCGGCTTCACATAGGGCAGCATGACCTCGCCAATGCTGCGCTTGCGCGCCTCCACCCCTGCTTCCAATCCCCCCGCGTCGCTCATCCAAATCCTCCCTAGGTCGGGCGACCCTAGCGACAAATTCGACGCTGCAAAGCCCGGCGAAGGATTATTGCGCGGCGGGCTGGAACAGGCGCAGGGCGGATGGAATGCGCTTGGGGCTTTTCCCTTCGGTCAGCGCCTCGCAAATGTCGATCGCGGCGATCAGGTCACGCTGCTTGTACGGCTTCGTCAGGCAGCCAAGACCGACCGCCTCGATCTCGTCGGGATTGCGGCCCGTGACGATCAGAACGGGGATATTCTCGGCGCAGGCGGCATGGGCGACATCCGCGCCGCTCCCATCGCTCAGGCCCAGATCGACCAGCACGATATCCGGCTTGTCCGGCGCAATGATGTACCCAATCGCCTCGCCTACCGAATCGGTCGTGGCAACGACGGTAAAGCCTTCTTCCGACAGGAAATGTTCGGTGTCGAACGCCACCAGCGGCTCGTCCTCGACGATCAGCACCCGAACGATCCGCCGCTTCTTCTTCCCGAACACGCTGCACCCACCCGAATGTTACGGTTGCCAAACGCATTGAACGCTTTCGGGTTCGTCCGCGCACAAGAATTTTGCGCCCCGGCCCAACCCGCTGTATCGCGCGCCAATGTCCCCCTCATCCACCAATGAACCTGAACGGCAACCAGCCAAATCCGGTGAGCGTATCGCCAAGCTGCTCGCCCGTGCCGGAATCGCGTCACGCCGCGAAATCGAACGCATGATCGCTGATGGCCGCATCGCGCTCGACGGTCAGGTCCTGACCACCCCCGCAACCGTGCTGACCTCGCTCCATGGCGTCACCGTCGATGGCAACCCGGTTGCCGCCCCCGCCCCCGCACGCCTGTTCCGCTTCCACAAGCCCGCCGGGCTGCTCACCACCGAACGCGACCCCGCCGGTCGCCCGACCATCTACAGCAAGCTGCCCAAGGGGCTCCCCCGGCTGATGCCGGTCGGCCGCCTCGATCTCGCGACCGAGGGGCTGTTGCTGATGACCACCGATGGCGAGCTCAAGCGCCAGCTCGAACTCCCCGCAACCGGGGTCGAGCGCAGCTATCGCGCTCGCGCCTATGGCCAGGTCAGCCAGGAGCAGCTGGAAGAGCTGATGTTGGGTGTCGAGATCGACGGCGTCCGCTATGGCTCGATCAACGCCAATCTCGAACGCCGCACCGGCGCGAATGTGTGGATCGAACTGACCCTGACCGAGGGCAAGAACCGCGAAGTCCGCCGCGTCCTCGAACATCTCGGGCTCAAGGTCAGCCGCCTGATCCGCACCCGCTACGGCCCCTTCCACCTCGGCGACATGCCCATCGGAGGAGTGGACGAGATTCGCCAGCATGATCTGGTGGTGTTCCGCAACACGCTGACCGGACCCGGCGGCGGCAAGGCGGCGTCGAACCTGCAATTGTCGGGCAAGCCCAAGGCGGTGGACGCCGACCCAGAGGAAACGCCCGCTGCACCCACTGCCGCGCTCCCGACCAACCGCGCCGAACGCCGCAAGATCGTCGCGCAGGCCCCCGCCAACGCTCGGGAGCCCGAGGCTTATAAACCCGCGCGTCCGCAGCGCTCCGCAGCGGAAAAGAAAGGTCCCGAGAAGTTCGGCGTGGCCCAGCGCCGCCGTCATCAGGCCAGGACCCAACGTCAATCCAACCCCGCCCCGTTCGGCGACGGCCAAGGGGAAGGGCAGCGCCGACAGCGGCCCGATGCAGCTGCAGGTGCTACACGGCCCCCGCGCCCGGACTCCTCCGGTCGAACCGCTCCCCCGAAAGGGAAGCCGTTCAGCAAAACGCCCGCCGCGCGTCACGCCCAGCATGACGACGACGCCGGCCCGTTGCTCGACCGGCCCAAGCGCGCCTACCGCCCCAATGACCGCCGCCCCGGTGCGGCTCCCGGCAACCGCCCGCCCGCCGGCAAGGGCGGACCGCCCAAGCCCCCGCGCGGTACGCCCGCGCCCGGCAAGCGAGGCCCGCGCAAATGAGAATCATCGCCGGCACCTGGCGCGGCCGCCCGCTGGTCGCGCCCAAGGGCGACGCCACCCGCCCCACCGCCGACCGCACGCGTGAGGCGCTGTTCTCGATGCTCACCAGCCGCGTCGGCAGTTTCGAGGGGCTGGCCGTCGCCGACCTGTTCGCCGGTTCGGGTGCACTTGGCCTCGAGGCCCTGTCACGCGGTGCCGCGTCGTGCCTGTTCGTCGAACAGGACCGCGCCGCGCTCGACGCGCTGCGCACCAATGCCGAAAAGCTCGGCATCCGTCCCGACATCCGCGCCAGCTCGGTAATGGGGCTCGGCCCCGCACCCAAGCCGCTCGACCTGATCATGATGGACCCGCCCTATGGCACCGGCGCGGGATCTGTCGCGCTCGACAAGCTCGCCCGCCTCGGCTGGACCGGTCCCGCCACCTGGATCAGCATCGAAACCGCCAAGGCCGAAAGTGTCGACGTCGCCGGTTTCATCACCGATACGGAGCGGGTTCACGGCAAGGCCAAGCTGACGATCTTGCGGCCCGCCTAGGCTTTCGAGCGCATCGCCACCAGTGCCACAAGGCTCACCGCCGCAGCCCCGCTCAGATACCAGCCCACCGGGGCGAGCCCGTAGCTCATCGCCAGCTTCTGCGCGATCACCGGGGTCAGCCCGCCGCCGATCACTCCCGCCACGTTGAACGCCATTGACACGCCGGTATAGCGCACCCGCGCGGGAAACAGGTCGGTCAGCCATGCGCTGAGCGGCCCATAGACAAACCCCATCAGGAACAGGATCCCCGACAGGAACACCAGCACCCCGGCAATTCCGCCCGCCATCAGCGGCGCCATCACGAACCCCGCGCCGACCACCGCGACGCACCCGCCCGCAAGCACGCGGCGCGGGTCGAGCTTCGCGTCGGCCAGCCACGCGGCGAGATAGATGCCCAGCGCCATGAACAGGATCGCGACCAGCTGGCACCCCAGGAACGTCTGCATTGAATAGCCCAGCGTCTTGGTCCCCCAGCCGAGCAGGAACGCCGTCGCAACGTAATAGGCCGCAAAGCACGCGATCGCCCCCACCGTGCCCGCCAGCAACGTCGCGCCATGCTTTTCGATCAACTCGCCCAGCGGCACCCGCGGCGGCGGCGCTTCGGCGAGGCACGCCTTGAACTCGGGCGTCTCGCCCAGCTTGAGGCGCACCCACAGCCCGACCAGCACCAGTGCCGCCGACAGCGCAAACGGAATGCGCCAGCCCCATTCGGCGAACTGCGCCGGAGTCATCCAGCTCAACAGCAGCAGAAACAGCCCATTCGCGGCGATGAACCCAGCCGGCGCGCCCATCTGCGGCGCACAGCCATAGCGTGCGCGCCAGCCCGGCGGCGCATTCTCCACCGCCAGCAACGCCGCCCCGCCCCATTCGCCACCCAGGCCGAACCCCTGCCCGAAGCGCAGCACGCACAAGGCCAGCGGCGCGACGACCCCTGCGGTCGCATAGGTCGGCAGGAACGCCACCAATGTCGTGGAAAGCCCCATCGTCAGCAGTGACGCGACCAGGGTCGCCTTGCGCCCGATCCGGTCGCCATAATGGCCAAACACCGCTGCACCCAATGGCCGCGCGAAAAACGCCACGCCCAATGTCGCGAAGCTCAGCATCTGCTGAACCCCGGCATCGCTCTTGGGAAAGAAGATCTGCCCGAACACCAGCGCCGCGGCGGTCGCGTAGATATAGAAATCGTAGAACTCGATCCCCGTCCCCACGAAACTCGCCCACAGCGCGCGCCGTCGCCGCGTCCGGTCAGCGTCCATCCGTCCCTCCCAAATTCAGCGCCCCCCGGCGCCGCTTATTTCTTCGCGTCCTCAAAGCATGTGGTGCGCGTCACCTGCACCACCTTGCCGTCCTTGTCCTTGATCTCGTTCCGCCCCTCGACGCACGGCTTTTGCTCAGGCTGCTGCTCCTGAAACCCGCCCGTGCGCCACCCGACATACAGCCCCACCAGCGCCAATGCCGCGATCAGCACCAGCCTGCGTCTGTCGAACCGCTTGCGATATTTCTCGAACATCGCGCATCCCTGCCTCACTCCGCGCCGCCCGGCAACTCCCCACGCAATCGCGCTTGCCCCGACTCGCTCCGTTCCCTACCTGTTCGCAATGTCCGTACCCCAGCCTTCCGCCGACGATCCCCCTATCTGCGTGGCCTCAACGCGCCGCAGCGTGAAGCGGTGCTCACCGTCGACGGCCCCGTCCTCGTCCTCGCCGGCGCCGGCACGGGCAAGACCGCCGCGCTCACCGCGCGCCTCGCCCACCTGCTCTGGACCCGCCGCGCCTATCCGTCGGAGATCCTGTCGGTCACCTTCACGAACAAGGCCGCGCGCGAGATGCGGGAGCGCGTCCGCCACCATGTCGGCGACGCGGTCGAGGGGATGCCCTGGCTCGGCACCTTTCACGCGATCGGCGCGAAGATGCTGCGCCGCCACGCCGAGCTGGTCGGGCTGCAGAGCAACTTCACCATCCTCGACACCGACGACCAGCTGCGCCTGCTCAAGCAGCTCATCGTCGCCAACGACCTCGACGAAAAGCGCTGGCCCGCGCGCCAGCTCGGCGGCCTGATCGACGGGTGGAAGAACAAGGGCCTGACCCCCGACATGCTCGACGCGGGCGAGTCCGAGCATTTCGCCAACGGCAAGGGCCAGTCGCTCTACCAGCAGTACCAGGACCGCCTGCGCGCGCTCAACGCCTGCGATTTCGGCGACCTGCTGCTCCACATGCTCACCATCCTGCGCACCCACCGCGACGTGCTGCAGCAATACCAACAGCGCTTCCGCTACATCATGGTGGACGAGTATCAGGACACCAACAGCGTCCAGTATCTCTGGCTCCGCCTGCTCGCGCAGGAGCGCAAGAATATCTGCTGCGTCGGCGACGACGACCAGTCGATCTACAGCTGGCGCGGCGCGCAGGTCGAAAACATCCTGAAGTTCGAAAAGGACTTCCCCGGCGCCAAGGTCATCCGCCTCGAACAGAATTACCGCTCCACCCCCCCATATCCTCGCCGCCGCCGGCGCGGTGATCGCCAACAATAGCGGCCGCCTCGGCAAGGAATTGTGGACCGAGATCGATGCGGGCGAAAAGGTCCGCGTCATCGGCGTGTGGGACGGCCCGGAAGAAGCGCGCCGCGTCGGTGAGGACATCGAAAGCGCCCGCATCCGCACCGGCAAGAGCCTCGACGATTTCGCTATCCTCGTCCGGGCCCAGCACCAGACGCGCGAGTTCGAAGACCGCTTCATTGCCATCGGCCTGCCCTATCGCATCGTCGGCGGCTTCCGCTTCTACGAACGCGCCGAAATCCGCGACGCGCTCGCCTATCTCCGCCTCGTCCACCAGCCCGCCGACGACCTCGCCTTCGAACGCATCGTCAACGTCCCCAAGCGCGGCCTGGGCGACAAGGCGATCGCGAAGATCCACATGCTCGCCCGCGCCGAGGGCATCCCGCTCCTGACCGCCGCCGCGCGCATCCTCGACACCGACGAGCTGACGCCGCAGGCCCGCCGCGCGCTCGGCAGCTTCGTCGGCGACGTCGCCCGCTGGAGCCAGATGCTCCGCGCGCCCGTGCCCACGGAGGGTGAGGCGCTGCCCGAAACCCGCATCGGCCAGCTGCCCCACACCGAACTCGCCCAGATCATCCTCGACGAAAGCGGCTACACCGCGATGTGGCAGGCGGACCGCACCGCCGAAGCCGCCGGCCGCCTCGAAAACCTCTCAGAACTCGTCCGCGCGATGGAGGAGTATGAAACGCTCGGCGCGTTCCTCGAACATGTCAGCCTCGTCATGGATAACGAGAATAACGCCGACGAGCCCAAGGTCACGATCATGACCATCCACGCGGCCAAGGGGCTGGAATTCGACACCGTCTTCCTCGCCGGGTGGGAGGAAGGCCTGTTCCCCAGCCAGCGCGCGCTCGACGAAGGCGGCCTCGCCAGCCTCGAGGAGGAACGCCGCCTCGCCTATGTCGCGATCACCCGCGCCCGCCGCCAGGCGACGATCCTCCACGCCGCCAACCGCCGCATCTACGGCCAATGGACCAGCTCCATCCCCAGCCGCTTCGTCGGCGAGCTACCCAAGGCGCATGTCGACGAGGAATCGACCCTATCCGGCGGCGCGAGCCTGTGGCGCGCCAACTGGAGCGAACACGCCGACCCCTTCGCTGACGTAGGCCGAGGCACCGGCCGCGGCCCCGGCTGGCAACGCGCCGCCGCCCCCAGCTCCAGCTTCACCACCGCCCCCAAACGCGTCGTCGAAAACCGCGGTAGCGCGGTGAGCCTCGGCAACAAGGGCCGCGACGACCTCTCGCTCGGCATGCGCGTTTTCCATCAGAAATTCGGCTATGGCGAAATCGTCGAGATCGAAGGCAACAAGCTGGAGATCGAGTTCGAGGCCGCCGGGCGGAAGCGGGTGATGGATAGTTTTGTGAGTTTAGGGTGAACTATGCCCGAAGAACAGTATCTTGTCCGACCAGATTTATCCGCCCTGCCTTACCCTGATCCCGATAAATTCTACCAATTTTGGCGACATCCGTAGATCTGATAAGCCCCTTCTCTCGAAGACTGCGCAATAAGGCTTCAACTCTTTTTTTAGGAAATGTGCCAGTCACATTGGATAGCCGTTCAAGCAGAAAGAAGCGCTGTGCAATATCCAGCGGCTTGCTCAGTTCATGTTGAGGAAAAAAATGCCTGATCGCAGCCGGAAGGCCAATAACACCTCGCTCATATCTCACAGAACAGAGATACAAATCTAGAATTGCGGACTTTGAGAACATCCTGTTGACCCAAGGCGCAATTATCCATTCAACTATTTTACGCGATATAGGCCGCTCTATCGACTTGAGAAAATTAGATCGTACAAGTTGATGATGAATTGTCGATGCACCACTCCGAGTCCCATAACGCACTCTGCGATATAGAGCAGCAGCAGCAGCTTTGATACTGTTTCCATTATGCTCAAAGTGCCTCTTATCCTCGATGAAAACTAGCATCGCATGGTATTTTGTTAAATCGATTCCCAACCGACCCGCTTCGAAAACGGACAATCTCATGCGATACAGCACATGGCCAATTCGCTCCTTCAGACGAGAGCCAACCAGCCACGCTACCTTTCTACCAAGATAAAGCCGAGTATTCTCGTACTTCGCGGAGCGACCATCGATACAATGTGAGCAACAGCACTAATGTGAAGCTAGCCAACGCCGCCGCGACCTTCGTTTCTGAAACAAGCACCTGCCCCCCTAGGGTCGGGACTCATAACCACCATGTGACGGCTGCGGCGAGGTAGATGGCGCTGAGGAAGTTGGTGGCGAGCTTGTCGTAGCGGGTGGCGATGCGGCGATAATCCTTGAGGCGGCAGAACATGCGCTCGACGGCGTTGCGGCCCTTGTAGAGCGTCTTGGAGAAGCAGCTTTTCCAGCGGCGGTTCGTCTTGGAGGGGATGTTCGGAACGGCACCCTGCCGCTCGATCAGGTCGCGGATCGCATTGCTGTCGTAAGCCTTGTCCGCGAGCACGATGGTGCGCGGCGCGAGATCATCGAGCAACACATCGGCTGCGCGGCAGTCGGCGACCTGGCCACCGGTCAGCAGGAAGCGGAGCGGCCGACCTTCGCCGTCGGTGAGCGCGTGGAGCTTGCTGTTGCGGCCGCCCCGGCTGATCCCGATCGCCTGGACGAGCGCCCCCTTTCCACCGCCCGCGGAGCGGTGCGCCTTCATATGCGTGCTGTCGATCAGGACCTCGGCGGGCGGCCCGCCTGCTGCCGCGAGCGTGACGAACAGCTCCTGCCACACACCCTTTGCCGCCCAGCGCACGAACCGGTTGTAGAGCGTCTTCCTCGGCCCGTAGCAGGCCGGCGCGTCGACCCAGCGCCCGCCCGACTTCACCACATGAATGATGCCGCTGATCACCCGCCGATCATCGACCCGCGCCACACCGCGCACCTTGTCCGGCAGCAGCGGACGCAGCCGCTCGAACTGGGCTTCACTCAACCAAAACTCGCTCAAATCCACGCTCCTGCTGGCGCAGCGCATGAATCACATCCCAGCCGCCAAGGGAATCCCGTTTATGGGTCCCGACCCTAGGGTCGGGACTCATAACCACCATGTGACGGCTGCGGCGAGGTAGATGGCGCTGAGGAAGTTGGTGGCGAGCTTGTCGTAGCGGGTGGCGATGCGGCGATAATCCTTGAGGCGGCAGAACATGCGCTCGACGGCGTTGCGGCCCTTGTAGAGCGTCTTGGAGAAGCAGCTTTTCCAGCGGCGGTTCGTCTTGGAGGGGATGTTCGGAACGGCACCCTGCCGCTCGATCAGGTCGCGGATCGCATTGCTGTCGTAAGCCTTGTCCGCGAGCACGATGGTGCGCGGCGCGAGATCATCGAGCAACACATCGGCTGCGCGGCAGTCGGCGACCTGGCCACCGGTCAGCAGGAAGCGGAGCGGCCGACCTTCGCCGTCGGTGAGCGCGTGGAGCTTGCTGTTGCGGCCGCCCCGGCTGATCCCGATCGCCTGGACGAGCGCCCCCCTTTTCCACCGCCCGCGGAGCGGTGCGCCTTCATATGCGTGCTGTCGATCAGGACCTCGGCGGGCGGCCCGCCTGCTGCCGCGAGCGTGACGAACAGCTCCTGCCACACACCCTTTGCCGCCCAGCGCACGAACCGGTTGTAGAGCGTCTTCCTCGGCCCGTAGCAGGCCGGCGCGTCGACCCAGCGCCCGCCCGACTTCACCACATGAATGATGCCGCTGATCACCCGCCGATCATCGACCCGCGCCACACCGCGCACCTTGTCCGGCAGCAGCGGACGCAGCCGCTCGAACTGGGCTTCACTCAACCAAAACTCGCTCAAATCCACGCTCCTGCTGGCGCAGCGCATGAATCACATCCCAGCCGCCAAGGGAATCCCGTTTATGGGTCCCGACCCTAGAAACCAAGTTGGACTACCAGGAAACGCTACGCGAAATGCGGTGAATACCACCCCCTGCCCTGCCGCTGCCAACAACGCCACCGATAGGGTTGGAATTGCTTGTAGGGACGTCCAGCCAGGGAACATATGGATGGCAAAGGGCTCGTTCGCTCCCTCAAGTCGATCGGCTGGGAGCACTGTTTCAATGCTCCCATAATCCAATCCTAGGGTCGGGACTCATAACCACCATGTGACGGCTGCGGCGAGGTAGATGGCGCTGAGGAAGTTGGTGGCGAGCTTGTCGTAGCGGGTGGCGATGCGGCGATAATCCTTGAGGCGGCAGAACATGCGCTCGACGGCGTTGCGGCCCTTGTAGAGCGTCTTGGAGAAGCAGCTTTTCCAGCGGCGGTTCGTCTTGGAGGGGATGTTCGGAACGGCACCCTGCCGCTCGATCAGGTCGCGGATCGCATTGCTGTCGTAAGCCTTGTCCGCGAGCACGATGGTGCGCGGCGCGAGATCATCGAGCAACACATCGGCTGCGCGGCAGTCGGCGACCTGGCCACCGGTCAGCAGGAAGCGGAGCGGCCGACCTTCGCCGTCGGTGAGCGCGTGGAGCTTGCTGTTGCGGCCGCCCCGGCTGATCCCGATCGCCTGGACGAGCGCCCCCTTTTCCACCGCCCGCGGAGCGGTGCGCCTTCATATGCGTGCTGTCGATCAGGACCTCGGCGGGCGGCCCGCCTGCTGCCGCGAGCGTGACGAACAGCTCCTGCCACACACCCTTTGCCGCCCAGCGCACGAACCGGTTGTAGAGCGTCTTCCTCGGCCCGTAGCAGGCCGGCGCGTCGACCCAGCGCCCGCCCGACTTCACCACATGAATGATGCCGCTGATCACCCGCCGATCATCGACCCGCGCCACACCGCGCACCTTGTCCGGCAGCAGCGGACGCAGCCGCTCGAACTGGGCTTCACTCAACCAAAACTCGCTCAAATCCACGCTCCTGCTGGCGCAGCGCATGAATCACATCCCAGCCGCCAAGGGAATCCCGTTTATGGGTCCCGACCCTAACAGGCGCCTGAGCACGATTATCTTCCGTGCGGCATAGACTGCCGACCGCTGCAAAAGCGCGAAATATCGCACCGTGATACTTGAAACGGTCAGAAGCATCAGTGAGATCACAATCTCGGCGTTGGTGCCTAACTTAGTCGCCATGTTTTGTAGGCTGGCCAAATTTCCCGTAGATCCCACAATAGTGATCAAGGTTCCGCTGAAAAACAGCGCAAGCCCTGCCGCAGCGGTGAGGCTTCTCTGGTCGGCTTGTAGTGCCGTGGCGGCGAGTTCATATTCTTTGATCCCAACCTCAGCACGATCATTGTCGAGCTTATAGGTTGGGAAGTATTGTTGCGCGGCTTGCAAGTGCGACGGACCCATGGATGCACTGTGGCGCGCATCTATTCACGTAGCAAGGTGACACGAGCGAACGGAACAAGCGCTTGCCGTTTATCGGCACGCCATAGCCCCCTCGACAACCGATGTGGACAAACCACAAACAAACCCCTTTCCGGCGTCTATCCCCTTTGGACATGTAGGAGCAAATGTAGTAACGCACCACCATGCCGGAAGCGAGTCGGCGTGATGGGGGAGGTATGCGTCCAGCGATCATTACAGGCCTGTCGTCGGTGGCCTTCGCCATTGGCGGGTGGGTATTGCCGATGAGATACCCGAACCTTCAACCTTGGGT
Organism: Sphingomonas sp. J344; assembly: GCF_024700005.1. Classification (NCBI taxonomy): domain Bacteria; kingdom Pseudomonadati; phylum Pseudomonadota; class Alphaproteobacteria; order Sphingomonadales; family Sphingomonadaceae; genus Sphingomonas; species Sphingomonas sp. J344. Next base: position 39,634 of record NZ_JAJONB010000002.1, on the reverse strand, counting down.
GGCGGATGCTCTATTGTGGGCCGCCGCCGCCATGCTTTTTATAGCTGTTATTTTGTGGCTCTGGGGACTTCGAAAGCCGAATTCATCGCCGACGATGCCAGGGTCTTCCGGCCCCAACTCGCCGATCATAACCGGAAATGATAATACTCTCGCTATCGGCGAAGGAGCGAGGATCATGGGCGACGACAATCGCAAGGGCAACTTTGCCGGCAATAACTTTGGCACGCAAAATTATCACGAAGCGCCGCCGCAGCGAAGTGTCGGATCTACGTTCGCTCAAATGTTGGCATCTGCTCCCGCGCCCGTCCCCGTCCGAACCCGGTCATTTGGCACAGAACACGAAAAGAAGGTGCTCGAATCGTCGATTAACGCGGCGTTTCAGGAGCTAGGGTTCGAGGCTGGTTCGCAGGGTATGTTTGGAGGCGGCGAGACCTTTGTTGGCGTTCGTGTGAACCCCGCAGAGAACCAGCAATCAATAGATTTTGCCACAGTCATCGCGAACGCGCTGTCCGCATCGGGCCTTGAAGGCGTCGACCTGAGGGCCGGCAATCCAGCATGGTCGACCCAAAGTTTCGTGCGTATTGAGATTGGAGAGAATGGTGCCTGACAACCCCAACACCCGCTTCGACCGCCTCCTAGACGCGATGGCCCACGGTCACGCGCCTGTTACCGGGCGAAAGAAAACATCAGACGATCAAGCATCAGGTGAGGCGTCTGACGCATGTTCCAGCGATACTCGAACTCGCCCAGATACTTCGGAAGGTGACGACCGCTGACGTGAATATGCGTGCCGTTGATGCCGCGCTTTAGCTGCGCCCAAAAGCCCTCGATTGCGTTCACGGTCGCGCCGGTCTTGCGGCAAACATACTGGTCAAGCGAGTGGTTCACGGTGGCGTGCTGATAGCCCATCGTGCCAACGCCGCCATAGCCCAGCCAATCGTCGGTATGGACCTTGCTGGGGCGCTTCACGGTCGCGCGGATGATCGGAAGCAGGGTGCCGCTCTTGCGGTCGGGAACAACGTGCGTGACCAGATCGCCGCCATGCTCAAGCATCCCGAACACGACCGTCTTGTTTGACGCGCCAGCATCGCGCTTGTCCTTGGCGCTCTGATAGCCACCGATGAACGTTTCATCGACTTGGACCGTGCGGCCTAGACCGCCAATCGGGGCGCTGCCGTCAACCGCGCCCATGTATTCGCGGATCATGTGGCACATGCGCCATGCCGTCTTGTAGGTCACTCCCAGCTGACGCTCGACTTCCTTCGCCGCGACACCGTTCCGCGATGCGCAGAACTGGAACATGACGAAGAACCAGTCCCGCAGCGGGGTGCGGGTGCGGTCGAACGGCGTGCCAGCGGTCGGATAGACCTGATAGGCGCACCACTGACACTGATACGAACGGCGAGCCTTTACGCGGGTGAACTTCGCGGGGCGGTCGCAACCGGGGCAAGCGAAGTCGGTGCCGTAGCGAACCTGAAACAGGTGATCCAGGCACGCATCTTCGGTCGGGAAGCGGTCCTGAAACTGACGGAGCGTTGGGGCTTTGTTCGACATAGGGATTGTATGCCACAAAGCCTTACATGTCGCAAGGGGATAAGCGCCCCCTTTCCTACAAGCCCCATCCCAGCACATAAACTGGTGGATGAACGACTCACCCACCCCGCCCGCCGCGTCTGACGAGGATGAAGCCATCCTCGCCTTCACGCCCGCCCCCAATTGTGGCCGCGCCGATGGCTGGACTGCGCGCCGACAAACCGACTTCATCCACGCCCTCGCCGTCATGGGCACCGTCACCCGCGCCTGCAAAGCGGTCGGGATGAGCCGCCAGACAGCCTACAAATTGCGCGAGCGGCCCGAGGCGGCCGACTTCGCCCGCGCGTGGGATGCGGCACTAATGATGGGCTATGACCGCATGTTCAGCATGGCGATGGACCGCGCGCTCAATGGCGTCACCCGCCGCGTTACTATCGCGGGCGTGAGATCGGCACGATCACCCGCCCCGATTTCCGCATGGCGATGGCGGCGCTCGCCGAACCTCCCAAACCGCCGCAGCGCCATCGCAAACTGACAGAATGAAGCGCGTTGCGCGGAACTTCGTCAGTTTCGCGACGCCGCGACGCCCCGCTCCACGCGCACCGCGCCGACCGCCCACAACGCCCACGCGATAATCAACGGCTGCGCCAGCAACCGCGGCACATGATACCACGCCGACAGCCCCGTCCCGCTCCCGCCCAGCCACGCCAGGTCGATCATCGCGTGCTTCACATTGGCCGGCCACACGCACAGCGCATAGAGCGCCAGCGCCCAACCCGCCGCCAGCCGCCACCGCCGGGTGATCAGCGCGGCGGCACAGATCAGTTCTGCCGCGCCGGTAGTCAGCACCCACTCGCGCGCGTCCCACGGCACCCATGCCGGCACGATCCGCGCCATCGCATCGGTGAACAGGAAATGCGCCACCCCTGCCGTCGCATAGAAGATCGCGAGCAGCCACCGCCCGATCCGCCGCCCCCGCGTCTCCGGCAGCTCCGCCATCGCCTACAGCTTGGCGGCGGCTTCGATGATCGGCACGAACTTCGCGGCGGTCAGGCTCGCCCCGCCGACCAGCGCGCCGTCGACATTGTCCACCGCCAGGATCTCGCCTGCATTCGAACCCGTAACCGACCCGCCATACAGGATACGAATACCCTCGGCCTTCTCCGTCCCGACCATCATGCCCAGCTTGGCGCGGGCGATGGCGTGGATCAGCTCGATTTCCTCCAGCGTCGGGGTCCGCCCGGTCCCGATCGCCCAGCGCGGTTCATAGGCCAGCGTGAACCAGCTGCCGTCGGCATCCTCGGGCACCGATTTCTCGATCTGCGCCTGCACCACCCGCTCGGCGCGACCGGCATTGCGTTCCGCCTCGGTCTCCCCAACGCAGAGGATTACGTTCAGGCCATGGCGATGCGCCGCCGCCGCCTTGGCCCAGGCGTCGTGGCTGGTCTCGTTCTGGTCCGCCCGCCGCTCGCTATGCCCGACGATGGTCAGCGTGGCGCCGGCATCCTTCAGCATCGGGGCAGAGATGCATCCGGTATGCGCACCGCTGTCATTCTCATGACAATCCTGCCCGCCGATCGGCATGCCGCCTGCCACTGCCACTGCCCGGGCGATCAGCGTCGCCGGTGGGCACAAGGCGACATCAACGCCGGAATGGGCAGCCGCCGCTTCGGCAATCGCCGCCACTTCGCCCAACGAATCGGTGACGCCGTTCATCTTCCAGTTGCCCGCCACCAGCTTGCGCCGCATCCCGCTTCCCCTGTTGTCCATTATCGGACAAGCCCGATAGGCGGCGATCCCACGCCGCACAAGCATCTTGCCCGCCACCGCTGCCGTTGTCGCTTGATGCCAATGCCCCTGCCCCCTAAAGCGAGGCCAATCTTTCCCATTTCAGCGGGTTTCCATGCTCACCAACTTCCGCCGCGTCATTTTCTCGACCCCCGGCAAGATCGTTGCCCTGCTGCTGCTGGTGGCGCTCGGCGTCGGCTTTGCGATGATGGACGTCCAGAATCTTGGCGTCGGCGGCCCGTCGTCCAGCGGCCCGCTGGTTCAGGTTGGCAACAAGAAGCTGACGCAGCAGGAGCTTCAGGACCGCCTCCGCAACGCATTGGAGCGGGTGCGGCAGCAACAGCCGATGCTCGACATGGCGCAGTTCGTCCGTACCGGCGGGTTCGAACAAGTGCTGAACCAGGTCATCGACGGTATGGCGCTGGAGGAATATGCGACGCAGCAGGGCATGGCGGTGTCCCCCGCCGCAATCGACGGCCAGATCGCGTCGATCCCCGCCTTTCAGGGCTTCGACGGCAAGTTCAGCCAGCAGCGCTTCGACCAGCTCCTGGCGGAACAGCGGCTGACCGCAGAGCAGGTGCGGGCCGATATCCGTCGCGAAACGCTGGTTCAGTGGCTCATCAGCCCGATCGCGAACCCCGGCCCGGTTCCGGTCGAACTCGCGCTGCCCTATGCCTCGCTGATGCTGGAGCGGCGCAAGGGTTCGGTCGGCTATGTCCCAATCGGCGCGATTGCCCCCGGCAACCCGCCGACCGACGCCGAACTTCAGGCATATTACCAGAAGAACTCGGGCCGCTACACGCTGCCCGAACGCCGCGTGGTGCGCTACGCCGTGGTCGATCCCGCCCAGTTTGCGGAAAGCGCCAAAGCGACCGAGGCGGAGATCGCCGCCGAATACCGGAAGAATGCTGCGCAATATGCCGCCAGCACCCGCCGCAACCTTGCCCAGATCATCGTTGCCGACGAAAACGCCGCGAAGGGCATCGCTGCAAAGGTGAAGGGCGGCGCGTCGATGGTCGATGCCGCCAAGGCTGCTGGCCTGCAGGCATCGACCATCCCGAATGCCGAGAAGGCAGCCTTTGCCCGCGCCAGCAGCACCGCGATCGCGGACGCCGCCTTTGCCGGGGCTCAGGGCACTGTGGTCGGCCCGCTCCGCTCGCCGCTCGGCTGGCATATCGTCCGGGTCGAGGGGATCGAGCAGGTCGCGGGCAAGTCGCTGGACTCGGTCCGGGGCGAACTCGCAGAAGCGATCACCAAGACGAAGCTGGAGACCGCGCTGGCCGATCTGCGCGCCAAGATCGATGGCGAGATCGCCGACAATTCGACCTTTGACGAGCTCGTCGCCAGTTCAAAGCTGACCGCGCAGACCAGCGCGCCGCTGTTCGCCGATGGGCGCGCGGCCGTCGCCGACGAAGCCGCACCCGATCCCATGCTCGCGCAGATCGCCCAGGCCGGCTTCAGCATGGAGCCGAGCGACGACCCCCAGCTGATCCCGGTCGGCACCGATGGCGGCTTTGCGCTGGTCAAGACCGACAAGGTCGTCGCTGCGGCACCCCGCCCGCTCGCCGAAATCCGCCCAGGCGTCGCCGACGACCTGGTCCGCAGCCGCCAGCTCGACGGCGCGCGCAAGGCCGCCAACGCGATCCTTGCCAAGGTGAGCAAGGGCATGCCGCTCGCCCAGGCGATGCAGGAAAGCGGGCTGAAGCTGCCTCCGGTCGAAGCACTCGACGCCTCGCGCGGACAGCTGTCGCAGATGGGCGATCAGCTCCCCCGCCCGTCCGCCTGATGTTCAGCATGGCCGAAAAGAGGGCCAAGACCGTCCCGGCACCTCAAGGCGGCGGCTACTGGATCGTCTGGCTCGACGATATCGAGGAAGGCAATGCCAAGGGCAACGCCGCGCTGATCGGCCAGACCCGGGGCGGCCTCGCCCAGCTGATCGGCAACGAATATGTCGAACAGTTCGCCGCTGCGGCGCGCAAGGCGGTGAAGGTCAAGCGCAACGAAGCCGCCATCGCCGCACTCAAGGCGCAGCTGAGCGGCCAGGCAACCGGCGGCAATTGATCCGATGCGCGGCGGGATTGAGGGCCTCGACGCCGCCCGCGCGGCGCTGGCCGATGGCCGCCCGGCCCTGGTCTGGCGGAAACAGCTGGCGGACACCGATACCCCGGTCGCCGCCGCGCTCAGGCTGATCGAACCGGGCCGCGGCGACTTCCTGCTGGAATCGGTAGAGGGCGGCGCGGTGCGCGGTCGCCACAGCCTGCTTGGACTCGCTCCCGATCTGGTGTTTCGCGCACATGGCGAAGCGGCGGAGGTCAATCCGCACTGGCTGACCGACCGCGACGCATTCAGCGCCGCCGAAGCCCCGACGCTCGATGCCCTGCGCGCCCTCGTCCAGTCGTGCCGGATGGACGTGCCGCCGGAACTGCCCCGCGCCCTCGCCTGCCTGGTCGGCTATTTCGGTTACGACACGATCGGGCTGGTCGAAACCCTACCCCGCGCCGCGAACGACGCACTGGGTCTGCCCGACATGATCTTCGTGCGACCGACGGTGATCCTGATCTTTGACCGGCTGGCGGATTCGCTGTTTGTGGTGGCGCCGGTCTGGCCCGGTCGCGACCCCGAACGGCTGATCGAGGAAGCCGCCGACCGGATCGAGGCGACCGCCGCGCGGCTCGCCTCCGCCCCGCTTCCGCCGCGCGCCGCGACCGATCCGATGGATATCGTGCCCCAGCCGGTGGTGCCCGCCGCCGACTATGCGGCGATGGTCACCCGCGCCAAGGAGTACATCACCGCCGGCGACATATTTCAGGTCGTCCTTGCCCAGCGCTTCACTGCGCCGTTCGCGCTGCCGCCGATCGAGCTGTACCGCGCGCTGCGCCGGATCAACCCGTCGCCCTTCCTCTATTTCCTCGATCTGCCCGGCTTCGCGCTGACCGGGTCGAGCCCCGAAATCCTCGTCCGCGTCCGCGATGACGAGGTGACGATCCGCCCGATCGCTGGCACCCGTCCCCGCGGCAAGGACGCCGCGGAGGACGAAGCGAACAGAACCAGCCTGCTCGCCGACGCAAAGGAGCGCGCCGAACACCTGATGCTGCTCGACCTGGGTCGCAACGATGTCGGCCGCGTCGCAGAAGCTGGATCGGTCAAGGTCACCGACAGCTACACCGTCGAATTCTACAGCCATGTCATGCACATCGTGTCGAACGTGGTGGGTAAATTGCGCCTCGACGCCGATGCGCTCGACGCGTTGTTCGCGGGCTTCCCCGCCGGAACCGTCAGCGGCGCGCCCAAGGTTCGCGCGTGCGAGATCATCGCCGAACTGGAGCGCGACCAGCGCGGACCCTATGCCGGGGGCGTCGGCTATTTCTCGCCCGACGGCTCAATGGACAGCTGTATCGTCCTGCGCACCGCGATCGTGAAGGACGGGACCATGCACGTCACCGCTGGCGCGGGTATCGTCGCTGACAGCGATCCGGCCTATGAACAGCGGGAATGCGAGGCGAAGGCAGGTGCGCTGTTCGCTGCGGCGCGGGAAGCAACCGCACGTTCCGGCGAAGCCAGGTTCGGCCAATAAGGCTCAGTCCTCGCCGCCCGGGATAGCTGCCTCTTCGGCCTTCTTCGCCCGCTGCTCGGCCTTCCATTGCTGGAGCATGCGGATGGTGCACCCGCTCTGGCCATAGCTGCCGATCGGGTTGCAGCTTCCCGGCAGCACCGCACGGTTAACCTCGTCGATCAGCTCGGCGCGGCGCACCCAACTCGTGCCCTCCGGTCCCGGCTCGGTCTTACGTAGCGCCTTGGGGATCCGGAACGGCGAATCGCCCGGTCGCGCGCAAATCACGACCTCATCGGGACTCTCCGGCTTGGGACAGCTCTCATCGCCATATAGCAGGACGCTGCGCACCTTCTGCGGCGGCGCACCGGCCCCGGCGGATTCCCCCTCCTGCGCCAGCACGGGAGCAGCGGCCAGCATTGCGATCAGGAAGGGACGGATCATACAGGTCTCCACAGGTCCGCTTCCTCTATCGCACATACGCAGATGAAGCACGGCTGAACTGTATCAGCCGTGAAGTGCGGCATTTACCCCTGTGGGGTGAAAATTGCGCTTGCCATTATTTACCCACAGGGGGTAAGGGCGGCGCATGACGACACTTGCCGGTTCCAAAATCCGTCGCTTCCGCGAGGAACGCTCCATGTCCCGCGCCGCGTTCGGCGCGTGGTTCGATACGCCCGGATCGACGGTTCAGGGCTGGGAAGAGGACGGCAAGCGCGCGTCTCCGGCGGTGCTCAACCAGATCGCGGCGAACGGCATCGCGCATCATCAGGACTGGTACGTCCATGTCCGCAACCTGGAGCAGGCGATGGACTGGACACCCGACAGCTGGACCCGGGCCGAAGCGCGTCAGCTTCCGGTTTACCCCGACGCCGCTGCACTGACCGCCGCGACCGACACCCTGTCCAGCTTTCCCCCGCTGGTCTTCGCGGGCGAGGCGCGCGCACTGACCCAGGAGCTTGCCCGCGTATCGCGCGGCGAGGCGTTCCTGTTGCAGGGTGGCGACTGCGCCGAAAGCTTCGCCGAGTTCCACCCGAACAATATCCGCGATACGTTTCGCGTCATTCTCCAGATGGCGGTGGTTCTCACCTTTGCGTCGAAACTCCCGACGGTGAAGCTCGGCCGCATGGCGGGGCAGTTCGCCAAGCCGCGTTCGGCCGATACCGAGACGATCGATGGCGTGGAACTGCCCAGCTATCGCGGCGACATCGTCAACGACATCGCCTTCACCCCCGAAGCGCGCATTCCCGACCCCCAGAGGCTGATCCGCGGCTATACCCAGTCGGCGGCGACGCTGAACCTGCTGCGCGCCTTCGCCAGCGGCGGCTATGCGAACCTCCATCAGGTCCACAAATGGACGCTCGACTTCATGGGCCGCAGCCCCTGGGCCGACAAATTCGCCGACGTCGCCGACCGCATCGGCGAAGCGCTCGATTTCATGGAGGCGTGCGGGATCAACCCCGATACCGTGCCCCAGCTGAAGCGCACCGATTTCTACACCAGCCACGAGGCGCTGCTCCTGCCCTATGAGCAGGCGCTGACCCGGCAGGACAGCCTCACCGGCGACTGGTACGACACCAGCGCGCATTTCCTGTGGATCGGCGACCGCACGCGCTTCGAGAATTCGGCGCATGTCGAATTCCTCCGCGGCATCGGCAATCCAATCGGGATGAAGTGCGGGCCGAGCCTTGAGCCGGACGCGCTGCTGCGCCTGCTCGACACGCTCAACCCGACCCGCACGCCGGGGCGGATGACGCTGATCACCCGATACGGCCATGACAAGATCGAGAGCGGCCTGCCCGCGCTGGTTCGCGCGGTGAAGCGTGAGGGGCATCCGGTCGTGTGGAGCTGTGACCCGATGCACGGCAACGTCATCAAGGCGGCCAACGGCTACAAGACGCGCCCGTTCGAGCGCATTCTGGCCGAAGTACGCGGCTTCTTTGCCGTGCATCGCGCCGAAGGGACCTATGCCGGCGGAATCCATGCCGAGATGACCGGACAGAACGTCACCGAATGCACCGGCGGCATGATCGACATCGGCGAGCATGACCTTGCAGACCGCTACCACACCCATTGCGACCCGCGACTCAATGCCGGTCAGAGCCTGGAGCTGGCGTTCCTCCTCGCCGAAATGCTCAATGAGGAGATGGCGGAGCGGCGCAAGGCGGCGTGAGCGGCGGCTCTATTGCCAGTTCCCCAACAGAACGAACGGCGCCCAGTAGAATGGGTGGGCGTAGCCGGTGACAGCTGGTCCAGTCGGCTGGTCAGGCCCGGCGCGACCCGCGCCCCGATCGGCGCCCGCCTCTCCCTGAGCAGTCATCAGTGCGATCTGCGCCTGGCGCAGCGCCTCCGCCTTGCTCGTACCGCCCTTGGCATGGATCGCGTAGAAGCGCTGCATCAACACTGCGGTGGATTCGTCCGCCACCGACCAAAGCGAGGCCAGCACCGCCGACGCGCCGGCCTTTTGCGCCAGTTCGGCTAGGCTCGCATCGACCTCCGACCCGTTCTGACTGCTGCCTGGCACGCCGGTCTGGCACGCCGACAGCGCGAGCAGGTCGACGTCGATCGCGGTGAAACTGCCGTCCTTGATGAATTCGGTCAGCGGCAACTCCTTGCCCGTGCCGAGCAGCAGGAACGACTTGTCGGCGCTCGCGGGATCGAGCGCGAAGTGCGACGCGATATGGATCACGCGATAGCCGCCGGCCATTGCGGTGCCGAGCGCGGTTCGGTCGAATGCCGCGTCGAGCTTCACGACACCCGGCAACACACCGGTCGTCGTGCCATCGGCACGGACAATACCGGACAGTTCGGCGGGAACGGCGGGTAATGGACTGAGCCCCGCCCCACCCTGGCTCGCCCCCAGCGCGGCGACACGCCATGATTTCGCGTCGGAGGGGCCGGTCTGCACCTCATCGATCGATCGGAAGGCGCTGAACGCATAGCGTTTCGCCAGCCAGTCCTTGCCGTCGTGCAGTGCCGCCATCGGCAGATAGCGCAACGCATCGTCGAGCGAGAGCATGACCCGGCTGATCCCGGCGGCGCGCAGCGCTCTGTCCACCGGCTCGAACATCGATCTGTACAGCTTCGACGCGGGATCGGTGATGAACACCGCCTTGTCGCTGATCGCCTGACGATACAGGCCGATATCCTTGCGCACCGCGGTAGTGTCGACGTGCACGACAATCGTCTTCTGGAAATTGGCTGTGGTCAGCAGCCAATGAATCCTGTCGGGCAGCACGACGGCGTGCAGCGCGGCGACGTCCTTCCCCAATCGCCGGACGGTTGAAATGAGGCGGGGCTGGATCGACGCGACGCGATCCGCTTTTGCTGCCTGATCCTGCGTCACGGCAGCATCCAGCCCGGCGACGACATCGGCCAGTTCGCCCAGTTCGCCACGGAACGCTGTCTGCGCCGCCCCCAGAGCCGTCGTCGCCGCAGCCAGCTTCTGCTGCTGCTCCGGGCTTAGCGCCCCCTTCTGCTGAAGCGCGATCAACCGGTCACGCGCGGCTCCGGCCTCTGCGAGCGCGGTCGTCGCGGCTTCGAACGCTGCGATGCTCTGTGTCTGCTTGGCATCGAGCGGCATCTGCTCGAAGGCTTCGCCCTCTCGCCGCCGGTCGCGAGTATAGTTGTAGCTCTCGAAATCCTTGAGCATCGCCAGCACATGCTCGGCCTCACCGAACCGCCCCATCTCCATGAAGATGCCGGCGAGGTAGCGATAGCGGTCCTGATGCACGCGGATGAAGCATTCGCGGATCGACGGATCGAGGTCGGCGATCCGCTTGCGCGCGTCCTGCAATTTGTTGACCGCGACCTTGGCGAAGAACAGCGCCGCCTCGCGCCGTCCGCCGCCACTCGCCTCCTTGGCCGCGCTCGACCAGTGGCACGAAGATTCGATCAGCGCGAAATAATTGTCGCGGCTGCCGAACCGGTTGGTCAGCGCGGCTTCCTTGATCGCCAGCGAACGGACCTTGGTCGCGAGATACCGGTCCATCTCTCCGAAGAGGAGATAATGTTCCTCGAGCCCGCGAAACCCTTCGAACACCGCGAATTCGGAGCCATTCTCGACCGCGGCGTCGAGTTCCTTCTTGAGCGTCGCCCTCACGCGCCGCGAATGTCGGTTCAGGCGCAATGCCCTCGGTTTCTGGGCCGATCGGCAGCGGGGTAAAGCCCTCGATCTTCACCAGACACTTGATCGTGGCCTGAATTCCGCACGCTTCCTGCCATTTTTTCGCGTCGTCGCTGCCACGCCGTACCGCTTCGGCGAGCCACAAGCGGGTCTGTTTGATGTCGGGCTTCATCCCCCAGCCAAGCGCAGACGCGCGCACCATCGCCACCGCGCCGCCGCTCCAGCCCGAGCCTGCCGCGTGCTTGAACCAGCGCAGCGCCATGTCCGGGTCTTTCGCTACGCCGGAGCCGTGGAGATACGCCTCTCCGAGCGCCACTCGCGCGCTGTAATCACCGCAATGCACCGCCCAGCGCAGCAAGCGGATCGCTTCCTTCGGATTGGCTTTGGTACCGTCGCCGGCCAGGTACATCCGCGCGAGCAGCACGGCATTGGCAAAGCTTGCCGACGCCGCGCGCTGCATCCATTCGAACGCCTGCGCAGCGTCACGTTGCGGCGCTCCTGCCAGTTCCGCTTCGGTAAACTCCAGATCGCCCTTGTAATAGAGCGCCAGGCTCAGTGCCGCATAGCCCTCCCCCTGCGATAGGCATCCTCCCACGCCCGCACCGCCTTGACCGCGCTCTTGTCGACGCCGAACCCCTTGGAGTGGAGATAGCCGATCGCCCGCTGCGCATCGGCCGATCCGCGCTCGGCGGCGATCACGAACCACTTCATCGCTGCGGCAGAATCCCCCTTGCCGTCGTCGAGCAACCGCCACGCATATTTGGCAGCCGCCTCCTTCATCCCGAGATTCGCAAGCGCGGCAAAGGTCGGAATATGCGACGCATCGCCGTTGAAGTTGAACATGTACGGCGTATCGAACTGCGCGAGAAAGACTGTGCGCCGCTCCTCGGGCAATGCCTTGAACTCATCGGTTTCGGCGTAGCGGACGAGTTCGCGCTGCGCTGCCTCCTGCAACCGAAGATCCATCATCAGCTTGAGCTGATATTCCTTGGCCACCGACGGGTCGCTCGCCGCCTTGGCATATTGCACCGCCAACCCGAATTGCTGCTTCGCCAGCTTGCCCGACTGCAGGGCCTTGGCAACGTCGGTCAGCACCTTGGGGTCGGTCAACGCAGCGACCTTCGCGCGCCAGGCGGCACTATCAATTTCGAGCCGGGCTGCGTCGATCATCGGTCCAGGGTGCGCCAATGCCGCGAGCGCCCAGCCCTCGCCCTTCTCTGCGCGCTCGATCAGTATTTTCAGTGCGTAGGCACGCTCGGCCTCGCCGGGATTGTCGCGCAACACCGTTTCGACCAGCGGCCGCGCGGTATCGGCGACATCGGCGGCAACGGCCTTCTCATAATATTTGCGCGCCGATTTGAGGTCCATCGGCACCGCCTTGCCCTCGGCCAACGCGTCGGCGGCAAAGGCAGCATCCTCGGGATCGTCGGTCTCGGCGAGCTTGTGATACCATCTGATCGCGGCGGGATTGTCGCTCGGGACGCCGGTGAACTCGCTCGACGCGAGCCCGAGCGCCAATTTCCGCATGCCGGCCCCGTTCCCGGCCTCTGCCGCCTTGCGGTACCATTCGCGCCCTGCAAGCTCGTCGCGCGGCATCCCCCGCCCGTTGGTTGTCATGTCGCCCAGTTCGACCATCGCGTCGGAATCATCGGCATCCGCCGCCTTGCGGTACCAGGCGATCGCCATCTGGGTGTCGCGCTCCAGGCCGATCCCGTCGCGATAATAGGTGCCCAGCCGCCGCATCGCGCCGGTCTGCCCACGATCGACCGCCAGACGCATATAGTCCGCAGCGCCCTTTTCGTCCTTGGCGCCGCCCTTGCCGACCTGAAGCAGGATCGCGTAATTCTCCGCGCCCCAACCCGATCCGCGATCGGCACCGAGCTTGTAGAGCCGCCGCGCCTCAACCGGATCCTTCGGGCCGTCAAGACCCATCTCCGCCATATAGCCGAGCGCCACGATGGCGTCGGCCTCTCCCAGCTCCATCGCCCGCTGATACCATTTGCGGGCGAGCGCCAGATCCTTGGTCACTCCGCTGGTCCCGAACCGGTAGTGATCCGCCAGCGCCTTCGCCGCGCCATCATGGCCAAGGTCGGCGGCACGAACATAGGTGGCGATCGCCGCCTCGACATTCTTCGGCGTGCCGGTGCCATTCAGATAATATTCCGCCAACCGCCCCAGCAGCCAGATGTTGCGCCCCCTCTCCCCCGACTTGGCCAGCGCGAAGGCGCGAGCCGGGTCGTTGGGCACGCCATTGCCGGTCTCATACATCGACGCGAGCGTGTTCACTGCCTGAAGACTGCCCGCCGCCGCCGCACGTTCGATCAGGCTCAGCGCCGCCTTGCTATCCCCGGCCTTGCTGAAGGCACGGCCGAGATTGGCCATGACTGCAGCGTCGCGCGGATGCGCCTCCAGCGCGCGGCGACACAGTTCGATCGCGCGCTCGGCGACCATGTCGTCGAACTGCACGCCAGTCTTGTCATCAGGGGTGGGCAGCCGCGCTTCCTGCGCGCACGCCCTGCGCAAATCGCCGTCACGCGCCTCTGCATGACCGCAGATCAACGCCGCGATCGAGACGCCGGTGCCAAAGAGGATGCCGCGTGCCATGGATCCGCCTCCACCCTCTTATCCCCCAGTGGGAGATGCCGTGACAAGCCTTTCAATTCAGACGAAACCAGTTGCCAGAGGGCCTGTAAGCCGGGTTCTGTCCACGCGGCCCTTTCCCGCAAGGGAGGTGCGCGCGATAGGCGACCATTCCTCTAGGCCCACATTTGCATGGGGGCTCAAGCAATCAACCCGGACCGCGGGGCGGAACTCCCCATATGCGGTCCCTATTCGATCTTGCTCCCGGTGGGGTTTGCCGTGCCGCTTCCGTTGCCGGTCGCGCGGTGCGCTCTTGCCGCACCCTTTCACCCTTGCCCTCAGTCCGAAGACCAGTGGGCGGTCTGCTCTCTGTGGCACTTTCCCTGACCCCGGCGAACCGGGACCGCCGGGCGTTACCCGGCACCGTGTTTCCGTGGAGCCCGGACTTTCCTCGGTGCATCTTCATGCAACGCGGCCGCCCGGCCCTCTGGCGTCGGCTGCGATAGGCTCAATCCCGGCGCGGTGCAAATAGCGGCTTTGCAGCCGGCCACCACGACAACCACACTTCCGCTACCAGCAGCGGCAGGACGAAGCTCAGCCACCCCCCGCGTCGCCGCACGCAGTTCCGAATTCTCGATAAAGCCCAACAACGCACCCTCCCCCGCCGCCATCATCCGCAGCCACACGAACGACAGCGCAATCGCGGTCGCCCGTATGACGAAGCCGCGATGCAGGTCGAACCGTCGCCGACACGCCGCCTGCCACGCCACCACGACGAATCCGATCCACACGGCTGCGAACAGCGTCAGGGGCACCTGCGTCTCCTGCGCTGCGATGCTGCTGCCAAGATGCAGCGCGAACAGCCCGGCGAGCAGCGATGCGATGAGATAGGCCCGGCCAAGCGCGCGATGCAGCCATGGCCAGCGCCCGCGCACCGTCGCCGCGAACTGAACCGGTGCGATCAGAAGCACGGGAATGGCCAGCGCAACATGCGCGAAATACCAGATGCGACGCCCCCAAAACGTCTCGCCGGTCGGCACCTCGCGCGTCGCGATGAATCGGAACGAGTCGCTCAGGAACCAGGCAGCTGCGGCCGCCACGACCAGCCAGAACAGCGCCCAGCCCCATCGTCTCGCGGCGTTCACCTCTTGCGCGCACCCTTCACCGTCGCGGGCAGCCGATAGCGTGCGTCGTCGATCGCCACCTCGATTGCGTCCTTGTCGATGATCGTCACCGCCGCCGCCTGCGCGCCATCAGCGGCGATCACCCCGCGCCCGTCGCGCGTGACGCGCAGCCGGTGGAACCCGCCATCGGGGTGGCGGATCGTCAGTATCAGCCCGTCCTGCGTCTGCGCGCGGTCGATCGTGCAGCGCGTGGAAAAGTCATCGCCACCGCCCAGCGCGCAGGGGATCCGCCCCTCGGCTTCGTCACGCGCCGCTTGCGCGCGCGCGTCCTTGACGTGATCCGCCTTGGTCTTGACCGGGCCGGGATCGCAGGCGGCGACCGCAATCAACGCCGTCGCCCCCAAAACTCTAGATATCCGCAAATACATGCGTTTCGGACTTTGCCCCCGGATGCGTTACCGCGCCCTTATAGGCAGGTCCGACATTCTGCGCATAGCGCCACAGAGCGCCCGATTGATAGTCGTTGGTGCGCGGCTGCCAGGCGGCGCGGCGCGCGGCCAGCACGTCTTCGGCGACGAGCAGGTCGATCGTCCCCGCCTCGGCATCGATGCGGATCGTGTCGCCATCCTCGACCAGCGCGATCGGCCCGCCCTCGGCCGCTTCAGGTCCGACATGGCCGATACAGAAGCCGCGCGTCGCGCCCGAGAAGCGCCCATCGGTGATCAGCGCGACCTTCTCGCCCATGCCCAGGCCATAGAGCGCGGCGGTGGTCGACAGCATCTCGCGCATGCCGGGGCCGCCCTTCGGCCCTTCATAGCGGATCACGACGACCTCACCCTCAAGGATCGACCGCGCCTCGACCGCCGCGAACGCATCCTCCTCGCAATCGAAGCAGCGCGCCGGGCCTTCGAAGACCAGGCGGCTCATGCCGGCGACCTTCACGATCGCGCCATCGGGCGCGAGGCTGCCGCGCAGGCCGACAACGCCGCCGGTGGGCGTGATCGGGGTCTTGACGTCGTAGATGACCTTCTGGTCCGGGTTCCACGTGACCTGATCGATATTCTCGCCCAGCGTCTTGCCGGTCACGGTCATGCAATCGCCGTAGAGCAAGCCATTGGCGAGCATGGTCTTCATCAGCATGTAGACGCCGCCAGCTTCGTACATATCCTTTGCGACATACTTGCCACCGGGCTTGAGGTCGGCGGCATAAGGCGTTGATTTGAAGACCTCGGCGACGTCGAACAGGTCGAACTCGATCCCCGCCTCGCTCGCCATGGCGGGGAGGTGCAACGCGGCGTTGGTCGAACCGCCGGTCGCCGCCACGATCCGCGCGGCGTTGACGAACGCTTCGCGCGTACAGATGTCGCGCGGGCGGATGTTCCGCTCGAGCAGCTCCATCACCTGATAGCCCGCCGCAACCGCGATCTGCTCGCGGCTGGTATAGGGCGCAGGGACCATGTTGCTGTTGGGCAGCGACAGTCCGATCGCCTCGCCGACGCACGCCATGGTGTTGGCGGTATACTGGCCGCCGCATGCGCCGTGACCGGGGCATGCGACCTTCTCGAGCGCATGGACTTCGCTGATCGGACAGGTGCCGGCGGCGAACTTGCCCACCACCTCGAACACATCGACCACGGTAACGTCGCGATCCTGATAGCGGCCGGGCAGGATCGACCCGCCATAGACGAAGATCGACGGGATATTGAGGCGCAGCATCGCCATCATCATGCCCGGCAGCGACTTGTCGCACCCGGCAAAGCCCACCAGCGCATCATAGCAATGGCCGCGAACGCTGAGCTCGACCGAGTCGGCGATCACCTCGCGGCTGACCAGCGAGGATTTCATCCCCTGATGCCCCATCGCGATGCCGTCGGTCACGGTGATCGTGTTGAAACGGCGCGGCATCCCGCCATTGTCATTCACGCCCTTGCGCGCGGCATCGGCTTGCGCGTCGAGCGTCGTGTTGCACGGCGCGCTGTCATTGCCCGCGCTGGCGAGCGCGACGAACGGGCGGGCGATTTCCTCTTCGCTGAGCCCCATGGCGTAATAATAGCTGCGGTGCGGGGCGCGCTCGGGGCCGACGGAGACGTGGCGCGAGGGCAGGCGGGACTTGTCGAAACGGTCGGTCATGCGGCGCCTATGTCGCTGCAAGCCACCCCTGCGCAAGCGGATTGCGCACAAATGTTACTAAATTTCGTAGAATTTCGCACCACATCGTCACGCCGGCGTCATCGGAGATTAGATCATTGCGGATTTCGATGCCCAGATAGGGCGTCCCGGTCGCCTCGGCGTGGCGGTTCATCGTCGCGTTGAGCAGGCGGCCCGAATAGGGCTCGTTATCGCCGGTCACATGCCCCTGGCGGGTTAACCAGTCGACCGCTGGCAGCGCCGCGCGGGCATCGCGATTGTAGAGGATGCCGACTTCCCATGGGCGGGGTGCGACGAACCCGCTTTCCAGCGCGGGGGTAAAGCTGTGGACCGACACGATCAGCGCCGGGCGCTGCGTCCGGACCTGCGCAGCGATGGCGCGGTGATAGGGTGCGTGGAAGCGGGCGATTCGTGCGACCCGGTCGGCACCGTCATTGCCGGAGATCGCGTGGCCATCGCTGGCGTGCGGGATGAGGCCCAGCGCATCGGCCTCACGGTTCAGGTCGATCACCAGCCGCGAGACCGTGGCGAGCATCGCGGTCGCGTCCAGAAGCTTCGCCAGCCCGCGGCTCACCGCCGCCGCACCGATGTCGATCGCGATATGCTTGTCGAGCAATTGGGGGTCGATACCAAGGTCGATATCGGCGGGCACATGGTTGCTGGCATGATCGCACAGGATCAGCATATCGCCGCTGCCTTCGATGCGCTCGACGACGTTCATCTCTTGCCGCCCAGAAAGGCTTCGAGGTCGCTCGGCAAAGCCGGACGATCCGAAGGCGTCTTCGAAGGACCGGTCATGCGCCGGATCGCCGGGATCGCGCAGAACCGCCTTGAGCATCCGTACCGCGTCGGGATCATTGGCGGCGATCATTTCGGCCATCGCGCGCGCTTCACCGTCGGCATCCGCCACCCGGCGATGCGCCAAGCCGATCCGCGCGGCCTCGTCCGCGTCGATTCGGTCGCCGGTAAACAGCATCCGCGCCGCCTGTCCGGCCCCGACTCGTTCGCGCAGCCGTGCAACATCGGTCGCGGGGTAGCCGATGCCGAGCCTGGCCGGGGTCGTCGCGAAGAGCGCCGCGTCCCCCGCTACCACAATGTCGCACGCCAGGGTCAGCGCGACCGCCGCACCGAAACACCCGCCATCGACGGCGGCGATCACGGGAACCGGCAATGCCGCGGCTGCCTCGATCCCCCGCGCCATCGCGGTGCGGAAGCGGGTGCGCATCGCCGGGTCGCGGACCAGCGCCGAAAACTCGGAAAGATCTGCCCCAGCGGAGAACATCCCGGGCATCGCCGACTCGATGATCAGCACCCGCGCATCGCTGGCGGCGACCAATGCGGTCGCATCCGCGATCGCATCCCACGCTGCGATCGCCAGCGCGTTGCGCGCGCCGCCCCGGTCGAGGGTCAGCAGCGCGGTCGCCTCATGGAACTGAAGGTGGATCATCTGCGCCCCGCGGGGCGGGGATGGCGCCCGTCCGAAGACGGGGGCCACCCACGGGCGTCTCGCTCCCGGCGCATGACCCGCAATGTCCCTTGAGCAAGTTCGGGGCCAAATGGGCCGCCCCTCCGCTGCGGTGCCGCGAGGGCGGCGGCGCGTCCCGAAACGGGGCAGCGACCTGTCACGACAGCACCGTTTCGAGACACCACCAGCCCGGCTGCTCAGCCACCAGTCGCTCTGCCGCCGCATGGCACGCCGCTGCATCGGCAAAGGTCGCAAAGCAGGTCGCCCCCGAACCGGACATGCGGCACAGCTCTGCGCCGGCCTGCGCCTCCAGCCATTTCACCGTGTCTGCGATCTGCGGCGCGACGGTCAGCGCGGGCGGATACAAGTCGTTGCGCCCAGCCCTCGCCCGCTCGATCAGGCTCTCAGCGTCCGGCACCGGCCCCCGGTCCACACCATCCCAAGCCGCAAATACCGCACCGGTCGGCACCGCCACCCCCGGGTTGACCAGCAGAACCGGCACGCCCGGCGCGCCGTCGATCCATTCGAGCTGCTCGCCCCGCCCGGTCCCGATCGCGCTGCGCCCGTACAGGCACGCAGGAACATCCGATCCCAACGCATCCGCCACCGCGAACAGGCGCAGATCATTGATCGCTACCCCAGCACGCCTTGCCAACAGCCGCAACGTCGCCGCCGCATCAGCCGATCCACCGCCCAGCCCCGACGCCACCGGCAGGCGCTTGTCGAGAATGATCCGCCCCGGCGTCGCCACCCCGAACGTCGCGCCGAACGCATCGCGCGCACGGGTCACGAGGTTGTCCCCCTCCCCGCTCAGCGCAGCGCCGAACGGCCCTTCGACCTCGAAACCTTCGCCATCCGGGTCGAGCCGAACGACATCGCCGTCGCGCACGAACGCGAACAGTGTCTCCAACTCGTGAAAGCCATCGTCCCGCCGCCGCCGCACATGCAGCGCCAGGTTGAGCTTGGCCGGAGCGGACTCGATCAGGATCAGTTTGCCGCCGTCCTTACCACGACGCCGTCCGCGAGCTTGGTCGCCAGCCGCGCCTTCTGCTCACCCTCGGCATACAGAGACGCCGCGCGCCAGGCATAGCGTGCCTCGAACCGCCGCCCGGCGCGCCAATAGGCATCACCCAGATGCTCGTTGATCGTAACGCTCGACGGCTGGCCCTGCGCCGCGCGCTCGAGCAGCGGGAGCGCGCGCGCAAGGTCGCCGCTGCGATAATAGCCCCAGCCGAGCGAATCGGTGATCGCCGGATCGTCGGGCCGCAACCGGCTGGCGCGTTCGAGCAGTACCACCGCCTCGGTCAGATTCTCCCCGCGCTCGACCTGGGCATAGCCCAGATAGTTGAGCGCCACCGGCTCGTCGGGTGCCAGTTCGACGGCCTTGCGCAGATGCGGCAGCGCCGCCGCCCAGTCGCCGGCCCGCTCGAGCGAGCCGCCAAGCTGGAGATAATGGACCCAATTCGCCGCCGCCCCGGCGCGCGCCAACGCGTCGGCATAGAGCTTCGCCGCCTCCGCATCGCGCCCCTGATCGGACAGGATATCGGCATAGCGGCGCAGATCGCGCTCACTCGCTCCGCGTGCCGTCGCCAGCGACCCTGCGAGCGCCAGCGCCTGCGCCGAATCCCCCTGCTTGCGGCGCAGCTCGATCCGCTCCGCCACCGCAGCGCCGTAGAACGGGCTGGCGGGCTTGATTGTCCCAAGCACCAGCTGCGCACGGTCGAACGCACTTTCCTCGCTCAGCGCCGCAGCCAGAAGCAATCGCGCGCGATCGTCGCCCGGTTCGAGCGACAGCGCGGATCGTGCAAGCAGGATCGCCAGTACCTGCGTCTCCTGCCCCTGAAGATCGGCGGCGAGCCGCGTCAGCAACCGGCTGGTGCCGAACGCCGCGCCCGGCCGTACCGCGACCAGTCCGCTGCGCAATCCCGCCATGGTCGGGTCGTCTCCCGCCAGCAATTCCAACGCCACACGCCGCTCACCAATCCCCGCGAGCAGGCTCGCCGCATTCCAGCGCAGGTCGATGCTTCCCGGGTCGGCTCCCATCGCCGCGCGCAGCGCCGCCAGCCCTTCCTCGCGC
This sequence comes from Sphingomonas sp. J344, assembly GCF_024700005.1. NCBI lineage: Bacteria > Pseudomonadati > Pseudomonadota > Alphaproteobacteria > Sphingomonadales > Sphingomonadaceae > Sphingomonas > Sphingomonas sp. J344. The sequence goes on along the minus strand of NZ_JAJONB010000002.1, from coordinate 19,243 downwards.
CGGTTCGAGGCCAGCAACAGCAGCGCGCGATGCTCGGCGATGTAGCGGCGGCTCAGCCCGCTTTCGGTCGCATTGTCGAGGACCGGGAACGGATCGCCGCCGCGATCGAACGCGATCCATGCGCGCAGAACCGGGCTGAGGAAATCCAGCGGCCCCGCCCCGATCCGCCCCAGCGCATCGTCGGCGGCAAGCTTGTTCTTTGCCTTAATCGCATCAGCGAAGGCGAGGATCGCGGTATCGGGCGGCGCAACGTCCGACCGGACAAGCACCGCCGCGGCGCGCCGCGCCAGCGCCAGATCGCCCGCCGCCAGTGCATTGCGATAGGCGCGGATCGCCACCACCTCATCGCCCGGTGCCGCCGCCAGTGCCGCAGCATAGCCCGCCGCCGCAGCATCGACCGCGCCGTCCGCCGCCGCCGCGCGCGCCTTCACATAGGCACCCAGATCGGCACGTGCCGCCCCCGGCAACAGGACCGCTAACGCCGCGGCGGGCAGGACGAGATGCTTACATATTGGGATAGTTCGGACCTCCGCCGCCCTCGGGGACGACCCAGTTGATGTTCTGCGTCGGGTCCTTGATGTCACAGGTCTTGCAGTGGACGCAATTCTGCGCGTTGATCACGAACTTCGGATCGCCCACATCCTCGCCGACGATCTCGTAAACGCCCGCCGGGCAATAACGCTGCGCCGGCTCGTCGTACATCGGCAGATCATATTCGACCGGGATATCGGGATCCTTCAGCGTCAGGTGGACCGGCTGGTCCTCCTCATGGTTGGTGTTCGACAGAAACACCGACGACAGGCGGTCAAAGGTCAGCACACCATCGGGCTTGGGATAGTCGATCGGCTGGACCAGATCCTTGCGCCACAGGCTCTCATGATCGGGCTTGTGGCCCATCGTGAAGGGCATTTTGACGCCCCAGCTCTCCAGGAACATCGTGACGTTGGCGAGGCCCGACCCGACCAGATCGCCGAACTTCTTGACCAGCGGCACGACGTTCCGGACGACGCTGAGTTCCTTGTACAGCCAGCTCGCCTCGAACGCTTCCGGATAAGCGGTCAGCTCGTCGCCCGACCGGTCCGCCGCAACCGCCGCGAACGCAGCTTCGGCCGCCATCATGCCGCTCTTCATCGCGCCATGCGTGCCCTTGATCCGCGGCACATTGAGGAAGCCCGCGCTGTCGCCGATCAGTGCGCCGCCGGGGAACACCAGCTTCGGGATCGACTGCAATCCGCCATCGCTGATCGCGCGCGCGCCGTAGCTGACGCGCTTGCCGCCCTTGAGGATCTTGGCGATCGCCGGATGGGTCTTCCAGCGCTGCATCTCCTGGAACGGCGACAGATAGGGGTTGGAGTAATTGAGCCAGGTCACGAACCCGAGCGCGACCTGTCCATTGGCCTGATGGTACAGGAACCCCCCGCCATTCGACCCGGCGGTCTCGTTGAGCGGCCAGCCCTGGGTATGGATCACCCGGCCCGGCTCGTGCAGTTCGGGATCGATGTCCCACAATTCCTTGACGCCCAGGCCATAGATTTGCGGCTCGACACCCTCGCAAAGGTTGAACTGGCGCTGGATCTGCTTCGACAGATGCCCGCGCACGCCCTCACCGAACAACGTGTAGCGCGCGTGCAGCTCTAGGCCGGGCTGATAGTCATGCTTGTGCGTGCCGTCGCGCGCCACGCCCATGTCGCCGGTTGCGACGCCCTTCACCGACCCATCCTCATTGTAGAGGATCTCGGCGGCAGCAAAGCCTGGGAAAATCTCGACCCCCAGCCCCTCGGCCTGCTCCGCGAGCCAGCGGCACAGGCTAGCGAGGCTCCCGGTGTACGTCCCCTCATTGTGCATGAACTTGGGGGTGATGAAGTGCGGGATCGCCCATTTGCCCGTCTTCGACAGCAGCCAGTGCTGGTTGTCGGTCACCGGCACCTGCGCCAGCGGACAGCCGGTCTCGCGCCAGTCGGGCAGCAGTTCGTCGAGTGCCTTGGGATCGATCACCGCGCCCGACAGGATGTGCGCGCCGACCTCGGACCCTTTTTCGAGCACGCACACGGCGATCTCGCTGCCCGCTGCATTGGCCAGCTGTTTCAACCGGATCGCCGCCGCAAGGCCCGCCGGCCCTGCGCCCACGATCACCACGTCATAGGGCATCGACTCGCGTTCGCTCACTTCCCGTCTCCTCTCGGAACACCGGCGTAACATCTCGTCGTGTGTCCGGCGCACTCTGTCCCTGCCCCGATGAAGGTAGATTGACGGTGGCGTCAAGGCATGACTCTAGTGATTGCATGGGTATCGAGGGGGTCATGGACTGGCGGGCCGAAGCCGCAAGCGCACTCAACTGGTGGCGCGACGCGGGGGTTGATGTGCTGGTCGACGACGATGCGCGCGACTGGACCGCGCGCCCTGCCCCTACGGCACAGCCCGACGCGCCACCGCGCCCCGGCCCCAAAGAGCCGGAGCCCGAAGCGCCGTTGCCCGCGACGATCGAGGCGTTTCTCGACTGGCGATATGGCGCAGGCGCGCCGGAGGCGGCGATGGGGGAACCCTTGGTGGCGGCGGAGGGCGATGTCGCCGCGCCGCTGATGATCGTCACCGACTTGCCGGAATTCGACGGTGGCACCCCCGCCTTGCTCGACGGTGCGGCGGGAAAACTGTTCGACCAGAATCCTTGCCGCGATCGGCCAGTCGCGCGAGTCGGTCTATCTCGTCCCGCTCTGCGCCGCGCGCCCGATTACGGGTCAGGTGCCGCGCGAACTTGAGGAAAAACTTGGCGAAATCCTGCGGCACCACATCGCACTGGCGGCTCCAACGCACCTGGTTCTGCTCGGCCAGGCGACGAGCCGTGCCGTTCTCGGGACCGATGCCGACAAAAAACCTGAGGGTTTAACGCCATTTAACTATTCTGGAGGACAATCAGCCGTCGTCGCCATCCGCCATCCGCGCTTCCTGTTGAACAAGTCGGCGGCAAAGGCAGACGCCTGGAAAGACCTGCAATTGCTGATCGGGGGCAAAGCCTGTGAGTGCGCGTATCCTGCTGGCCGTTTGCGCATTGATCGCGCCGATGACGGCCCATGCCTCGGACGACCGCAGCCCGTCGAGCTTCGAGCGCCGTGAGGCGAGTGACGGCGTTCCCACCCAGCTGTCGCGCGAAGAGCGCGACGCCTATCGCGCAGTCTTCGCTGCAATCCGTGATCAACGCTGGGCCGACGCCCAGATCAAGCTCGACGCGATGCGCCCCGGCCTGCTTCACGCCACGGCGCGCGCCGAACTCTATCTCGCCAAGGGTTCGCCCAGAGTCGAGCTGCCCCAGTTGATGGCGGTGCTCGGCGAAGCGCCCGAACTCCCCCAGGCCGACCAGCTCGCCCGGCTCGCCAAGCTGCGCGGCGCGACCGCGCTTCCCGCGCTCCCCGTCGCTCAGCGCATGATCTGGCACGCCGGTGCACCGATCCGCAAACGCTACCGCTCCGCCAAGTCGGATGCCGCCGCCGCGCAGGTAGCGACCGCAATGGCCCCGCTGATCAAGCTCGACGACGCCCCCGGCGCGGAAGCGCTGCTCGACACCCGCACAGTCGATCTCGATCCTGAAACGCTGACCGAATGGCGGCAGCGGATCGCGTGGATGTATTACACCACAGGGCGCGACGCCGATGCGCGCCGTGTCGCCGCACTGGCGCAGGCAGGAGCGGGCGAATTTGCCCCGCTCGCCGATTGGGTTCAGGGCCTCGCCGCCTGGCGCCAGAATGACTGCGCGGGCGCTCAGGCCGCCTTCACCGCAGTCGCCCAGCGCGCAGCGGATACAGAAAAGCGCACCGCTGGCCTCTATTGGGCCTCGCGCGCCGACATGGCGTGCGGCCGCCCGGACCTGGTCAGCGCCCGCCTCAAGAGCGCGGCGCAACATGACGAGACCTTTTACGGCATGCTCGCCCGCCAGGCGCTGGGCATGAAGGAAGCGCCCGTTCGCGCCGAAAAGTTCGTCGCCGCCGACTGGAAGGCGCTCGACCGCCGCCCCAATGTCCGCGTTGCCGCCGCACTGGCAGAGATCGGTGAGGACGCGCTGGCCAGCGACGTCATCAAGCACCAGTCGCGGATCGGCGACGCCCGGGAACACGCCTCGCTCACCCGGCTCGCCGGACGACTTGGCCTGCCCGCGACCCAATTGTGGCTGACCCATAACTGCCCCGTCGGCGCACGCCCGGTCGAGGAAGCGCGTTACCCCGCTCCCGACTGGACACCCGATGGCGGCTGGCGCGTCGACAAGGCGCTGGTGTTCGCCCACACGCTTCAGGAATCGCGCTTCGACGCCAAGGTGCAGAGCCCGGCGGGTGCCTTTGGGCTGATGCAGATCATGCCCGCCGCCGCGACCGACATCGCCCGCAAGCGCGGCGTCAGCATCGGCCGCGCTGACCTCTCCCGCCCATCCACCAATATCGAGGTCGGCCAGTCCTATATCGAGCAACTCCGCGACCAGCCCTTTACCGGCGGTCTGCTGCCCAAGGTGATTGCGGCGTACAATGCCGGCCCCACCCCGGTAACCGCATGGAATGCCCAGATCCGCGACAAGGGCGATCCGCTTCTGTACATCGAGAGCATCCCCTATTGGGAGACACGCGGATACGTCATGACCGTGCTGCGCAATTACTGGATGTACGAGAAGCATGCCGGGCGCGACAGCGCGAGCCGCGCGGCGATGAGCCAGGGGCTGTGGCCCAAGGTGCCGGGCAGCACCGGCGCGACTGCAGTGCGAATGACCGCCTCCATCCCTCAGGACGACAGCGTCACCGGTGCCAATTGACGAAAGCGTTGCGTTTCGGCCCGTCCGGATCGCAATCCTCACTGTTTCCGATACGCGGACGCACGCAGACGACCGTTCCGGCGACACGCTGGTCGAGCGGCTGACCGGGGCAGGCCATGAACTCGCCGACCGTGCGATCGTCCGCGACGATCCCGATCTGATCGTCGGCAAGCTCCATGCGTGGATCGATGACGACACAGTGGACTGCATCATCGCCACGGGCGGCACCGGCGTCACCGGGCGTGACGTCACGCCCGAGGCGCTGGAGCGCGTCGCCGACAAGATGATCCCCGGGTTCGGCGAACTGTTCCGATTCCTCAGCTACGCCAAGATCGGCACCTCGACGATCCAGTCCCGCGCCACCGCATGCGTCGCGCGGGGCACCTATATTTTCGCGCTTCCGGGATCGACCGGCGCGGTCAAGGATGGGTGGGACGGGATTCTCGCCACCCAGCTCGACATACGCCACCGCCCCTGCAATTTCGTCGAGTTGATGCCGCGATTGCGCGAGGAATAATCCTTACCCGCACCACGCGATGACGGCCCCCAGCGCCACATCGACCCCGACGACCTGCCACAGCCACCATCCACCCGCGAGCACCACCGCCACGCCGATCAGCGCCAGCGCCTTCATGCCGCGGCCGCCTGCAATCGCGCGACTGGCCGCTCGGAAATCGGCAAATGCAGCAGGGCGGCAATGAAACCCAGTGCGACCGAAGCCATCCAAATGCTGTCATAGCTTCCAGTCCAGTCGAACATCAGCCCCGCGATCCACGCGCCGCAGAAACTGCCCAGCTGATGTCCCAGGAACACGATGCCGTAGAGCGTCGACAAATAGCGCATCCCGAAAATCTGCCCGACCAGCCCGCTGGTCAGCGGCACCGTGCCAAGCCACAGAAACCCCATCGCCGCCGCGAACAGCAGCGCGCTCACCGGGGTCAGCGGCGCAACGAGAAAGGCGATCATCACCACACCCCGCGCGGCATAGAGCGCGGCGAGCAGCCCCTTCTTGCTCCACCGCCCGCCCCACAGGCCGAACAGATAGGAACCGAAGATGTTGAACAGGCCGACCAGCGCCAGCGCATTCGCGCCGATCGCCAGCCCCAGCCCCTTGTCGGTGAGATAAGCGGGGAAATGCGTCGCAATGAACGCGACATGGAAACCGCACACGAAAAACCCGGCATTGAGCAGCCAGAAGCCGCGATGCCCCGCCGCCTCGCTCAACGCTTGGCGCAGCGTCTGCCCGTCCCCACCATCCTGAGACCCCGCCACAGCCGGCTTGCCTGAAACACCAACCGCCAATGCCAGCATCACCGCAATCAGCCCCGCCAGCGCCACCAGCGCCATCCGCCAGCCGAGCTCGCCAATCAGTAGCTGCCCCGCAGGCACCACCAGAAACTGGCCGAGCGACCCACCCGCAGTCACGATACCGAACGCCATGCTCCGCCGCTCCGGCGTGACCACGCGCCCGACCGCACCCAGCACGACGACGAAGGTCGTCGCCGACAGCGCCATCCCGACCATCAGCCCGAACGACATGTGCAGCCCGATGGCGCTCCCCGCCACCGACGCCGCGAGCAGCCCGATGGCGTAGAGCAAGGTCCCGCCCGCCACCACGCGCCCCGCGCCATGCCGATCGGCCAGCGCGCCGACGAAGGGCTGGACCAGCCCGAACAACAGATTCTGCAACGCCAGCGACAGGCCAAAGCTCGACCGGCCAATGCTGAGGTCGGTGCTCATGTCGGGCAGGAACAGCCCGAACGCCTGACGCACCCCCATCGCGATCGTCACGATCGCCGCGGCGCTGAAAATCACCCAGCCTGTACGCTTCATCCGGCCCTCCACGGCGTCGAGCGCCTCAGCTAGGCGCTCGACGGCCAATCGACCAGAGCGGTTGTGCACCGCGAAGAATTGCTTGGGTCAGCCTTCCTTCTTCGCCGCCGGCTTGGCCGGGATATGCTCGTCGAAAAATTTGCCAAGCTCGCCCAGCACCGACTCCCAGGTGGCGAGCACATCGCCGAAATTCTTCTTGTTCAGGCCCCCGACGGTGGTGACGTCGAAATTGACGATCAGTTGCCCCTCGTCGGTCACGTACATGTGCGAGAACCGCTTCCTGGCGTTCCATTTGTTTGCCAGTTCAACCGTGTTCTCCGGCTCCTTGATGAATGTCACACGGAACTGGAGCGAGTCGCACGCATTCGTCTCGACGCAGCCGTAGAAGAACGTGTCGAAATTATACCCCGACGCGGCGCTTTCGATCAGCGGATCGCCCTCGCTGTCCAACACCAGCTTGGCCTTCAGCCCCGCCTCGCGAAACGCCTCGACCACCGATCTGGGATTGCTCGCACACACCATCTCCGCGGCGCATGGCTCCTTGTCCTCCGCCATCGCCGGCGTCGCGCTGGCAGCGAAAAAGGGCATGGCTACAGCCAGATAAACACGACGCATCGATTCCCCCTGTTGTTCAAGCGATGATGTGGTGGGAGGCCCAGCGGCCGGTCAACCCATTTCGGGGATTGATCGACAGCTATTGGGATCGTTCTTGTTTTGTTTCGTCATGCGCGCTACCGTCATGCCATGGCCGCCCCCCCGCCCCGTTCGCGGCGCGACGCATAATCGCGAAAGCACCCGTTTCGCGCTCCCGACGCGTGAGGCCGATGGCGATTGGCTCGACGCGCGCGAGGATATCGACGGCGAGGCACCGCCGCTGCGCACCACTGTGACCGTCGAGCATCCGCGCACGATCCTCAGCCGCAACCAGTCGCCCGACATTCCCTTTGACCGTTCGGTGAACCCGTATCGCGGGTGCGAGCATGGCTGCATCTATTGCTTCGCGCGCCCGACCCACGCTTGGCACGACCTGTCGCCGGGCCTGGATTTCGAGACGAAGCTGTTCGCCAAGCCCGACGCCCCCGCCCTGCTCCGCGCCGCCCTCGCCAAGCGCGGCTATGTCTGTCAGCCGATCGCGTTCGGTACCAATACCGACCCTTATCAGCCGATCGAGGCGACCTGGCAGATCACGCGCGGCTGCATCGAACTGCTGGCCCAGTGCAACCACCCGATTACTATCACCACCAAGTCACATCGGGTGACCCGCGACATCGACCTGCTGGGGCCGATGGCGGCCAAGGGGCTGGCAGCGGTGATGCTGTCGATCACCTCGCTCGACCCCAAGGTCGCGATGACCGTCGAGCCGCGCGCACCGCACCCCGAACGCCGCCTCGCCGCAGTGGCAAAGCTGCGCGCGGCGGGCATCCCCACCTTCGTCTCGCTCTCCCCCGTCATACCGGCGATCACCGACCATGAGATCGAACACATCATGGAGCGCGCGGCGGAGGCGGGTGCGCTCGGCTGCTTCTTCCTGCCTGTCCGCCTGCCGCATGAGGTCGCACCGCTGTTCCGCGCCTGGCTCGACGAACATTTCCCCGACCGCGCGGCCAAGGTCATGGCAACGATCCAGTCGATCCGGAGCGGGCGCGACAACGATCCGAACTTCCACAGCCGGATGCGTGGCCAAGGGCCTTGGGCCGATCTGCTCCGCACCCGATTCAGGATCGCGGCGAAGCGGTACGGACTCGATCAGCCCTTTCCCCCGCTCCGCCGCGACCTGTTTCGTCCGCCGACCGGGGATCAGGGTGAGTTGTTCTGACGCTCACTAGCGGATCGACGAACGGCGATACTGACTCACGCACACTTGCCCGGTGTTCACCGGTGCTGGGGCTGCAGGTGCTTGCGCGATCCTGTCCTCCACCGGGTCGATCAGGCGGAAATCCCGCATTCCCATCGTGCACACGAAGATCGGGGATTGGAATCCGTCGGTCATATCCTCGACCTCGACCCGCATCAGATTGGCCGCCTGCAGCACAGTCAAACCCGGACGGGCAAGCGTGTTAAGCAGAGCGATGCTGTAGGGGCTGCCACGGCTGTCACCTTCATAGGCCGAGCCGAAGGGCGTAGTCGCATAGATGATCCCTATTTCAGGACGCGGCGGACTCGCTGGCTTACCCTTTCGGGTGCCGTCATTGTCGCGCATTCGCGCTTCCCCGCTCAGGAAATTGTGCAAAAACCGGGTCTTCCGCTCAAGCATGCCCACCTCGCTGCTGAGGCAAGCATCGACAAGATAGAGGATGCGCGCAGGCTTCTCGCCCCGCAGTGGACGCCCCGCGCCCCGCGTCGCCGCCTTATCGTCAGTCTCCGCAACAGGAACGTGCGCGGCTTCGATCGCCGCGTTGATTTCCCCCAATCCGATCGGGAACACGCCCATGCCCGCCGCGCGGCCCTGGTTCTTGACCGGGTCACCCGACAGCAGCATCGCGCCGTCCTCATCGGCCATGACCCCGTGCCCAGTCAGGTAAACGATCTTGGTACCGGCACTCGCCGTACCCAAAAGGCGGGCCTCTTCTAAAACCTGTTCGCGACTCGGCTGATGAATCCACCTTACTGCTACACCCAGCGCCGACAGCGTCGCGGTCATACGCTTCGCGTCCCGTAACGGATTATCCAGCTGAGCCATCCATCCGCAACCGCCATTGTCCGACACAATCAGCGCTTGGGCATCGGGGATCAGGCCCCATTCGGTGCCGGCCGGTGCCGCACGCGCCACCGCGCGAGGCACTCCATCGAGCCATATCTCTCCGGCCGTCTGGTCGTAAATCGCCGGGTTCTGCTCGTGCCTCGCGCGACGGGCAGTCAGCGCGACCTGAACCCGGGTTCGCTTGATCACCGCGTCGAACGGGATCAGCGGCGACAGATTTCGCACAAAATGCCGGGTAAACACGCCGTTCGGGTCGGGATCATATCCGGCCAACCCGTCGAGCGCGGTCTGGCCCGATCCGGCCGAGTAGGCGACGTAGAAGTTGTTCGGGGCCTGGACCGAAGAGAAGCCAATTGCCGCGTTCCGGTCGGTGACGATCGGTGGCCCGTCGCGGCACGCGTCGAACACCGCAATCGTTTGCTTCGGCGCCCTCGCCGCGATGTCGCGCATCATTCGCGACAGCGGTACGCCGCGCTCGACGATTCCATCGGCGTCGGCGTCCACCGGCAACAAATAGTTCTCTCCGGCAATCTGAACGCCATGCCCCGCGAAGAAGAGAAACGCGGCACTGCGCGGATCAAGCGAGCGGATAAACGCATCGAGGGCTTTGGAAAGCGACGCCGCATCAGGGTTGTCGGCGTGCTGCACATCATAGCCGAAAGAGACCAGCTTGTTGCGCACAGCATCGGCGTCGGCTCGCGCTCGCGACAGGGGACGCAGTCGGACATAATGATCGGCGCCGACGACCAATGCTCTCAGGCTGGAACGCGCCTGAGCAGACGCCCCGAAATCGACCAGCCCCAACGGTAAGCCCGCCGCAGCACCGATAAAGGACCGTCTCCCTAATCCTTGCACCCCGTCCGCCATGCCTCCGGTTTTACAGACGACGCCTTAACACGGAAAGGGACGCATTCTGACGAACGGACTCACACTCCCGCGAACTGGAAGTCGCGATACTTCTCGCGCAACGCGGTCTTCAGCAATTTGCCGGTCGCGGTGTGCGGCAGGTCTTCGACGAAATGGATCTCGTCGGGCAGCCACCATTTGGCGACCTGTGTCGCCAGATGCGTGCGGATCGTCGCCTCGTCGACATCGCTGCCCGGCTTGCGCACGACCAGCAACAGCGGCCGCTCATCCCATTTGGGGTGGTAGACGCCGATCGCCGCCGCCTCGGCGACGCCGGGACAGCCGACCGCCGCATTCTCCAGATCGACCGAGCTGATCCACTCGCCACCCGACTTGATCACATCCTTCGCGCGGTCGGTGATCTGCATCGTCCCGTCTGCGTGCAGTACCGCCACGTCACCGGTGTCGAACCAGCCGTCATCGGTCAGGCACGGTCCGTTGGTGTCCTGGAAATACTGCTTGATGATCCATGGCCCCTTGATCTGGAGCCGCCCCGAACTGGTACCGTCGCGCGGGAGCAGCTTGCCGTCGTCATCCACCGTGCGCAGCTGTACCCCGAACGGTGCGCGCCCTTGAAATACGGTCTGATCGACCTTCTGGTCGAAGCTCAGTTCGTCCCAATCATGCGTGGGCGCACCCATCGTCCCGATCGGCGAGGTTTCGGTCATGCCCCAGGCATGGTTGACCCGCGCGCCCATCTTCATGATCCGCTCGATCATCGCGCGGGGTGCCGCCGATCCGCCGATTGTTACGACCTTGAGATGCTCGGGCGTCGCGCCGGTTTCATCGATATATTGGAACATCGCCAGCCACACGGTCGGCACGCCCGCGCTGTGCGTCACCTTCTCGCGGTTCATCAGGTCGCATAACGTCTTGCCGTCATTGACCGCCGACATGACCAGCTTCACTCCGGCCATCGGCGCGGCAAAGGGCAGGCCCCAGCCCACCGCGTGGAACATCGGCACGACCGGGAGCACCACCGACTGGGTCGACAGGTCGAACACAGCCGGCTGCAACTCCGCCATAGCGTGGATCATCGATGAACGGTGGGTGTAGAGAACACCTTTCGGATTGCCGGTCGTGCCGCTGGTATAGCACAGCATGCACGGCTCACGTTCGTCGCCTTCGACCCAGGCATAGTCGCCGTCCTCGGCCCCGATCACAGCCTCAAAGCTGTCCGGCCCGTCGCCGTCGAACACGATGTAATGCTCGATCGTCTTCCATTGCGGCTTGAGCTTGTCGACGATCGGCTGGAACGCCTTGTCATAGATCAGCACCCGGTCCTCGGCGTGGTTGCCGATATAGGCGAGTTGATCCTCGAACAGCCGCGGGTTGATCGTATGGACGATGCCGCCCATCCCGATCGTGCCGTGCCAGGCGACCAGGTGACGGCTGTGGTTCATCGCCAGCGTCGCAACGCGGTCGCCCTTGCGGATACCGCGCCGCTCCAGCGCCTGCGCCAGCTTGCGGCTGTCACGCCCGATCCCTGCCCAGTCGGTGCGCGTCTCGCTGCCATCGGCCCAGCGGCTGATGATCTCGCGCGATCCATATTCACGCTCGGCATGCTCGATGACCCGGGGTACCCGAAGTTCGAAGTCCTGCATCGCGCCCAGCATCGCTCTCTCCCAAATCTGCGCGGGTTTCCGCGTCCGTCACCCATAGTGCGATCAGGACGCGGTTTAGGAAAGAGGAAAGCGGATTTGTTCGCTTTCTGCGCCAGCTTTTTATCTTTTGGTGCCAGTCACGCTCAGCTTGCCAGCGCCAGTCGCGGCTGCGCGGTGGGCTTGAGCTCTGCGCGCTCGATTCCCGGCAGCCCCACGATCCGCGTTGCCAGCTCGCCGTCGAGCCGGAAATTGCGCCCCAGCACCAATTCCGCCTCGCCGCCGTCGGGCAAGGGCGCATCGACCACCACCTCGCATCGCCCGCCGCGCGCATCCTCCAGCAGCTTGGCGACCGCCGCCATCGTCCCGGCCTCGCGCACCGCCATGCGCAGCGTCAGCCGCACATCCTTCGCCATCCCCTCGAACGGCTGGACCTTGCGCACTGTCACCCGCGCGCTGTCCTCGCCCGGCCGCCGGTCGAGCTCGACGGTCAGGATGCCGCAGCCGCCGACACGCGCCGCATCCTCCATCTCCTTGGCGCTATGTTCCTCGAAACAGGTGCACGGCACTGTCCCGCTCGCATCCGACAGCGTCGCCATCATGTAGCGCTTGCCCCGCGCGGAGGTGCGCCACCGCGCATCTTCGATCAGCGCGGCAATCGTTGCGCCCGCACGCCCGCCCTCGGCGATTTCGATGTCGTTGAGGCTGGCAATGCTCCGCGCTGAATGCAGCTTCGCCAGATGCTGATAGCGGTCGAGCGGGTGCGCCGAGAAGAAGAAACCAAACGCCTCCTTCTCCGCCTCGATCCGCTGACCCAAAGTCCAGTTCGCGCTCTTGGGCAGCTGGATCGCCGACCCGACCGGCTCGGCCTCACCGAACAGACCGCCCTGCCCGCTTGTGCGATTCTCGTGCGTGCGCTGCGCCACCGCCATGATCGTCTCGGCGGCGGCATGGACCTTGGCGCGGTCGGGCGCGACGCTGTCGAACGCCCCCGCCCCGGCCAGTGCCTCGACCTGGCGTTTGTTGAGCAGCCGCGGGTCCACCCGTCGCGCGAAATCGTCGAGGCTCTGGAACCGGCCCTTGGCCTGGCGCTCCTCGACCAGCAGCTCCATCGCGCGTTCGCCCACGCCCTTTAGACCCGCAAGCGCATAGCGGACAGCGAACCCGTCACCATGCTCGGCCACCGAAAACTCGGCCTCGCTCGCATTGATGTCGGGGGGCAAACACGGCGTACCGAGCCGCTTCATATCCTCGACAAAGATCGCCAGCTTCTCGGTCTGACCGAGTTCGAAGCACATCGACGCGGCGTAGAATTCGTGCGGATAATGCGCCTTCAGCCACGCGGTGTGATAGGCGAGCAGCGCATAGGCCGCCGCGTGCGACTTGTTGAAGCCGTAGCCAGCGAACTTGTCGATCAAGTCGAACAGCTCGTTGGCCTTGGCCTCGGGGATATTGTTCACCTTGGCGCAGCCCTCGACGAACAGCGCGCGCTGCGCGTCCATCTCGGCCTTGATCTTCTTGCCCATCGCGCGGCGCAGCAGATCCGCGCCGCCGAGCGAATAGCCGGCCAGAATCTGCGCGGCCTGCATCACCTGTTCCTGATAGACGAAGATGCCGTAGGTTTCCTCGAGGATCCCCTCCAGCAGCGGGTGCGGATATTCGATCGGCTCGCGCCCGGCCTTGCGCGCGCCGAACATCGGGATGTTGTCCATCGGGCCGGGGCGATAGAGCGAGACGAGCGCGATGATGTCGCCGAAATTGGTCGGCCGCACCGCCGTCAGCGTGCGCCGCATCCCTTCGGATTCGAGCTGGAATACGCCCACCGTCTCACCGCGCTGGAGCAGTTCGTACACCGCCGGATCGTCCCAGCCGAGCGCGGCAAGGTCGATCGTGATGTTGCGCGCGGCGAGCAGATCGACCGCCTTTTGCAGCACCGACAGCGTCTTGAGTCCAAGGAAGTCGAACTTCACCAGCCCCGCGCCCTCGACATATTTCATGTCGAACTGCGTCACCGGCATGTCCGAACGCGGGTCGCGATACAGCGGCACCAGCTCCGCCAGCGGCCGGTCGCCGATCACCACGCCCGCGGCATGGGTCGATGAGTGGCGCGGCAGCCCCTCGAGCCGCATCGCAAGATCGATCAGGTGGCGGACATCGGCGCCGCCGTCATACTCCGCCTTGAACTCGGAAACGCCGTTGAGCGAGCGCGACAGCGTCCACGGATCGGTCGGATGGTTCGGCACCAGCTTGGCCAGCCGGTCGACCTGGCCATAGCTCATCTGAAGCACGCGCCCGGTGTCCTTGAGCACCGCGCGCGCCTTCATCGTTCCGAAGGTGATGATCTGCGCGACCTGATTGCGCCCATATTTCTGCTGGACGTAACGGATCACTTCGCCGCGTCGCGTTTCGCAGAAGTCGATGTCGAAGTCGGGCATCGACACGCGTTCCGGGTTCAGGAACCGCTCGAACAGCAACCCCAGCGCCAGCGGGTCGAGGTCGGTGATGGTCAGCGCCCAGGCGACAACGCTGCCCGCGCCCGAACCGCGCCCCGGCCCCACCGGAATCCCGTTCGCCTTGGCCCATTTGATGAAGTCCGCAACGATCAGGAAATAGCCGGGAAATCCCATCTGGACGATGATGTCGGTCTCGAACGCCAGCCGGTCGAAATATTCCTGCCGCTTGGCCGGATCGGTGATCCCGGCATACTCCAGCCGCGCCTCAAGCCCCGCGCGCGCGTCGTCGCGCAGCTGCCGTGCCTCGCCCTCGATATCGCCGGCCAGGCTTGGCAGGATCGGCTTGCGCTTTGGCGCGGCAAAGGCACAGCGCTGCGCGACCACCAGCGTGTTGTCGATCGCCTCAGGCAGATCGTCGAACAGCCGCTTCATCTCGGTCGCGGGCTTCATCCAAGCGTCGGGCGATGACCGCTGGCGCTCGTCGCTCGCGACATAGGCGGAGCCAGCGATGCAAAGCATCGCGTCATGCGCCTGATGGAAATCGGGCACCGCATAGCTGACCGGATTGGTCGCGACGATCGGAATGCCGCGGTCATAGGCCAGGTCGAGCAGCTTGGGCTCGGCCCGCGCCTCGACCTCGTCCAGCCGCCGGATGATCTCGATGTACAGTCGGTCGCCGAACAGCCCCTGAAGCCGATCGGCATAGGCGATGGCGGCGTCGTCCTGTTCTTCCGCGAACAGACGGGTCAGCCCACCTTCACGCCCCGCAGTCAGCGCGATCAGCCCGTCGGTGCGTCCTTCCAGCGCGGAAAAGGGCACATGTGCGTCCTTCTCGATCGGTCGGTCGAGATGCGCCATCGAGACAAGGTGGCAAAGATTTTCATATCCCGTCGCGTCCTGCGCAAACAGAGCCAGCCAGTCGAGCGGTGGCGTGACGCCGTCGGGCATGTCGGGGCGCTCGACGCAGAGCAACGACCCGATGATCGGCTGCACCCCCGCCTTCTTCGCCGCATCCGAGTAGGGCATGGCCGCGTAAAGCCCGTTGCGGTCGCAGAGGCCCGCCGCCGGAAACCCCAGCTCGCGCGCCCGCGTCGCAATCGCCTTTGGCTCGATCGCGCCTTCGAGCATCGTGTAGGCGGAGAAGACGCGGAGGGGGACAAAGCCGGAATGGGGCATAGAGGTGGTTATATGTATCCTTCAGCGGTGGCGGAACCCGCTCGCGAAGGTTCTCCACAGCTTATCCACACGACTCATCGTCACCCCGGCCCTGTGCCGGGGTCCACCAGAGGGCAAGCGCGGTGGCGGAGGCTGAATCGTGGCGTTGGCGGATGAGTGGACCCCGGTACAAGGCCGGGGTGGCTAACTTCTGGATCGCCTAAAGCAATTTTTCGATATCCGCCGCGATATCCTCGGGCTTGGTCTGCGGCGCATAGCGCTCGACCACATTCCCTTCGCGGTCGATCAGGAACTTGGTGAAGTTCCACTTGATCCCCCTCGGTCCCGAACAGCCCCGGAGCCTGTTTCTTGAGCCACCGATACAGCGGCGCTGCGTCCGTGCCATTGACGTCGATCTTGCCGAAGACCGGGAAGGTCACGTCATAGGTCAGCGAACAGAAATTCGCGATCTCCGCCGCATCCCCCGGCTCCTGCGCGCCAAACTGGTTGCACGGGAAGCCCAGCACCTCGAACCCGCGCTTGCCATAGCGGCGGTGCAGTTCCTCGAGCCCCGTATATTGCGGCGTAAACCCGCATTTCGACGCGACGTTGACGATGAGCAGCACCTTGCCCGCGAACTCGGACAGATCCGCCAGCTCGCCGCTGGCCGTGGTGACCGGGATTTCGGTGATCGTGGTCACATCGCTCTCCTATTCAACGCCCAGATCTTCTGCGCGCACGATCCCGTAGACATCCGCAAACGCAATCATGCCGCTGCCGCCGGTCGGTTCCGCCGGGAACCGACTGTCAGCGGCGTTATCGCGGTTGTCGCCAAGCACGAACAGCCGTCCCGCCGGCACGTTGATTTCGGGCATGTTGTCGCCGGCCGTGTATCCGAGATCCAGCACGCGATACGAGCTGCGCTCACCCGGTAGTGTTTCCGCCAGGATGCGGGCCTGCTCGCCTTCAATCGACAGCGTTCCCGCATCGGATTGCGGGACCAGGGTGCCGTTGAGCACGACGCGTCCCTCGCGCATCGCCACACGATCGCCCGGCACGCCAATGACTCGCATCACCCAAAAGGAATCACCAACCGAAAATACCGCAATGCTCCCGCGTCGCAGCGTCTCAGGGGGCGTCTTGCGCGCGGTGACCCGCATCTCGGGTCTCAGCGTCGGTGCCATGCTCTCGGACACGACGCCCAACGTGCGGAACGGCAAGCCACCATGCTCGATGAGTGTCGCCGCACCATAGCCAGCAGCGCCAAGCAGCACGATGCCCGCCCCGGCCAGAGCCAGATGGGCAAGCTTCATTCCAACAGCCCCTCATGCAACCGCACCACGCGGTCCATCTTCGCCGCCAGCCGCTCGTTATGCGTCGCGATCAGCGCTGCCGCGCCCTCGCCGCGTACCAGCCGGAGGAATTCGGCGAGCACCACGTCGGCGGTCTTCTCGTCCAGATTGCCGGTCGGCTCATCCGCCAGCACCAGGGCCGGCCGGTTGGCGAGCGCCCGGGCGACCGCGACGCGCTGCTGCTCGCCGCCCGACAACTGGCTCGGCCGATGGGTTAGCCGCGCGCCAAGGCCGAGCGCGGTCAGCAGCGCCTCCGACCGTGCTCGCGCATCGGCGACGGTCGCGTTCTGAATGAGTTGCGGCAGCACGACATTCTCGAGCGCGTCGAAGTCAGGCAGCAGATGGTGGAACTGATAGACGAAGCCGAGCTTGTCGCGCCGAGTCACGGTTCGCTCATGGCTCTCTAGTTTCGCCACTTCGATCCCCGCGATCCGGATCGATCCTTCGAACCCGCCTTCCAGCAAGCCGACCGCTTGCAACAGCGTCGACTTGCCCGACCCCGATGGACCGAGCAGCGCGACGATCTCGCCCGGCTCCACCGACAGGTCGATGCCGCGCAGCACCTCGATCGTGGTATCGCCCTGTGTAAAGGCGCGGCGCAGGCCCATTGTCTGGAGGACTGGCTCACTCATAACGCAACACCTGTACCGGATCAGTGCTCGCCGCCTTGAACGCGGGGTAGAGCGTCGCGAGGAAGCTGAACCCCAGCGCCATCAGCGCAATGCTGGCGACCTCCACCGGGTCGGTCTTGGCGGGCAATTCGGTCAGATAACGCATTTGCGGATCCCAGATCTCCTGCCCTGTGATGAAGCCGAGGAAGCTCAACACCCCCTGGCGGAAATAGAGCAGGATGAAGCCGAGGATCAGCCCGGCGACGATCCCCAGCCCGCCGATCGCGGTGCCGACCGTCACGAAGATCTTGATCAACCCGCTGCGCGTCGCCCCCATTGTGCGCAGGATCGCGATGTCGCGGGTCTTGGCGCGGACCAGCATGATCAGCGACGACAGGATGTTGAACACCGCGACCAGAATCAGGATCGACAGGACGGTGAAGGTGACCAGCCGGTCCACCGCCAATGCCTCGAACAGCGTCGCGTTCAGCGTGCGCCAGTCTGACAGCTGCGCGCTCTGCACCACCTTTTGCGCCAGCGGGGCGAGGATTTCGCCGACACGGTCGGGGTCTTCGGTATCGATCTCGACCATGCTGACCGAATCGCCCATCAGCAGCAATGTCTGCGCGGTCTCCATCGGCATGACCACGAACGCCTTGTCGTAGTCATAGACCCCGACCTCGAAAATCGCGGCGACGCGATAGGATACGATTCGCGGCACGGTGCCGAACGGCGTTGACGGCCCCTGCGGGCTGATCAGCTGGACATTGCTTCCCAAAGACGCGCCCAGCGTCATGGCGAGGCGCGACCCGATCGCTACGCATTCGCAGTCGGGGGTCAGCTCGGCCATCCGGCCCATCACCACATTGCGGTTGAGCGTCGGGTTGGCGCGCAGGTCGGCGACGGTCATGCCGCGGATCAGCACGCCTTCGACCCGCCCCTGAAAGCTTGCCATCAACGGCTGCTCGATCAGTGGCGTGGCGCTGGTCACGCCCGGCGTCCTGCGCGCCTCCGTCGCCACCTCGCGCCAGTCGCGCAACTGGCCGCCATAGCCCTGCACCACTGCATGGCCGTTAAGTCCCGTGATCTTGTCGAACAGTTCGGCGCGAAAGCCGTTCATCACACTCATCACGATCACCAGAGCGGCAACGCCCAGCATCACCGCGACCAGGCTGATCGACGCGACCAGAGCGATAAAGGCCTCGCCCCGGCCCGGCAGCAGATACCGGCGCGCGATCATGCGTTCATATCGGGAAAGCAGCATGGGCGCGGTGTTAGGGGGTGGCGGGGGCACAAGCAATCGCGCTGTTGCCAAATCAACACAGGGTGAACGCAAAGAGTCCCAACAGGGTTATCGCCCCGTGACAACACTCCGTCGCCATCCTAGCAAAGCGCCACGAAGCAATGGCAATGGCCGTGGTTCGGGGAGGCTCTTCAGCCCCGTCCTGCAAAGGATGCGCGGGCAGAAGTGGCCACTTAAGGGGGCTGACGAGGCATCGTCACGCAGGCGCCCGGGTCGGAAACGGCCCGGGCGTTTGACATTTTGGGGCAAGGCAGCGGCCCGCTCCGCTGACCGAACACTTACAAGATACCGGTGTTGGTGGGCACGATCGCACGCCCGGAGCTGCCGTCGCGGTAAAGCCGCCAAATTGAGTCGGGGAGGAAGCCCTGGGAGCCATCCCGGCCCCCTCCCCTGTTCGACGACGTTCGGCCCCGCGTTCAGAACCCGCAGCGTCGCCGACATTCCATCAGAAGTTGAACTTGATCGTCCCGCCAAAGGTCTGCGGGTCGCCGACCTGCGCCGCGATCAGGCCGGTGTTGCCGCCCGTGCCCGCGAGGTAG